>JAZKYE010000028.1:0-14502 GCA_045611965.1 Eubacteriales bacterium
GTTGATTCTATCGGTAAGGATAGCGATCTGTACCTCGGGCGAGCCGGTGTCATTCTCGTTGATCTTGAACTCAGCGATAATGGCGGTCTTGGTTTCCTTTGAAATCATCTTTTTTCACCTTTCATATATTAATCCCAAAGCCGAGCACACAGGCGGGTGATACGCGCAGACCACGCATCGGGCTATACCCGAAACAGAGTCAGGCCATACCTGAAGCCAAGCAATAGGTCGTTTAGCATTATAACATAGAAAATGCAAGTTGTAAAGGGGTTTTTGAAATATTTTTAAATATAATATATTTATGCGTTCTTTTCCCCACCGCTGTTATCCGTTGAGTTTTTCTCAAAATCTATCGCAATAGGCAGATTCCATTTAAAAACTGTAGCAAGTATTCTGAGAGTAAAGGTAACCAGCGCACCGACACCCATTGCGAGAATGGGGCTCTGCGCCAAGGGCACGAGAAGAACATAACAGCTTACGCATCCTGCAAGGGCGGCAAGAATATATATTCGCTTTCTCAAAACGAACGGTGTATCGCCAACGATAACGTCACGGATAAGACCGCCGCCAACGCTCGCAACAACGCCCATTGATATTACGACGAGCGGTGAGGTGTGTCCTGCCTCGTAAGCAATATTCACACTATATACTGCAAATATACCAAGTCCTGCTGCATCAAACACATTTGTTATCGAGCCTATGCGCTTTTCATTATTTATGAAGCTTGACGAGAAAATTCTGGCAAAAACAAAAACGCAAACGGCGGAAATGATAGTAACGGCAATCTGAACACCGTAATCCGTAAAAAATCTTGGCGGTGTGCATCCAAGGAACAGATCACGCATAATACCGCCGCCGTACGAGGTTACGAGAGATAATATTATAACGCCAAGCAGGTCGGTCGAATTGTCAACCGCAACCATAGCGCCTGCCACGGCGAACGCGATAATGCCTGCGTACTCGACTACGGTAAAGAATACCTCCATATTATTACCCCAGCTTCTTTAACAGCAAGGAAAGTGCCTTTGCTCTATGACTGATGGCGTTTTTCTCTTCATCGGTCATTTCGGCTACCGTTCTTACCTCGCCATCCGGCACGAAAAGCGGATCGTAGCCGAAGCCACGCGTGCCGCGGCGCTCGTGAATAATGCTTCCGTACATATAGCCCTCTGCGCTTACAGCTCTGCCGTCAGGGAATACCAGCACGATAGCGCAGGTGTAGTGCGCGGTCCTATCCTCCTTGCCCTCAAGGTTCTTCAGCACGAGGTCGTTGTTTGCCTCATCGTCACCGTGAGCACCTGCATATCTTGCGCTGAAAACGCCGGGGGCATTCCCAAGTGCGTGAACGCAGATTCCACTATCGTCGCTTATCGAGGCACAGCCCGATATTTCAGCTATCTCGCGAGCTTTTTTCTCGGCGTTTTCAAGGAAGGTAGTGCCGTCCTCGACGGTTTCGTGCTCAATACCCGCTTCGCGAAGCGAAACTATCTCGGAAAAGCACTCGCCAAGTATCGCCTTGATTTCCTTTATTTTATGTGCGTTGTTTGATGCTATAATCAGCTTCATTTTCTTATATTCCTTTTCACTCAATATCACGATTTGATTATACCTCACCAAAGAAAAAAAGTCAAGAAATTTGACGCGCAGAGGCAAAAATAAAAAATTTAAAAAAGCCCTTGACAAACAATAGTTCAAGTTATATAATAGAGTGTACGATTTTGGGCAAAGTAGCCTAAACTACTCCAAAACCGCATCCCGACTCACAAACGGGATACTTAAATCGGAGGTATCGGGCATGAGGCTTGACTTAAGACCGCTTCTGTCGGGGGATAAGCTCCTGACATTCGATTTTAACCTTTCGCTTGATGAATTCTCTGATAATGCTTCGACCTATCTTTACGGTGTAAGTTTTCCTTCTCCCATGAAGGTTACCGGACGAATCACCAACACTGCGGGCTATATGCTCCTGACGCTTTCCCTCTCGGTGGACTACTCTGCCGTGTGTGCAAGATGTCTTGAGCCCATAGACGGCAGTTTCGCCCTTGACCTTGAGAAAACCGTCGCCTCGAAGGATATGCTTGAGGACATACCCGAAGAAAGACTTGACGATTACGAGATAATCGAGGATGGCTTTCTTGACCTTGACGCACAGCTTATAGAGCAGCTTGAGATGCAGTTCCCATCAAAAATTCTTTGTAAAGAGGATTGCCTTGGCTTGTGCCAGCGGTGCGGCAAAAACCTGAATCACGAAAAATGTGATTGCGACGCGAATGAAATCGACCCAAGACTGCTGCCCTTCAAGGCACTGCTTGAGCAGATGGAACGCGACGAAAATAACCCTGATTAAAAAATAAGAAAGATATAAAGAGAATGCTGGTTTAAGCATACTCGGCAATAGGAGGAAAAGAAAATGGCAGTTCCAAAGAGAAAGACCTCTCATTCGAGAAAGATGAAAAGACGCTCGAGCGTTTGGAAGCTTGCAGAGCCCACTAACCTTGTAAAGTGCCCCAACTGCGGCGAGTACAATCTTGCATACAGAGTTTGCAAGGCTTGCGGTCAGTACAAGGGCGAAGAGGTTATCGCTCCCAAGGCAGAGAACAAGTAATCTTTCCTAAATTAATAAAAGCAGAAAAGACATTCAGCCGTCTTTTCTGCTTTTATTTTTTCCTTACAAAAGAATATGGCGAAGGGCGTCAACATCCTCTGCTATGAGGTCTGCACCCTCGTACACGAGGACATCGCGGCTTCCGTAGCCCCACAGCACGCCCACCGAATGAACGCCGACAGACCTTGCGCCCTCAATATCGTATTTCGTATCGCCTACGAGAACGACACCGTCATAGCTGTCAGGGGTAAGCCCGATGCTGTCAAGCGCAAAGCGCAAAACGTCGCTCTTCCTTTCGCGCGAGTTATCAAAAGACGCGCCGCAAGCAAAATCAAAGTATTTGAAAAGGTCAAACTTACCGAGAATTTTTCTCGAATGAACCTCAGGCTTGCTTGTGGCAAGAACTATTCTTTTGCCAGCGCGTTTAAGGTCGGAAAGAAGCTCGGGTATTCCCGAATACAGATCGTTATCCCACCAGCCGTAGACGCTGTAATACTCTCTGAAATACGCAACCGCCTGCTCAACCTCATCAGGTGTTAGCCCATACAGACGCATCCACTCGTCACGAAGCGACGGACCTATGAAGCTTTTAAGCACCTCATCGTCACCGTAGTCGATATTCATTTTACGAAACGCATACCGAAAGCCAGAGGTAAGCCCGCGAAAGGGATCGGTAAGCGTGCCGTCAAGGTCAAACGCTACCGTATGAAAATTAGTCTTATTCCCCATCGTACACCTCGCCGATTTTTTTAAGCATATCAAGGAACTCGTCCCTGACATAGTCGGGCTTAAGTATTCTGATGTCACTTCCGAAGCTCATAACCCACGAGAAGAAGGTCGGGCTTACCATTACGTTTACCGAGGTGCGAAAGCCGAAGGGCGTTTCAAAAAACGAATTCTGCATACCAAATCTGTCGATTATAACACCGGAAAGGCGTTCCTTAACCTCGAGAGTAACAAGCTCTTCCTTGCCACCGAACATAGCAAATATCTTTCTGCTGTAATCGGCAGGATTAAGCCCGTATCTATCGGCGGCAATTGAGCGAAGGTCGTCAAGAGGCTTTACCTTTACCATTTTGTCAACGCGGAAGTTTTTGATAATTCCCTCGACCTCATCGTATGCGACGAGGTAATAATTATCGTCACTCCACATCAGCGCCTTTGGCGAAACCTGATATCTCATACCGTCGTGACGAAGCTTTTTCTGTTTTTTTATATCGTAATCAAAGTATTGGAAGGAAATCTGCCTTCCCTGATTAATTGCGCGATGGATTGAATCGACTATGTAAAGCGTCGTACCGTTCTCGGTCTTAACTCTGTCCTCAACGACCACCTGACGATCAAGCTCGGCGGCGCTCGCGCCACCTGCAAAGAGCTTCAGCTTGTCAATAAGCTCTTTGCTTTTTTCAGCGGTTATGAATTTTGACGACTGCACCGCATCAACCAAAAGCTTCAGCTCGGGAAGCTCAAATATTCTCTCACCGAGAGTGTAAGCAGGGGGATTTCCCGCAAGGCGTATGACGGGGAATCCAAGTGCCTCAAGATTTTGAAAATCGTCATAGAGGCTTTTGCGCTCGGCACTAATACCGTAGAGTGACAGAGCCTCTATAATCTGCGTCATCGTAAGTCCATTCTCTTCATCTGTACGTGTTATAAATATTTCAAGCAGACGAACGAGCTTCTGCTTCTGATTTTCCTGTTTAGCCATTATTATGCACTCCTTTGTTTACAATGTTAACGAAAAACCATAGCATGCGATAATAAAGTAAACTATAAGGCTAACCGCATCAACGAGTGTCGTAATAAACGGCGATGCCATTACGGCAGGATCAAGATGCACCGCCTTTGCAAGAAGCGGAAGGCTAGCACCTATAAGCTTTGCCACACAGACAGTAGCAAAGAGCGTGAGCGATACCGCAAGCGCAACAGATACTGTAACCTCGGGGTTGTTCATAATAAGCCTGTCCACGAGCATTATCTTTCCGAATGCAACGACAGCCAACGTAGCGCCTGCCGCAATACCGACAAAAAGCTCCTTGCTGACAACCCTATACCAATCTCTCGGCCTTATCTCACCTATGCTTAATGCACGGATTGCGGTAACCGATGCCTGCGAGCCTGAATTTCCGCCCGAATCCATCAGCATCGGCACGAATAGCACAAGGACGGGAAGCAGAGCACCCTCAAAGAAGCCAAGCAACGTACTCGAAAGCGTTGCCGACACCATAAGAAGCAAAAGCCAAGGAATTCGCGCAAGGAAGAGGCTGAACACCGAGGTTTTGAGATACTCCTCGTCAGTCGGCGTAATAGCCGCCATCTTCGCGAAGTCCTCCTCGACCTCCTCTGATAAAACCTCCATAGCATCGTCAACGGTGACTATACCAACAAGTCTTTGCTCATTGTCAACGACGGGAAGGGCGATAAGTCCGTACTTCTTGAACTTCATAGCAACCTCCTCACGGTCCTCAGAGGTTGTAGCGTATATAATATTCTGTCTTGTGATGCTTTCAAGGCTGATATCAGAATCACAAAGCAAAAGCGAGCGCGCAGTAACTATACCGATAAGGTGCCTTGCCTTATCGGTGACATAGCAGGTATAGACAGTTTCCTTGTCAATAGCAACGCGCTTTATGTGGGCGAGCGCCTGACCTACCGTCATATCGGGCGTAAGCCTTACATATTCCGTGGTCATAATACTGCCGCAGCTACCGTGCGGATAGCGAAGCAGCTCGTTTATCTGCGAGCGATTTTCGTTTGAGGAATGCTTGAGTATTCGCTTTACGACAATAGCAGGCATTTCCTCTATTATGTCAACCGTATCGTCAAGATATAGCTCAGACAGAGTATCACGAAGCTCCGTGTCGGTAAACGACTCTATAAGCTCACGGCAGGCATCCGGGGACATTTCAACGAATACCTCTGCCGCAAGCTCCTTCGGAAGAAGTCTATATGCGACACCTCGCATCGCCGCAGACAGTCTTTCGCATATTGCGGCAATATCGGGGGCGCTGTGGCATTTAAGGATTGCATTAAGCTCAGAATAGCGCTTGTTCAAAAGAAGCTCTTCTACGTTTCCAAGAGCCTTATCGACATCAAAGAAGAGTGCGCCTTCCTCGGTTTCGGTATAAAAATCCATATTCATGCCTCCTTTCAAATTATTGTTTACAAATATGCACTGTTTATGTGCCAATTAACTGTTCTATATCATCTTCGGAATACACGGATACACCACACTCATCAAGCATCTGGGACAGAACTCCTCTTCCGCGAATAAGCCTTCCCGTAAAGCTTCCGTCATAAATCTGATGCACTCCGCACGAGGGGCTTCGCTCTTTTAGCAAGGCGCGTCTTATATCCATATCCCGAGCAAGCTCAAGACACCTCGTCGCGCCGAGAGTGAACTCTGCCGTAACATCGTTGCCGTCCTTCATTACCACGCGCTCACCGCATCTTTCCGACGGCACTCGCGGCGTATCAAGCCCGCCGAGGCACTCGGGGCACACGGGAACTATGTCGTAACGCTCGGTAATTTTATGAAGCGAATCGGCATCAATTACACTCTTGCTCTTGCCGTCGTATCTGCATGCCTTGCCTAAAAGGCACGCGCTTATAAGCAGCTTTTCCTTCATAACAATCACTCCGTTTTCATTTTGCCCTTTGCCCACGATATAAATTCATCGGCATCGCCAGCACCCATAATAACAAGCGACCTGATGCCGCGCGCTGTCATTTCGTCAGTATCTACCGTCTTTTCTGCCTCGCCTGCGGCAAGATAAAAGGCGCGCCCTTTATTATCTATTATTCTATTAACGAGCATCTGTGGCGTAACGCTACCGTCATCCTTCTCTCTTGCGGCATAGATATCGGCAATATATACCTCGTCAGCACACGACAGTGCTGAAGCAAAATCATCAAGAAGGGCTATCGTTCTCGAATAAGTATGCGGCACGAAGATTATAGCAATTCCCCCACGACCGTCGTCACGCAGGGCTTTGATTGTGGCGCGTATTTCCGTCGGATGATGAGCATAATCGTAAAGCACTGATATACTTCCGATATGCCCGATTTGCTCAAGACGTCTGCCTATTCCGGAAAATTCTGCGAGCGAGCGAATAGCACTCTTCCCTATTCTTCCAAGTCCAATACATACCGAAGCCGCCGCGGCAATATTAGCTGCGTTATGCTCCCCTATCACCGACGGCAAGACCTCGCCTATTTTCTCTTCCTTATAATATAGGGTTACGCGCCTTTTTGCGCCAACTGTATCACTCGCGTAACGAACATCAGCGCCCTTGCCCCTGCCGAAGGTAAGAGTGGGCACACGAAGTCTTGCGGCAATACTCATAAGGCGCGCGTCGTCGTAGCAAACTACCGCAAAGCGCCTCGCGCATTCAGCAAATTTATAAAACGACTGCTCAACGTCGTCAATGTTCTTAAAATAATCTGCGTGGTCGTATTCAAGGTTAAGAAGCACGCATACATCAGGTGAAAGCTCTAAAAAAGAGTTTCCGTACTCACACGCCTCAAGCACCACCGTATTGCCACCGCCGCCGATATACGCGCCCTTTCCCATATAATCCGCACCGAACAAAAGGTCAGTAGGCAATCCTGATGACATAAGAGCTGAATACACCATAGCACAAACCGTGCTCTTTCCGTGCGAGCCGCTGATGCCTATTCGCGTGTCATATCCCTCGTATAGCAGGCTGATAAATGCCGCGCGGGATAGCGCAGGAATTGCGTTTGATATTGCATAGGCATATTCGGGATTGCTTTCGTTAATCGAGAGTGAATACACGCACACATCGGGTGCGAAGCGGCTTATATTATCCGCGCTATGACCGATATAGGTTTTAATGCCAAGCGCACTTATCCTTCGGGTATTTTCATTTTGTGAGATATCCGACCCTGCTACCTGATAGCCTCTCTCAAGAAGCACCGTCGCAATTGCCGACATTGACACACCGCCGATACCGATGAGGAAGAAGCGGCTGTTTTTATTTAACAGCAAATTGCGAGCGGCTAAAACGGTGTTGTCACCGTTTCTTTCATATATTATACTACCATCTCCCCGTTTACCGTTTGTACATTTAAAATTTTATTAGCATACATAGAATTTTAAATAAAACAACGCGGTTTGTATGAATATTCGCCATAATATTTTAGTATAATATATTCGTAAAAGGAACAAAAGGTTATTCTTTACAAGAAAGGAATTATTATTATGCAGATCACAGACATCAAAATCAGAAAGTTTTTCGAGGAAGGACCTATGAAGGCGGTTGCCTCGGTAACCATCGACGATTGCCTTGCGGTGCACGATATCAAGGTGATATACGCACGCGAGCGTTTTTTCATCGTAATGCCCTCGCGCAAAAATCCTGACGGCAGCTACCGTGACATAGTTCACCCGATAAATTCAAGCTTCAGACAAGAGCTTGAAAAATCGGTGATTGACGCCTATCACGCACAGCTTATCGCAGCCGAGCACGATGGTGACGGTGAAACCGTTATCGTCTGATGACTTTTTAAAAAATTATACATTAAGCACTCGCCTTTGTCAAGCAAAACCTCGGGCGAGTGCTTATATTTTCGGAGGAAAATTATGCGAATACTTATGCTTTGCGACAGCCTTGGTCTTGGCGGTGCTGAAACGCACGTTGTAACCCTCGTGCGAGAGCTGCTGAAATTGCGCGCTGACATTACAGTAATATCGGCAGGCGGTGAGTACGAGAATACTTTGATTACACTTGGCGTCAGGTGTATTCGCGCGCCGCTGACAAGGCGTGATCCAATAAGTATTTTCCGCGCCTTGTGCATAATCAAGAGGCAAATGCGTATGTGTGAGGTAGTGCATGCACACACAAGACTTACGGCTTATCTTGCGAGGTACGCAAGACGCAAGGGATTCCCTAAAATCGTAGTCACCGCTCATCTTGATTTCAGCAAGCGAGGGCTCGGACGCTTATCCTATTTCGGGGATTATACTCTATCAGTAAGCGAGGATATTAAAAGGCATCTTACAGCCGAATTTGGTCTTGACCCAAAAAGAATAGCGATAACAAGAAACGGAATTGATTTATCCACCTTTTCAAGAGGGACTGAAGCAGATGGTACACCCGTTATCTCTCACGTTTCCCGTCTTGATAACGACCGCGCTGACGTGGCATTTCTTCTTGCAGAGCTTGCCCCCGAGCTCGTCAGGCTCTACTCGGGGATAAAAATTATAATTGCAGGTGATGGCGAAAGATACGGCGAGCTATGCGAGCTTGCAGACAGAATAAACGACAAAATCGGATATCGCGTGATAGAGCTTCTCGGGGGTATAAGCGACGTTGAAAATGCCGTCAGGGGCAGTACGATTTTTGTAGGTGTCAGCCGCGCCGCGCTTGAGGCTATGGCACTTGGTGTTCCCTGCGTAATAGCGGGAAATGACGGCTACGGTGGGGTTATATGTAAAGAGTTGATTACAGAACTTATAGAAACCAACTTTTGTGCACGAGGTTTTCAGAAATGCAAAAATGAGCTTTTGCGAAATGACATAGAAAGACTTCTTGATAGCAAGACGCTTCGTCAAAGCGTTAGCGATATGCAACACGAGCTTGTGTCAGAGGTATATTCATCCGCATCAATGGCGCGTGATGCTATCATGGCATACGATGCCGTTAGGACAAGCCCCAAGGTATTTCTTCTTGGGTACTTTGGTTTTGGAAATATCGGTGACGAGCTTACACTCAAATACTGCACCGAGGCTCTTAACAAACGAGGTGTTTGCGATATAAGAATCGCTATGGGTAAAGCGGCCGGAAATCAACGCTCGCCGCGCGAGATAAATCGCAAAAGTCCCATCGCAATTTTACGTGCTCTGATAAGCTGTGACATACTTGCTCTCGGCGGCGGCAACCTTCTACAAAACGAGAGCAGTAACCGTTCACTTCTATACTATTCTGCAGTTGTTATTTTAGCGCGCATTCTTGGGGCGCGTGTATATTTTCTCGGCTCGGGAATAGGATGTATTTCAGGAAAGCCATATAGGCTAATCGCAAGGGCGGCAGTTATGTCTGCCGACTTTATAGGGGCACGGACATCGCACGACAGACAAAGCTTCGCTATGCTAGGGTTTAAAAATCCAAGGCTGATGCCCGACCTTTGCTTTCTTGCATATGACGGCACTATAAAAAGCAGCAGCGAGGGGGAATTTGTTTTATTCATTGCAAAGGGGTGCGAGGATGACGCGCTGGATTTCGCCAAGGCTTTGGCACGGAAGAGAGGTTTGCCGCTCACGGTAACGGTTTTATTTAAAAATTCCGATGCTAAAGCTGTCGGTGAAATATGCAAAAGACAAAACCTTCCGTTCATCATACCAAAGGATGAGGCTGACTTGATTTCACTCATACAAAAAGCCTTTGCAGTAGTTTCAGAGCGACTTCACGGGGCAATACTTTCGCTCACACAGCGAAGAATGACCTTTATAAGCACCGATACCGAAAAGAACCGTGCGCTTGTTTCAGAGGCTAAAAAGCGGGCGGTGTGCGGTGTGCCGATAGTCCTGCCGGCGACCGGCAATATAAAAGAGGTCGGAGCTTGGCACTCCGACCTCGATGATGCTTTATTTGATATTATCAATGATATAAATACATCACTTGATGAAATATTCTGATTATTCCTCGGTTGCAGGACGACGCTTAGTGCTCTTCGCAGATGTAGACTTTGCACTCTTGAGAATTTCCTTAACGTCATCAAGCGTACCGCGCTGAAGCTCTGCCGCTTCTGCAAGACGAGCTGCGGTAGCCTTCTGGTCCTTGAGAGTCTGCTTAAGTGCAGCGAGCATACCCTTCTGCTCATCTGCGATAGCTGCCTGCTGATCCTTGATAGCAGCCTGAGCCTCAACCTGCTTTGCGCTCTCTGCGGTAAGAGCTGCCTGAGCATTGATAACCTTCTTCTGCTCCTTCATTACGCCCTTCATAGCCTCGTCAAGCGACTTCTGGGTTTCGAGAACTGCGCTCTGCTTCTCTGCGAGAGCTGCCTGAGCCTCGGTAAGAGCTGCCTGCTCTTCAACAGCAGCCTTCTGAGTCTCTGCCATAGCCTCCTGAGCCTCGAGAATCTCAAGCTGGTCCTGATTGATAACTCTCTGAGTTACCTGAATGCCCTGCTGCTCACGAAGAGTATGACGCATCATATCGTTGGTCTTCTTCTGAAGGTCAACTGCGCGCTTGAATTTAGCATCAAGGTCTGCATATGCTGCGGTAACGGTTGCCATTGCGGTGTTGAGTCCCTTAAGAACCTCAACGATGCTAACGAGCTTATCTGCAAGGAACTTCTCGTCGTCAGCGATCTTAGACTGAAGCTGTGCAGCCTCGGTAGATGCTGCAGCACCTGCGATAGAACCAACCGCGGGGGTGTAGTTAGCGAAGTACTCTTCGATTCTTGCATCAAGAGTAGCCGAGAACTTATCCATAGCCTTAGCTACCACGCTCTCGACCTTATCGGTAACGTCAAGCTCAACGGGTGCAAGGTTAACTGCAGCTCTGCCCTCGGTGTAAACGGGCTCTTCAACAGCCTCTTCCTCATCAGCAGGCTCTTCAACAGTCTCTTCCTCAACAACAGACTCTTCTTCAGCCTCTTCCTCAACAGCGGGCTCCTCAACCTCTTCGATAGCGACGGTCTCGTCAATAGCTTCCTCAGCAGGCTCTTCTGCAACAGGTGCGGGTGCCTCATACTTGACTGCCTCAGGTCTGTCAAGAACAATGCCTGCAGCTGCAAGAGCATCGTCAAGCTTAGCCTTTTTAGCCTCAATATCGGATATGTACTTGTTGTACTCGTTTCTTTCCTTATTAGCCTTCTTGGGGTCGTTAACGCTGATCTGATCGATAAGCTTTTCCCAGTCGGCCTTTACATCGTCAATGCGAGTTTCAATGCGGAGAACTACGTTAGATGTTTCCTTGTTTCTCTTTGCGTATCTTGCCTTTGCAATCTGAAGGTCGGGCGTGGTCTTCTGGCCAGGATTCTTGTTGTACTTCTTCTGCTTGTCATCAAGCTCCTTTGCTGCTCTCTTCATTTCAGCAACGAGTTGCTCGTACTTGGGAAGGTCATTCTTGATAGCAGCCTTAGACTCATCAATTCTCCTCTTGATCTGGTCATTGGGCTCAAAGCCGCTGGTCGAGCCACCTACGTATAAATCGTTCATATTTGCCCCTTTTCTGCCATTGTGGCGTTTTTCTTTTATTATATCAAATTTTATGCAGAATAGTCAAGATATTTTCTAAAATATTACGCGCAAAATCAAATTTTGGGCATATTATACACACCTACGGGTGAAAATTATGCAATTAGTACAGTTTTTCGCACTCTTTCAGCATATTTCAGCCCACAGCAAGGCTATTTTCGCACATTTCCCGAATTGCCCACGAAAAAACCGAAGCAGTTTTATGTAATGTATAGTTGACATATTGTGAAGATAGCAATAAAAAAGCGCATCGTGCGTGAACCAAGGAACATTCTTCCTTGCTCACAACTGATGCGCTTAAATTATTAGAATTCTGCGTTTCCTACCGTTCTTGGATAAGGAAGAACGTCTCTTATATTGCTAACGCCCGTGAGGTACATAAGAATACGCTCAAAGCCGAGACCGAAGCCTGCATGCTTCGTGCCGCCCCATCTGCGTAGGTTCATATACCACCAGTAATCCTTCTCATCAAGAGAAAGCTCTTTCATTCTTGCGGAAAGAACATCTATTCTTTCCTCTCTCTGCGAGCCGCCGATTATCTCACCGACACCGGGAACGAGAAGGTCCATCGCCGCAACGGTCTTACCGTCGTCGTTGAGACGCATATAGAATGCCTTTATATCCTTGGGATAGTCAACGAGGAAGATAGGCTTCTTGTATATCTTTTCGGTAAGATATCTCTCGTGCTCGGTCTGAAGGTCAACACCCCAATATACGGGATATTTGAATTCCTCTTTAGCCTTAAGCAGTACGTCAATAGCCTCGGTGTAGGTAACCTTTGCATAATCTGCATCGCGAAGCGCAGTAAGTCTTTCAAGAAGTCCCTTATCAACGAAGCTGTTAAAGAAGGTTATTTCCTGCTTGCAATTTTCAAGCACGTGGTTAATAATATACTTAATCATATCCCACGCAAGCTGCATATCGTCATCAAGGTCCGCAAATGCAATTTCAGGCTCTATCATCCAGAACTCTGCCGCATGGCGCGCGGTGTTGGAATTCTCCGCACGGAAGGTAGGGCCAAAGGTGTAGATGTTGCCAAACGCCATCGCATACGTTTCGCCCTCAAGCTGACCTGACACAGTAAGATTTGCGCTCTTGCCGAAGAAGTCCTTGGTGTAATCTATCTTGCCATCCTCGGTACGGGGTGGGTTGTCGATGTCGAGTGTAGTCACCTTGAACATCTCGCCTGCGCCCTCGCAGTCAGAGCAGGTTATAATCGGGGTGTGAACATATACGAAGCCGCGGTTATGGAAGAAGGAATGGATTGCATACGCAACCTCGCTTCTTACTCTGAACACAGCCGAGAAGAGATTTGTCCTCGGACGAAGATACGCCTGCTCACGAAGGAACTCAACGGTGTGTCTTTTAGGCTGAAGAGGATAGTCGGGTGTGCTCGTTCCCTCAACCTCAATCTTGATAGCTTTAAGCTCAAAGGGCTGCTTTGCGTCAGGGGTAAGCTCAACTATACCGATTACGTTAAGCGCTGCACCAACGTTCTGCGATGCTATCTCGTCATAATTGCTTATTTTTTCGCGTTCAAAAACAACCTGAATGCTCTTGAAGCACGAGCCGTCATTGAGATCAATAAAGCCAAATGCCTTTGAATCACGAAGATTTCTGACCCAACCGCCAATCGTCACGGTCTTACCGCCGAAGCTTTCGGGGCTTTCATATATTTCTCTTACGTAATCTCTTTTCACAGTGCCACTCCTTTTGTCGGCCAACTGCCGACCTCGTAAATATATATTGTATTATAACACTATCTTAAAGATTTTTCAATAGTTTCAGAAAAAATGTACGCCCTTTCCAAAAAAAGTCGCCATTACGGCAAAAAAATCAACGCCCAGCACGCGCCTTATTGCCATTAGTGTTTGTCAGGCATTAAGCATCTGAATTACATTTCCCGACATATCCCGCACAAAACTTCCCTGCCAAATAGCATAAGAGCTAAAAATGAGCAAGAGTATCAAGCGTCGAAATATGTAAACTATAGTTGCCTTTTTGCGAGGTTATTTCTACTGTGAAGTTATTGAAAGAGCTGCTAACACGCGTGCGGTTCAGTAAAATCAACCCACATTATAACATATCAGAATATACTATTGCTTCTATATTTTATATACATAGTACCACTTTTAAAAATAACAAGGTTAGTTTTAAAACAAAAAAGCCTTGCATACGCAAGACTCAATTACCAAGCTCCATCTTTTAAGATGGTATATGAACGGACATGCGTCCGCAGTTTTATGTGTTCTGTGATGCACCGAATAAGTAAAGAAGCGAAGCTCAAATATGCTTAGCGACCTTGTGCAAAAAGCAGTCGGGGCCCTCGGTCTATTAGTATCGCTCAACTGACAAATAGCGTTTCGCTATTTGGTAGGAACTCGCGCAGCGATTCCATATACATCTTATGCACTTACATCTGCGACCTTTCATGGCGCAAAAAAAAGCCTTGCATACGCAAGACTCGGTTACCAAGCTCCATCTTTTAAGATGGTATATGAACGGACATGCGTCCGCAGTTTTATGTGTACATAGAAAACCGAATAAGTAAAGAAGCGAAGCTCAAATATGCTTAGCTGAACTGCTGCAAAAAGCAGTTCAAGCCCTCGGTCTATTAGTATCGCTCAACTGAATACATTACTGCACTTACATCTGCGACCTATCAAACTCC
>JAZKYE010000029.1:0-2351 GCA_045611965.1 Eubacteriales bacterium
CTTCTTTTCTTTCGGTGGAAATGTCGCGTCAAAGGCTTCGATAGCAACAGTGTCCTCACAGCAGTCGGCAGCGGTAGAAGGAATGTACATCCACTTCTTGCCGTCAAGAGCACCAGGAACAAGCTCTGCTACAAGTAAAGCTGTCGGGAAATTGCCTTCTCTGACAAAGCTGACGTTCTTCTTTTTGCAGCTCACAAAGCCACGGCTGACGTAGTTGCCCGGATTGCCGAAATTGATGTTTACGTCATAACCCATCTTGCGTGCGACCTCAAAGGAATGCTCAATCAGTAGCTTGCCGAGCTTCTGCCTTTGATACTCGGGTGCAACGCAAAGAGGCCCGAAGGAAAGAATTTCCTTCCTCTCACCGGACTCGTCCTCAAGCCATGCCTTCGTGTACATGATATTGCCGACAATTCTGCCGTCAAGCTCAAGCACAAACGCAAGCTCGGGTATAAAGTCGGGGTGATTTCGCATCATGTGGACGTAGTAGTGCTCGTCCGCCCCCGGCTTATAGACGTTCCAAAATGCCTCACGGGTGAGCTCTTCTACTGCTCTATAATCCTTTTCTGTTTCTAAACGTATCGTCAAATTATTCATTTTTAATCCTTTTCAAATCTGTTGGCAACGGGGATGCGAGAGAAATGCCGAGAATGTATTTCGGGGCCTCTCGTTTACAATACAATGTCCAAGGTGTTGGTGTTTTTCAAACAGCACAATCCGATAAAAATATTCAAGCCGAGACTTGTAGAAACATTATACCACAGAGTTGTGAAGAGTTCAAGTACACAAGATTATTTCATTACCTTAATGAATCGGAACATTTCATCAGGTCCCTCATCGGGATCGTGCTTTTCATCTTCGAATATATCGTGTTCGGGCTGAAAATACTCACACCAAAATTGATCAATCATGAAGCCGCACTTGTTTACGTAGAAATGGATATTGCGCTTCTCAAAATATGGGGTGCAAGTTTTCCAAACCACCGTTTCGGGATGCAGAGCCTCAACCGCTTGCCACGCACCGTAGCCAATGCCTTTGCTATGCGCTTCGGGCAATACAAAGAGAATATCCAAGTGGTTGTGATGCGTTTCCTTGTCAATCGTAAGTATCAATCCACCGACCTTCTCACCGTCAAGCAATATGCGGTAGGTTTCGCTTTTGGGGTTGTCTATGGATTTCTCAATGGTTATACGAGAGATGATTTCACCGTCGTCGTCAATATGGTCGTCACGCTCTCCGAACTCCATCAATGCGCCATATTTGAAAGCCCATTGATTGTCAAGGATAAATTGCTCACGGTCGTCTGCCGTAAGCGGCACAAGAGTAACCTTCATATTTTTCATAAATACCTCCGAAATAAAAAATAGAGCTTGGGCCTTTCTATACAATAACCCAAGCTCACTTGGACACCTAATCCGGCATTACGGTACTACGGTACACAGCCTCCGGTGACCTATATATTTAACGTAATTATTATACCGCAAAAATGGGGATATGTCAAGCAAACGATTGAAATATTCATAAGAATATGGTATAATTATCTCACCGATAAATAAGAATTTGACGAATTGAGTTTATTTGGACTGCCTTCTTTTCATTCGTTGCCAACTGATATAACCATAAATATCGTTGAACAGAAAAGCCACAAAGCAGACAACGACGGATATATAGCGAATATCCGATAGACTCGCCAACACCCATAAAACAATCAAGACAATATCGTTTGCGGCATAAGCCAAGGCGAAGGTCGGACATCTGCGAAAAGTCAGATATACAGCGAGAAAGCTCGTGGTTACAGAAATAGTGCTTGGTACAATATTCGCTGTATTGAAGTAATCAAGAATGAAATAAAACACTACTGTAACGATGAGCGTGAGTAGCCACATAAGGAGTTGTTCTGCTTTACCGATATTATTTACCTTGACCTCTGCCTTGTTACCTTTGTATGGGTTCTTCAACCAAGAAATAAGAGCAAAGAGCGCCATCGGCATCGTCATTCCGAGGTATGTAATCATTTCACCGTAATAAGAGAAGGCGTAGGATATGATGCCGTAAATCAAGCTGAAAGCAATCATAAGAGCCTGCCCTATGGGATTGCCCTTTGCATTGAAAATTAGTGAGGTAACACCAATCAAGGATGCTATCAATGTCAGGTAGCTTTCACGGTCAAAAATGCAGAATGATAAAACGATAAAGATAACGGATACCGACCATAAGGAAAGCTCTGTCCTTGAAAAATAATTGCATACTCTTTTCATAAAACCTCCAAAAAAATAAGCATCCGCATACACATCTTCTAAGACCTAACGATGTGTAAACGAATGCAAATGCATTGTACTACCCGGTGGCAG
>JAZKYE010000030.1:0-28429 GCA_045611965.1 Eubacteriales bacterium
ATAGGCGGTACGGGCGCAGGAAAATCAACGCTTATAAACCTAATTCCGAGATTTTACGATGCAACTGACGGAAAAATCACCTTTGACGGAACGGATATACGCGAGTTCGACAAGGATTCGCTTCGTGAAAACGTCGGCATAGTAACACAAAAAGCCGTGCTGTTTTCAGGTACTATACGCGAAAATCTGCTCTGGGGCAACAAAAACGCAACCGACAGCGAGCTTATGGAAGCAGTAAGGCTTGCACAGGCCGATGATGTAATCCTTGCCAAGGGCGGACTTGATGCGTATATTGAGGCCGGCGGAAGAAATCTCTCGGGCGGTCAGCGTCAACGTCTTACCATAGCAAGAGCTCTCGTCAGACGCCCTGCAATATTAATACTTGACGATGCGGCGTCTGCGCTCGACTTTGCAACTGATGCAAGACTGCGCGCGGCAATAAGCGGTCTTGACTTTGGCGCGTGCGTGTTTATCGTTTCACAAAGAGCCTCGTCGGTTATGGCGGCAGACAAGATAGTCGTTCTTGACGATGCTAATATCGTGGATATCGGTACGCACGATGAGCTTGTTTCAAGATGCTCGATTTACCGTGAAATATATAACACGCAGTTCTCGTCTGAAAATGCAGAGGGGGGTGTGTAAAATGACTAAAAAAGACTCATTCAAGCGAATGCTCGCCTTTGTCGGCAGATACAAATATCTGCTTCTTCTCTCTTCCTTGATATCGCTTGTAACGGTTGCGCTAACACTTTGCGTGCCTATACTTATCGGTGATGCAATTGACCTGATAGTAGATAAGGACAACGTCTACACAAACGGCATTTATTCTATACTAATCGCTGTATTCGTAATGGTGATAATTACAGCATTACTTCAATGGATAATGACCTATATCAACAACAAAACAGCGTATAATGTAAGCCGCGATTTACGAAACGTTGCTTTTTCAAAGATAGAAAAGCTTCCGCTTTCATATCTTGATACGCACAAAAGCGGTGATACGGTAAGTAGAATTATAAATGACGTTGAGCAGGTTTCCGACGGTCTGCTTCTGGGCTTCAGCCAATTGTTCGTCGGGGCTGTTACTATTATCAGTACGCTGATATTTATGCTTTATCTAAACTGGAAAATAGCACTCGTTGTTGTTTTCCTGACGCCAATTTCGCTCTTTATTGCAAAGTTTATCGGTACACATACGCGAGATATGTTTACGCTTCGTTCAAGGACAAACGGCGAGCAAACTGCTCATATTGACGAGGTTATTCAAAATCAGAAGATTATACTTGCCTTTTCAAGAGAGGACGAGGTAACTGAAAAATTCGACGAGATAAATTCGCGTCTTGAAAAATCCTCTCTGCGCGCAATCTTCTACTCTTCCCTCGTTAACCCGACGACAAGATTTGTTAACAGCTTAGTTTACGCGGCAGTTGCTCTTGTCGGCGCTTTATCGGTAATTTATGCTGACGGCACGGCAAGCGCGATAACGGTCGGTATGCTGACGACGCTTCTTGCATATACAAACCAATACACGAAGCCGTTTAACGATATTTCGGGTGTCATAACCGAATTTCAAAACGCGCTTTCGTGCGCCGGAAGAGTTTTTGAGCTTATTGATGAGCCGAGCGAAACGCCTGATGCAACCGATAAAACTCTTAACGGTGCACCGCACGGTGAGGCCGTGCTTGATGACATTTACTTCTCATACACTAAAGACAAGCCACTGCTCGAAGGGCTTACTGTAAATGTAAATCCCGGTATGAAGGTTGCCATCGTAGGTCCTACGGGATGCGGAAAGACTACCCTTATCAATCTTCTTATGCGCTTTTACGATGTAAATTCAGGTAGAATTTTACTTGACGGAAATGATATAAGAACTATACCACGCCACGAGCTTCGTTCAAGCTACGGTATGGTGCTTCAGGACACCTGGCTTCGTCACGGAACGGTAAGAGATAATATTAAAATAGGAAAGCCTGATGCAACAGATGAGGAAATAATTGCCGCGGCAAGGCTCACGCACGCTCATAGCTTTATCAAGCGAATGCCCGAGGGATATGATACCGTTATATCCGAAGCTGACGGCGATCTTTCGGCAGGACAAAAGCAGCTTATTTGTATCACGCGTGTAATGCTTACCCTGCCACCGATGCTTATTCTTGATGAGGCAACCTCGTCTATCGACACGAGAACCGAAATTCTCATACAGCGCGCCTTTAACAAAATGTGCGAGGGCAGAACGAGCTTTATCGTCGCACACCGCCTTTCAACAATACGCGAGTCCGACCTTATTCTCGTAATGAAAAACGGCTCGGTAATCGAGCAAGGAACGCATCAAGAGCTTCTTTCAAGCGGCGGCTTTTACAAAGAGCTTTACGACAGCCAGTTCGCGCATTAACAGCGCAAAGCATCACTTCGCGCACCATTATGCGTAGCATAACATCACTTTATCGCAAATACTTTACTAACACAAAAAGAGCAAACACGACTGTTTGCTCTTTTTTCTATATTATTTTTGCTTTAAGACAAGCTTGATTTTTTTAGTTCCTTGCGAGTATGCGTAGTTTGCTTTTTCCACCTCGCTTTTGAGGTGTGAATAGAGTAAGTAGGAAAGCTCGTCGAAGAATACGACACGCTTATCCTTGCCGTAGCCATAGAGCCATGCGCGCTCGTATGTGTCAATTATCATTTCGAGCTGGCGCTCGCCGTCGGTGAATACTGCGGTATCGCCTATTTCAAGATAGCGAAGCGCATCGGTATCGTCGCATAAATATTCGCCCGTCGTAGCTATACTGTCAAGCACTTGTGCGGTGACCTCAAAGGAAAATTTATCAGCCTCACAAAGCTCGAAGCCATCCCCCTCGCTATACCATCTGTCGGCATCAGGCATTATCTCGTCCTCAAGATCAAAACTGAAAGCGAAGGAAGAATAATCCATATAATCGAAGTATCCGTTTGCCTTTGCCATTACACTACCCCAGCTGCGTGCGGAAAAGCGCCTTGCGAGCCCGTCGTTAAGCACGGGCACACCGCAGTCGTATTCCTGATGTGCATGGCCCGAGAAGGAATAACCGTTAGCCTTGATATCGTCGACGATAGCGGCTATTGCGGCATCAGTGCACTCACCGTCCATTATTTCGATATCATCGTAGTCTGTCCAGCCGACAACCTTATATTTCATGCCTAACCCTTCTTCCTGCTTCGCACCTCTGTCGCCGCGTCAAGCAGCATCTGATGCGTGATTGCGTTTGATTCAAGATATTCCACAGCATCCGCAGAACCGCTTCTTCCTGCAACGAGCATAAGCGTCAAAGCCTTGTTTCTGTCAAAATCAGTGCCCATTCCGTCAAGATAGCATTTTGCGTAGAGATACTGTCCCTTTGCAACGAGCTCTTCTACATAGGTGGGATCGTGCAGTGCCGCCGCGCGAAAGAACTCAAATGCGCGCCTTGAATCCGCGCTTACCGCAGAGAAGCGACGCTCTTCATCCTGCTCTGCTGAAAGAATATCACCGTCAAGAAGAGCTACCGAGGTATCTCTCATAATCGGCTTGTGAAATGGTATCATACCGATACCGATAATATCGGGGTAAAGCAAATAACCCGTAGTGTATACCATTCCGAGATAGAGCATAGCCTCAACGCAGCCCTCATGAGCCGAGTCGTGCATATAGCGAAGCGCTTTTTTAAAATCGCTCTGTACGCCAAGCCCCTCAAGATACATTATGGCAAGGTTGTAAAGTGCCTCTCCGCCCTCAAGATCTCTTGCGTAGGTGTAGAAGGTCTTTGCCTGTCCGAGGTCAACGTCAACTCCGTAGCCGAAGCGCAGACAATGCGCGTAGTTGAACGCAGCCCTGACGTTTCCCTCTCTCGCCGCTTCGTAGTACATACGGCTTGCCCTTTCGTACTCTCCGTCAAGAAAGGCAACGTCAGCGGCGCTGTGATTATATTTCATTTATTTACCTGCTTTTTAGTTATTTATAACGAACTGCGTTCCCTCTCGTGTATCAACGAGCGTAACACCCTTTTCAAGAAGCTCGTTACGGATTGCGTCTGCAAGAGCAAAGTTGCGTTCCTTTTTAGCCGCCTTGCGCTCTTCTATTTTAGCCTTGATATACTGAACAAATTCGGAATCGGCACACTCATCCGCCTCGGATGCGTTATTATTTATCTCATCTGCCTTTTTGAGAAGGTCAAGACCGAGGACGGTATCGAAATCGGCAATAAGCGCGCGCTTGGTTGCATCATTTGTATCAAGCTTCATAACGTCGTAAAGCGCGGTTATCGCAAGCGAGGTGTTGAGGTCGTTATCAAGCGCAGATGAGAATATTTCCCGACCGCGCGAGAATGCCGCATTATCTATCGCACCGCCGTCAGCCTTAAGCGAGGCAACTCTTGCGACGAGCTTTTCAAACGATGCTTTTGCGTTATCAAGATTTTCATAAGAGAACACAAGGTTCTTTCTGTAATGCGAGCCAAGGCAGAAAAATCTGTAAACTATCGGATCGTAGCCCTTTTCTTCAAGAAGAGAAACGGTGAGAAACTCGCCCTTTGACTTGCTCATTTTGCCACCCGATGTGTTGAGGTGGTGAACGTGGAACCAGTAATTGCACCAATCGTGGCCGAAGGTTGCCTCGCTCTGCGCTATCTCATTTGTGTGGTGAGGAAAGGCGTTGTCAATACCGCCGCAATGAATATCAAGATATTCACCGAGATGCTTTCTCGCAATGCAAGAGCACTCTATGTGCCATCCGGGATAGCCGACACCGAAGGGCGAATCCCACTTGAGCTCTTGGTCGTCAAACTTTGATTTTGTAAACCAGAGAACGAAGTCGGTCTTGTTCCTTTTGTTGGAATCCTCTTCGACCGTATCTCTTACTCCTACATTGAGGTCATCCTCGTTGAAATCGTTAAATACATAGTATTTATCAAGCTTTGATGTATCGAAGTAAATGTTGCCGCCTGCGGAATACGCATAGCCCTTATCGAGAAGGGTGCTTATCATATCAATAAACTCTGCGATACAGCCCGTGGCAGGCTCTACTACATCGGGGGTTTTGATATTGAGCTTTGAGCAGTCCTTGAAGAAGGCTTCGGTATTGAACTCTGCTATCTGCATTACGGTTTTCTTCTCGCGCTTTGCGCCCTTCAGCCTGTTATCCTCGCCCGTATCGGCAGCGCTCGTGAGGTGTCCGACGTCGGTTATATTCATAACTCTCTTTACGTCGTATCCAGAGTAGCGAAGATACTTTTCAAGAATATCCTCCATAATGTACGAGCGCAGATTTCCAATATGTGCAAAGTGATAGACCGTAGGGCCGCAGGTGTACATTGAAATTTTACCCTCTACCCTTGGTATAAGCTCATCCTTCTGTCTTGTGAGTGAATTATAAAGACGCATTTCAGTTGCCTTTCGCTATAATAAATATAATAATATATTTTATCACACAGCCCCCTTATTGTCAAGGGCGTATATATAATTTGCCCCAAGTAAAATATTTAAAATTTTTATGTTTTTCTCTTGTAATACGCGCAAAAATTTGGTAAAATATATTTATTATAATGGAATAGTCTGCAAAGTCACAGACTTTGACAAAGGATTTTGCATATAAATTTTCTATTGGGGGTAGAAATGTCACTTTTCGGTAACAAAAAAGACAAGAAAAATAAAAATGGCGAAAAGCCGCATCTTTTCTTCAGCCGTGGGAAGAAGCGCGTCGAGGCAGAGCCTGATGCTATATACGTTAAGAAAAACACCCCTGCTTCAAGGGAAATAAAGGGATATATGCGAGCCGTGCCCATCGTGCTCGTCGCATTTGCTATATTCACCACCGTTTGCCTTGTATCAGGCAGCGAGGTAGGCTCATTCGGTAGCTTCTTTGCCGATTTCCTCAAGGGTCTGTTTTCCTATATGGCATACGTAATCCCTGTGCTTATGGTCATTCACGCGCTGTTTTACCTTAAGGACGTTAAAAACGGACGTGTTATCGGAAGGACGGCGCTTTCGGTCATTCTGCTTCTGACGCTTGCCGAGCTTGCATACCTGATACCGAATTTCAACGCAGAGCTTGTATTCGATATGAACAAGTTCTATCAGGACGGCGTTATGATGGTAGGCGGTGGATTTTTCGGCGGCGTTATCGGCTATGCCCTGATTAACGTGGTTGGTAAAATCGGCGTTATAATCTTTATGGCACTCGTTTTCGTGCTTTACATCGTTTACTGCTTCTCAGGAAAGGACAGCGCGCTTAAGAAAATTGCTATTTCCGCCCTTCGCAAGGTTCTGAATAATATTGCAGAAGCCGAGAGAAAGCACAACGAGAAAAAGGAAAAGCAAAGACAAAAGCGCGAGCAAAGGGCTGCAAAGGCAAAGGCTAAAGCGGATGCCAAGGCACTCGCAAGGGAAGAGGCGCGCGGCGGCTCTATCGGCAAGAGAACGGCAAGCGAGCTTATGGACGATGATTTCTTTTCCGCAAGAAACGGTGTCAGCACCCTTGAGATACCCAAGCTTGGTATATATGAAACCAAGGATGGCGCGCTTGGTGAAACGGTTGACAATCTTCGTTCGGGCTTTGACAAGCAGATGCCCGAGGACATTATGCCCGAAAACTCTGAAAGAGTATATGGCGATTTTGATGAGAACGACGGTGATTTCGTAAGAGATACCAACGTATCATCTGACGGTACTATATTCTTTGATATACGCAAAGGGACGGGTCAGCCCAAGAATCCTTACGGACTTGACGATAGCGCGGACAGCGTATTCACAGAGGAATTTGATCCGTACGAGCTTGCTACAAATGAAAAATACGCCTACAAGCCATCAAGCAAAGCTCCCGACGAGGTAAAGACCGCGACGGTGACCGAAGAGCTTGGCGAGCTTACGCCAAGACAGCTTGCAAGAGAGAAAATGGCGCGCGAATTTGAAGAAAGAAAGCGTCAAGAGCAAAGAAGGCTCGCAGAAGAAGAAACGCGCAAGGAAGCCTTGCGCGTTGCAGAGGAACTGCGTAGAAAAGAGGAAGAGGAAAGGCGCATCGAAGAGCAGAGGCTTGAGCGTGAGCGCATCGAACGTCAAAGAGCGGCAGAGGAAGAGCAAAGACGTCGCCGCGAGGATGCCGAGAGAATTTCGGATTATTCAAGATTCGGTCAGGACAACCCTACCTTTACCAAGGGCTTCCGAGCTAATAATCCGTTCAGGTTCGTTGAGGCTATAGACGATACTCAACCCGCATCTGTGCCCACGCGTCAGACGCAGACATATAGCGACACTGTTTACAAGGAAGCAAGTCCTGCTGTCGATAGGTATGATTTCACCGATTCGAGCTCTGAGGTAGGCAACAGCTACACTCCCCCCACCCAAGAGCCTGAGGTCGTGCGCCCTGCTTCATATCAGAGCGTAGCCGCCCCTGCTGTCGAGCAGCCCCGTGCTACATTTGATGAGCGAAGCTATGAGAGCGTGAGCACACCCACGCAACAGAGCGCGCCTATACGCGAGTTTGTTCCCACGCAGGTGTTTGAGGAAAAGCAGCCGGAGTCGGTAAGCTCTATTACCCTGACGAGAGAGCGCCTTAACGAAAATCCCCCCGTCGCACAGCCTGCACCTGCGAAGGTAGGACTTGATTTTTCTGACGACGAGGATGACGAGGATATTCCCGAGTCAGAGCTTGAGCCCGAGGTTATAGAGGACAAGGTTGAAATCCCCGAGGATGAGAGAAATCCTGCCGTCGAGGGCTTTAAGAGCATGTTTGATATTTTCTCCGGCAAGGACGGTGGCGAGCAAGTCGCCAATGCGAGCGAGGATGATGTGATAGACGAGGATGTGAGTGATGAGGATGTCGATGACAAAGAGCCACCCTTCTTGCCCACCTATGAGGACACAACGCCCAAGGAAGCGCCCAAAGCGCCTGACAAAAAGCCGCTAAAGAAAAAGAAGGACTATTCAAAATACAGCTTCCCGCCCATTGATCTTCTCGCGCCGGCACCGCCAGAGGATACCGATAAGATTCAGGCAGAGATATACGAATGCTCAGAAAAGCTCGTAAGCACCCTCGATTCCTTTGGAATAACCGCAACCGTCAGGGGTGTTGACAGAGGTCCGCGTATAACGCGCTATTCCGTCGTTCCTGCGAAGGGCATCAGCGTTAACCAGATTTCCAAAAAAGAGGACGACCTTGCTTACGCGCTCGCGGCACAGTCTATAAGAATTGAAGCGCCTATCCCCGGAAAGAGCGCGGTTGGTATTGAAGTGCCCAACAAGGTTGCATCCATCGTATCGCTCCGCGAGCTTATTGAGTCCCCTGCCTTCACGCAGAAGGCATCCAAGACCGCGGTTTGCATCGGTAAGAGCGTTGAGGGTGAAACCATATTCGGTGATGTTTCCGATATGCCCCACCTTCTTATCGCAGGCGCTACGGGTATGGGTAAGTCGGTATGTATGAACTCGCTTATCACGAGTATTCTCTACCGCGCGAAGCCCGACGAGGTCAAGTTTATTATGATTGACCCGAAGCTCGTTGAATTTGCGCCCTACAACGGAATTCCCCACCTTCTCGTTCCCGTTGTAACCGACCCCAAGCAGGCGGCAGGTGCGCTCGACTGGGCTGTTCAGGAAATGAACAAGAGATACGGCATAATCCAGAAGCTTGCCGTAAGAAACATCGACTCGTACAACGAAAGGGTTGCTCAAAGCCCTGAGCTTGGCGAGCCTATGTCTAAAATCATTATCTTCATCGACGAGCTTAACGACCTTATGATAAGTATGCGTGACCCCGTCGAAAACCTTATTACTCTTATTGCACAGAAGGCAAGAGCGGCAGGCATTCACCTCGTTATCGGTACTCAGCGTCCGTCTGTCAACGTTATTACGGGTGTTATCAAGGCAAACATTCCCTCGCGTATCGCCTGCAAGGTTGCCTCGCAGGTTGACTCGCGAACAATTCTTGAGCGCGTAGGCGCAGAGAGCCTTATCGGACGAGGCGATATGCTCTTCGTTGACGGCAAGTCACCGAATGCAAAGCGCTTGCAGGGCGCATACGTATCCGAAAAGGAAACCGAAATTATCGTAGAGTATATCAAAAAGCAGGTTGGCGAGGCCACCTACGACGAGCAGGCTATCGAGGATATTCGCAAGGCCGCTCAGAAGTGCGACAAATCAAACGATGACGGTGACGATTTCTCGTCAGGTGGCGGTGACGTTACGGGATGCCTGCGCGACAGAAAGTTCTTGGCATCGGTTGAGATGTCGATAAGAAACGGAAGCGTTGCGACCTCGTGGCTTCAGAGAAGAATGAGCATAGGCTACTCTAAAGCGGCGCAGTATATCGACAATATGGAAGAGCTTGGCATAGTCAGCGAAAAGAACGGCTCAAAGGCAAGAGATATTCTTATTTCCCTTGACGAGTGGCACGAGAAGCTTTCGCGTCTTACCAGCATTGACTGATTATCTTAATGAGGACGGCGCCTGCTGTCCTCTCTGATAAGAATTTAGAAGGATTGCGTTATGGGATATGCATTTATAAGCTACAGCACTAAAAATCAAAGCACCGCAGATTCTTTGCGCGTGCTGTTAAATTCAAACGGCATCGACACCTGGATGGCGCCATACGATATTCCCGTGGGAAGCAACTATTTAAAGGTGTTGAATAAGGCTATTGGCGAATGCTCGTGCCTTGTGCTTTTGCTCACAGATCACGCGCAGAATTCTCCGTGGGTTCCTAAAGAGGTGGCAACGGCAATAACCGAAAGAAAGCCTATAATTCCTGTTCAGACCGAAAATATCACCCTTAATGACGAGTTTGAAATCCTGCTCAGCACAAACCAGATTGTAGCCGTTCAGAAAATTGATACGTCTGATGCACGCATGAAGCATATCATAAATACCATTTCAACCCATTGTAATGGCTCAGCACCGCAGGCAATTGAGAGCAAGCCCTCAGACAATTCGGTTGCCGCAAGGCTTCGCGCAGCGATAAAATCATTTGCAGATGCTGATATTGTTGCAGAGGGTATTGATGAAATCTCAAAGAAGCTTGAGCGCGAGTTCTCGAATGCAAAAATTCCTGTACTTATCGAAGGATACGAAATAGGACTTCGCTTTATCCGCTTCCGTATCAAGCCCTATCCTAATGTATCTCTTAGCAAAATCAGAGCTTTTATAGATGATTTACAGCTTGTCTTTGAAACAAGATCCATATGCGCACAGCTACCTATTCCTGGTACAAAGCTTATTGGAATTGACATTCCAAGAAGAAATCCAAAATGGGTCCGTTTGCTTGATGTAATCAAGGACGATAAAATCGTGAAGAACTCAACAACAGTTGCTATGGGTGCTTCTTTTGACGGAACTATTTTATTCAAGGATGCAAAGGACTTCCCTCACCTGCTTATCTCGGGTGCATCGGGCTCAGGAAAATCTGTATTTATTAACTCGCTTATAATGAGCATTCTTTCTCACGCGACGCCTGACGATATAAGGCTTATACTCGTTGATACAAAGCGAGTTGAGTTTGATGAATATATGACCCTGCCCCACCTGCTTTGCCCGATTGTGCAGAATACAAAAAGCGCTATTAACGCACTGCAATATGCAAACAACGAAATGAACAGACGCTATGAGATGTTTATGAATGCAAATGTAAAAGGGCTTGACGCATACAATGAGTATGCAAATAAAGAAGGCATCAAGCAGCTTCCGAGAATATTTATATTCGTTGACGAGTTTGCAGACCTTATGCTCGTTGATAAGGCAAGAATTGAAAGCTATATATTGATTATTGCACAAAAAGCAAGAGCCGCGGGAATACATCTTATTCTTTCAACACAGCGCCCATCGGTTGATATTTTGACGGGCTCAATTAAAGCAAATATCCCCTCAAGAGTAGTATTCCGAGTTTCAAGCATTGTTGACTCTATGGTCGCGCTTGGACACTCAGGTGCAGAAAAGCTTCTCGGTCACGGTGATATGCTGCTCTATTATAATAATTCGTGCGAAGTTCAAAGGCTTCAAGCACCGCTCGTAACCATCACTGAGCTTAGAAGCTTTATTGACGCGCTAAGCTCGATTTATGCTGGTGTCAGCTATGATACCACAGCTCTTAATGAAATATCGGGCATTGACGAAAAAGAGAACAGCGAGGCTGAGTGTGAGGATATTATCAAAGACGAATGCTTTTTAGAGGCTATTGATGTTGTCAGAGATACTGGTATTTTAAGCACATCACAGCTTCAACGAAAGCTTATGATAGGCTACACAAGGGCAACTAAATTTATTGATGAGATGAAACGCCTTGAGATAGTAGAAATACTTCCCTCTTCAACGAAGAGGAAAACTCTCGCGCAGATTGACGAGATTAAGCTCGCCCGTCTCATAAGAGCAAGTAAATAACAAACCAAAGGACTGAAATATGAGGGTTGCAATTTTTTTAGCAAATGGATTTGAAGAAATAGAGGCACTTACACCCGTTGATATGCTTCGCCGTGGCGGTGTCGCAGTAGATATTATCGGAATTGGCACTAAGACCGCAATCGGCTCGCACGGCATCAAGGTCGAATGCGACAAAACCGACAGTGAGTGCGCTGATATAAGCGAATACGGTATGATCATTCTTCCTGGCGGTATGCCTGGTGCAACAAACCTTGACGCGAGTGATTTCGTTGACAAGGCAGTACGCGGCGCTTATGAAAGAGGCGCGCACCTTGCGGCAATATGCGCCGCCCCACTTATTTTAGGCAGACGCGGAATGCTTAAGGGCAAGGAAGCTATCTGCTACCCGGGCTTTGAGGGTGAGCTTGACGGCGCTACTATTTCTTCAGAGTACGTAGTAACCGACGGCAACATCACCACGGCAAAGGGTATGGGTGTTGCGCTTGAATTTGCAAGCGAGCTTCTTCGCATCGCATCTGGCGATGACGCAGCTAATAAGATTGTAAGTGCGATATACAAGCGAGGTAACTGATATGTCGGATGAAAAAAAGGGTGTAAGCATAGCTTACAGATGTCCTGAATGCTTTGAGTCCATCTACGGACTTGTGGGTGAGTTCGCATATCAGTACGGTATGTTAAGAATAAAATGCACGTGCGAGGAAAGTAATCTTGATATAACGCCTAAAGCAGACGGCAAGATTCAGCTTTCAGTCCCCTGCCTTTATTGCAAGCAGAATCACACGTTTACTGTAAGCCGAGGACTGTTTTTTGACAGAGATTTATTTACTCTCGCCTGCCCCTATACAAATATGAACATATGCTTTATCGGCAAGGATGAGCAGGTTTGCGGTGAGGTTGAAAAGAACGCAGATGAGATAAGCGCACTTGTCAGCCGTCTTGAGCTTGAGGGGGCGAGCGATCTTCAGCCTGAGGAAATGAGTGATGCTGAAATTCTGCCCGATGCCAGCGTTTACGACCTGATACGCCTCGTGCTTAAAGAGCTTGAGGCTGACGGGTGCGTTGACTGCCCCTGCCATAGCGGCTCGTACGATTTAAGATACACCGATACGTCGATTCAGGCATTCTGCCCCGAGTGTGGCGCAACCTACGATTTTGATATATCAACCTCTGCCGTAACACACGAGCATCTTAACCTTGATAAAATAAAGCTGACTTAAATCAGCGAAGTCCGTAATATTCAAGCACACCGCGGTATATACCGCTTGCAAACAGAGTTGGCGAGTTTACCATAAGCTCGCGGTCCTGTGGATTTGTTATAAAGCCCATTTCTACTATTACGGCAGGCATATTTGTGCGACGCAGAACGTAAAGTCCCGGTCGCTCGACGACACCTCGGTTACGAAGCCCCGTAATCAGCGTCAGCTGCTCAAGAATATCCTCTGCCACAGCGTAGGATACGGTGGATGAATAGCTGTAAATCAGGCACTCTGCGCCGTTAGCAGACGGATTTGCAGATGCGTTTGTGTGAAGCGACAGAAACAAATCTGCGCCAAATGCGTTTGCCATATCAACTCTTGCGCGAAGGCTGGTTGAGTTTGATGTACCGAGTATCGTTTGAGCATTAGGACGCGATAGCATCGTTTCAAAATTCGGGTTTGATAAAAATAGATTGTTAAGCAAAATACCGATGCGATAGGTTATGTCCTGCTCATAGTAGCCGCCCCCTTCTGCGCCCGTATTATAATCTCTCGGGTTATGACCTTGGTCAATATATATTTTTATTGCCATATTACACCGCCTTTCTTTTACATTATATGAAAAGTGTGAGTATATGAAACTATGAATGAGTTAAAAAGAATTTTAAGCTTTGTAAGACGGGCTGTCGATGATTACGGTATGATATCCGACGGTGACGTTATCGCCATTGGCGTGTCCGGCGGCAAGGACTCGCTGACGCTTCTTGAGGCTATGGCCGAGATGAGAAGATTTTATCCTAAAAAGTACACTATCAAGGCTATTACCATAGATATGGGCTTTGAGGATGCGGATTTTACGCCTATTCGGAATTTCTGCGAGCGACTTGACGTTGAATTTAAGGCAGTCAAAACCGAAATTGCCAGAATTATATTTGATGTAAGACGCGAGAGCAACCCCTGCTCGCTTTGTGCGAAGATGCGCCGTGGCGCGCTTCACCTTGCCGCAAAGGAAATGGGCTGTAACAAGGTCGCGCTCGGTCATCATTTCGACGATGCGGTTGAAACGTTTATGATGAATTTGTTTTTTGAGGGAAGGCTCGGCTGCTTTTCCCCCGTCACCTATCTTTCAAACCGCGATATTACCCTTATAAGACCTCTTGTATATGCAGAAGAGCGCGATGTGTCCTATTTTGCGAGAAGGCGCGCACTTCCCATCTACAAAAACCCCTGCCCCGAGGACAGAAACACCGAGAGGGAAAAAATGAAAATCCTCCTGTCCGAAATCGAAAAGGGCAACAAGGGCTTAAGACACCGAATTTTCCACGCGATGTGCAAGGGAAATATCGACGGCTTTCATATGAATGGCAGATTCCCCGATGCAGGTCCTATTGAAGAATAAAAAATGCTTTCGCATAAGGCTCGGTACTTTCCGTAGCTTCTTTTGCGAAAGCATTTTTATTTAGCATTTCTTTTCTATCTTCTGTTTAGGACAGAGTATGATGAACTCACCGTCGAGCTTAACATACAGAGCAATATCAGAGGGGTTATAAATATATTCATCGGTAACAACGAGAGAATCCTGTGCATCAAGATAGTCGAATATATCGTCAACCGACGCGTAGTAGAAATCCTCGCGGCGGTTTCCGTAAAGCTCACAGAAGGCGCAAAGCTCATCCCAATTTCCGCTGTTCTCAAAATCGTGAGAGTGCACGCCAAAGGCGAAGAATTTAAGATGCCCGTCATCGGGGTACTCATCGTACTTCTTACCTTCGGTAAGCAGACTTCTATGCGCGGCATTGTACGACCAACGCATTCTATCCGCAGGGGGTGCGTAAGAGGTGGTGTCAAGCACCTCGCCCGTCTTTCTTACAGAGCGGTAGCCAAACTCACGAAGTGCGTCAAGGATAGTGCTGTCCTTCTGCTCGCAGTAAGGCCAGACATAGCTCTTTACCTTATCACCAAAGAGCGCCTTAAGCTCGGAAAATCCCTCTTCGGCAAGCGCAAGGTAGGTATCTTTATCTGCGACAAGACGCCAACCGTTTGTCGCCTTAAAGTGATAAAGCCCCTCGCGATCAGTTTTATAAAGAAGGCTTTTATCGGCAAGGCTTTCGTCAAATGGCTCATCCGAGATAGTATAGACCTCGTCAGGAACGAATGCATATGGGTGTCTTTTGCAATGATTTGCAATACCGAAGCCGTCGTAGAGCGTAAGATAGTCATCCTTGGTATATTTTTTCAGGTCAGCGCCACAAAGATTAAACGTACCGAGAATTCCTGCCGGCTTTACTATATCTATAAACTTTTTGTCAAGCTTAAGATTTCCGTCGTCGATAGTAAAGGTGATAGCCTTTCTCGTAAAGCCCGGATAGTAGTTTTTATCAAGCGTCATTTTTTATCCCCCGAATTGTAATATATTACCTCGCCCTCACCTACCGAGTGTGTAAGCCAGACGTTACCGCCAATCACAGAGCCATTACCTATTCTCGTGTTGCCGCCGAGAATGGTTGCGTTTGCATAAATAATCACGTTATCACCTATGTCAGGGTGACGCTTCGTGCCCTTTATCGGGTTTCCTTCTGCGTCAAGCTCAAAGCTCTTTGCGCCGAGGGTTACACCCTGATAAATCTTAACGCGCTTACCGATGGTGGTGGTTTCACCGATTACGATACCCGTGCCGTGGTCTATAAAGAAATACTCACCGATAGTCGCGCCTGCGTGAATGTCAATACCCGTTTTCTCGTGAGAATACTCGGTCATAAGACGGGCGATATACGGGATTTTTCTTATATAAAACTCGTGGGCAATTCTGTATATCGAGATAGCATAAAAGCCAGGGTATGTAAGCATAACCTCGTTTACGCAGGTTGCGGCAGGGTCGCCCTCGTATAGAGCAACGACATCCTTTTTAAGCATATCCTTGATTTTGGGAAGCGCCTCGATTATCTCGGTGGCAAGCGCCGCGCTGTCGCCCCTCTTTGCACAGAAGTCAAACGAGAGAGCTATCTGCAAGCAAAGCCTCTTGTAAAGGTCAGCCACTAACTCTTCCTTCGGAATAGCATCAAGCCCCTCGCGTATGAAAAACGCAGGAAACATAAGGTACTGAATATCCTTGATTATGGATATTACCTCTTTTCTTGATGGGGGTGTTCCCACGCTTTCTTCACCATCGGAAAGAAGCTGGCAGATTTTATTGAAATCGGGTGTCTTTTCCATAAGGTCACCTAACTCCTTTGTATTTATACAAATCATTTTATCACACAAATGTCCTTTTTTCAAGTATATATGCAAAAAAATAAATACTGTGAGACGAAATCAAATATACTGTTACGTCACACTTTTGACCAAATATATCACATTTTGCACCGTGTGCTCGTACTGTGCGATTAAACGACGCCATATCTGCTAATAATTCTTGACAAGGGGTGCAGAATTTGATATAATAAATTAGTATTTTCAAATAAAGGGGTCTGCTATGCGTAAGGATATTTATACCTATTACAAGGAACGCCTTATAGAAATCGGCGGAAGCAATAAATGCCTGTATTTCAAGAGCATCGGCAGGCGCGGCGCGTATGACGTTGGAAGAATCCTTGAAGGACGCGGTGAGAAGATTAAGGAATTCGTTGAATTTCTCTTCTGTGGCGGAAAGGATTCTATATCACTTATTTCTGCAAGGGAAAAGAAGCAGATACTCGAAAACCTTGATATTCAGGCAAGGTATGACAAGAGGAAGCTCGACATAAGCGACCTTGACGGCGAGGACAAGCTTCGCGCAGAGCAACGCAACGACCGCATCAGGCGCGAGGAAAACAACCGCGCACTTGAAACTGAAATTACAAAGATCCGCGAGATTCGCAGGACTGTTGAGGAAATTGAAAGAGAAACGGGAAGGTATGAGCTTTATATCGGCTATCCCTTCGTGTTCGGCTCTATAAGCCAGGGCTCGTCAAGGACGCTTATAAAAGCGCCGCTTCTGCTCTTCCCCATCACCGTGGACTTTCCTGATGACACAACTGTCGAGATATCCTTTAACAAGTCGCAGAAAACACAGCTCAACCGCGCGCTAATTTTCGCCTACGCACAGTCGAAGAAGCTTAATCTTGACCAGCTCGAAACCGAGTTTGATAACCTGCTGAGCTTCGGTGACGTCGGTGGAATCATCCGCTATCTTGAAAGCTTTGGCATAGCATTCTCATCTTCCGATTACGAGTCGAAGAATATATTTAACTATTCAAAATTCAAAGAGCCCGATTCGCGAGCGCCGCTTTCGCTTCGTTATGCGGCAATTCTCACTAGGTATCCCATATCAAATTCGATATTCAATGATTACACGGTGCTTGAAAAGCAGCACCTCTCTAACGACGCGATAAACGAGCTTTTACGCATTGGCAAAAGAAAGCCTAAAAAATCGCAGAAAAAGAAATCCAAGACACCCGAGGTAATCTATACTGTAAAGCCGCTTGACTTTTCGCAAAACGAGGTTGTAAGGCGCGTCGATCAATGCGGAAATATGGTTATCTACGGCCCGCCAGGTACGGGAAAGAGCCAGACCATCGTAAACATTATAACAGACGCTATCTGTAAGAGAAAGCGCGTGCTCGTTATCTCGCAGAAGAAGGCAGCGCTTGACGTAGTATTCAACCGTCTTGGCAACCTTAACGAGAAGGCGATGTATATTTCAGACGAGATGCGTGAGAAAAAGCATTTCTATGAAAGATGCCTCACCGCGCATCAGCGCAATATGATTTCCGCCCTTTCGGACACCTCAACACTTGAAGGTGAATTTCTCTCGCTTGAGGAAAAAATACGCCTTGAAAAAAAGAAGCTTGATTCGATTTTCATTGCGTTTAACAGACGTCGCGCATTCGGGCCGTCGCTGACGGATATGTACTCGATGTCCTCGACGATACAGAAAAATTCGCTTGATTATAATATATACACCGCGCTCGTCAGTGCGCCTGACATACTCAAGCTTAACTATACCGAGCTTTCCGAGGCACTGTCGGATATCAAGTCGAAAAATCTTGAGAAGCTGTTTTATCAGTACACTCAGGATAAGGAAAGAAATCCTATCATCGACCATCTGAAGCGCGACGTTGACCTTCATACTGTCGGCGAGCTTAAATCCTTTCTCGGTGAGGTGCTTAAAGCAAAGCGCCCTATGTTCAACACGGCAAAGTATCCCTACTACCGTCAGGTGCTGACCTACTACTACGAGCTTGAAAAGAAGTACAACCTGAAGTCAGCCATTGACCTTGAGCTTAAGTTCCAGCGCTCAAAGGGTGTTGGCGGTGTCAGCAAGGATGAAATCAAGCGAAGATTCCTCGAAACGCGCGAGGCTATTGACGACTATGCGTGCGATTTTGAATTTTTGCGAAAGGTGCTTACAGACGACGGATATCTTACTGTTATAGATAACCTGCTTCGCGGCAACTCGTCTTATATTAAGCACGTTGTTGACGCGCTTGAAAATTACATCGCCCTTCGCGACATACACAAGGTTATAACAAGCCTTGACGATAACAAGCTCGCGGTTCTCGGATTTGCATATTCGTTAGCGAAGAGCTATCAGAGCTACACCGACATTTTGTCAAAAATGCTTGAGCTTCGTATATATCACGAGATAACCAAGTATGAGGACGAATACCGTGATGAATTGTCAAAAACCGTCGATTATGCAAACATTACTTCACGAATAGAGCGTTATCGCGAGCAGCAGCTTGAAATTTCAGCAGCACTCTGCGAGGGCAAAAGCTCTCGTGATTACGAAGCTCTTTACGAGCGTTCTGATAAAAACAAGGACTTCCTTTATCAGATATCGAAGAAGCAGAATTTCTGGCCTATCCGGAAATGTATGGATGTTTACGGTGAGTTTATTCTCAACCTTTTCCCCTGCTGGCTTCTCTCGCCCGAAAACGTTTCCGGGCTTCTGCCGCTTACGAAGAATATGTTTGACCTCGTTATCTTTGACGAGGCATCACAGGTGTTTATCGAAAGCACCATACCTGCTATCTACCGTGGAAAGAATATCGTAGTTGCAGGTGATGATAAGCAGCTTCGCCCCTCTACGACCTTTATCAAGCGATATATGGGTATTGATATTGACGAGGTTGAGGACTACTCTGTTCAGGCGGCGCTTGAGGTTGAAAGCCTGCTTGACCTTGCGGTATCAAGATACCAGAGCGCACACCTTACCTACCACTACCGAAGCCGTAGCTCAGAGCTTATCGACTTCTCAAACCACGCCTTCTATCAGAGAAAGCTTCAGATTGCGCCTAACATCTCGAAGAATACCGATTCGAAGCCTATTGAAAGAATCAAGGTAAGCGGTAAATGGATAGACCGCAAGAATACCGCAGAGGCAAAGCGCGTAATTGAAGTGCTTAAAAATATCTTTGCCACGAGAAAGAATAACGAGAGCATAGGTATTATAACCTTTAACTCTGAACAACAGTCCTGCATTGCCGATTTTATCGACAGGGAATGTGCCAAGGATGCAAGGTTCCGCTCTGATATTACCAAAGAGCGCCTGCGCTTTGAAAATGGCGAGGACACGGGTATTTTCGTCAAGAATCTTGAGAACGTGCAGGGTGATGAGAGAGATATTATTATATTCTCTATCGCGTATGCAGAAAACGAGCTTGGGCGCGTACACACTAACTTTGGCTCACTTTCCACCGAGGGCGGCGAAAACCGACTTAATGTTGCTATAACGAGAGCAAAATCGAAGATTATCGTAATAACGAGCATTGAGCCCGAGGCACTTAAGGTCGATAACACGAAAAATTCAGGGCCTAAGCTTCTGCAAAAATACCTCATGTATGCAAGAGCTATTTCAAAGGGTGACAGAGACGAGGCTGACGCGATACTAAAAGAGCTTGACACGCAGGAAGGATACGCAACAAGGTCTTTGGTGCTTGACAGAATTGACCTTCAGATAAAGGACCGCCTTGAAAAAGCAGGATACAGAGTTGAGGTCAATCTCGGTGACGTCGGCACGAGAATTACCCTTGCCCTTTACGACCCCGATACCGACAGATATCTTCTCGGCATTGAGCTTGACCGCGACGCATTCAACTCGTCAAAGCAGGCTATGGAAAGAGATATCAGCAAGCCGAGGTTTCTCGCTACCAAGGGCTGGAACATTCTGCGAATCTGGTCACGCGACTGGTGGCTATACCCTGCTAAAACAACAAAATACATTATTTCTGAGGCTGAAAAGATTAAAAAAGAATATCAAAGCTGATGAAAGAACGGTTTATTTTGCTTTTTAGTTAGGTTTTTTCGTTTTGTTCTTTAAAAATACCAATATTATTCTTGCATTTTTCATAAATGTATAGTATAATACTTGGTGTTAACATATGTACCCGTTGGGTACGAATAATCAGAAAGGTGATACAGTATGCTTAACTTTTTACTTGAAGGTGAAAACACTACGGCAAACAGCGGCGGCGATCTTTGGATGACGCTCATTATGATCGGTCTTGTAATCGTATTCTTCTACTTCTTTATGATTCGTCCTCAGAAGAAGCAGGAAAAGCGCGACAGCGAGATGAGAGATGCTCTTGCAGTTGGCGACGAGGTTACGACTATCGGCGGCATTATCGGTAAGGTCGTTTCTATCAAGGGCGATACCTTCGTTCTTGAAACCACCAAGGATAAGACCAAGATCAGATTCCTTCGCGGTGCTATCAGAAGCGTTGACGTTAAGGCTCAGGATATCGCGGCTGCGGTTATCGAGAGCAATGCGGCAGAGACTGCTGCTGAGGTAGCAGACGAGGCGTCTGAGGTTGCAGTTGAGGCTGCAGCAGAGCCCGTAGCAGAAGAAAATACCGAAGAGAAAAATTAATTCTCGGAATACTAAATCAGGCCTTCGAATATGATTTATTAAAGTCATAACGGAGGCCTTTTTCTATGCAAAGATTTAAAAATAAAGAAAGAACTCTTATATCAAGCGTGTGTCTTGCGGCAACAGTATCGCTCGTATGCTATACCGCACTTTCTGTGATATGCTGTATTCTGTTGTTTTTGGGCAAAAATCCCACGGCTAATATTAAGATAATGTCGCTTATAGCCTTTCTTCTCTCGGGCGCCCTTTGCGGCATTATCACATCAAGGGTAATAAAAGAGCGCCCCATTATTATATCCGCATCAGGCGGCGCGCTCTTTTGCGCCTCACTTCTTATACTATCGCAAATCACAGGTGGCAGCCTTCTTCCGACGCTTATGAATATTCTTTGCTATATGCTATGCATACTGCTGTTTTCATACCTCGGATCTGTCAAGGTCAGCAAAAAAGCACGCAGATTTCACAAAAAGCGCGTATAAAAGCAAAAGCGGTGAACTGCTTGTTCACCGCTTTTTTGATATTTAGGTCAGTAAAGCCTTGGGTTTTGATGCGAGGGGCTTTTTATTTAAGAAGCTGGGGGATTCTTGATATGTAGAAAGGAAGGGCTTCCTCGAAGTTTACGCCGTAGAAGCGGCGATTTTCGTCTTCAAGCGTCTTTTTCATACATTCAAGCGTGAAGTCAACGGCAAGCGAAAGCGCGTCGGCAAGCGACATTCCTCTCATAAGCGCGCCGAGGGTTGCCGAGGCGAATATATCACCCGTGCCGTGGTAGGATACGGGAAGGCGTTCATTAAAGTATTTGAAATAGGTATCGGTCGTTTTATCGTACATATACGCGCCTATTTCAGCAGGGGTAAAGCCTATACCCGTGAGCGCGACCTTAGGACATCCGAGGTCTGCAAGCGAGCGAAGAACGAAGCGGATGTATTCCTCATCGTAATTTTCCTTATATTCAAGTCCGAGCATAAACGAAGCCTCGGTGAGGTTGGGAATTACGATATCCGCGTGAGAAACGAGCTTTGCCATAGACTTTACAAACTCAGGGGTAAAGCCCTTATAAAGCACGCCGTTATCCGCCATTACGGGGTCAACAAGCTTTATTGCGTTCTTGCCAAAGTCGGTGAAGAAATCGTCAACGAGGCGAAGCTGCTCAAACGAGCCGAGGTAGCCTGTATAGATTGCATCGAAATCAATTCCGAGCTCTTTATAGGTGTCGGCAATAGGCGTAATTTCGCCTGTGAGGTCGCAGAAGGTGTACTTTGAGAACATGGTGTGCGTTGAAAGCACGGCGGTGGGAAGCACTCCGCACTCAACGCCTGCCGCGCTGATGATTGGAAGCGCTACTGTAAGCGAGCATTTTCCTACGCAGGATATATCCTGAATAGTCATTATTCTTTTCATTTTATTATCTCCTTTGCAGATGCAAAATTTAAACAATATCAATATCCGCGCCGAGCGCAGTCAGGTTTTCTTTTAGATTTGAGTAGCCGCGAAGAATATTATCTGCCGCAAGAATTTCACTCTGCCCCTTTGCCATAAGAGCCGCAATAAGGCACGCTGCGCCACCGCGAAGGTCGGGTGCGCTGACGGAAGCACATCTGATTTCAGAGGGATAGACGGTAGCGAGGTTTTTACTGATAGAATATTTTATTCCGAATTTCGACAGCTCGGAAAGATACGAAAATCTATCCTCAAAGACGCCTTCCTCAATTTCGCCACCGCAAAATGCCGCCATAAGAGGGCTTATCTGCGGTTGAAGATCGGTAGGATATCCAGGGTATGGCGCGGTTTTTACCCGAAAATAACGGTCGGGCGTGCCGTCAATGTAAATATCGCGCTCATCGGCAAAAACACGAATTCCAGAGTCAGCGAGAACGGTTATGAGTGATAAGAGCGACGGTGCGACCTCGCATCCTACTCTTACTCTTCCCCCGTCTATAACCGACATCATAAGATAGGTTCCTGCCTCAATCATATCGGGAATAACCGTAAAGCATCCGTCGCACAGCGGCCTTGCGCTGATTTTAAGACATTCCTCGCTATCGTCTATCAGCGCACCGCAAGCGCGCATGAAATCTATAAGCGCCCTTACGTGCGGCTCGCGCGCATAGCCGTAAATTTCAGTAGTGCCCGACGCGCATGATGCCATAACGGTTGCATTAATCGTCGCGCCGACAGAGGCTTTTTTTAAGTAAATTTTGCTACCGACAAGACGGCTTGCTATCAGGGTGCCACCGCAAAGCTCAGCACCAAGAGTTCTTGCCGCGTCTATATGCAAATCAATTGGTCTTTTACAAAAATTGCATCCGCCAAAGTCAAGAATATCGCATCTTCCGAAGCGCGCAAGACAAGCGCCTATGAGATAGGTTGATGCTCGTATTCTGCCTACGAGCGATTGCGGCGGTGCTTTATATGACAGATTAGTGGTATCTATAAATAGCTCGCTTCCGCACCGTGTGACGGATGCGCCAAGGTGCGTCAGTATTTCAATTGCCACTAATACATCGGTTATATCGGGAACGTTTTTGAGTGTATATTTTGCGCCTGAAGAAATAGTTGCAAAAATAATCGGAAGTGCCGCGTTCTTTGAGCCCTGAACGTTAATTTTACCGCAAAGCGATCTCGCACCGCGCACTATTATCTTTTTCATAAAATGCAGCCTCGAAAGAAATTTTCTTACTACATTTTATTCGTGTTCTTTTTACTTCGTTCCTTCGTAATAGCCGACACAGAGCCTTACAACAAGACCGTAGGACACGATGCCCTCAGTTCCCTGCGACTTTAAATAATTGTCGTTGAAGAAATCGGATATATCGCCCAAAAGCTTAATCTGATTATCATAGTAGAAGTTGCTGTACGCGCGGATTTCACCAAGCACGCGAGGGTCGGTCATCTTATATACAACGGAAAGCTTATCCTTATTGGTTTTTGAAAGCGCTGATGCAAGATACTCATACATATTGAGATAACCGCTGTATTTTATATAGGGGTTATCCGAATTTATGCAAACTAAAAATGCAATAAAGTTTGCTTCGTTTTCTCTCGCAATTCCTCTTGCGTGAGCGAACTCGTGCGCTATTGCAAAGGGCAGAGTGTACTGCGGATAATGAACGTTGACGTTTGACTCGCCTGTAAAGAAGGAATAGATACCGAGTATCTCAAGATAGGTCATACCCTTTGACAAAATAACGGGCTTTGCGCGCTGATTAAATATGTCAAGCTCAAGCTCGGGATATATTTCATTTATGCGCTCGTATGACCGGCAGATAAGCTCGCTGATTTCGTTTACGGTAAGGTTTGTATAGGACGAGCCCGTGTCGGTAAGATATTTTACGTCATCAATGACATTATCAAGCTCAGCGGATACCGTCACAAGAGTGCTGTAAAGCTCTTGCTCGGTTGGGGCTTTAGCCGATATCTCTATCTTATCAGCAATATTTTCTCTGTGGTAGCCAAAGCCGAGAGTTACGGTATAAATAGGATAAAGTAGCAAAAACGATGCTACGATACAAGCTGTAAATCTTATAAATCTTGCCTTGCCCCACTTCATAGTAAGAGCAATTACGATAAGGACGGTTATTGCAAGCGGAATAAGCATAAGCATCAGCTCTGCAATTGAAAACGGAATAAGCGAGGTAAGCGCACCGAGCGCAATTCTGACCGCCTTGCCTACCGTCGTGGAAAGAAGCTCTGCGAATGCGGTATTATTCTTTGCAATTTCAAGAATAACCCAAAAGAAAAAGGCAAGAGAAACGCAAGCAACGGCGAATTTTGGTATATAATTCTTTACAAATCGCTTGATTTTCGCCATATTACTTCCCTTCTGTTTTATACTTGTATTTGAGATAGTTTTCTTGCGCCTACAGTTGTTGCAAGTAAGTAAAAGAGTATTGCAAGCCCGATAAGAAGCACCTGTGTTATAATCAGGAATAGTATAGGATGGCCTATAACTATAAACACGAATGCGAGCATGACGAGGGCTACTGCCCCAAGCATACCCACCATCATCGAAACAAACACGGGAAACGACTGCTTTACAACCTGCATCTCGTTAACGAAGTCGAGCTTCGGCTTTGCTATATTAAGAGCTGTGCCCATAAACGAAAACGCAATCGATGCGGTAACGGGGGTGAGGATATAGAATATAAAGCAGACGATATCAAAGCCCACTGCAAAGCATATTATAGCGCCGCCTACAACACCGAGAAGCGAGCTTATAATAATATTAGGCAGGGTTTTGCCTATGATAATATCCTTCGCGCTGACGGGGATGCTCTTTATAATCCAAAAATTCTTTCCCTCAAGGGATACTGTGCTTGTCGAGTACATAATCATAGCAACCGATGCAACGATAGCGGACACGGCAATGGGCGCGACAATTAAAGCGAGCGGTGTATCGGTTAATCCAAGCGCTGTCACAACGGCCGAAAGCGACTCGCCCTCTGCAATAACAATAACTATCGTAAATACGAGGAATATAATTCCCGACCCACCGTTGAGAAGATAGCCTGCGGATGAAAAAATCTTCGAAAATTCCTTACGGGCAATAGCGTTTACGGCGCTCTTTTTCGCAAGGCGCTTCTCACGGTAAACGCGCTTGCCGGCTTCCTTGGTTTCTGTTATTATGACAATGTAATTTTTGTTTATAAAATAAAATGCCAAAAAGCATACTGCGGCAGTTATGAGCACAAGCAGAAGCAGCGGCACGGGGGATAGCAGCTGAGCCTGACCTATCACACCAAAGGGGCGAAGCATCTGCCCCATAGCCTCAATTGACTCAGGTGTTGGTTCAAAATCCTCGCCCATACCGAGCATACCGAAGTAAACAACAAAATACACTACCATAAAGAGAACGGAAAGCAAGGTTGTAACGAGAGTTTTGTATTTCATACGTCTTGCGATATTGGCAACCGCATATCCGACACCTGATGCAAGAGCAGTTGCAAGAAGGGGTACTAACACCGCTACTATGAGCGAGCCTATAAGTCCCCATACATTACCGCCGAGAATAAGATATACCACCGCTGTGGGAATAATCAGCATCGCCTCAATTATATAATTATAAATGAGAACGGTGACAATTCTGCTGGCTATAACAAAAGAGGTCTTAATAGGCAGTGAAAGCAAAAGCTGGTTATCCTTGCAATCAAAAAGCTCTGACTTTGTTTCAAAAATGCTGAATATGAATATAACAGTCAGAGATACGGTCATAAAAATGCCAAAATAGATGTCTGCCATTCCCTGCGGAATAAACAGAATTCCCGCGCCCAAGGCTGAAGCCGCGATGATAAAAAGAAATAACAGTGCTATGAATGCGTAAAGCAGCGTATAACCTACAATACGACCTGCCGAAATCTGTCCGTTGGGATTTCCGTTCTTATCCTTTCCTGTCATAGAGCCAAGAAAGGTAGCGCGAAGCCTGATAGCTATAAGATTTTTAATCATCGGTATGGTCCTCAAGCTCAAGGAATACCTCTTCAAGAGAATCATCACCCTTGATATCTTCCATTCTTCCGCTTACGACGAGCTTACCTGCCTTAATTATAGCAACCTTATCGCAAAGCTTTTCTGCAACGTCAAGAACGTGAGTTGAGAAGAATATAGCACCGCCCGACTGACAATGCTCACGCATCATTTCCTTAAGCGTATGCGCGGCAACCGGGTCGAGTCCGACGAAGGGCTCATCCATTATTATTAGCTTTGGCGAGTGCATATATGCGGCAATAAGCGCAAGCTTCTGCTTCATACCGTGCGAATACGAGCTGATTGGTGAGGCGAGGTCCTTTTTAAGTCCGAGCTTTTCGGAAAGGGTTGAAATTCTCTCGTTTCTCGTTTCATCCATACCGTAAACGTCGGCTATGAAATTGAGATATTTAATTCCCGTAAGAAACTCGTAAAGGTCGGGGTTGTCGGGAATATACGCAATCATTTGCTTGCATCCGATAGGATCCCGAAGTATTGACGAGCCGTTTATGAGAATATCGCCCGAGTCAAATCCGATAAGTCCTACGCAAGCCTTAAGAGTGGTGGTTTTACCTGCACCGTTATGGCCGATAAATGCGTATATCTCGCCTGCTTCGATGGTAAGATTAAGCCCATCGACAGCACGCGTCTGACCGTAGCTTTTTACAAGATTTTTTATTTCAAGCATCAGATAGCACCTCAATGAAAAAAATTATGTTTAAGTATAACACACCTTGTATATCAAGTCAATAGTAAGAAAAGATTATTAAAGAATATTTAATAATATTATGCGCGAAAGATATTAAAGGACTTGACTTTGAGTGCCTGCTTGTATTATGATTATCAGGGATCACCCCATGTGAAGGAGAATTTTATGATAGGCAAATTTCTTACATATGAAATGTTCGGTGCAATAGGTGACGGCATCCACGATGATATGGACGCAATCGTTGCCTGCCATGCCGAGGCAAACAAAACCAACACCCCTGTAAAAACAAAGGACGGTGCAAAATACAAAGTTGGCCGCCGTGCAATTACGGCAGTTATCAAAACAGACGTTGATTTCGGCAAGTCGGAATTTATCTTTGACGATACCGACGTCGAGGACATAAACTGCTATATATTCTCTATTGAATCTGACTATGAGAAGTATTCACTTGACATAGCGTCACTTGATAGGGATAGCATTATCAACCTACCCCACGAGGGTGAAGCATTCGTGCACATATATGACGATAGCTGCAAGCGCTATATAAGAAAGGGTCTTAACCAGAACGCAGGCGAGGCTTCAAGTGATGTATTCATCGTTGGCGCTGACGGAAAAATCAAGACCGATATCAACTGGTCTTACCCCACGGTTTCTCGTTGCAAAGCAAGACGCATTGATGAAAGAAAAATCACTGTAAGCGGCGGTATATTTACCACGATCGCAAATCAGGCAGAGTCTTTTTACAACTACTTCCACCGTGGATTTTCCATTACAAGAGATAACGTCACAGTGTGTGGCTTCACTCACAAGATTGTCGGTGAGGGCACTCAGGGCGCACCCTATGACGGATTTTTCAACGTCTGCGAATGTGCCGATGTCACCATTGATAACTGCCTTCTCACCCCACATTTCACATATCGCACCCAAAGCGTAGGCGATCCTACGAAAATGGTTTCAATGGGTACTTACGATATAATCCTTACCGCAACTATCAGAACCACGCTCAGCCACATCACCCAGACTATTGATATAATGAATACCAGCTACTGGGGACTTATGGGCTCTAATTACTGTAAGGAAATGACTCTTTCGGACTGTGTGATTTCAAGATTTGACGCGCATATGGGTGTAACAAATGCTAAAATCGTACGCTGTAAATTGGGTCACCAGTGCTTAAACCTTATCGGATTTGGCACATTCCTGCTTGAGGATTCCACTCTTTTCGGTAAGCACGTTATAGGTCTTCGCAGTGATTACGGATCAAGCTGGTGCGGAAGCATAAAGATTAAAAACTGCAAGTGGAAGCCTATGGTTCACAAGGCGTGTGTAATAGAAGCAAATAACGACGCAACTCACAACTTCGGCTATACCTGCTATATGCCAAGCAGCATCGAAATTGATGGCCTTACCGTGCTTGACGGTGAATTTAATTTAAACGGCGAGAGGCTTTTCTACCTTCCAAACTACGACAAAGCATATACCGCCGACAAGCCCTATAAATACATTACGACGGAAAGGCTTACGGTATCTAATATCGTAGCTGAAAGCGGACGTGAAATTGAGCTTTGCGAAAATTCCCTTCTCTATGATGGCATTTCGTTTTGCAAAAATTAAATAACGCGCATCAGTTTTTAAGTAATTGATTTTTTTGACGGAAGAATCTTGACATTGCGCTTATAATTTGCTATAATTAACCTCGTAACTCGACGGGGTGTAGCGCAGTTGGTAGCGCGCGTGCTTTGGGAGCAAGACACCGCGCCCTCATTATGAAATCCCGAAAAACGCCGAAAAGCCTTGTAAACACTGACTTTTTCGGCAATATACCCTCTTTCA
>JAZKYE010000031.1:0-18954 GCA_045611965.1 Eubacteriales bacterium
TTATGGGCGGTGAGTCACCAAAAATCAACATCAACCCCAAGCCCCCGACGGTAGTTATGATGGTCGGACTTCAGGGTGCGGGTAAAACCACCCACGCAGGCAAGATCGCAAGAATGTATAAGCAGAAGGGTAAAAATCCCCTGCTCGTTGCCTGTGACGTGTACCGTCCTGCCGCAATAGACCAACTTCATCTCGTTGGTAAGAGCGCGGATATCCCCGTTTTCTCTATGGGCTCAAAGATTTCGCCTGTCGATATTGCAAAGGCAGGTATTGAGCACGCGAAGAAAAACGGAAACGATATGGTATTCATTGATACCGCGGGCCGTCTGCACATCGACGAAGAGCTTATGAAAGAGCTCGTAAGGATTAAAGAGCTTACCGACCCATCCGAAATTCTGCTTGTTGTAGATGCTATGACAGGACAGGATGCAGTAAACGTCGCAAAGAGCTTCAACGACCTGCTCGACATCACTGGTGTCGTGCTTACGAAGGTTGACGGTGACACGCGTGGCGGTGCTGCGCTTTCGGTCAAGTACGTCACGGGCAAGCCGATTAAATTCCTCGGCACGGGTGAGAAGCTTGACGCAATAGAGCTCTTCCACCCCGACCGAATGGCAACGCGTATTCTCGGTATGGGCGACGTGCTTACGCTTATTGAAAAGGCTGAGGCTGCATTTGACGAGAAGAATGCAAAAGAGCTTGAGCGCAAGATGCGCGAGCAGACCTTCACGCTTGAGGACTTCCTTATGCAGATGCGTCAGCTTAAAAAGATGGGCAACCTCGACCAGCTTCTTGCTATGATACCCGGTATGAAAACGGGCGCGCTCAAGGATGCTTCTATCGACGAGCGTCAGATGGTGAGAACCGAGGCTATCATTCTTTCAATGACGAAAAAGGAACGCACCTATCCCGACACGATTAACGGCTCGAGAAGAAAGCGCATAGCGCTCGGCTCGGGTACGACGGTTGAGGACGTAAACAAGCTGCTTAAGCAGTTTGACCAGATGAAGAAGATGATGAAGCAGATGTCGGGCATGGGCAAAAGGCGTATGTTCGGCGGAATGAAGCTTCCCTTCTGAAGTCAAAGTAAATCAGATTATTTTAAAAAATAAAAATAAACACAAGCAAAGAGAGGAAAAACCAATGGCAGTAAAAATCAGACTTAAGAGAATCGGCGCAAAGAAGTCGCCCTTCTACCGCGTAGTAGTTGCAGACGAGAGATCGCCCCGCGACGGAAAGTTCATCGAGGAAATCGGTTACTACAATCCCCTTACCGATCCCGCTGACATCAAGATCAACGCAGAGAAGGCTACCGCTTGGCTCAACAAGGGTGCACAGCCCACTGATACCGTCAGAGCACTTCTTAAGAAGAGCGAAATTATCTAATTGAGGACAGGTAGGATGATGGACCTTAAAGTGGTGCTCACAAACATCGCGCGCGCCATCGTAGATACCCCCGACGCAGTTACCGTTACCGAGAACGTTGACGGCGATAGCGTTGAGCTTATCCTCACGGTTGCCGAGGACGATACCGGTATGATTATCGGACGTCACGGCAGAATTGCAAAGGCTATCCGTCAGGTAATGAAGGCGGCGGCTAACACCTGCGGCAAGCGCGTTACCGTTGAAATCAAGTAGTTTTCAATTAGAAAGTCAGGCGTACCTGTGATTATTTTGCAGGTGCGCCTTACTGCTATATTACGACATTATGCACATAGTGCTTTACATATTCCGAGATTTTCCGCGATTTTACGATATGAAAGGCAGGCTTTATTTATGAAAAAATACCTTATGGCACTCGACCAAGGAACGACAAGCTCGCGCTGTATTCTCTTCGATACCGAGGGTAATGCCAAGTTCACAGCGCAGAGAGAATTTCCGCAGATTTTCTGCGGTGACGGCTGGGTTGAGCACGATGCGCTAACGATATGGTCAACGCAGGCGGCGGTGGCAACCGAGGCACTTATGATGGCAGGAAGCTCGTTTTCCGAGGTGTACGCAATAGGCATCACCAACCAGAGAGAAACCTGCGTTGTGTGGAACAGAGCAACGGGCGAGCCTATTTATAACGCGATAGTATGGCAATGCAGACGAGGCGCGCCGCTTTGTCAGAGGCTGACAGACGAGGGCTATGCCGAGATGATAAAGGAAAAGACGGGGCTTCTTATTGACCCCTACTTCTCTGCTACGAAAATCAGGTGGATACTCGACAACGTGAAGGGTGCTAAAGAAATGGCAGAGCGCGGTGAGCTTGCATTCGGTACGGTTGACAGCTGGCTTATATACAAGCTTACAGGCGGCAAGCGTCACGTAACCGACCTTACCAACGCAAGCCGCACTATGCTCTTTAACATACACACCCTTACCTTTGACGACGAGCTTCTATCGCTCTTTGACATACCGAAATCAATGCTACCCGAGGTGCTTCCCTCTGCGTCAATTTTCGGCTATACCGACTCAACCCTCTTTGGTGCAGAAGTGCCTATCGCATCGGCTATCGGTGACCAGCAGGCGGCGCTTTTCGGTCAGTGCTGCTTTGAGGCAGGCGACCTTAAAAACACCTATGGCACGGGCGCATTTTTGCTTATGAACATAGGAAACGAGCCTAAAATCACGCGTGACGGACTTCTTACTACGGTTGCGTGGGGCATCGGCAACAGCGTCACCTACGCATACGAGGGCTCGGTTTTCACCTGCGGTGCGGCTATTCAATGGCTGCGCGACGGTTTAAAGCTCATTGAGTCGGCATCGGATTCCGAATACTATGCTAAAAAGGTTAAGGACTCGGGCGGTGTGGTAGTCGTCCCTGCCTTCACGGGACTTGGCGCGCCCTGCTGGGACCCCTATGCAAGAGGTCTTATTATAGGCATCACGCGAGGCACGACAAAATACCATATCATAAGAGCGACGCTTGAATCGCTCGCATATCAGACAAACGACGTAATCGAGCTTATGCGCGCCTCGTCAGGCATCTCGCTCGGCACTCTTCGCGTTGACGGCGGCGCGTCGCAGAACTCGCTTCTTATGCAGATGCAGGCGGATATATCAAGCCTTAACATCGAGCGTCCGACACACGCAGAATCAACCGCGCTCGGCTGCGCTATGATGGCAGGTCTTACCGTCGGTGTGTATAAATCGCTTGATGAGATTTCATCGCTTAAAAAGCGGTCGGACGGCTTTACACCTGCTCTTGCCGAGGATGAAAGGCAGAAAATGCTTTCCGCTTGGGAAGATGCAAGGTCAAGGGCGCTCGGCTGGCGATAACTCTAACCAAGACCTGCGCCCCCCGCAGGTGCGATGTGTTGTTGACAAACGCGCGCATATATGATATAATAAAGTAAATATTTTCAAAATGAGGTAAAGTATGAAGAAATTACTCGTTCTGCTTCTTGCGCTGATGCTTGTTTTCTGCTTCACCGCCTGCAACCTATTTGACTCTGACGAGCCTACCGAGCCCGACGACTCTACTGAGCCTGACGACTCAACCGAGCCCGATGACTCTACCGAGCCTGACGACTCTGACGAGCCTGACGACCCCACGCCTACCCCACCAAAGGATGACGGCTCTGACAAGATACGAAAGATTAAATCTTCCGTTTTTAATAATTCAGCCATACTCTACGACGCACCCTCTGCCGATTACATATCCGACGCAGAGTATCAGGTAGAGATTTCCTGCGACGGAAATATTTTCCATAAGATGGACGTCTGGACCGCTCGCGTTGCAATGCAGCACCCCGACGCTATCGGAACCTACACGACGCATACGACCTATTTCGTAAACTTCGACTTTGAGGGCGAGGTCATTCTTCGCATAACTCACAAGTCAAGCGGTGACGTCAGGATAAGACCTATGTCAGATAGCGCTTACAGCACCTACGAAAAGACTACTACAGTAACTCTTAAAGAGGTCGGTCAGTTCTCTTACGAGGTTGGCGGTGATATTTACGGAAATCTTCAGATTTTTGCAAATCCCATCGAGGAATTTGATAAGGATGCAGATGATACGATATATTTAGGCCCCGGTATATATAACGCAGACAACTGCCGCTATATAAAAATGCAGACGCAAAACGGTGTGCCTACCCCCGTATTCAACGTTTCCTCGGGCATTACGCTCTACCTTTCGGGTGGCGCTGTGCTTCAAGCATCCGTATCGTTAAACGACGGTGACGGCTCTCGTCTTATGGGACGCGGTATCATTGATATGTTACAGTGGAACACCCCTGACAACAACCGCGACACCACACTTCCCTATCCCCCTGCGATAAGATTTGAGCGCTCGAAGAACATCACCATCGACGGCATTATCATACGCGACCCCTGCGCATACTGCATTTCGGGCGGCATGAGCTCGAATGTCACTATCAATAACATAAAGGCTATCGCTTCAATGCCTTGGACCGACGGCTGTGACGTTATGGCTTGCTCGGATATGACGATAAAGAACAGCTTTTTCCGTACTAACGATGACTGCATCGCGGTTTACGGCTCAAGATGGGGAAATATCGGAAGCTCGCGGAATTACACTATCACAAACTGTGTGCTCTGGGCTGATAACGCGCACGCGATAAATATCGGCTCTCACGGTAGCGGAAACGCGAGTAGCCCCGACACTATTGAGAATATCACCGTAAAGGATATAGATATTCTTGAGGTACATTCAGTAAATACAACGGGTGCTATAAGACTTCACAACGGCGGCGAAAATATCCTCAACAATATGCTCTTTGAGGACATCCGAATGGAATATACCCTCGGTGACGCGATAAGACTTCACTTCACCAAGGACAACGACGCGTACGGAAAGATAATTCAGAACATAACCTTTAAGAATATTTCGGCAAAGCACGCATCAGGCCAGCCCTCGAATATCCATGTTTACGGCCAGAATGACGAAAGAATTATCGACGGCATCACCTTTGACAACGTCACCATCGACGGCGTTAAGGTCACCCAAAGCTCAGGCCACGTTAAAAAGAACGCTTTTGTGCAGAATATCACATATAAATAAAATATGGTATGCTATATTCGGTAAGACCGAAAAAGACCGAATAGAAAACAAAAAAGGACAGAGAAAACAAAATGATATGCACCTCCAAAAGTTAGACACTTTTGGGGTGCATATCAACATTCTCTGTCCTTTTCTTTTAATTTTAATCTTCCTCAGGTTCAAGAAAATAATCTCTGTCAAAAAACTCGCTAAGCGTAATGCCTGCGCCCTCGCAAAAGCGCTTTACGGTTATTACCTTTGAGCATTTTGTTCTGCCCTTGATAATGTCATAAATAGCCGAGGGTGACATTCCGCCCTTTAAGGCTATGTCGCACACACTCGTTCCGCTTTGCGTGCAAATTTCGTTTATTCTTCTTACAATCGCTTCGTTTATCGTCATAATAATACCCATACTTTTGTGGAATTCCACAATTATTATAGGTAAATAGCCGTATTTTATCTCGTGGAATTCCACGAAGAGAGGTGCTATATATGAGAGTCGCATTTGCAGGACACTCTAATATTTTTGGGTGTGAGGACTTGAAGGAAGCAATAAAAGTGAAGCTTCGTGAGAATATAACGAACACGGATAATATTACCGTTTTTCTTGGTGGATACGGTGATTTTGATAATATCCGTGCATATGCAATTAAAGAATTAAAGCAAGAATATGCGAATATTGAAAGGATATATATTACCCCTTACATAAGCACAAACGAGCAAAGGAAAATATCAGAAATGCAAAAAGATGGTCTGTGCGATACATCTCTATACCCGCCTATCGAAAACGTACCGCTAAGATATGCAATTAAAAAGAGAAACGAATGGATGATGCGGAATTCAGATTTAATCATATGCTACATCAAACACACCTACGGCGGTGCATATGATGCGATAAAGGTAGCAAAGCGAGGGGGCAAAAGAATTATTAATCTTTACAGCTCTATTTAAGAAAAAAGCCACAAAAAGCAAAAGCGGTGAACGATTTGTTCACCGCTTTTTGTATTGATAGAATTATACAATCATAGAATTTCCGAGGGCTTGAAGCGTTTCGGGCGTGATGATGCCAAGCACTACGAGCACGACCAACGCGATAGCGATGATAATGGTAAAGATAACACCGATAAGCAGCGAGAGCCAGATGGATCTTGCATAGCTGCGTCTGGGAATGCTCTTATCGCTGAACGCAAATGCAATAAGGCAGATAAGTCCGATTACGGGAATTGCAAACAGAACGCTGTACCAGAAATAACCCCATGCACCAATAGGGCGGTACTTCTTGGGAAGGCGACGAATTTCAGCTCTTTCTAAAGAGGTCATAACAATACTCCTTTATATGCTAAAGTTAATTTATACTTCTTTAGATATATTTTACCTAAATTTTTATGATTTGTCAATGCCTTTTTATGATATTTTTATTTTTTTAAGAGCAGCTTGTGAATACTGTCGGAAAGCGTCACAAAATCAAGAACCGTCAGACGCTCGCCACGAACTGCCTCGCCATAACCGAGCGACACGATAGCCTCGGTGAGAGCTTCCTTGGAAAGGGCGATTTTTGCGCGAAGCGCGTTGAGAAGAGTCTTTCTTCGCATCTCAAAGGCAAATTTGATAAGATTTCTGAAAAGACGCTCGTCGGTGGGCTTATATTTCGGCTCTTTATAGAGTGAGATTTTAACGACCGCAGAGTCAACCTTTGGCGCCGGCATAAACGAGCCTGCGCTCACGCGGAAAAGTCGCTTTGCCTCACCGAAATATGCTATTACGGCACTGATAGCCCCCCATTCGCTCTTGCCCGGGGCGGCGCAAAGACGCGTTGCAACCTCGTTTTGTACCATAACGGTGATTGACGAGAGCTTTACCCCCGATTCAAGCAGGTGCATAAGGATAGGGGTGGTTATGTAGTATGGCAGATTCGCGCAAACGCAGACCTCTCTGCCCTCGGCATAGCGCTGAACAAGCTCTGCTACGTCGAGCTTCATTACGTCCTCATTGATAACGGTGACGTTGTCAAACTCGCTGAGCGTTTTGTCAAGCACGGGGATAAGTCCTCTGTCTATCTCAACCGCAACGACCTTGGCGTAGCGCGACGCAAGCTCACGCGTGAGACAACCGATACCTGGTCCGATTTCAAGCACCATACAGTCTGCATTATCGCTGCAGGACTCGGCAATTTCCTCGGGAATCAGGCGGTTTATCAGGAAATTCTGACCGTATTCCTTGCGAAATACTATCCCTGCGTCATTCATCAGTTCTTTTATAACGGATGGGTTACATAAATCCATAGACTACTCCAATTTTTTTGAAAATTCTATTGACAAAGCAAAGATTTAATGATAAAATATTATGGCGCGCTGGTGTGGCTCAGGGGTAGAGCAGTTGATTCGTAATCAACAGGCCGAGGGTTCGAATCCCTCCACCAGCTCCATAATTAAGGGGACAGTATTGTTCCCTTTTTTTGTTTTTGGGTGTCCCTCGGCCTGCGATTACTAATCAAGTCTTACAAAGTAAGACGATTCGAATCAACGCCGATGGGTTCAGTCGCGCCTCGGGCTTGGGTGGGTATATAACTTTCGCGTGGCGCTTACACTATTTTCGCAAGGCGAAAATAGGCGAACTGTATTTATAAGATAGCTTGGGATTACCCTCCACCAGCTCCAAAAAATCGACAGGTTTCACAAGAAGCTTGTCGATTTTTACTTTTTCACTCTTCACTTTTCACTTTTAAAAAAACGTCGATTTTTTGGTAAGTAATAGATAATAGTGAATAGGTAATAACTGATCGGCGGGAGCAAGCCCCCGCCCTACGATATTCATTAAAAATGAAGAAACCTTGGGGTTTCTTCATTTTTGTTATTTTGGGGTTAGGGTCTATTGATATAATGGGCTATGCCCCAGAGCATCAGCATTCCGACGGCTACTGCGCCTGCTACTAATATTTCGCGCTTGCCTATCGGCTCGTCTAATATGGATTTCATCTGCACGCTTTCGGTCTGGGTATGGCCACAGACGCACTCTCTCTGCTTTTCGCCAAGCTCGAAGTAGCCGCTTTCCTTGGTTATTACCCATTCGCCATACGAGTGCTCGGCATAGTCAAAGACCTGCTTACACGAGTTGTACTCGTCCCAGCTCTCACACTTATGATAGTGGTGTGTTTCGGTTACAAGCCAATTTTCAGATGGGGTGTGAGGCAGAAGCTCGCCGTATGCCTTACCGCAAGCGGTGCAGGTTGCCTTATCGGTGCAGGTTGCCTCGCCACCGATGTGCTTTGCCTCGCGGATATAAGCGCATCCCTCGTTATTGCAGTCGGCATCCTCGCATCCGTCAAAGGCGTGGGGTGTACCCTCGCGCACCTGCGTGCAATTCTCGTTATTGCAGTCAGTATCCTCACAGCCGTCAAAGCTATGCTCGATTTCCCTGCCGCAATAAATGCACGCGCAGTTCTGATATTCGTGAAGCCTGATATGTAGTGTGGCATCCTTTTGCACAGAATAATCCTGAAGCGTGTTTCCGTCAAGAAGAAGCTTATTTGCGTACATGAGATCGTATTCGTCCGCCTCAAGCCCCTGCTCGTCAAGTATCCTCGCCCTGATATCCTCTATTCGGTCAGTAGGCTCAACCTCAATTGCGATATGTGAGTCGTCAGGACACTTTAAGAACAACTGCATTGCAAGTGACGGCAGAGCAAAGAGTATGAAAAGAAGCTGCGCCAAAATGGTGAATATTAAAATCCTCATACCGCGTCCTCTGCGTAGCATACCGTAACTCCCTTTCGCCATAAATTAATTATTAAATTAATTATACACGAAAAAATTCAAAAAAACAATACCTCACGAAAGTTTTTTGAAAATACGGCGCACAGTATCAAATAAAATCACGCTTGATGATAGCAGAGTTACCGTCAAAAGCTCTTTTGCAGTAAGCGGCGCGCAACGAAGCACCTCACCGCCAAAGTAAATCATCAGCACCTGAAGCGCGGCGACACCGAGCATAATTACGACGAAGGCACGGTTTTTGCCGATGTCCTTAAAGAGCCACATTCTCTCTGAACGCGCGAGCAGGCAGTTGAATATTCCCAAAAAGACGAAAAGCGCGAAAAATCCGCAAAGATAATAGGCATCCGACTGATGCTGACGGAAAATTGAGCGAAATGGCGAAAGGGTTAAAAATGCCACGCAAAGAAGAAGCGAATAGGCGCCGTTTGAAAAAATCTGTGCAAGCATATCGCGTGACAGCAGCGGCTCTTCACGCGCCTTGGGCTTTTCTGTCATATAGTGCTTCAGCGCAGGCTCGCCTGCGAAGGCAAGACCGCCGAGAGTATCCATTATAATATTTATCCATAGCATCTGCACGACAGTTATGGGGTTATCCATACCGAGCATCGCGCCGATAAGCGTCACACCGCAAGCAGTCAGGTTCATAGTAAGCTGGAAGGTGATGAATTTTCGTATTGATTTGAACACCGTTCTTCCGTATAGAACCGCTTTTACGATAGCGAGGAAGGAATTATCCATAATTACGATGTCTGCCGCTTCCTTTGCTATCTCGCTTCCTGACATCATAGCGAAGCCTATATCGGCAAGCTTTAGCGAGGGCGCGTCGTTGACACCGTCACCCGTCATTCCCACCACGAGCCCGAGCCCCTGCGAGATACGGACAAGGCGGGTTTTATCCTCGGGAAGCGCTCTTGCGATTACGCGAAGCCTTGGCATTCGCTCTTTAAGCTCGTCGTCGGTCATTGCGTGAAGCTCGCTTGCGTCTATCACGGCACTCGCATCCGAATAGCGAAGTATTCCGCATTCCTCGGCTATTGCGGCGGCGGTTTCGCGGCTATCCCCCGTTATCATTACCACCTGCACGCCTGCGGTACGGATTTCCGAAACCGCCTCTCTGACACCTATGCGAACTCTGTCCTTCATAACGCAAAGGGCTAAAAAGTAATATTCCTGCCCTATCCTTTCGCACACGGCAACAATTCTCTGCCCAAGTCTTGCGTAGGCTATATATTTTTCATTAATTTCCCTTTTGTTAAGGGCTATTGCCTCGCCACCACCCCTGCGTGCAAGGCTACATTTTGGCAACAGAAGCTCGGGCGCACCTCTTACAATTTCACGCCCCGAGGATAGGGTGAGCGAGGAATACTTGCGCTCTGACGAAAATGGCACGCGTGAGATAACCGATGCCTCGGGCGCTTTGTCCTTGCCAAAAAATCCAACGAGCGCTCTGTCGGTGCTGTTTTGCGCCCCACCGCTGAATACGTCCTGCTGACAAAGAGCCGAAATCAATAGTGCCTCGTAAAGATAGGGCGCATCAAGAAGTGCGTTTTTGCTCTTGTATTCCCCCTGCGCTGTGACGAGGCTGAAAACCGTGCTTTTTCCCTCGGTGAGAGTGCCCGTCTTATCGGTAAAGAGAATATTCATCGAGCCTGCCGTTTCGATACCGACCATCTTTTTGACGAGGATATTATCGTTTACCATAGAGCGCATATTTGCGGACAAGACGACGCTTATCATCATAGGCAAGCCCTCGGGCACGGCAACTACCACCACCGTTATCATAAGCGTCAGCGCGTGCGAGAGCGTTGCTACAAGAAAGCGAGTATCACGAAGCGATGCTACTATCGCACCTGCCGAGTAGCCGTTATCGTAAACAATAGCGAAAAATAAATAAACGAGTCCGACAAGAGCGGCTACTATGTATCCGATTTTACTTATCACACCTGCGAGCGCAGAGAGCCTGACCTTAAGCGGGCTCTCTCTCGTTTCGGTCTGCACGTCGCGTGCAACCTTGCCGAAAAGCGTGCCCTCGCCCACCGCAGTAACCTGCATCACGCCCTCGCCCGACAGGACGAGCGAGCCGCGGTAAAGCTCGTGCGAGGATGACAGACCGCTTCCCTGCCTTTCGGGGGATTTAAAGACCTCTATGCTCTCACCGTTTAAGGTGGACTGGTCAAGAGATGCCCTTCCGCGAAGCATTATCCCGTCGGCAGAAATCTGCTCGCCCTGATTTATAAGGACTATATCACCGACAACGACCTCGCTCTCGCTGACGTCCACCGTCTGCCCTGCGCGAATAACGCGGCAGAGCCGCTCTCGGCTCTTCTCTTCAATTTTAGAAAACGCACGCTCGCTTCCCATTTCGCATACTGTTGACACCACCGTGGCAATAAGCACCGCGATGATAATTCCACCGACCTCAAGCCAGTTTACATCCCCGAAGGAAAATATCACCGTCAGCACCACCGCCACGATAAGCACCCGTATTATCGGGTCGTTAAGCTCGCAAAAAAACCTTGCGAAAAATCCGCGCGTCCTTCTTCGCTCTATCTCGTTTGAGCCGTATTTTTCCCTTGACACAAGCACCTGCTCATAGGTAAGACCGATTAGCCTATCTCTCATATACCAAACCTCACAAAATTATATTCAAGTATATGAGGGGGCGCAAAAAAATAGAGCAAGAATTGGGGTATTTTATTTTCCCCAGCCCTTGCTCTACGTTATTATTTATATGCTATAAGCGAATATTGTGTGGCTATACATATCAACGCTTTACATCAAAAAGCCTATAATATGTATATTTTGGTTTACTTATTTTGCCAAAACTGTGACAGTGCCCGTGTCGGGAAAGATATCAATAAGCACGTATTTCGTGCCGTCAGCAGCATACTTTATTGCGAGAGATGCGGTCGTGCTACCTCTCGTCAGCTTTGCACAGGTCCAGCTGTCAGGAACGGGAACCTTGACGGTCAGAGGCTCGTTGAACATCGAGTTATCAAGCCCATCCGCCCGACTTCATCGCCTGTTCAATATACTTAGTCCAAAGCGTAGTATCGTCGCTGTACTCTATCATATACGCAAAGATACCCGTAACGCGTCTTTCATATACCATCGCGGGGGTGTTAACCTTTGAGGGAAGGTCACCTTCCTTCTTTGCTTGAAAGGTTCCGCGAGAGCCTATCATTTTTCCGTCCGCGATAGCCTTTTTGAGAACCTCGTTAAAGAAGGTTTTATAGGTTTTTATAATCTTACCCGATACGGTTTGGTCGGTCGTCTTAACGCCGATACCTGCGTGAATAAGGGTGACCGCCTGAATGCCTAAAAGCTCTTCAATTATCTGCTTCGATGCCATAATTTCTTTAGTAGAGCTTCCCTTGGGGAATGTCCCCGAGGTATGAACGGTTCCACTGTTATCTACGTACTCAAACGTCTTGCCATCGTCGTTAGTGCCGTGGAATTGGTGCGAGTAGGTGTGTGATACGACCTCAATGTTCTTGTTTTTAAGGCGTTCCTTCCAGGTATCCGCGAGGGCAAGCTTGGTATAAGTATATTTGCCGTTATTCATCACGTACTGCGAGCCGTCCGCACTTTCTTTAAGAGTTGCGAGCGTGTTCGTCTTAATGGCAAAGGTAATCTTTACTTTATCAAGGCTGTTGTCATTAAGAATTTTAAGGGCGTTCTGTACGCTCTGCTCGATACCGTCGTCAAGCACGAAGGTGAGCATTCCCTCTTTACCGTCCTTATTGACGATAGTAGCCTCGGTGATATGCTCGTAGTTCATCTGCACCTTTATCGTGTATGTAGTTACGCTTTTGCCGTTAGCGCTCGTAATTACAATCTCGCCGACACCGCCGTTAGCGTCGCTCGGTTGGGTGTATTTTACAGTAGAATTTTTCCAAAGAGGTGTTACGTTCAGGGTAGGATAGCCATCAGTCCACTCTGCACTGACGGTGTAGCTCTTAACATCGGGGTTAAAGCCGTTTACCGTTTTGCCGTCGGTAACTATCGCCTGCGCTACGGAAAGTCCTTCAAGGTCTGCTACGGTGTAGCCCGTGAGCGTTTTATCCTTTTTATAGTCATTTACATTGAAAACAATAGTTTCATCGGTGCTCTTGGAAATAGCGCCTTTTCATCAAGAAGCTTTATGGCACGGTTCATAGCAACCTCGACAGCATCGTCGGTCGTTCCGTACATAAGAAGCGTTGAGCCGACAACCTTTATCACAGCGCAGGCAATTCCCGCAGAGCTGAGTGAGGTCATAGTATTCGCAAGCGCCTTGTACTCGTCGCGCGAGGTAAGTCTGCCTATATGTATTTCAAGCTCGGTGGGTGACGAGGTGTACGACTGTCTTTTAAGGCTTATGCCGAAGTCGTCCTTGTACTTATTGACAAGCGAGAGCGAAAGCTGATTTGAACGGCTGTTAAAGCTGTCGTAGCAAACAACGAAATCCTTTGTTATTTCAAGCAGCTCGTCCTTATTCTCATTTTCGTCTGCGTCAGGGTCTTTATTTGGCTCATCAGGCTCTTCATCATCCGTGTTACACGCCGAAAGGAACAGCGCAGATGACAAAAGCATCGCAATGAGAAGCAGTAGTGAAATGATTTTTTCATATCTATCTCAATCAAAAAGAATTCAGAATCCTAAAATCAATGCAAATTAATCTAATAGGTAAATAGCATCTTACATATAAGCGTGAGCGGAAAAATCCGCCCACGCTCTCCCGCGAAAGCCGTGTCACGCAGAATTTAACCCTGATTTTCAAGGTGGGTGCTCTCTCTGCCAGCGCTGCGCTTCCAACGTCCGCTTGGTGGGGGTACAAAGACAGCCCACGGCGGGAGGCCTGCACTTGCATGGCGGAAGTCCGAGCTCCCTTAAATTGTGTGTCGGTCCAAATAGCGCAAAATCACGAGAGCTGCAGGAAAAATTCAATCGTCGTAATTTGAGGTATTAAAGAGCAGGTCGTTGAAGTAATCCTCTACTCTGTCATACTCATCGTCATCCTCAATCGTTTCGAAAACGAGCGCATCCCCCTCACCGCTTGCGCGAAGAACGATGCAGTCGTCGCCCTTTTCCTCGGGCGGTATGAGGGCAAAGTAGCGGTTTCCGTCAAGCACCGCCTCTGAAATAACCTTAAATTCAATATCCTTACCCGTGCCCATATCGGTAAGGGTTACGAAAAACGCATCCTTTTGCTTTTCGTCGGTGAGAAAGCCGCCTTGTTCGTTCTTTTTCATAGTCCTCTCTCCTAGTGTACTTTATTTTATGGCAATAGCATAGCGATTGCCGTGTTTGACATATAAAATCCCTCTGCCGTGAGGATGAGGTGTCCGTCTGTCAGGCGTGCAAGATTATTATCCGTTAGCATCCTTATCTCATCTGCACGAAGTCGCACTATGTCGATGCCGTAGCGCTCTTTAAGATAACCTAAATCGGCACCGTTCGAGGTACGAAGCGAGAGCATAATATATTCCGAGGCATCGCCCCCTGCCGCTTCCTCATATACAGTTTGTGAAAATGGCAGATTTATATACGCGTCAAAATCGTCGGTGTTAAAAAATCTTCGCTCACCTATCAGCGAGTGCGCGGATATGCCGAAGCCGATATAATCAGAGAGCATCCAATAGCGCATATTGTGGCGCGACTGATAGCCGTCCTTTGCGAAGTTTGATATTTCGTAGTGAGAATATCCGCTCTCGGTCAGCATACGGTGGGTGAGAAAATACATCTGGCGCTCGCTTTCCTCGTCGGGAAACGGCAGGCTGTGCTGCATCTTAAAAAGCTCAGTGCCCTCTTCAAGCATCAGCGTATATGCGGAAATATGCGTAAGGCCAAGACTCATCAGTAACGAGAGCGTTTTTTCAAGCGAAGATGCCGTCTGATAAGGGATGCCGAGCATAATATCTGCGGATATATTGGTAAAGCCTGCGCCTTTGGCATCGGAAACGCACCTTACAAAATCCTCATACGAGTGTATTCTGCCGAGTGCTGAAAGCTCGCGCTCGTTTGCCGACTGAAGCCCGATGCTGATGCGGTTTACACCGCACTCTCTGACAGCAGAAAACCACGCGCCATCCTGCGTCTTGGGGTTTACCTCGACTGTAATCTCACAGTCGGGCGTGACAGTAAAGCGCTCGGCAAGCGCGCCGAGTATGCGCTCTATTTGCCCCTTTGACAAAAGTGAGGGTGTGCCGCCGCCAAAGAATATGCTGTCGCACTCGCGTTTGGCATAGGGACTTTCGGCAATTTCCTCGCAAAGCCTTGTGACGTAGCGCTCTAAATCATAGCAGTCGCGAGTCGTGGATGTGAAATCACAGTATCTGCACCGCGATATGCAAAACGGGATGTGTATATAGACCCCGAGCCTATCAGTCATCGTCGTCAAGCTTAAGAACTGCCATAAACGCCTCGGGGGTAACCTCGACGCTTCCGAGCTTACGCATCTTTTTCTTACCCTCTTTCTGCTTTTCAAGCAGCTTCTTCTTTCTCGTAATGTCACCGCCGTAGCACTTCGCAAGGACGTCCTTACGCATAGCCTTAACGGTTTCTCTTGCTATTATCTTTGAGCCGATGCACGCCTGAATGGGAATTTCAAAGAGCTGGCGCGGAATATTTTCTTTAAGTCGCTCTGCAATCTTGCGTGCGCGAGTGTAGGCTCTGTCCTCAAAGACGATAAAGGAAAGCGCGTCAACCACCTCACCGTTGAGCATAAAGTCAAGCTTGCAAAGCTTTGAGGGCTTATAGCCCTTTAGCTCGTAGTCAAGCGAGGCGTAGCCCTTTGAGCGCGATTTGAGCGCGTCAAAGAAGTCGTATATAATTTCGTTAAGAGGCAGCTCGTAGTGAAGCTCAACGCGCTCGGTGTCGAGATACTTCATATCAACGAACACACCGCGTCTATCCTGACAAAGCTGCATAATTCCACCGACGTAGTCGGTGGGGGTGATAACGGTAGCCTTCATAATAGGCTCGTATGCCGTATCTATTTCATCGGGGCTCGGGAACTTCGAGGGGTTGTCGATAAGAATTTCCTCACCCGAGCGAAGCTTTACCTTATAAATAACCGAGGGGGCTGTGGTTATAAGGTCGAGATTGAACTCGCGTTCAAGCCGCTCTTCGATAATTTCCATATGAAGAAGTCCCAGGAAGCCGCAACGGAAGCCGAAGCCGAGCGCAATAGAGGTTTCGGGCTCAAAGACGAGTGACGCGTCGTTAAGCTGAAGCTTTTCAAGCGCCTCGCGAAGGTCACCGTAGCGCGCGCCATCCGCAGGATAGATACCCGAATAAACCATAGGATGAACGTCGCGGAAGCCTTCAAGCGGCTCACTTGCAGGATTATCCGCAAGGGTAACGGTGTCACCGACCTTGGTGTCCGAGATAGTCTTTATTGCCGCGGTGAAGTAGCCTACCTCACCTGCTTCAAGCCTCTCGCACTTGTTCAGCCCAAAGGGCTGCATCGTGCCGACGTCGCACACCTCAAACTCGCGGCCTGATGCCATAAGCCTTACCCTATCACCGCTTTTAAGCGAGCCGTCAAAGAGTCTTATATAAACCACGACACCGAGATACTGGTCGTAGTAGGAATCGAATATAAGCGCTTTAAGAGGTGCGTCGGGGTTGCCGACGGGCGCAGGAATGTCGATGACAATTCTTTCAAGCACGTCCTCGATATTAAGGCCGCACTTTGCCGATACTGCCGGGCAGTCCTCGGCAGGAATGCCGATAATATCCTCTATCTCGCGTCTTGCGCCCTCAACGTTTGCGCTGTCGAGGTCGATTTTATTAATTACTGGTAAAATTTCAAGGTCGTTGTCGATGGCGAGATATGCGTTAGCAAGCGTCTGCGCCTCAACACCCTGCGTCGCGTCAACGACGAGCAGCGCGCCCTCGCACGCCTTAAGCGAGCGCGAGACCTCGTAGCCGAAGTCAACGTGGCCGGGGGTGTCAATGAGATTGAAATGATATAAATTGCCGTCCTTTGCCTCATAGGCAAGCTTGACCGCGCGTGCCTTGATGGTTATACCGCGCTCGCGCTCGAGGTCCATATTGTCGAGAAGCTGGGATTCCATCTGTCGTTCGCTTACCGTTCTCGTCTTTTCAAGAATACGGTCTGCAAGCGTTGATTTTCCGTGGTCAATATGGGCAATTATAGAAAAGTTTCTGATAAAATCCTGTTTTTTCAAGGTCTGCTCCTAAAATAAAGGAATGTGTTTTGGAAGGCTTACTTAATCTCGCCTATTTTAACCGAGTCCTGACGAAGCGCCGCAAGCTTTCTGTCAAGCGCCTCGGCACTCTTATCGTTAGCAAGAGCGTAAATCTTGATTTTCGGCTCTGTACCCGACGGGCGCACGATAAGCTTATCCCCTGTCGATAGAACATAATAAAGAACGTCAGACGCGTCAAGCGAAAGTCTTGTAACCGAGCCGTCCTTGGTGTTCGTTACCGTACCGCGAAGATAATCTCTCACTTCAACTACGTCTGCGCCACCGAAGGTGGTTGGTGGGTTATCGCGAAGAGTCTGCATTACGAGACGTCTGCGCTCAATGCCGTCAAGTCCTTCCATATAAATGTCGGTGACAGCCTCGCCATAGTAGCCGTACTTCTCGTAAAGCGCGGCAAGCGCATCAATAAGCGTCATACCGAGCTTCTGATAGTAGGCGGTCATTTCAAGTATCATCATAGATGCCTCAACCGCATCCTTATCTCTTGCGTATGAGCCGAGAAGATAGCCGTAGCTCTCTTCAAAGCCGATGAGGAAGCTTCCCTCTTCACCGCGCGCCTCGTACTGCTTGACTACCTCGCCGATAAACTTGAAGCCCGTATATACGTCGTAAAGCTTGACACCGTTTACCTCGGCAATTCTGTAAGCCATATCGGTGGAAACAATGCTCTTTGCACAGAATGCGCCCTCGGGAAGCGTGCCTATCTCGCGCCTTGCGGTGATTACGTAGTCAAGAAGAAGCGCGCCCATCTGGTTTCCGGATATGGTGACGAACTCGCCGCTTTTAGCGCGCGCCATAACGCCAACTCGGTCAGAGTCGGGGTCGGTTGCGATAACGAGGTCAGAGCCCACGCGATTTGCAATCTCAATACCCGAGGTGAAAACATCGGGATACTCGGGGTTAGGCTTCTTTACCGTCGGGAAATTTCCGTCGGGCATCATCTGCGTGTCAACGGTGTAAAGGTATTTGAGTCCTATTCTCGAAAATACCTCGGGAACGAGCTTGTAGCCGGCACCGTGAAGGGGGGTATATACTACCTTAAGAGTGTCTGCAATCTCTCTTACACCCTCGGGGCGAACTGCCGTTTTAAGCACAGCGGCAATATAGCGCTCGTCAAAGTCGGAAGAAAGGACGGTGATAAGCCCTGCCGCAACACCTGCGTCAAAGTAGTCAAGTCCCGTAGTATCAAGCACGTCGAATTTAGCTCTGGCGTCGGAAACTACCTTTGCCTGCGCGGGATTAATCTGCGCGCCGTCCTCCCAATAAGCCTTGTAGCCGTTATATTCCTTGGGGTTGTGGGATGCGGTGATGTTGATACCTGCAAGGCAGGAAAGCTCTCTTACCGCGAAGGAAAGCTCGGGTGTCGGACGAAGTGAGTCGAAGATATAAACCTTGATACCGCGCGCGGCAAGCACCGAGGCGCAGGCTCTTGCGAAAAGCTCGGAATTGTTTCTCGAATCGTATGCTATACATACGCCGCGCTCTTCACCCTTTTCCTGACAGACAAGCTCGGCTATTCCGCGAGTCGTCTGCGCGACGGTGTAGATATTCATACAGCCGATGCCCATATACATAGTTGAGCGAAGTCCTGCCGTACCGAAGCTCATAGGTGCCGCAAAGCGAAGCTGCTTTGCCTCTTCGTCGTTCTTTATTGAAAGAAGCTCATCCTTTTGCGCCGCGGTAAGCACCTCTGACGCAAGCCATCTTTGATATTCTGTCTCGTAGCTCATAATTCTGATACCCCCTTAAATCAATCGTTTGCGCTTTTGAGTGCCTGAGCAAGCTGGTCGGGACAGGACGTGCTTTTAAATCCGCACCTGATGCCCGACAGACGCTTTATCGCATCCTCTACCGTCATACCAACGACGAGAGCCGCTACGCCCTGCGTGTTTCCCGCGCATCCGCCGACGAATTTGCACGAGGTAATTACCCCGTCCTCTACATCGGCATAAATCATTTTCGAGCAGACGCC
>JAZKYE010000032.1:0-13128 GCA_045611965.1 Eubacteriales bacterium
AGAAGCGAGGATGACATCGGTCTCATAATCCGCGTTGTTATCACCGTTTACGCTGACCGTTCCTTCACCTTCATTACCAAGACTCCCCCCGCAGCAGTTCTTATCAAGAAGGCTGCAGGCATTGAGAGTGGCTCTGCTACCCCCAACAAGACCAAGGTAGCTAAGCTCACCAAAGAGCAGGTTCGCAAAATCGCAGAAACGAAGATGCCCGACCTCAACGCAGCTTCTATCGAGGCAGCTATGAGCATGGTTGCAGGTACTGCACGCAGCATGGGTATTACCGTTGAGGAATAATGGAGGTAATGAATAATGGCTAAAATGGGAAAGAAATATAGAGCAAGCGCAGAGCTCATCGATAAGACCAAGCTTTACGAGGTTGATGAAGCTCTTGCAATCCTTTGCCAGACCGCAAAGGCAAAGTTTGACGAAACCGTTGAGATTCATATTCGTCTTGGCGTTGACTCTCGTCACGCAGATCAGCAGGTAAGAGGTGCTATCGTTCTTCCTAACGGCACCGGTAAGACCGTTAGAACTCTCGTATTTGCACGTGGCGACAAGGCAGAGGCTGCAAAGGCAGCCGGCGCAGACTACGTAGGTGCAGAGGATATGGTACAGAAGATCCAGACCGAGAACTGGTTTGACTTCGACGTTGTTATCGCATCCCCTGACATGATGGGCGTTATCGGCCGTCTTGGTAAGGTGCTTGGTCCTAAGGGACTTATGCCTAACCCCAAGGCTGGTACTGTTACCCCTGACGTTGCAAAGGCTGTTACCGAGGCTAAGGCAGGTAAGATTGAGTACCGTCTTGATAAGACCAACATCATCCACTGCCCCATCGGAAAGGCATCCTTCGGTGCTGAGAAGCTCGCTGTTAACTTCAACACTCTTCTCGCTGCAGTTATCAAGGCTAAGCCTGCTGCTGCAAAGGGTCAGTACATCAAGAGCTGCGTTATCGCAACCACGATGGGCCCTGGCATCAAGGTTAACTACGCAAAGGCGTAATTTATCCGCTATAAGAAAAGCACTACGAAATTCGTAGTGCTTTTTTCTTTTTATTATAATATAATAGAAGATTTTATTTGATTTTTTTAGTAGGCTCTACCTATAAAATTTATCATCGCTGCTTTCATGGGGCGTATATTTATCCCTATATGCAATCCCAAGGCATACGCCGACAATTCGCTTTGCGCCAAGACCGCGAAGCAGCATAGCGCAGCCGCCAAGAGTAGCACCCGTTGTTACAACGTCGTCAAGAAGCAGCACGGTTTTTCCCTTCAGGTCATATTTTCCGCGCCTGTAATCGAAGGTGGCGTTTAAAAATCTTTCTTCCCCACTCATTTTCTTCTGCATCAGCTTTACGCGAGAGCGAAGCGGACGGATATACGGAATATCAAGCTCGCGCGCAAGACTTTTTGCAAGCGGTTGCATATGGTCAAGACCGAATTTTCGGATACGACGCTTGCTTCTCGGCACGTTGGTTATAACAAGGTTATCAAGCTTTACCGATTCCCTGATTCTCTGTGCAAGCTCGGCTGTGCAAAGCTGTATTACATCGCGGCGCGACCTGCGCTTAAGAGTGTAAATCAGCGTATTTTGCGCTAAAAGGTCAAATTCATCGCCCGTTGGCTTATATCTGAATAGCTTTATGAGCTTTTTAACGAAGTGACCTTCAAGATATTCATTTGAGCAAAGGCACTCGGTCAACCCCTTCAGGCAGTGTGAGCACCTTTGCGCCTTTGCTTCGGTATAATCCTTTACGCAGGACTTGCAAAATGCAAAATCGTCAATATCTATTATTTTTTCGCACCGAACGCAGGTCGGAACTGTAAGATAATAGAGTATCCTATCTATGCGTGAGCGTTCCATTATTTTTTGGGAAAGCTGTCCTTAAGTCCGACTATTCTGTTAAAGGTATCCGGATTTTTGGTATCCTTTACGAAATATCCGCATCTTACGAACTGAAATCTCTCGCCTGCCGCACAGTCCTTGAGCGAGGGCTCAACCTTTGCGCCCTCAAGCTTAACTACGGAATTTGTATTGAGATAATCGTCGTAGGTCTTATCCTCGGGAATATCAGCAGTATTCTCGATATCGAAAAGGAAATCGTAGAGCATAACGGTGGCATCCTCGCAGTTATCAGCAGAAAGCCAATGGATAGTTCCCTTTACCTTGCGTCCGTCGATGGGCGTTCCGTTACCCGTTTCAAGGTCGGCAGTAACGCGGATTTCAACGATATTTCCTTCAGCATCCTTAACAATCTCGTTGCACTTAACGATATAAGCCCCCATGAGTCTTACCTCACCGTCAGGCTTCATACGGAAAAACTTGGGCGGCGGTACCTCGGCAAAGTCGTCAGCGTCAATATAAAGCTCTCTTGTGAACGCAACGCGTCTTGTGCCCCCATCCTCGCGCGTGGGATTGTTGGGAAGCTCGAAATACTCTACCTTTTCTTCAGGATAGTTGGTAACAACTACCTTTATTGGCTTAAGTATAGCAATTCTTCTCTGCGCCTCGGCATTAAGCTCTTCTCTGATACAATGCTCAAGAAGCTCAAAATCTACAATGCTATACGCCTTTGCAACGCCTGCTCTTGATACGAAATCAAAGATAGACGAGGGGGTATATCCACGGCGGCGAAGTCCGCAAAGGGTGGGCATACGGGGGTCATCCCAGCCGTCAACAAGTCCCGTTTCAACAAGCTTTCTTAAATATCTCTTACTCATAACCGTATGAGTGACGTTAAGACGTGCGAACTCGCGCTGCTTGGGATTAGGATTGTTATTAATGCCGATATTTTCAATTACCCAGTCGTAAAGCGGTCTGTGGTTTTCAAATTCAATCGAGCAAAGCGAGTGAGTAATGCCTTCCATAGCATCCTGAATGGGATGCGCGTAGTCATAAAGAGGGTAAATGCACCACTTGCTTCCCTGACGGTGATGGTCGGTGTGAACGATACGGTAAATAGCAGGGTCACGCATATTCATATTAGGCGATGCCATATCTATCTTCGCGCGAAGAGTTTTAGCACCATCGGGGAATTCACCGTTTCTCATTCTCTCGAAAAGGTCAAGGTTCTCATCCACCGTTCTGTCGCGGTAGGGGCTGTTTTTACCTGCAACCGTAAGAGTTCCGCGATACTCACGCATTTCATCTGCGGTAAGGTCGCAGACGTATGCCTTTCCGTCCTTAATAAGCTTTACCGCGTACTCGTAGCACTTATCAAAGTAGTCAGAGCCGTAGAAAATACCGCCCGTAGGCTCGCATCCAAGCCAAGTAAGGTCCTCAAGAATGCTCTCTACATACTCGTTATCTTCCTTCGCAGGGTTCGTATCGTCATAACGAAGATTGAAAAGCCCGCCATACTTCTTTGCAGTCTGCGAGTTAATCCAGATAGCCTTAGCAGAGCCGATATGAAGATATCCGTTAGGCTCGGGCGGAAATCTCGTGTGAATTTTAAGGTCGGGATTTGCTTTTAAATCCTCGTCGATAATGTCGTGAATAAAATTACTTCTGATTTCTTCCATTTCTTTGTCCTTTATTTTAAATGTTAAATATTTATATATTTAAGAGTTTGCCCAAGAATAAAATCCCCACCGTGTCCAGAGTACACGCGAAGCGTCTCGGGCAGAGTGCGAAGAAGCTCTATTGTATGTGCAAGCTCACTGATGCTTCCTGACGGCAGGTCGTATCTTCCGTAGGATGCGCCGGCAAATACGGTGTCACCTGAGAACATACAGTCCTCAAAAAGATAGCATACCGAGCCGTGTGTGTGACCCGGTGTCCAAAGCACCCTTATATCACCAAGCGGTGTGCTTATCACCTCACCGTCAGTGACAGAGATTATACCGTCACCGAAAATATGCGGCCTTACGCCAAGCATAAAGGCGCAGGTGTAAAAAAGGTCGTTAAGCCCACTCACCTCTTTGTCCGGCACGATAATGCGAGCGCCTGCATCAATATAGCTTTTGATTTCAAGAAAATGGTCTGCGTGCGCGTGCGTAAGAATGCAGGCGTATATACTTACAGACTTAAGCCTTGGCTCTCTTTGTCGAATTTCATTAAGGGATACGGATGGGTCAATTACAACAGCCACGCATCCATCCGTTATAACGTGGCAGTTAGATGAAAAAGCATTATGCTTCGCAAAGGAATAAATCATATATTTACTAAATAATCCCCTCACGCAAAATATTTTTATTCATAAACTGAAAGTAACACCGAAAAGGGGGTGTATTATGAAAAAGGCGGTATTAGCTCTCGCATCCAACACCTACGCGATTAAGGCACGAAGAGTGCTTGGTACGGCAGGAATTGAGGCGAGAATAGTTAAAATTGATAATAACAAAACGGGCGGATGCTCGTTTGGCATTGAAATAAATTACACCGACTATTACGGTGCGATAGGGACGCTTAGGGAAAAAGGAATATCTTACACATCCGTCCCTTGATAACTTAAAGGGGTGGGATAATTACGGTTTATTTAGACAACGCGGCAACTACCTTCCCGAAGCCACCGTCGGTAGCTGCCGAGGTAAGCGAGTGTATAAGGCAGTACCTCGCAGGCGCTGGACGCTCATCCCACAGTCTGGCGCAAAAAAGCGCTGAAATAATTTACAGCGCAAGAGAGGCGGTGGCAAGGCTCGTCGGGCTTGACACGCCTGAATGCGTAGTATTTACTCTGAATGCAACCTACGCGCTGAATATGGCAATAAAAACCACGGTAAAATCGGGCTGGCATCTTCTCGTTTCGGATATTGAGCACAACTCGGTATTAAGACCCGTTTACAGACTTGCAAGAGAGTGCGGGGTTTCTTTTTCGGTATTCAACAGCGACGCCTTGTCACTCGAGGATGAAATAGAAGCGAGTATAACCAAGCAAACCCGCGCTATAATATGCACCCTCGGCTCGAATGTAACGGGTAAGGCTCTGCCAATCGGTACTCTTTCGCGCATCAAAAAGCGTCATAATCTGAAGCTGATAGTTGACGCATCGCAGGTAATAGGTCACGAAGCGATAAATCTTGCGAAAACGCCCGTGGATGTGCTATGCGCGCCCGGGCACAAAGCTCTGTTCGGCATTTGCGGAATAGGCTTTGCGATTTTTCAGGATAAAGAGCCACGCGAGAGCTTTATTGAGGGGGGCAGCGGTATAGATACCCTAAATCCCCTGATGCCTGAGGAAAATCCCGAGCATTTTGAAGGGGGGACGCTTCCCATTCCTGCAATAGCATCACTGCTTCGCGGGATTGAATTTATAAATTCCGTCGGTATAGACGAGATAAGGTCGCGCCTGTCGGTTATGCTTGACGAGTATAAGGCTCGGCTTGAAGCAATATCGGGCGCTTCACTATATTCAGAGGGACTTGGCATAGTATCCTTTTCCCTTGACGGCATTCCCTCGTCAGTCGTAGCCGATGAGCTTGACCGCCAAGGAATATGCGTAAGGGCAGGACTTCACTGTGCCCCTCTTATACACGAAAAGCTCGGCACGACGAAATTCGGGCTTACCCGTATCAGCCTATCCTATCTCAACCGAGATGAAGATAAGGATAAATTCTACCTTGCGCTTCGCGATATAGTAAGAAAATACTAAAAAGGGTTGGTATTGGTGCACCTGCGATAGGGCAGGTGCGCCAATTTTATTCGCCTGACGGCGTGTGATATGCACATCGTGCGTGATATGCACAACGCGCGTTTGAATTTATACGCAAGGGCAAGCTGATTTAGCATAAGTTGCTCTTTGCGTCTTTTTTTATTTTAATAGCCCGAAAGGACACCCATTATCGCGTTATAGGCGCGTCTTTGATGAAGCTCGTAATCCTCACCGTTGCAGTCGATAACTATATCGGCATACCTTTCGTAAAGCTCGCACCTCTCTTTATAGAGGTCATAAAGCGTCTGTCCGTCACGAAGCACGACGCCGCGCTTTGAATAATCGCCAAGACGGGCTTTAATCGTTTCAAACGAGCAGGACAGATATACTATTTTTCCGAGCGATTTAAAATGCTCAATACATTTAGGATAGTAAATAGCACTTCCACCCGGGGCTAAAAGCGCATTGTCATCCTTAATCGAGAGGATAGTTTCCTCTTCAATTTTCTTGAATGCTTCAAGTCCCTGCGTATCAATAATCTGCTGAAGCTTCATTCCCGTGTTAGCCTCGATTACTCTGTCGGCATCAATAAACTTCATATTAAGCTTACGGCAGAGGTGTCTGCCCATGCAGGATTTACCACTTGCAGGCATACCAACGAATGTAAAGGTCATTTTAAAGACTCCAAATCAATTGATTTCATAATATTGTGATTCACTAACCGAAAACACCGCCGATGAATAAGGCATAACGGTGTGCTTTCTTGCTTCCTTACCCTCTATAAGCTCACGCTCGCGGTAATAAAATTCAACGCAAAGAGGGCGGTCGCTGTTGTTCAGAACCGTCATATGTCGCTCATCCGCGCCCGAGCGCATAAAGACAAGCCTATCCTGCGTAAGCTCGATAAGCTTAAAATCCGCGTCGCGGTAAAGCGCGTGGGTGCGTCTTATCTCACCCATACGTCTGTAATGCGAAAGAAGCTCTGCGTCCATATTATTCCAAGGAAACGGACGGCGGTTAAAGGGATCGTGATAGCCTTCAAGTCCTACCTCGTCACCATAGAATATAGCTGGAATACCGGGCAGAGTTGAAAGCGCAGTGTACGCCATTTTTACAAGCAAAACACCTCTTTTGCGCTCTTGCGGTGTAAGATAGGTCGTGCTTAGCTCGCGGTTTGACTTACCCGCCGGGCTCTTTCCTGCAAGAGTTGTTATAAGGCGCTCGGTATCGTGAGTGCCGAGAAGGTTCATCTGCATATCGCGCACTCGCTTTGGCGCATTGAAGGTAACCTCGGTCAGCGCGTATTCAAGCGGTGCTATCTCGCGGTCACGAAGGTACGAAATAATACCAACCCTATACGGGTAATTCATAACGCCGTCAAGCTCGCTTCCGAGATAATAGCGCTTGCGCTTATCGTAGGCGATTTTGTTAGAGCCGTCTTCCCAGACCTCACCGTAAAGCAGATTGGTTTTGAGCGATGCGTTAAGGCGTGACTTGATTTTTTGAAGGAAATCGTCGGACAGCTCGTCAGCAACGTCAAGCCTGAAGCCGGCAATGCCGAGCTTTGCGTATTTTTCAATTACGCCGCCCTGCCCTGCGATATAGTTTCCGCACTCTTCCCTATCAGGATGTATGCGTGGCAGAATTTTAATTCCCCACCAGCTTGTGTACTTGTCGGGAAACGACTGAAAATCGTACCACGAATAATACTCTGACTTCTCTGACTGATAAGCACCGAGCGTATCGTATTTGTTAAATCTGTTAAAATATATACTGTCAGCGCCCGTATGATTGAAAACGCCGTCAAGTATTATGCCGATACCGCGTTCCTTTGCCGCCGCGATAAGCGAGGCAAGCGCCTCATCACCGCCGAACATCTCATCGACCTTCATATAGTTTGCGGTATCGTACTTGTGATTTGAATAAGCCTCAAATACGGGGCTTAAATAAATGAGGTTTGTGCCGAGAGATTTGATATAATCGAGCTTATCTATTACACCGTAGAGCGTTCCGCCGAAGAAGGTGTTATTTTCAAGATGCGCGCCGGGATACTCGGGATATTCGGGTATTCCCCCATCCCAGCCGTCAAGCATTACGGCATCGCGTCTCACAGGAACGTCGCCGCCCTTTGCAAAGCGGTCAACGAAAATATGATAGATAACACCGCCAAGATATTCCTTTGCCTGCTCGGACTCAAAGGAATAAACGCTCATCTGATAGGGCTTGCCAAAGCCTTTAAGCGCGGTGGGCGCAAGATATCCTCTGTCGTAGTAGCCGTACAAAGTTCCTGCCGAGCACTCAACGACAAATCTTACGAAATACAGTCCAACGCCAAGCTCTTTTACGTCAATAGGAATTCTGAAAGCATCGGTGGTATTGCCGAAATCCTCAAGCGCGCCGTAGCACTTCATTAAAAGTCTGTCCTGCGACTCGTTATATATCTCAGCAAAAACAGAAACCACTCCCGCGCGACGCGGGAGCAGTACTCTGAATTCAGAGCTTTCATTCAAATCAAACGCGCCTGAGCCGATATCCTCACCGTCGTGAAGATACTGTACGACACCTCGGCAATCGATTATATCCTTACTGTCAACTCTGTAAAAATTCACTAAAAACCTCGTAACTTGAATTAAAGTTTGTTAATGGGGGTGATGTGCCAGATATCTCTTGCGTATTTTCCGATACTGTTATCAGACGAGAATATTCCGCTCGTTGCAGTATTCATAAGCGACATTCTACTCCAAGCCTCTCGGTCAAGGTAATCCTTCATAGCGCGACCGTAGGTGTAGGAATAGGAATCAAAGTCAGCAAGACACATAAAGGGATCGGCAATTCCGTAGCCGCTGTTGATAAGATAATCGGCAATATGCGAGAAGTCCTGACCGCCGATAGGACGGTTAAGTCTGTCAACAACTGCCTTAAGCTTGTCAGAGCGGTGATAGAAATCACGCGAAATATATCCGTTTCTCCAAAGCTCTTCAACCTCAGGGGTGTTAAGACCGAAGATGTAGGCATTCTCTTTGCCGCAAGCCTCAACTATCTCAACGTTAGCGCCGTCAAGCGTACCAACAGTAACAGCACCGTTCATCATAAGCTTCATACAGCCGGTACCGCTCGCCTCTTTACCTGCAAGAGAAATCTGCTCGGAAATATCAGCCGAGGGGATAAGCACCTCTGCAAGAGATACGTTATACTCTTCCATAAATACGACCTTAAGACGGTCTCTGGTGAGAGGATTTTTCTCAAGCTCGATAGAAAGGAACCAGATAAGCTTGATAAGCTTCTTCGCCATTGCGTATCCGGGTGCTGCCTTACAGCCGAAGATGAAGGTCTGCGGCGGAATATCCGCGCCTGGATTTTCCATAATTTCGTTGTAGAGCGAAATTATCTTAAGAACATTAAGAAGCTGACGCTTATACTCGTGCATTCTCTTTATCTGAACGTCGAACATCGAGTTGGGATCAAGGCGTCTGCCGGTCCTTTCATATGCGTAATACGCAAAGGTTTCCTTATTGTAGTGCTTGATCTCGTCGATTTTTTCAAGAACGCTCTTGTCATTCTTGAAATCGGCAAGCTTAATAAGGTTAGACGCATCCTCGCGGTAATCGGTACCGATAAGCTCGTCAAGAAGCTTGCAGAGAGCGGGGTTTGCGTTGTTGAGCCAACGTCTGTGATAAACGCCGTTGGTTACGTTGGTAAACTTCCACGGTGTCATCTTGTAGAAGTCGTGGAAAATAGTCTGCTTAAGAATGTCGCTGTGAAGAGCCGATACGCCGTTTACGGTGTGAGAGCCGACAACCGAAAGGTTAGCCATTCTTACCTGATTGTAAGCAACGATAGCCATTCTTGAAATTCTGTCCCAGTCACCGGGATACATATTCCAAAGGTCAGCCGTAAATCTTCTGTTGATCTCGTTTACGATCATGAAAATTCTGGGAAGCTTCATGCTGAACAGGTCTACTCGCCAGCACTCAAGAGCCTCGGGAAGAACGGTATGGTTGGTGTAGGAAACGGTCTTAACAACAACGTTCCACGCATCGTCCCATGTGTAGCCGTAAACATCCATAAGCAGACGCATAAGCTCGGGAATGCAAAGAGCGGGGTGAGTGTCGTTAATGTGAATAGCAACCTTATCCTCAAAGCCGCGAAGCGAGCCGTGCTCTGCAAAATAATCGCTGATTATGCTCTGAAGCGATGCGGAAACGAGGAAATACTGCTGCGTAAGACGAAGAAGCTTACCCTCATCGTAGTTATCGTTGGGGTAAAGCTGCTGAGTAATAACCTCGGCATTGTTCGTGTCGTTCATACGCTTCATATAAGAGCCCTGCGACGAATAGTTCATCACAGACGAATATGCAGGGCGCGAGCGCCAAAGACGGATCTTGTTTACTGCGTTTGTAACAGTACCGGGGATAAGAAGGTCGTAAGGAACTGCCTTAACCTCTTCGTAATCGTAGTTGAGGATCTTGATCTCGCCGTTTTCCCACTTTTCCTCAATTCTACCGCCAAGACGGATGGTAACGCTGTTTTCGGGGTGAGGAACGAGCCAAGCACCGCCGCTTCCAAGCCAGCTATCGGGAAGCTCTACCTGCTCACCGTCGATAATCTTCTGCTTGAAAAGACCGTTTTCATAAAGAAGCGAGTATCCGTTTGCCGCATAGTCGAGCGCGGAAAGCGAGTCCATAAAGCACGCAGCAAGACGGCCAAGACCGCCGTTGCCAAGACCGGGGTCAACCTCGCACGAGAATACGTGCTCAAAAGAGGTGCCGAAGTCCTGAAGAACCTCGCAAAGCTCGTTGTAAATGCCAAGATTGATGCTGTCATTCTTCATTGAGCGTCCTACGAGGAATTCCATGCAAAGATAGCAAATCTTCTTGCCGTCCTTCTCTCTGATGCGGCGCTTGAAGTCCTGACGCTGCTCAATCATAATGTCCTTAAGAGCGCCGACTGTTGCGTGATAAATCTGCTCGTCGGTAGCAGAATCGGGATTTGATACGCCACGGGTAATGAGCTTTGCCTCAATTCTTACCTTAAGCTCGCCCTTCGTAATCTTCGGTTTTTCACCTGCTTTGGGATTTTTGCTACTTGTAACCATTTAATTTAATCTTCCTTTTTGCCTTTATTTAAAAGTCAGAAGCCCTGCTTACCAAGCAAGTATTCTGTTGTATATCTTAACGTATTTTTCAGCGGAAATTCCCCAAGAGAAATCAGAGGTTTTAGCTCTCATAACGAGTGCGTTCCACTCGTCCTTGTCCGTGTTGTGAAGCTCAATTGCGCGCTTGATGGTAAAGAGAAGCTCGTGAGCATTGTAGTTGTTGAAGGTAAAGCCGTTTGAGAAATCCGCACCGTACGGCTTGATAGAGTCGTAAAGACCGCCCACCGCTCTTACTACGGGAATAGTTCCGTACGAGCAGGAAATCATCTGTGCAAGACCGCAGGGCTCGCTCTTAGAGGGCATAACGAATATGTCAGCCGCCGCATACATCTTCTTCGAAAGCACGCGGTCAAATTTGAGAAGCGCCTTGAAATTCGAATGTCTTTGCTCAAGGTCTCTGAAATAATCCTCGTATTCCTTATCGCCCGTACCGAGAAGCGCAAACTGAATGTTCTCGCAAAGAAGCTCATCAATAATTCTTGCAACGAGGTCAAGTCCCTTCGTTGCGGTAAGACGGGTTATCATAACGAGAAGCGGTGCTTCGGTGTCCTCGGGAAGTCCTATCTCGCGCTGAAGTGCAAGCTTGTTGCGAAGCTTACCCTCGGTGACGTTGTCCTTGCTATATGTGAAGTAGATATCACCGCCACTCTCGGGTGAGAAGTAGCCGTAGTCAATACCGTTAATAACACCGGTAAGCTTTGCCGATACCTGATGAATTACGTCGGAAAGTCCGAATGCAAAGAAATCGTGGTGAAGCTCAAACGCATAGTTAGGGCTGACGGTGGTTACGTAGTCGGATACGGTGAGCGCACCCTTCATAAGGTTGATACATCCGTCATATTCAAGAACGTGCTTGTATCCGTCAAGGGCGAACACGCCGCCGAGAATATAGGGGTCAAACTTACCCTGATACTCAATATTGTGAATAGTGAATACCGTCTTGATGCCCGAAAGCTCGGAAAGCTGTGCATACTTCGTTTTGAGGTAAACGACAGCGAGCGCTGCCTGCCAGTCGTTTGCGTGAAGAACGTCGGGAATATTACCCGTCTGTATTATAAACTCGTCAACAGCCATTGAGAAGAAGGCAAATCTCTCACCGTCATCCGCCTCGCCGTAAAGCTTTGCGCGGTCGAAGTAGTAATGATTTTCAAGGAAATAGTAGGTAACCTTGCCGTTTTTGATTTTATAAACAGAAGCACCCGTTTCGCGCCAGGAAAGCTTGAAGCTTATATCCTTTACATGCTTTAGTTTTTTTCTGTACTCTTCCTTCATAGAGCCGTAAAGAGGTAGAATGACGGAAACCTCACAGTCGGGATTATCGTTAGCAACCGTGATAGGCAGCGCGCCCATTACGTCACCAAGTCCGCCGCTCGCCGCATAAGGATTAGCTTCACTTGTAACATAAAGGATTTTCATATTTTTTCCTTTCCTTCGTGGCTTTTTTTGCCACGAAAATCTTATTTAAACCCTTCTGCCCTTCTGAACGAAGAAAGGCATATTTGCATTACCCGAAAGAGTAACGCCGTCGGTAATCTTTACAAACTTGTCAGTAACGATGCAGTTAAGACGCGCGTTCTTTCCTACCTGGGTTTCCTTAAAGAGCACGCAGTTCTCAACGATTGCGCCCTTTTCAACCACAACACCTCTTGAGAGAACCGAGTTGATAACCGTACCCTCAATGATGCAGTCGTCGGCAATCATAGAGTTCTCTACCCTTGCGTCCTTGGTGTAGACTGCAGGCGCAGAGTTGTGTATTCTCGTGTAGATGGGTGCTTCCTTCTTCCAGAGAAGCGACGCTCTTGCATCAGCATCGGTAGCAAGCTCAATAGAGCACTTGTAGTAGTCAAGGAAGCTTGATACCGTCGCGCTGTATCCTGTGTAGCTGTATGTTCTGAAGTTAGAATGCTTATATCTTGAAAGAAGCATAGTGGTAAGGCTGTTAATGCCGTAAGCCTCTGCCTCTTCGATAAGGCGGCGAAGATAGTCGGTCTGCATAACGAAGATGTTAAGCGCAAGCTCGGGGTGCTTTTCGTTGTAAGCGTCACCCATAACCATATCGGTTATCTTGCCTGCTACCGAGTTTATCATAAGCCTCGGATGCTTTGCGGTGAAATCGCAGTCAAGCATCTTGGTAACGAGCGTAATGCTCGCGCCGGTTTTCTTGTGCGTGCTTATAACGTCGCCAAGGTCGATATTAAGAACGGTATCCGAGTCGATAAGCACAACGTATTCCTCGGTAAACTCGTTTATATATTCCTTGACGTTTTTAAGAGCTTCCATATGCGTCGTGAACATAGAGGTGTTCGCGGATGCCGCAGTCTGGTAGGGCGAAATTACGTTGACACCGTCATTTCTTCTCGCAAGGTCCCAGTCCTTACCG
>JAZKYE010000033.1:0-15221 GCA_045611965.1 Eubacteriales bacterium
TAAAAATCAGCGTGATGCCCATGTAAGAGCATCACGCTGAATCTATTTATGCGTTTTTAGGTTATAAAGATAACCGATTACTTATTCTCTTTAAGTGAAGTCGGAGGCCAAGCGGTCTTAGGAAGACAATGACTAGACCCAACTCCTTGGCTCACAGAACGACATGGCTACGATCCGACTTTAAAAATCAGCGTGATGCCCATGTAAGAGCATCACGCTGAATCTATTTATGCGTTTTTAGGTTATAAAGATAACCGATTACTTATTCTCTTTAAGTGCTGCGCGGCGCTGTGCCTGAACACGCTTTCTCTGCGCGGTATCGAGAATTGCCTTACGAAGTCTTATGCTCTTGGGGGTTACCTCGATAAGCTCGTCATCTGCGATAAACTCAATAGCCTCTTCAAGCGAGAGCTGAACGGGGGTGATAAGAGTAAGCTTTTCATCTGCGCCCGACGAGCGGATAGCCGTCAGGTGCTTTTCCTTACATACGTTGACCTCGATATCATCGGGCTTGGGATTTTCACCGACTATCATACCGCAGTAAACGGGGGTGGCAGGACCGATAAACAGAGGTCCTCTGTCCTGCGAATTGTAAAGTCCGTAGGTGGTAGCCGTACCCGTTTCGGATGCGACGAGCGACGAGGTGAAGCGCGTCTTTATCTCGCCCTTGAACGGCTCGTAGCCTGCGAAAATCGAGGATATAATTCCCTCGCCTCTCGTATCGGTAAGAAGCTCTGAACGGTAGCCGAAAAGGCATCTTGTGGGTATGGTGTAGAAGAGCTTGTAGCGCGAGCCGTGAAGCTGCATATCACGCATAAGTCCCTTTCTTGAGCCGAGCTTTTCCATTACCGAGCCCATATACGCCTCGGGCACGTCGATGATAACGTCCTCAATAGGCTCGCACTTCACACCGTCGATTTCCTTGTAAAGTACTCTGGGGTTAGAGCAGGTGAGCTCGTAGCCCTCTCTTCTCATATTCTCAATAAGTATCGAAAGGTGCATCTCACCTCTGCCGCACACTCTGAACGAGTCGGTGGTTTCACCGTCGTTTACACGAAGCGAAACGTCCTTAAGAAGCTCGCGGTAGAGCCTTGCGCGAAGATGGCGCGAGGTTACGAACTTACCTTCCTTTCCTGCGAAGGGCGAATCGTTTACCGAGAAGGTCATTTCCATCGTAGGCTCGCCAACCTTGACAAATTCAAGCGGCTCTACTCTCGACGGCGCGCACACGGTGTCTCCTATGGATATGTCCTCACAGCCCGAGAAGCAGACTATATCACCGACCTTGGCCTCGGTAACGGGTACTCTTTTAAGTCCGTCAAACTGATAAATTGATACGATTTTAGACGGACGCGACTTGCCCTCGGTGTGGAAATTACAGATAGCAACGCCCTGTCCCTGCTTAAGCATACCGCGCTCAATTCTGCCGATGCCTATTCTTCCGACGAACTCGTTGTAGTCTATCGAGGAAACGAGAAGCTGAAGGGGCTCGTCCTCTTCACCCTCGGGGGCAGGAATGTACTCGACAATTTTATCAAGAAGCGGCGTGAGATCCTTGCCGGGGGTGAACGGGTCAAAGGATGCCGTACCTGCTCTGCCCGAGCAGAAGAGCATAGGCGAGTCAAGCTGCTCGTCGGTTGCGTCAAGCTCGATAAGAAGCTCAAGAACCTCGTCTGCAATCTCATCAAGACGCGCGTCGGGGCGGTCTATCTTATTAACGACAACGATAACCTTGTGGTTCAGAGCAAGGGCGCGTTCAAGCACGAAGCGCGTCTGTGGCATAGGTCCCTCTGCCGCGTCAACGAGAAGAATAACGCCGTTAACCATTTTAAGAATACGCTCAACCTCACCGCCGAAGTCCGCGTGTCCGGGGGTGTCAACGACGTTTATCTTGGTGCCCTTATAGTGTATTGCGGTGTTCTTTGCAAGAATGGTTATTCCGCGCTCGCGCTCAAGGTCGCCCGAGTCCATAACGCGGTCAGCCATTTCCTGATTTTCTCTGTAAATGCCGCCCTGACGAAGCATCTCGTCAACGAGCGTGGTCTTTCCGTGGTCAACGTGAGCGATAATCGCGACGTTTCTCAAATCGTTTCTTATCATAATACAAATCTCCTAACATACATGCGCCGGCATATAGCCCGCGCACTCATTAACCAAGGTATTATATCACACTTTATATTAAATTGCAAACATTTTTTTATTTTTTTGTCATTTTTTCGCTAAGACCGAGCACCGCGTCTATAACGACCGCGCAGACCAGCGCAACGAGAGTGCCGAGAAGCGTCAGTCCGAGGTCGCGTGTGACGAGCGCGCCAAGGGCAATAATCAAAGCGTCGGTGACGAAAATTGCATACGATGCCTTCTTCGGCAGAACCGTACCTGCAAGCGCAAAGGCAACTATATCCGTCCCACCCGTAGAGCCGCCTGCGATAAAGGTAATGGCACAGCCGAGCCCGACGAATGCGCCGCCAAAAAGAGCGGCAACGATAATCTCGCACCCACCAAGCGCAGGCGAGGAAAGCACAAAGAAGCCGTCAAGCACATTCTCGCTCACAAGTGGCATAAGCAAAAACACAAATATGGGATAAAGAAGGCTTGAAAGTAACGTCTTGTTTGCAAAGTCCTTGCCAAATGACATAGCGCCAACAAAGAAAAAGATAACGGACAGAACAAAAGTCACCGTATCAATTCCTATCCAACCGTCAGGCATAAGAGTGTGGATGATAACCGAAAGCCCCGACACACCGCCCATAATAAGCCCATACGGATATATAAAAACTGCCACCCCGAAGGCGAGCACCAGCGTTCCAAGCGCGGTGAGGAAAAGCCCTCTCGCAAGCCGCGCGGTATGATTAACACTACTCATAACTATAATCCTTTTTTACATATATATATTTTATTCCCGATTTTCACCATATTATCACGAAAGCATCCGTCGCGCGGCTTTTTTGACTTTTTATTATGCAACAAAATCATTCACTTGCAGGAATTTTGCTCATAATTTTGGGGATTTAACGTCCATCCTTTATATATAAAGGATGATTTGCATTTGATAAATATTAACGCCTGCTTTATAATAGAGGTGAAAATAAAACGAACGGGGGTTAGCTATGATAAGCAAGAAGGATACCGATATTTTCACCGAGCACTGCCGTGCCGTGCTTGACCTGAAGAATGCAGTCGACGAATGCGAGGGGCTTTACAAGAATTTGCCGCTTTGTATTCTTGACGCGGTTTACAGTATGGGTGTGCGCTACGGCTCGGTACGTAAGGTCACCGCGCGCTATGCGGCGCACTACGGCAAGGATGCAGAGGGGGAAGGTCACACGGTGAGTGATTTTCTTCACAACATAGATGCCGCAGGCGGCACTGATGCCTTTGCGCGCGACGTCCTATGCAACCGCCACCGCACAGCCCCGCGCGGCGGAATTCTGAAAAGCGAGTCCGCAAGGCTCGTAGCGCAGGTGCTGGCAAGGCGCGGCATTGAAACCCTTTCGGACTTCCGCACCTACGGCGACAAGGTTGAGCTTGACCGCGCTATATGCAAGACGCGCTCGCAGTCAAGCGGAATAATGCTGAAATATCTCTATATGCTTGCAGGGGATAAAAATATGATAAAGCCCGACCGTATGATTACGCGCTTTATCGGTGCGGTGCTTCCCGAGGTCACAGAGCATAGCGATATGATACTGCTTTTACAGAGTGCCGCCGCAGGGCTTGCCCACATCAAGCCCGATATGTCACCGAGGATGCTCGACTTTTGCATATGGCGCTATCAGAGAGCCTTAAAGACGAGGGGCTGATATACATTTTCGCATTTACGCAGGCCACACCCGTGCGCCTGCGTGATTTATTTTATAAATAAGTTAAAAAAACTTGATAAATATTTTCATTTGTGCTATTATTAATTTATCAGTCTGACAGTACGAGGGGGCAGAGAATGAATCTTTTACACGTGAAATATGCCGCAGAGGTGGCAAGGCTCGGCTCGCTTAACCGCGCGGCAGAGTCGCTTATGATAGCACAGCCCAATATCAGCCGCTCTATCAAAGAGCTTGAGGCAGACCTCGGAATTACGATATTCCAGCGAAGCGCAAAGGGTATGGTGCTGACACCCGACGGCGAGGAATTTATGGACTATGCGCGCGATATTCTTCGCAGGATTGACAAGCTTGAGCAGTCCTACCGCGATGGCTCGCATAAGAAGCGCGGCTTCTCTATATCCGTTCCGCGCGCCTGCTATATTTCATCTGCTATGACAGAATTTTCAAAAAATATAGGCGACCAGCCCGTTGAGATTTACTACAAGGAAACTAACTCAAAAAAGACTATAAAAAAGCTACTTGACAACGAGTACAAGCTCGGCATTATCCGCTATGCCGATACCTACGACAAATATTACAAGTCGATGCTTGAGGAAAAGGGGCTTGAGTGCGAGCTTGTTGCGGAATTTTCGTACGTACTGGTTATGAGCCGCGACAATCCGCTTGCAAAAAAGGACACCGTCACCTACGACGACCTTTGCAACTATATCGAAATAGCGCACGCGGACCCATACGTGCCGACGCTCTCTATGTCAAAGGTATTCCGCGAAGAGCTGCCCGACAGAGTGCGCCAGAGAATATTCGTATTCGAGAGGGCAAGTCAGCTTGAGCTGCTCTCGGAAAATCCGAGGACCTTTATGTGGGTGTCACCTGCGTCCGAGGAAATGCTCGACCGCTACGGGCTCGTTCAGCGCGCGTGCGAGGGTAATAAAAAAATATACAAGGACGTGCTTGTGTATCACAAGGGCTACAAGCTCACCACACTCGACAAGGACTTTATCACCGCGCTTTGTAACGCGAGAAGAAAATATATAAAATGAAGCCTGACGGCAACCGCCTCTCACGCAGGGGCACATCATGCGCGCAAGCTTTTATAAAAACGCGAGCGCAACGCGTGGGGTATATCGCTACGCATAACACTGATATAACAATTTGATAATTCACAAACTCTGTGAAGTATGTTAAAATTTTAACAAAGAGCAAGAGGCGCGGAAAAATGCGGCTGGGAACTTTATGGACAGCGGCGTTCTATTCCCTGCTCGGCTACGAATTATAGGTGATTAAAATTGAGAGGATATAAAAATGGAAAACAAAAATTACGAAATCGTTGACACGGTAGATGCGCTTCACGCAGCACTTGCCCGTGTAAGGAAGGCACAGAAGATTTTTTCTACCTACACACAGGAACAGGTTGACAGAATTTTCCTCGCGGCGGCATCTGCGGCTGACAAAGCAAGAATTACACTCGCAAAGCTTGCGGTTGAGGAAACCGGAATGGGCATCGTAGAGGACAAGGTTATCAAGAACCACTACGCGGCAGAGTACATCTATAACGCGTACAAGGAAACCAAGACCTGCGGTGTTATCGAAGAGGACAAGGCGTTTGGCATCACGAAAATTGCAGAGCCCATCGGTGTTGTTGCGGCGGTAATCCCCACCACCAACCCCACCTCGACGGCAATATTCAAGTGCCTTCTTGCACTTAAAACGAGAAACGCAATTATCATCAGCCCCCACCCCCGTGCAAAGGGATGCACCATCGCGGCGGCAAAGCTCGTGCTTGAGGCGGCAGTTGCGGCAGGCGCACCCGAGGGAATTATCGACTGGATTGACGTGCCCTCGCTTGAAATGACCAACACAGTAATGAAGGAAGCAGACATTATTCTCGCAACGGGCGGCCCCGGAATGGTTAAGGCGGCTTACTCAAGCGGCAAGCCCGCGCTTGGCGTCGGCGCAGGTAACACCCCTGCTATTATCGACGAGTCTGCCGATATACTTCTTGCAGTAAACTCTATCATACACTCAAAGACCTTTGACAACGGTATGATTTGTGCATCCGAGCAGTCGGTTATCGCGCTTGACTCTGTGTACGATGCCGTTAAGGCTGAATTTGCCGCAAGAGGCTGCTACTTCTTAAATCCCACCGAAACCGAAAAGGTACGCAAGACCATAATCATCAACGGCGCACTCAATGCAAAAATAGTCGGTCAGAGAGCGGCAAAAATTGCCGAGCTTGCAGGAATAAGCGTTCCCTCGGGCACGAAAATTCTTATCGGTGAGGTGCAGAGCGTTGAGCTTTCCGAGGAATTTGCACACGAGAAGCTCTCGCCCGTGCTTGCTATGTACCGCGCGAAAACCTTTGAGGAAGCGCTCGACAAGGCAGACAAGCTCGTTGAGGACGGCGGCTTCGGTCACACCTCATCACTCTACATCAACGAAATCACCGAGAAGGAAAAGCTTGCCGCTTATATGGCAAGAATGAGAACCTGCCGTATTTTGGTAAACACCCCCTCTGCTCACGGCGGTATCGGCGACCTTTACAACTTCAAGCTCGCCCCCTCGCTCACGCTTGGATGCGGCTCGTGGGGCGGTAACAGCGTATCCGAGAACGTAGGTGTAAAGCACCTGCTTAACGTAAAGACAGTAGCAGAGAGGAGAGAAAATATGCTTTGGTTCAGAACACCTGAAAAGGTTTACATAAAGAAGGGCTGCCTGCCCGTAGCACTCGACGAGCTTCGCACCGTAAGAGGCTCGAAGCGCGCGTTTATCGTAACCGACACCTTCCTTTATCAGAACGGTTACACCAAGCCCATCACCGACAAGCTCGACGCTATGGGTATTCAGCACGCAACGTTCTTCAACGTTCAGCCCGACCCCACCCTTGCAAACGCAACCGAGGGTGCGGCACAGATGAGAGCCTTCGCGCCCGACACCATTATCGCGCTCGGCGGTGGCTCGGCTATGGACGCGGCAAAGATTATGTGGGTGCTTTACGAGCATCCCGAAGCAGACTTTATGGATATGGCGATGAGATTCATCGATATCCGTAAGAGAGTTTACACATTCCCCAAGATGGGCGAAAAGGCGTACTTCATCGCTATCCCCACATCTGCAGGTACAGGCTCTGAGGTTACGCCCTTTGCAGTTATCACCGATGAAAAGACGGGCGTTAAGTATCCTCTTGCAGACTACGAGCTGCTTCCCAATATGGCTATTATCGACACCGACTTCCATATGTCTGCGCCCAAGGGACTTACCGCGGCATCGGGTATCGACGCTGTAACGCACGCGGTTGAGGCTTATGCGGCAATGCTCGCTACCGACTACACCGACGGTCTTGCCCTTCGCGCACTTAAGGTAATCTTTGAGTATCTTCCCAGTGCCTACGACAACGGACAGAACGACGTTGAGGCACGCGAGAAGATGGCAAACGCCGCAACGATGGCAGGTATGGCATTCGCAAACGCATTCCTCGGCGTATGTCACTCGATGGCACACAAGCTCGGCGCATTCCACAATCTTCCCCACGGCGTTGCAAACGCGCTTATGATAGAAGAGGTTCTTCGCTTCAACGCGAGTGAGGCACCTGCTAAGATGGGTACCTTCTCGCAGTATGACCACCCCCACACGCTCGCACGCTACGCAGAGATTGCCGACTATCTCGGCATTGCAGGCGTCAGCGACGAGGACAAGCTTGAGGGACTTATCAGAGCAATAAACGAGCTTAAGGCTCGCGTAGGCATCAAGGCAACCATAAAGGATTACGGCATCGACGAGGCAAGCTTCCTCGAGCGCCTTGACGATATGGTAGAGCAGGCATTCGACGATCAGTGCACGGGCGCTAACCCGAGATATCCGCTTATGTCCGAGATTAAGCAGATGTACCTCAACGCTTACTACGGCAACCACTTTACCGAAGAGGATATGCCCGATCCCGACATCAGCGTATCGAAGGCTGACCCCATCAAGACCCCCTACCGCGTAGGTAAAAAGGCTTAAGGAAAAGGAGAGCAGTTAATATGAATCTCGACAGAGTAATTGCAGTCAGAAACAACAAGACGGTTTACCGCGACGGCGACAGATGTATCAAGGTTTTCAGCGCCGACTATTCCAAGGCGGACGTGCTTAACGAGGCACTCAATCAGGCAAGAATTGAGGAAACGGGACTTTATATCCCCAAAATTCTTGAGGTAACTATGGTTGACGGCAAGTGGGCTATCGTATCCGAGTTTATCAAGGGCAAGACCCTCGCACAGCTTATGGCAGAGGACGAGGAAGGCGAAAAGAAGGCTTCCTACATTGAGCTTTTGGTTGACCTTCAGATGAGCGTTCACGAAAAGACCTGCCCCAATCTCAACAAGCTAAAGGACAAGATGAGCCGCAAGATTGCCATGACCGACTTCGATGCAACCACGCGCTACGACCTTCACACAAGACTTGAGGGAATGCCCAAGCACACCAAGGTGTGCCACGGTGATTTCAACCCCTCGAACATCATCATAGCCGAAAACGGCACGCCCTACATTCTCGACTGGTCGCACGCAACACAGGGCAACGCGTCGGCTGACGTAGCACGCACCTACCTTCTCTTCTGGCTTGCAGGTGACACCGAGGGCGCGCAGATGTATCTTGATAAGTTCTGCGAGAAGAGCGGAACTGCGAAGCAGTACGTTCAGAAGTGGATGCCCATCGTTGCGGCATCTCAATCCGTAAAGGGTAACGAGAACGAGCGCGAGCTTCTTTCAAGCTGGGTCAGCGTCGTTGACTATCAGTAAGCTCACGGGCTCACGCCCCCTTACTGAAATCAGCAATTTTCCGCTAAAAAATGAGGTTGTCTTGAAACACGCGAAGTGTTCAAGACAACCTTAAATAACTATATAAATACATTGTGAGGTAAATAATTATGGTCAAAATTACAGTTTGTATCGGTTCTTCATGCCACATAAAAGGCTCTCGTCAGGTTGTTGAAGCGCTTCAGACGCTCATCGCTGAAAAAGAGCTCGAAGAGGCAGTAGAGCTCGGTGGAACCTTCTGCATGGGCAAGTGCCAGCAGGGTGTATGCGTATCGGTTAACGACGAGTTCTTCTCGGTATCACCCGAGAGCGTCAGGGACTTCTTCGAAAAAGAAGTTCTCTCAAGAGTATAAGCTATGGTATTCGTTCAGGTATGTGTCGGCTCGTCCTGCCATCTGAAGGGCTCGCAAGAGATTGTTGAGCTTCTCGAGGCGGCGGTCGCAGAGCACGGAATAGACGACGAGGTCGTTCTCTCGGGAAGCTTCTGCATTGGAAAGTGCAACCGTGTGGGCGTCACCGTACAGGTGAACGACGAGGTTCACGTCGGTGTGACGAGAGAGAGCTTCAGAGAATTTTTCAAGACGAACATTCTTGATTTAATAGAGAGTGAGGGGAAGTAACGGATTATGGCGAGCTGCTTGACACTTAAAAAATCAAACTGTAAATCCTGCTTCCGTTGCGTCAGAAAATGTCCTGTAAAGGCTATACGCTTCTCGGGTAATCAGGCGCACATTATCGGCAACGAGTGTATTCTCTGCGGTAACTGCGTGGTACAGTGTCCACAGAATGCAAAGGAAATTGCCGACGGAATTGAAAAGGCGAGAGTTCTTCTTCAGTCGGGCGACCCCGTTGTCGTCAGCCTTGCGCCGTCCTTCGTAGCAAATTACGACGGCATCGGAATCGAGGCTATGCGCCGCGCGCTTAAAAAGCTCGGCTTCGCCGAGGTTGAGGAAACCGCGATAGGCGCAACTATTGTTAAAAATGAATACGAGCGTATGCTGAAAGAGGATGAGCGCGACGTTCTTATCTCTTCCTGCTGTCACTCGGTAAACCTTCTTATTCAAAAATACTTCCCTGCGTGCCTTGAATACCTCGCTGACGTAATGTCGCCCATGCAGGCGCATTGCTCGGACATTAAAAAGAGAATTCCCGGCGCGAAGTGCGTATTTATCGGTCCTTGCGTTGCGAAGAAGGACGAGGCTGAATACTACGAGGACATCGTTGACTGCGTGCTCACCTTCGAAGAGCTTGACAAAATGCTTTCGGATGAGGGCGTTATGCTTGAGGACGAGGCTGATAAGAGTGAGTGCAGTCGCGCGCGCTTCTTCCCCACGACGGGCGGCGTGCTTAAAACGATGGCGCAGGATGCCCCCGGCTACACCTATCTTGCAATCGACGGTGTCGAGAGCTGTATTACCGCTCTTCGCGACATCGAGTCCGGAAAGATACATAAGTGCTTTATTGAAATGTCCGCCTGCATCGGAAGCTGCATCGGCGGTCCTGTTATGAACAGAGCGCACAAGCCTCTCGTTGCCGATTATCTTAAGGTAGCAGGCTATGCGGGAAGCCGTGATTTCGAGGTAAATCAGCCAAACTGTGCAGAGCTCAAAAAGAATTTCAGCCATATTGAGCACAAGCTTGCACAGCCAAGCGAGTCCGAGATTATGGCGGTGCTTCGCAAGATGGGCAAGTTCAAGACGTCAGACGAGCTTAACTGCGGCACCTGCGGCTACAATTCCTGCCGCGACAAGGCTATTGCCGTTATTCAGGGCAAGGCAGAGATTTCTATGTGTCTGCCCTTCCTCAAGGACAAGGCAGAAAGCTTCTCTGATACTATCGTAAACAACACGCCAAACGGTCTTATCGTTCTTAACGAGGACCTTGAGGTACAGCAGATAAACAACGCCGCAAGAAAGATTATGAACATCCGCGCTGCATCCGACGTGCTTGGCGAGCCCGTAGTCCGTATTCTTGACCCTGCGGTGTTCATAAGCGTCAAGTCAAGCGGAAGAACCGTGAGAAATCAGCGTACCTACCTTGCAGAGTACAAGAAGTATGTCGAGCAGACGGTAGTTTACGCGCCCGACTCGCGTATGCTCATCGGCATTATGCGCGACGTGACCGATGAAGAGGCTGACCGCGAGAAGAAGGCAAGAATTAACAAGCATACCCTTGAGGTTGCCGACACCGTCGTTGAAAAGCAGATGCGTATCGTTCAGGAAATCGCCTCGCTTCTCGGTGAGACGGCGGCTGAAACCAAGATTGCATTAACCAAGCTCAAGGAGTCCATTGATGATGAATGATTTGTGTGCCGATATCGGATATAAGAGCATAAATCACGTGGGCGAGGAGCTGTGCGGCGACCACGTTGACGTCGTTGAGGAAAACGGCGGCTCAACCGTCATAGTTCTTGCAGACGGTCTTGGCTCGGGTGTTAAGGCGAGCATTCTCTCAACGCTGACTTCAAAAATTATCTCTACTATGATGGCGGCAGGACTTCCTATTGAGGAATGTGTTTCTACCATCGCAGGAACGCTTCCCGTATGCTCGGTGCGCGGTGTTGCCTACTCTACGTTCACCATCATGCACCTGAAAAACAACGAGGTAGCCGAGATAATCCAATACGACAACCCCCACGTTATTGTCATCAGAGATTTTGAGATTTACGATTATCCCAAAACCGAGATGAGCATCGGCGGAAAGAAAATATACAAATCCACCATCACTCTGAAGCAGGACGACGTATTTATCGCGATGAGCGACGGCTGTCCTCACGCAGGTATGGGCGGCAGATATAATTTCGGCTGGAAGCGCGAGGATATCGCAAGCTATATGCAGGCACTCGTTGCAGGTGGCTATACCGCGAAAAATCTCTCAACGATGCTCGTTGACGAGTGCAACTCTCTCTACGGAAGCAAGCCCGGCGACGACACCACCGCGTGCGTTGTAAAGATACGCAAGAGAGAGCCGATGAACATCCTCTTCGGCCCGCCCTCAAACCGCGACGATGCAAACCGTATGATGTCGCTCTTCTTCTCTAAAGAGGGTAAGCACATAATCTGTGGCGGAACGACCTCGTCCATTGCGGCGAAGTTTCTCGGCAAGCCCGTCGTGGCAAGCCTTAAATTTGAGAGAAGCGACGTCCCCCCCATCGCTCACATCGAGGGCGTTGACCTCGTTACCGAGGGCGTTATAACGATGAACAAGGTCATTCAGTACGCAAAGGACTACCTCGGCGAGAACCGTCTTTACGAGGATTGGAACTTCAAGAAGGACGGTGCATCTCTTATAAGCCGACTGCTTTTCGAAGAGGCGACGGATATTAACTTCTTCGTCGGCAGAGCGGTAAACCCCGCGCATCAGAACCCCGACCTTCCGATTAACTTCAACATTAAGATGAACCTTGTCGAAGAGCTTTCGACTTGCCTTAAGAGCATGGGCAAGCGTATAAAAGTCAGTTATTTTTAAGGAGATTGTAAAGAATTATGCGTAAATTTGACACAAAAGTACAGCATTTAAAGTATAAGGTTTTGCGCGAGGTTGCAAGACTTGCGTGGGAAGATAAGCTTTGGGAAAACATAATCGACATTCCCAAAACTATTATCCCCGGTAAAGAGCCCACCACCAGATGCTGCGTTTACAAGGAACGCGCGATAATCGGTGAGCGCGTTAAAATAGCTATGGGCGGCGACAAGGAAAACCCCAACGTAATCGAGGTTATCGACATCGCCTGCGACGAGTGTCCCGTTGGCGGATACGAGGTCACCAACGCCTGCCGCGGATGTCTTGCACACCGTTGCGAGGACGTATGTAAGTTCGGCGCAATTTCCTTCGACCACAACCACGTTGCTCACATCGACAAGTCAAAGTGTAAGGAATGCGGCGCGTGTGCAAAGGTCTGCCCCTACACCGCTATCGTAAGCCGTACGCGCCCCTGCCAGAATGCCTGCAAGGTCAAGGCAATTTCTATGAACGACGAGAAGGCGGCAACCATTGACAACGACAAGTGCATCCAGTGCGGTGCGTGCGTATATCAGTGCCCCTTCGGCGCGATTATGGACAAGTCGTATATGGTCAACGCTATTGACATTCTCAAAAAGAGCGAGCGCAACACCCGTGGCGGTAACTACAGGGTTTACGCAGTTGTTGCACCCTCTATTTCAAGCCAGTTCTCATATGCAAAGTTAGGTCAGGTAATAACCGGACTTAAAAAGCTCGGCTTCCACGATGTAATCGAGGCGGCACTCGGCGCTGATATGGTCGCTATGGAAGAAGCAAAGGAGCTTTCCGAAAAGGGACTTCTCACAAGCTCGTGCTGTCCTGCATTCGTAAGATATATAAAGACTGCATTCCCCGCGCTTGTCGATAAGATTTCGCACAATATGTCGCCTATGGCTGTGCTTGCAAAGTACATCAAGGAAACGACAAAGAACGCAAAGGTAATCTTCATCGGTCCGTGCACGGCAAAGAAGGCAGAGGCACAGCTCGAGTCGGTTAAGCCCTACGTTGACTGCGTGCTTACCTTTGAAGAGCTTCAGTCGCTCTTCGACAGCCGTGACTTCGACCTTTCCACCTTTGAGGAGGGCGTGCTTGACAACGCATCCTACTTCGGACGCATCTTCGCGAGAAGCGGCGGTCTTACCGATGCGGCGGCGCAGGCTATGAAGGAACAGGGCATCGACTTTGAAATCAAGCCCGTTGTATGCGACGGCATCGAGGCCTGCCGCATGGCGCTTCTTAAGCTCAACAAGGGAATTCTTGACGGCAACTTTATCGAGGGTATGGCTTGTATCGGTGGCTGTATCGGTGGCGCAGGCTGTCTTACCCACGGTGAAAAGAACAAGGCAGAGGTCGATAAATACGGCCGCGAGGCTCTTGAAAAGAATATCACCGACGCAATTTCTATACTCAAATAAATTTTGAAGATAACCTGTCTGTTTGTAAACAGTCGGTTAGAAAATAACGCAAAATCACCCGAGATACGCACAACCTGTATCTTGGGTGGTTTTTTTAATAACGTTATTTACTTATGAGCACAGGCGTAAGGCTTCAGCAAAGAATTGCACCGAGGGAAATCCCCCCCGCAGCTCGTTTATACTCAACATGATGCGTAGAGTGCCTTGGGGTTGATTATTTGTGCGCGATGACTCTTAATCTGCGATAATCTGCAACCCACGCTTTTCCGTTCCAAAGAGTTCCTTTTGTCAATTCCGCAACCTCATCAAAAAGTGCTGACTGAATATGCTCGGGCATTACCGATAATTCAGAAGCAAAAAACTGCTTCAAGAAATTAGTCAAGCCGTCCTCACCGTCCTTGAATACGGTTGGTCTGTCGAAATCGTATATTTTATCAACTGTAAATCCATTTTTCTCTAACATTCCCGCGAAAGCTTCTACCGTAGGAAAATTAAATTTAGGCTTATAGCTGTATCCCAATGCTTGATATACCTCGATAAACGCTTTTTCAATCGTAGCAATATTGCCGCTTGCACCAAATTCACATATAAGCAACCCATTCGGCTTCAATGCTTTATATATGTTTTTCAGCAGTTCATTATGGTCGTTTATCCAGTGAAAAACAGCGTTTGAAAAAACAACATCAAATTCCTTCTCAAAGGGTAATGCGAGGGCATCACAAACTATAAATTTAATGTTGGCGAACTGTTTTTGAGCTTTATCTATCATATTTTGCGAGCTGTCAATGCCAACAACCCTGCTACACAAGTCAGCTAACCGTGCTGTAAGCGTTCCCGTTCCGCATCCCAAATCCAATATGGATTGTTCATTATCATCAGGGATAAATTCTAACAAGCCCTTGCCGTATTCAGCCACAAAATCGTGTTTTTTATCATACAGTGAAGAATTCCATTCCATTGTCATTTACCACCCACAAATATTTCTTTACGTACAAACAAACTCATTATAACATAATCATGATAACAGAAGCCGAAGGCTGGTTGAGAGAGCAACACAAAGCAAGGCTGTTCTTTTAGCCTTGCTTCAATTTCTTTTCGATTGTTATGCATGATGCGGTGAGCATTCGTTTAATTCTTCCGCAAAGATTTCGATACGACTTGAACGTCTGTTCATCAATTACGCCCGATGCAAAAATGAGTTTAAGCCAGCTTTCAGTTTCCGCACACTCTTCTCTTGCGATTTCAAGCTTGGAATGCATATCCGCAAGGCTCTGCGGATATTGAGCTTCGGTAATATTTGCAAAAACGCTTGACGAGGATTTCTTAATTTGAAAAACGGCATTAGAGTCAATCTTATTTTCAGTACAAAGCTTGACAATTTTAACCGCCAATTCTTCGCTATACTCTAAGAGTAGATTTCGTTTCATCGTCGTTCTCCCTCGTTCTTAATCACGGCAAAGCCGTGTATGGAATCATTCTGCAAGAATGCATGGAATCCGCCAAAGGCGGTATGGAATCATTCTGCAAGAATGCATGGAATCCGCCAAAGGCGGTATGGAATCATTCTGCAAGAATGTATGGAATCCGCCAAAGGCGGTATGGAATCATTCTGCAAGAATGCATGGAATCCGCCAAAGGCGGTATGGAATCAATGCATAGCATTGTATGGAATCCGCAAGTCGGAGGCC
>JAZKYE010000034.1:0-2426 GCA_045611965.1 Eubacteriales bacterium
AGGTTATATATTCTGCGGTTAAATTCGCGAAGCGCTTCGTCATTTGCGACCTTACCCTCATCAACGAGGAAGCGGTTATTGCATATCGGCTGAATTTCAAGGTAATCGTAAAAGTCAGCGATTGCCTCAATTTCGGTATCGGGCTTGCCCTCAAGAAGCGCCTTGAAAAGCTCACCTGACTCGCAGGCAGAGCCTATAATAAGCCCTTCTCTATGCTCTTCAAGAACAGATTTGGGAATTCTCGGAACCTTTTTCTGTCTGCCTTTACCGCCAAAGTAGTTAAGATAGCTCATAGACACGAGCTTATAGAGGTTTTTAAGTCCTGCCTGATTCTTCGCAAGAATTATCATATGGTAGCTCGCGAGGCTTAACGGATCGGACTTTTCTGCCATAGCGCTTACCATAGCATCAAAGGATGCGACACCCTCGCTTTTAAGACCACTCAGCATTTTTGCAAAAACCTTAGCGGTAACGAGCGCGTCATCGCAGGCTCTGTGGTGGTGGAACTCGCCTATCTTATAGTGCTTGACAAGCGTATCAAGCTTATAATTAGGAAGCTCGGGGTTTACGTATCTTGCAAGACCGAGAGTATCAAGATAGGGATTGCGAAGCACAATGCCTGCTCTCTGCGCGGCGGCACGCACGAAGCCGACGTCAAATGCCGCGTTGTGTGCGACGAGCATTCTGTCACCGATAAAGTCAAGGAACTTTCTTATAGCCTCGGGCTCTTTATCAGCGCCAGCGACCATCTCGTCGGTGATAGAGGTAAGCTCGGTAATTTTTTCGGATATGTGCTCTTCAGGATCGACGAAGATATCCATAGTATCAATAATTTCGCCGTTCTTGATTTTTACAGCACCTATCTCGATTATCTTACAGGTGTGAAAGGAAAGTCCCGTGGTTTCAAGGTCGAATACCACCATTTCGTCATCAAAATCGGGATAGCTGTCACCGAAGAGGCATCTTGCATCATCGTTGACGAAGTATGCTTCCATACCGTAAAGGACCTTAATGTCCTTACCCTTTTTTCTCGCCTTATCTACCTCAAGCATTACCTCGGGGAATGCCTGAACGTTACCGTGGTCGGTTACTGCAATAGCAGAATGACCCCAGCTTATAGCAGTTTTAACGAGGTCGGCAGGGGTGATAAGTCCGTCCATCTGCGACATATTTGTATGCAGGTGAAGCTCGACGCGCTTATGCTCTTGGGCGTCGTATCTTGGGGTTATATCTATTTTGGATATAGAGCGAAGCGCGATGTAGGTTTCGTTATCAAATCTATCGTTAGCAAGCTTGCCAAACACGGCCACGTGCATTCCGACACTTACAGCCTTTGCAAGTCCTTTTTCCTCGATAGGTAATGTTTTCTTTGCATAAATACCCGAAGTGCCGTCAGAAATGCCTATTGTGATATTAATTTTGTCGCCGTTTCTCGTTTCCTTTCCCTCACAGGAAAATACTGTGCCAAGGAATACGGAATTGCCCTTTGCCGCCGTTACGTCGGAAAGGGGCGTCGGCTCTTCAATAACGAAGCTCTCGCCATATATCAGCTCGGGGGATGCTGTGACGTAAAGATTTTCACCGCGAAGGAACTCGCTGTCGGATATATTCTTATTATTGCCTGTAAGCGAGGAAATTCCCGCGCGTCTGTCGAAGCCGTAGTGAGGATCCTCTTCCCTCGCACGAGCCTCATCACGCGCGCGCTGCTCACTCATCTCGCGGCGCATATTCTCACGGTTCTGCTCTTCTGCCTCTCGTATGCGCGCTGAAAGCCTTTTTTCTATCTGCTTTTCACGCTCTGCCGCCATAGCACCCTCGGTGATAACTATTTTACGCGTGACACCGTATCTGCTTTTCAGAATATTAGAAATAATTCCTTCGGTGTTTGCGGCGCGCACGAACTCAATTCCGTTCATGCGGTAGGGCAGCTCAACTATAATACACTCACCGTCATCCTTATAAACTGCGCCCGAAAAAAAGCCGTTAGTCACAGCGCCTATGTAGGATGCCTCGGCAGTAACCTCGTGGAAATACTCTATTTCAAATATTTCGCTCGGGAAATGAGGGATAATTTTAAAGCTTGCGGCATTGTAAAGCTCGCAGCACTCGTCCTCAATCTCGTATATAGTCATCGGATCTACGTGGCTATTAAAGGTAAGCTCTACCTCAACGCGCATAGGATCCTTACTATATCTGAAGGATGCTTGGGTGGCGGAATTTAATATTTTTCTTTTTTCATCATCCGGCTTATATCTTAAAAATACGTCAAAAAAGCCTTTTTCAGCCATTATACTTTAAGCACATCAAAGGCGTCTGATTTCATCTATCAGAGCCTCGATAAGCTCGTCCTCTCTTATTTTTCTAATAATCTCACCGCGCTTGAAAAGCAAGCCCTCACCGATACCGCCGGCAATTCCGACGTCGGC
>JAZKYE010000035.1:0-22199 GCA_045611965.1 Eubacteriales bacterium
GACTCAAATGCGAATTTGAGTCAGCCCCTAAAACTTTACTTGGGGGATAGGCAGATTTAGGTAAGAAGCGTCGTTCTCCGCCCCGAAGCAAATACGCCACGCGTATTTGTCTTTATGTTTTCGTATATACATACGACGAGAGGAAGGAAACGGCGGTAGAAAAAGACCGTTAAAGCGAAGAAATACCGCCGATTTCTTCGCTTTAACGTTTTATTTACGCCTTTGCGTAATCTTAGGCTTTTTGTTTACTTTTGGTCTTTTTTGGTCTTGCCAAATGTGACAGCCCCCTCTTGACAAAAATGGCTCTCGGTTGTATAATCATTTGTGTTTGATGGCATAATTCAGAGAAGAAACGGAGTGCAAACAATGACAGGCGATAAAAAAACGGTTTTTTCGGCGGTACAGCCGTCGGGAAATCTCACTATCGGAAACTATCTCGGCGCGATTAAGAACTTCTCGCGCTTCGGTGAGGAATACAAGACCTTTTTCTGCGTTGCCGACCTTCACGCAATTACGGTAAGGCAGGTGCCCTCCGAGCTTCGTAAGAGAACCTACGAAACCCTCGCGCTTTACATAGCATGCGGCCTTTCCCCTGAGAAGAACACCATCTTCGTTCAGTCGCACGTGCCCGAGCATACCGAGCTTGCGTGGATGCTTAACTGCTACACGATGTTCGGCGAGCTCTCGCGTATGACACAGTTTAAGGATAAAAGTGCCAAGCATGCGCAGAATATAAACGCAGGTTTGTTTACCTATCCTGCTCTTATGGCGGCAGACATTCTGCTCTACGGCACGGATATCGTGCCCGTCGGTCTTGACCAGAAGCAGCACCTTGAGCTTGCGCGCGATATTGCGGTAAGATTTAACCAGCTTTACAGCGACACCTTCACCGTGCCCGAGGGCTACATCTCGACGGATACTATGAAGATTATGTCACTCGCAGAGCCGACGGCAAAGATGTCAAAGTCCGACGAAAATCAGAACGCAGTAGTCTATATCCTCGACTCTAAAGACGATATTATCCGCAAGTTCAAGCGCGCAGTAACCGACTCTGATACGGTGGTAAAATACGGCGAGGGCAAGGCGGGAATATCCAACCTTATGACCATCTACCGCGCATTTACCGGCAAGAGCTTTGACGATATTGAGCGTGAGTTTGAGGGACGCGGCTACGGTGACTTCAAGCTCGCTGTCGGTGAGGCGGTCGCAGACGGACTCGCCCCCGTAAGAGATGAGTTCTCGCGTCTTATTTCAGACAAGGCTTATCTTGAGGGTGTTATGAAGGCTGGCGCAGACGAGGCTCATTACTACGCAAGAAAGATGATGAGCAAGGTTAAGAGAAAGATAGGTTTTGTAATCTAATATTTACAAATTGCAAATAATTACGGAGAAAAACGAACCGAAGGCACTTTGTCCGAGGTTCGTTTTGTTTTATGGAAAGATTAGGTTTTTTGCCCATAGCAATAATACTCTCGGCACTCTCGTTCACCCTATCATATCTACTGACGCCCCTGACGGCAAGGCTATCGCTTACGGTGGGGGCTATTGACCATCCTGACGGAAAGCGCAAGATTCACAAATCCCCGACGCCGCGCCTCGGCGGTCTTGCCTTCTTTTTTGCCGCGTTCTCTGCGGTTGCATTTTTCGTTCTGCACGAGGGGATAAGCCTATCGGCACCCGAGTCAGGCTTCATATGCGCCATACTCGCAGGCGGTGCTCTGCTTGCCGCAGGCGGTGTTGCCGACGATACCTTTACATTAAGTCCGATAGGCAAGCTGATTTTACAGATTGCCGCGGCATTCGTTGCGGTGGTTTTCCTGCCGCTACCGCCCTACCTTTCCTTTTTCGGCATTATAAGAATACCGCTGTCGGGGGCTGTCGGCTATCTTTTTATGCTCGTCAGAATGGTCTTTACCGTAAACGCGGTCAACTTCTCTGACGGACTTGACGGGCTCGCCTCGGGGCTATCGCTCGTGGCACTTTTGTCGCTTTTCGTTTTCGGCTTTATGAACGCAAGACCTATCGGGGCTTGCGTTTCTCTGATAATAGGTGCGGCAGTGCTCGGCTTCCTTCCCCACAACCGCTATCGCGCAAGGCTTTATATGGGGGATGTCGGCTCGCAGTTTCTCGGTCTTTCGATTGCGATTATCGCGCTATCCACAACCAAGGACGGCGGCTTTACTCTTGAAACATCGCTCTTTTTGTTTGTACCTATGCTCGACACCGTTCTGTGCGTAGTGCGAAGAATTCTGTCGGGGAAATCCCCCTTCGCCGCCGACAAGGGACATCTGCACCACCTGCTTCTCACCCGAGGAAAATCCCACCCTGCGGCAGTAAGGCTTCTTGTGTGTATATCTGCGGCGGTTGCGCTCGCTACACTCGCGCTCTGTCTGCCCCAGGCGCTGAAATAAGCGTCAGATGGCTCTTTACTGACATAAAAAAGGCTTGGGTAAAAAATTTTTTCGAAATATATTGACAAACTTAAACTCTTTTGATATAATACAATAGTCCGTAAGGGCAAAATGCTGCTATGGCTCAGCTGGTAGAGCACATCCTTGGTAAGGATGAGGTCCCCGGTCCGAATCCGGGTAGCAGCTCCAAACATCCCCGATGCTCGATAGAGTGTCGGGGCTTTGGCTTTTTTGGGAAATTTTCAGAAAGGATGCCTTGCTATGCCATACAACACGCTCGGCTCATATTTCAAGCGCAAATACGGCTGCCGTCTTAAAAAGATATGTATTGACGCAGGCTTTACCTGCCCCAACCGCGACGGTAGGTGCGGTGTCGGCGGTTGCATATTCTGCGGCGAGCGCGGCGCGGGCGAGCATATTAAGGGCGGCGAGATAAGAAAGCAGGTTACCGACGCTATCGCAAGGGCGCAGGACGGAAAATTCATCGCCTACTTTCAGAATTTCACCAACACATACGCAGACCTTGACACTCTGAAAAGACGCTACGACGAGGCACTTTCAGACGAGAGAATCGTCGCGCTCGCAATAGGCACGCGCCCCGACTGTATCACAGACGAAATAGCAGAGCTTATCGCATCGTACAAGGATTGCCGCGAGGTGTGGGTAGAGCTTGGACTTCAGACCTCATCGGACAAAACCGCAAAAATCATAAATCGCGGATATGACAGCGAGGTTTTCACAAGAGCGGTAGAGATACTTAACAGACACGGCATACCCATCGTGGCTCATATGATGATAGGTCTGCCGAGCGAGGGCGAGGCAGAGGTGAAGCAAACCGTGCGCTTTCTCGCAGGGCACAGGCTGTGGGGTGTTAAAATACACTCGCTTTACGTCATGCGAGGCACGAGGCTCGCTACGCTTTATGAGTCGGGCGAGTATGAGCCGATTTCGATGGATGAATACGTCACGCTTGCTACATATACAATAACGCATCTTCCGAGCGATGTTATAATCCACCGCGTTACGGGTGACTGCCCAAAGGGTATGCTTTTAGCACCGCATTGGTCGGCAGATAAGAATGCAGTAATAAATGCAATAAGACAAAGACTTTCCGAAGGCGGTCTTTATCAGGGAATATACTATAATCAGGAATAAATGCTATTATATGCCAACAGTTATTTGCATATTTCCGTATATTGTGTTGAATTTATTCCCATGAAATTAATGTAATCTTACTGAAATAACAACGCATTTTAAAATAATATAAGCAAAGCAAGGTTCAGCCGTCAGACGCCTTGATATATTCCAAGCTTTGCGTTACAACGATCTCATAAACACAAAAGGTGGGTAGTATATATGAAAAAGATAATCTCTCTTCTTGTCGCATTAACGCTATGCTTGCTACTCCTCGCTGGGTGCGCTGATAAATTTGATATGGCAAAGAGCATTGACGAGCTTAGGGCTAAGGGGCTTACCAAGATATGCTCTTACACAACCGAGGAAGAGCTTAGTGAAACCAATAAAATGATTTCCTCTTTCATTAGAATTATGGGTGGCGACTTTACCGTAACGATTACCGAATATTACTCGCTTATACAAGGCAACGACCGTACGCAATGCGTAGAGTTCATAGTCTTTGCAAGCGTTGATGAAGCAAGCTCATACGCAAATCTATATATATCGCAGGACCCACATCAAAGACCCGCGAGAATAGCGCAAAACGACCGAGTTCTCATAATCACAAATCTTGCGTTGGTTGAAGATGTGCTGAGTCTTGACTTCTTCTGAGGGACGAATAATAATAAAACAAACGGCAGGATACCACCCAAGCGAGTGGTATCCTGCCGAATTTTTCGTTTTAACTTATGTGCGAAAATCCAATCGTTAAAGGGCTCGCGGTTTGATTTTCTCAACCGTACGGCATAGGGGCAAAAAGAACAGAGGAAAAAGAATAAGGTTTGTCATGATTTGCGCGATATAAAACCCGGCACCGCGTATATAATACAGAAGGAATCGGTAAAGGAAATTATCGTAAGCACCGCTGAAAAGCCCAACCTCAATAAGAGATGAAAGAATACCGAAAAGAAAGGTCATTCCAACCGCTATGGCAGTATAAATTACGGTGCTGATTATATATCCTCGCCTATTACAGCCGCCTTGAGCCCTTCCGTCACCGTCTGCGCCACAGGGCGTGCTTCCTTGCGTCATTCTACTCGCTCTACCCCGCGCCCCCAAGAGGGCAAAGACGAGCGTTAGTGTCGGCCAATATATAAGATAGGACAAAAACCAAGTGCCAAATCCGTATATTAGCGGCTCAATAAAAACGAACACGAACGAGGCTAAAACACCAAGCGAACCGAAGCAATATCCGAAAATAGCGCAGAACAGAGTGACCGCCTCAATATTCGGAAGAATTGCCAAGGCAAGCTTTACAACCTCAAGCGTTGCCGCCATAATACCGACAAGCGCGCAAGCGAGGGCAGGACGCTTAAAATATCTCATAATCAATAAGTACCGATGGTGATTAAGAACACACAGCCGTCGGTGACGGTCATAGAGGAAGCGCCGACACCTGCCGTACCGAGCCTCGTACCCTCGTACTCGGTAAGCTCAAACATAGTCGATGTATCAAAGTCTGCCTCGTTTGATGTGAATATCTTTATGTACTCACGTGCGGACATATCGGGTACACATTCACCGACACCCCAGAGCATCACCCCGTACTGTCCGTCAGTAGCATTAAGATAGATGCCTTCCTTCTCGTTAAGGTAACGAAGCACCGCCATAAGTCCGTCATCGCCCTCTACCTGCCCAAGCTCTACGGCATACTCTTCATAGCGTTCACCGTCAGATATAACAACCGTGCATTTTCCGCTTTCGTCAACGCCGCCAAAGCAGGACGCAAGCGACAGCACAAGCGCAATTGTCAACGCAAATGCCATAATTTTGCAAATTGTTGTTTTCATTTTTTCTTTTTTGACGCAAAGATTTGTCCCAAGCATCTTTACGCCACTTCTCCTTTTTGTTTGTATTTTTATACATTCAAAAAGCAAAAGAGAGTGCAAAGTCTTGCACTCTCTTTGGTATGACATTTTACAAAAAGCATAGGTGAAAAGCCCGTATGCTAAACATAAAATTCCCCCATTTGCCCAAGGAATGCTTTATATTAAGTGAAATCGGACGGGCATTCCGACTTGAGATTTATGCACCCCTCTGTTCATTTCAGCACACAAATCTGATACGGCAATGGCTGTTGCGACGGATTCACACCGTACTTTCCCCGCTTTGAATAGGCATAAAGCCCCGATTTCAAGGACGCAAAATAGATTAAAGCTCTACTCTCTCGTAGGACTTAAGGATGAGCCTGTCCTCGTAGTCGAAGGACTCGGGATCAAGGTCATCAAAGAGTCCATAGTGGATAGGCACAGCGCACTTTGCGCCAATTTCAGAGGCAAAATCAGCCGCATCTCTTACGTTCATATTGTTGCCGACACCGTTTATCGGAAGGAACGCATAGTCCACACCGTCCTCGCAAAGCTCGATAACATCGTCGATTACGTCGTAGTTATAGAGCGTGTCACCGCTGACATAATAGGTCTTGTCACCGTCGTCAAGAATGAAGCCTGCGGCAGTAATATCACTGTGCTCTGCTCTTACCGAATAGAAGGTTACACCGCCCTGCGACCATACCGAGCCGGGTCTTAACAGAACGTAGTTATGACAGCCGCCGAACTGACGAAGCTTAAGATATGCGTTATACGGCGCAAGCACAGTTATGGGCTTGTCGGTATCAAGAAATCTTTTAAGCGTCGCAGGATCAAGGTGATCGATATGCTCGTGCGTCACGATAATGACGTCAGGCGAGATATCAAACACGCTCTCGTCCACGGGAATACGACGGTGCTTGGCAGGGTCAATTTCACCCACCGAATCTGAAAGGTAGGGGTCAACAATAACGGTAATTTTTCCGTTATCAAATACAAGACCGCCTTGAGTTATCCATCTTACAAACATATTTTTGTCCTCCTGAAAATTATTTATAAAAGTATTGTAAAAACAAGCATTCCTGCCGTGCCCGAAAGGACACCGATAAGCGCGCCTGCCACGACATCCCTTATGAAATGGTAGCCGAGAAGCACTCTGACGAGCGCAAGCACAGCACCTGCGGCAAGCAGAAGAATTCCCACAAGCAGATTGCTGAAGCAAAGCGCCGAGCCTATTACGAACACCGAGAAAACGTGGCGCGACGGAAAGGACCTGCCCGACTTATTCTTCGGCTTATTCTCAAAAAACGCATACAGCTCGTACGGGCGCGGTGCGTTTACTAATCTGCGGAATATGCTGACCGCCGCGAAGGGAACGCCCGTCGTGAAAAGAAGGCTGATTATATAGTAGTAATTCGTCTGCGACAGCGCAACGATAAGCTCATAGGCAAGCGCGTATGCCGTCAGCACGACGATAGCCATTGATGCTATAACGAGCGAGTAGGAAAGCTGCTCGTTCTCATAAACCGACAGCACAGCTCTCTCGAGCCTCGTTTCGGGTGTATATGCCTGACCCTCGCCTTCAGACGCGGGTGTGGCAGCGCCTTCGCCTGCGGCAGGCATCGCACCGTCGACGGTGTCGGTCGGGCTTTCTAAATTCTCGTTTTCCATCATAGCTTCTTACTCTCTGCCTCAAAGAGATACACGTTACCGTAGCTCCACTCATATTTGCTTGTGCGGACACGGTCGAAGGTGAGATGGAAATATCTCTGACGCGTGCCTATTTTAAGTGGAATGACGGTTCCCCAGCCGCGGAAGCCGCCGTCGGGATAATCAAAGGTAAGCTCGTCATATCGGTCAAACTCGCCCCACTTGTAAACTCTGTAATTCGAGCGAAGCTCTCTTGCGTTTCCGCAAATGAAATACATCTGACCGTCTATTTTCATAATCGAGCCGCCCGTTTCCTCACCGACAACGCCCTTTCCGACGAACTTAAAGTCGCGGTCGGGATAATCCGACTCGAAAAAGAAATATCTGTATTTTCTCGTAGGACCGTCGTGACGGCAGATAGAGAAGAGCCACTTTTTTCTATCCTCATCATAGATGAGGTCGGGGTCCTCGTCGCCTTTCTTGCCGAGCATAAGCTCGTCCTGCGAGCCCGTCATATCGGTCATAGGCGTCATAAGTGTGATATCGACTATATTAACGCCAAATCTTACGTCGTTATCGAAAATCGCGCTTCCCACGACGTGTCCGTGTGAGAAGGATGCAACGTGAAGATGCCATTTTTTAGTGTGTCTGTTGAATATAAGCGAGGTTGCCACATCGTCGTTTATCTCGCCGTCGCCCGAGTCAAAGAACAGCGCGCCGACCATATCAATTTCAGCCGTGCCGGGCACCCACGAGAACACGCCCTGATGCGTTCCCCACGCGCGTCTTATGCTCGCGGTAAAGTAAACCTTGCCGCCTTCCGTCATAACCTCGGAATTTTCATAGCGCACAGTACGCATATCGGCAAGACCGAGTCCCGAGTCAACGCATGCCTCAACCCTCGCTACGCTCACCTGACCGCCCGTGTGAAGGGCAACGCCCATTCTGCACGCCATATCCGCTTTAATCGAGCATTTGAAGCTCTCGGACTCAAAGCTCGTTATAAATCTTGAGCCGTAGCGCTCTCTTACGAAAACATCAAACGCGCCGCGTCTTAACGCTACCTCAAAGCGAAGCTCGGGGCCCGTGACGTCGGGGAAGAACATTCCGTGGTCCTTCGTAGACACCGTACCCTCGGGCGATACGAACACAAGATAGAAGCCGTGTGCACCGTGGACGAGAAGCACCTCTGCGCGCACCTGCTCGCCGTCCTTATCGTAAAAGAAGGTGAAGCCGCACTCGCCATAGCTTTTTATATCAAGAACCGACATAGAGTAGGTCGCGTAGGGGAAGAGCTGGGTAAAAAAGCGCTCGGTAAATCTGCGTCCTTCAGCACCCGTGAAATCTATGCTTGACTCAAGCAAGGGCGCACGCTCTGACCAGACGTCAAACTTGCCAAACACCGCCCTCTCGTAGGGAACAACGCTATCGCGCGGATAGTCACCGCCCTCATCGGACGAGTAAGAGTGGGAATAAACACCGCATTCCCAGCTTTCCCTTGCGCCCTCGCACTTATGTACCACGGGATAAAGGTCGCCTCGCTCGCCATCGTAAAAGTCGCTCGTAAAGGTCATGTCGGCAAGCTTCACACCAAGTATTCTGTTATGGTTAAGAGAAAATTTCCGTCTGAATATATCGACAGGAAAGCTCATTTCAAAATCCTCGTTTCGCATAGAATTACTACGGCTGTCGCATCTTTACGACAACCGTAGCATTTTTATATTAGGTAAGCCCCGGGATTTGTCCAAGAAGGTCGTTAATCCAGCCACCAAAATCAAAGCCCATTTCAGAAGAGCTTGAAGGGGTATCGTTAAGAATAAGTCCGTAAATAACCCCGCTTGCGCTCTTGAACGCCTTGTTACCCGCCTTTACCGACGAGCTGTGCGCTTTTGCGATGGAATCAAGCCTTGCCTTTGCCTCGGGCACGCCCTCGATGGTGGGGTCAATTTCCCTATAAAGCACTCTCGCCTTGTTTACACCGACGAGCACGTTCTTCTCGGCAAAAATATTATCAACCGCGTTCTTGAACTCACGCGCGCTTAAAATACTCTCAAGAAGCTGGTCCTCAATCACAACGAGAGCCTCAATCGCCTCGGCAAGTCCCTCGTACTCGTCAAGAGTAATATCGCCCTCAAGATTGCACGCCGACTCGTACTTGGCATTCTTTACCTCATAGCTCGTAGCCTCAAGCGCCTCTTGTACATGAAGAATGAAGGCTTCGCAGATTTCCTCTGCAGGCTTTAATTCCTCTGCAATTTTCGAGCATACGGAATACTGCGAGCTTGCAAGGCTGTTGCTCTGATCAATTCCGGAATAGAGGTATTCCGCGCAGTCGAGATACTTTCTCGTGTTGGGGTAATCGTTATCCTCGTGATGCTCGTAAGCAAGCTCCGCGCACGCAATATAAACCTCGGTCTTGATAGTCTTAAGCGTAGCGACATTACTCTTTACCGCGCTGTCGCTCGCGCTCTTGCCGTCAAGCGCAAGATAAGCCTCAAGTGCCTTGTCAGCCTCAACGATAGCGGCGTACTTCTTGTCAAGCTTGGTGGCGGTGTCAAGAGCGCCTGCGGCGGTTACCGCATTATTAAACGCAGTCGCCTCACCTGCCGCAAGGGCGGTTACAGTAACACCGCCTACGCAGAGCGTGATGGCAAGTACAAGTGCTAATATACGCGAGAAAATACCTGTATTTTTCATATCGGTTCTCCCTTAAAATATGTTTCCCGTAATAATTATACACGTTTTTAAAGGAAAAATCAATATGAATTTATAACAAAATTAAAAAGCGTGTCATATTCACCTTTCCGTTTTTTCAAAATCGTCCTTTACCACACGCAGAAAATGCTTTTTAAGCCGTCTTGCGTCAAAGGGTATCAGGGGGTAAAGATAGTGCCGCCTGCCCGTCACGCTAACGTTTGTCGCAACAGAGATAATGAGTATCAGTATTCCTGCGGCAAAGCCCCACACACCGATGAGCGCCGTCAGGGCAAGGGTGATAATCCTCATAAACTTGAACGCGTAGCCGAGCTCGTGGTTCTGCTGCGCGAAGTTTGCTATCGACACGCACGCCATATAAAATATTACGTCGGGCGAGAACCACCCCACCGTCACCGCAAAATCACCGAGGATGAGTCCGCCCACGACCGACAGAGAGTTTGAGAGCATATTCGGCGTGTTCATCGACGCGAGCTTCAGTCCGTCAAGCGCAAGCTCTGCGAGAAAAAGCTGAGCTAAAATCGGCAGAGCGCCGGGCGTATCGGGCAGGATAAACGACATCCACTCGGGCAGAACGGATATATATTCGAGCGAAAGATACCACAGCGGTGTTATCACCACCGAGGTGAGAAGCATAAGAATTCGCACTATGCGAAGATAGCTTCCCGTAAGAGGCGGGAACGAGTAGTCGTCCGCTTCCTCACAGAAGTCGAATATCGAGGTCGGCAGTATCATAACCTCGGGCGAGGTGTCGCAGAAAACCAGCACGCTTCCCTCAAGCACCGACGCGGCGGCGGTGTCGGGGCGCTCGGTAGTCCTGACCTTCGGAAAGGGATTGTACCACCGTCTGCGAACGAGGCTCTCGGCAAGGCTCTGCATTCCCTGCGTGAGCGTCAGCGGTCTTGCGTTCTGTATCTTCTTTATAACCGCATCAACGTAAGACGGGTTTGCCACCCCCTCAACGAAGGCTACCACTATATCGGTATGCGATGCGCCGCCTATGTCAAAATGACGCAGAGTAAGCCTGCTGTCGCGTATGCGCCTGCGAAGAAGCGCCGTGTTCATTATCAGCGTTTCAACGAAGCCGTCGCGCGAGCCCTGCATAACCCTGTCACCCTCGGGCTCTTCGGTCTGCCTTGCAGGGTAGGTCCTCAGGTCGAGCAGAAGCCCCTGCCCCGAAAAGTCCGTTGCAAGCATGAGCGTCTGCCCTGCAAGCACCGAGGTCACAGCGCAGTCGGCATCGCTGACCACCCCCACCTCAAGATAGGGAACGAGGCGAAGCATCTGCTCTGCCGTGCCTATGCTTTCCCTTGACAGAAGAAACTGCATAACCCTCTGAAGCTCGCCATCCTTGACGAAGCCGTCTATATAGAAAAACGTGACCTCACCGCAACCGACGGCAATAGTCTTTTTCAGAATATCAAAATTCCTTTTGTATCCGAGCGTTTTGCCTACGGTCAGGACACACTCGGAATATTCGCTTGGTAGCGCGGACATATTTTACCACCCCCAATATTATGTGCGTATTTTGTCCGCCATGCCGCCTTTTTATTCCTTTCCTTGCAAAAGCGAGGGCTTCGCTTGCAACTGATTACCGCCCAAAGCAAGCACGGTCGCTTTTCGGCAGGTTAAAGCCTGCTGTATAAAAAGCCCATTTTCAGGCACTTTTTAGCCGCAGTCCTATTGACTTTATTCCGCGTGTTGTGATAAAATTGTTATTATCAGCTATGGGGGTGAGGTCGATGCCTTATACACACGCAGACGGTAGCGCAATAAAATCCTTTTTGCCGACAGAGCGCGCTATCGGAATAACCGTGCTTGACACGGTGAATTCGACTAACACCTATGCAAAAGGCTTGCAGGATTCCGCGCTTCCGATGCTCGTTCTCGCAAGAGAGCAGACGCTCGGCAGAGGGCGCTTTGACCGACGCTTTGACTCGGCGCGTGACGGGGGGCTTTATATGAGCCTCTGCTTCTGCCCCGAGGGTAGTCCCACACCCGCTATGATAACCGCCGCCGCAGGCGTTGCAGTTTGCCTTGCGATAGAGCGACTTACCGACACACTGCCTAAAATCAAGTGGGTAAACGACGTTTATATCGGTGAGCGAAAGGTCGCAGGAATACTTGCCGAGGGCTCGTTTGACGGGTGCGGCAGGCTCTGCCGCGCGGTCGTAGGAATAGGCGTGAATACGAGAAGCCGAGTGTTCCCCGAGCCGCTTCGCGCCGTAGCAACGAGCATTGAGGATGCGACGGGATTCGCTGTCGATATAAACCGCCTTTGCACAGAAATAACCGAGGCGTTTTTCTCGCTTCTTTGTGACAAGGCTAAAACGATGCGCCTTTACCAAGAGCTGTCGCTCGTTATAGGAAGGGCGATAACCGTAATTACCATGGGCGGGACAGAGGATGCCGTGGCAGAGGATATTGACGGTGAGGGAAATCTTATCATAAGAAATGAAGCAGGCGAGATAAAGACCGTTTGCACGGGTGAAATCAGCATACGCCTGAAGCCAGAGGCTAAAAGGGATTAGAAGAAAATCCGCAGCAAACACACAGGTTTAGTAATCTTTTGTTAACATATATACAACATATAGCTTTGAAAGGAACCTTTTAATGAATATCAATTCCTACATTTCAGCACTTGCCGCTTATGCAAAGAGAACCAACCTCATATCCGAGCTTGACGAGGCGTACTGCATCAACCGACTGCTTGAGCTTCTTCACCTCACCGAATATCAGGCGGACTCATATGATGAGCAGCTTGCGCTGTGCGACATACTTGACGGCATATGCGACTTTGCGTATGAGAGTGGGCTCATCGAGAACAACTCGGTGGTTTACCGCGACCTCTTCGACACTAAGGTTATGGGCATCTTCACCGCTCGTCCGAGCGAGGTTATAAACACCTTTGAGATGCTCTACAAGACCTCGCCCGAGGCGGCAACCGACTACTTCTACTCGCTCTCGTGCGACTCAAACTACATAAGACGCGACCGCATTTCGCGCGACCTCAAATGGAAGGTTGAGTCCGAGTACGGCGAGGTTGATATTACCGTAAATCTTTCAAAGCCCGAGAAGGACCCCAAGGCTATTGCCGCGGCAAAGCTGCTCCCCCAGTCGGGTTATCCCAAGTGCCTTCTCTGCCACGAGAACGAGGGCTTCGAGGGAAGCGTATCCAAGCCCGCAAGACAGAACCTGCGACAGATTCCATTTGATATGGCAGGCACACCGTGGTATCTTCAGTATTCACCCTACGTTTATTACAACGAGCATTGCATCGCGCTCTCGTCGCTTCACACACCGATGAAGATAGACCGTTCGAGCTTTGCAAAGCTTCTTGGCTTCGTCGGACATTTTCCTCACTACTTCATCGGCTCTAACGCAGACCTGCCTATCGTAGGCGGCTCTATTCTCTCTCACGACCATATGCAGGGCGGAAGATACACCTTCGCTATGGAAGAAGCGCCCATAGAAAAGCCGATAGTGTTCGAGGGCTTTGAGGATATCAGTGCCGGAATTGTAAAGTGGCCTATGTCGGTTATAAGACTTACAGGCTCTGACACCGAGCGTATGGTAGAACTTGCAGACAAAATCCTCGTCGCTTGGCGCGCGTACAGCGACAGAGATGCGTTTGTTTTTGCTACCACCGACGGCGAGCCTCACAACACCATAACGCCTATCGCAAGACGTCGCGGACAGCTCTTTGAGCTTGATCTCGTGCTTCGCAACAACGTCACCACCGACGAGCATCCTCTCGGTGTGTTCCATCCCCACGCAGAGCACCATAATATAAAGAAGGAAAACATCGGTCTTATCGAGGTTATGGGACTTGCGGTTCTTCCTGCAAGACTTAAGAGCGAGATTGCCGATATGTGCGAGGCTATCCTCGCAGGACGCGACTTCGCAGAGGTCGAATCTATCGAAAAGCACAAGGCGTGGTTCTCGCGCTTCGCTAACAAGTACAGCTTCACCGAGGCAAACGTCGAGGGAATTATCAAGACCGAAATCGGCAACACCTTTATCGGCGTGCTTCGTGACGCAGGCGTGTTCAAGGACACCGAGGCAGGCAGAGAGCACTTTACGAGATTCATCGACTTCGTAAACGCAAAAAAATAAAATCCGCACGCACCGCGTGACAAAAAGAGAGGTATAAAAATGAGCGAGCTTAAATCAAACGACAAGAGCCTTTTCGATAGGCTCTACGACGAAAACGATACCGACCCCATCGTCCTCGTTGGCGAGGATGGCAAGAAAATCAGCTTTGAGCAGGTTGCCATTATCCCCTACGGCGAGTGCGACTACTGCATCTTAGCCCCCACCGATGAAAATCAGATTGATGGCGCCGAGGATGACGACGTAATTATTTTCCGCATCGCCACCGACAGCGAAGAGCAGTACATCACCGTCGAGGAAGACGAAGCAGTCGCAAACGCGGTATTCAACGAATTCTTAAAGCTTATCGACGAGGAATAATAAACAAGCAACGCAAAAAGCCAAGGTCTTACCGACCTTGGCTTTTTGTTTTTATTTTCTAACTCTTGTTTACTTTACAAGCAGTTTTTCTACTGCCGCAAGCGCTTTATCGACGAGGGATATATCCTTACCGCCGCTCATTGCGCTATCGGGGCGTCCGCCGCCCTTACCGCCGCAGATTGCGGAAATCTCGCGAAGGATATTGCCTGCGTGCGCGCCGCGCTTTACTGCCTCTGCGCCTGCTGCGGCAACGAAATTAAGCTTGCCGTCATATACTGCCGCAACTACTGCAACCGCATCAGCGTGCTTCGCCTTTACGGTGTCGAGAAGCGCTCTTGCCGCGTCAGGCTTCATATCTACCCTTGCGGTGAGAAGCTTGAAGTCGCCTACCGTTCTTATATCGTCAACGAGCGAGGCGGTTTTAAGCTCGGTGAGCTTTGAGTTAGCGCTGTCAAGCTCGCGCTTTGTGTCGCGAAGCTGACCTGCAAGTGCCTGCGCCTTCTGCGCTATCATACCTACATTCTGAACCTTAAGCTCTCTTGCGGTTTCAAGGATAAGTCCGTCGCGCTCAGCAAGAAGAGCAAGCACACCAAGACCTGTTGTACCCTCAATTCTACGAACACCTGCGGCAACGCTCGACTCGGAAATAATCTTGAAAAGACCGATGTTGCCCGTTGACGATACGTGAGTACCGCCGCAAAGCTCGGTTGAGCTATCGCCTATCTTAACCACTCTGACGGTGTCGCCGTACTTCTCACCGAAGAGCGCCATCGCGCCAAGTCCTCTCGCCGTCTTGATGTCGGTAACGAGCGTCGAGCATTGCTGGGATGCGAGAATATTTGCGTTCACAATATTCTCAACCTGCGTCAGCTCATCGTGCGTCATAGCCGAAAGGTGAGTGAAGTCGAAGCGCACGCGGCTTTCGTCAACGTACGAGCCTGCCTGCTCAACGTGAGTGCCGAGCACAGAGCGAAGCGCCGCCTGAAGAAGGTGGCATGCCGAGTGGTTTCTTCTTATCGCGTTTCTTCTGTCTACGTCAATTTTAAGAGTAAGCTTGTCGCCTACTGCTATCCTACCGCTCTCAAGTCTTACCTCGTGAAGGTATATGCCGTCCGTCTTTTTGGTATCGTAAACGACCGCAGTACATGCGTCCGAGAGAAGCACGCCCGTATCGCCTACCTGACCGCCGCCCTCGCCATAGAATACGGTGGTGTCAAACACGACGGTGCACTCGCCCTCGTTTATCTCATCAACCGCGCCGTTTTCATCTATTATAGTAAGCACGGTAGCCACGCACTCGTCTGCCTCGTAGCCTTCGAATACGGTTTGAGGAAGCCCTTCAAGAGCCGACTTCGAGCCATCCGACCAGCCGGAGATGTTTCCTCTTGCCTCTCTCGCTCTCGTTCTCTGCTCGTTCATAAGAGCCGCAAACTCTTCCTCGTTTACCGAAAGGCCGCCTTCCTCGGCAATCTCACGAGTGAGGTCAATCGGGAAGCCGAAGGTATCGTAAAGCTTGAACACATCTGCGCCGGAGAGTACACTTACACCCGCCGTCCTTGCGCTGTCGATAAGTCCCTCGAGAATAGAAAGACCCGTGTCGATAGTCGCATTGAAGCGGTCCTCTTCAAGCGAGATAACCTTAAGTATATAATCCTGCTTCGTGACGAGCTCGGGGTAAGCAGACTCGTTCTGCGAGATAACCACGAGGCAAAGCTCGGTGAGGAACTTTCGGTTGATGCCGAGCAGCTTTCCGTGTCTTGACGCGCGTCTTAAGATACGGCGAAGCACGTAGCCTCTGCCCTCGTTAGAGGGGATAACGCCATCGCAAATCATAAAGCTTGCGCTTCTGATATGGTCGGTGATAACGCGGATGGAAACGTCGTCGTCTGCATCATCACCGTATTTCTTGCCTGCGATATCGCAGACGGTGTCGAGAATTTTTCTTACAGTATCAACCTCGAAAAGGTTGTCAACGCCCTGCATTACGCACGCAAGACGCTCAAGACCCATACCCGTGTCGATATTCTTCTGCTTAAGCTCGGTGTAGTTGCCACAGCCGTCGTTGTCAAACTGCGAGAAAACGTTGTTCCAGATTTCCATAAATCTGTCGCAGTCACAGCCGGGCTTGCAGTCAGGCGAGCCACAGCCGTACTTAATTCCTCTGTCGAAATAAATTTCCGAGCAAGGACCGCAGGGGCCCTGACCGTGTTCCCAGAAGTTATCTGCCTTGCCAAGCTTGACAATTCGCTCTTCAGGCACGCCTATCTTGTCGCGCCAAAGCGCATACGCCTCATCGTCGTGCTCGTAAACCGAGGGCCAAAGAAGCTCTGCGGGAATTTCAAGCGTTTCGGTAAGGAATTCCCAAGCCCACGGAATTGCCTCGTTTTTGAAATAATCACCAAACGAGAAGTTACCGAGCATCTCAAAATAAGTGCCGTGACGGGCGGTGTGTCCTACGCGCTCAAGGTCAGGCGTTCTTATGCACTTCTGACAGGTGCAGACGCGGTTTCTCGGGGGGATTTCCTCACCTGTGAAAAACTTTTTCATAGGCGCCATACCCGAGTTAATTAAAAGAAGTGATTTGTCGTTGATGGGAACGAGCGGGAACGAGGGCAGACGGACGTGCCCCTTGCTCTCAAAGAATGAAAGAAATTTCTCACGCAGCTCGTTGAGCGAGGTCCATTTCATAGCGTATATATCTCCTTAAAATATGTTTTTTCTAACAATTGTTTATAAAAACGCGAATTAAAGCAGGCGAATTCCTGCGGCACGGCAGCCCTCTACGGTTTCCTTATCCCATATAGACGACTGAACCTCGCCTATGTGAGCAGAGCCCATCATAAGCATGCAAAGCCTCGACTGTCCTATACCGCCGCCGACGGTGAGCGGAAGCTCGTCTGAAAGAAGCATTCTGTGGAAGGGTAGCGTGCGTCTATCCTCACAGCCCGATATTTTAAGCTGCCTGTCAAGGCTTTTCGCATCCACGCGGATGCCCATGCTTGATATTTCAAAGGCGCGGTCAAGCACCTCGTTATAGAACATAATATCACCGTTGAGCTCCCAGTCATCATAGTCGGGGGCGCGGTTGTCGTGGGGCTCACCGTTTGAGAGCTTGCCGCCGATGCCGATAATAAGCACGGTCTTGTGCTTCTTAACAAACTCGTACTCGCGTTCCTTGGGCGAGAGCGTGGGGTACAGGTCAAGCAGCTGCTGCGAGGTAACCACAGTAAGCTCTCGTTTAAGATTTACCGAAAGTTCAGGGAAATCAACGCGAAGCAGGTCGTTTGTGTCACAGATAACACCGACTATCCTCTTTACCGTATCGACGAGATACTCGCGCGTGCGCTCGCTGCTCGTGATAACCTTTTCCCAGTCCCATTGGTCAACGTAAATCGAGTGTATGTTGTCAAGCTCTTCGTCGCGTCGGATTGCGTTCATATCGGTATAAAGTCCGTTGCCGACGAAGAAGTGATATTCCTTAAGTGCCTGACGCTTCCACTTCGCAAGCGAGTGCACTACCTGACCTGACTCGCCCACGGCAGGGATATCGAAGCTGACGGGGCGCTCAACGCCGCTCAAATTGTCGTTAAGTCCCGACGCCTCGGTTACGAAAAGGGGTGCTGACACGCGCTTCAGGTTAAGCGCCTCGGCAAGCCTTCTCTGAAAGGTTTCTTTTATAAAGGCTATTGCCTTTTGGGTGCGGTACACGTCGAGCTTCGGCGCGTACCCCTCGGGTATATACAGTGAGTTCATTTCAAATCTCCGAACAAATCCCAAGGGACGTGCCCTCTCGGGATAAAGAATTTATTTGGTTACGTATCCCCACGCCTCTTCTGCGGTAATCTCTCTTATAGAGCCGATAGTCGCCATAAGACGCTCGTCGGGAATAACGCCGTTGCTGTAATTCGGCTTTGCCGTAGAGAAGGTAATCGCGTCAACGACCGACATACCTGCAATAACGTAGCCGAAGCCTGCGTACTGCATATTGAGGTGAGGTGAATCTGCGTTTGTGATAAAGAACTGTCCTGAACCGCTGTCATACGCGTCAGCTCTTGCAAGCGAGATAGTTCCGCGCACGTGCCAGAGGTCGTTGTAAACGCCGTTCATAATGAACTCGCCCTTTACGTTTTTAAGCATAGCCTGCTTTGACTTGCTCGTTGCCATACCGCCCTGAATCATAAAGCTCTCGATAACGCGGTGGAACTTGAGTCCGTCGTAATACTTTTTGTTAACAAGCTCAAGGAATGACGAAACCGTTTCGGGTGCGGTGCTCGCCTCAAGAAGCACGATAATGCTTCCGTAGCCGTTAACCGAAATTCTCACGAAGCGAAGCTCTCTTCCCTCGGTGGTGCGCTCGCCAAGGTGCGAGCTCGCGCCCGTGCCGACAGGCTCAACGGTAGCGCACGAGGTCATAGCCGCAAGTGACGCGACGATAAGCACGAGCGTCATAATAAGCGAAATAAATCTTTTCATTTTAAATCCCCTAAATTTTATTATAAATATTCACAAATAAAAGCTTCAATAGGTGCAAAGCCCGAAATACCGCCCGACTTTGAAAGTCCGTCAAGCTCCTTCAGCCTTGCCGTCGCCTGCGTCAGGCGAGCCGTGTCCCACTTTCGCGCGGCAGAGATGCAGATTTTGATTTTGTAGGTGTTCCATTTGAGAAGTCTCTCAATATCGGGTGCGCTTCTGCCCTCGTCTATCAGCATAGAAACCACGAGCAGCTCGCCAAACGCGCGGCAGAGCGTTGCAAGCACCGCGCCAGACTCTATCCTTCTCATCTTCATATCCATAAGAGCGACGAATGCGCGCTCACGGCTCTTATCACTTATCGCGCCCGAGAGCGCAAACGCATCACATTCAAGTGTCGCGGATGCGACGAGATTTACCTCGCGCACGGAAATTTTTTCAAGCGAGTTTGCCTTCGCATACGCGCAAAGCTTGTCCACCTCGCCCTTTAAAATCTGCATACTGTGGCCCGAGCGGAAGATAAGCGCGCCGAGCGTGTCGTTATCAGCCGCAACACCCGCGCTTGAGAAATGCTTTTTAAGCCAACCTATAAGCTGTGCGTCGGTGCTCTTTTCAAAATTGACGAGCATAAAGCTCTTGTCATATCGCATAGCAAGCCTCGACGGGCGGCGCACCGTGCCTGCGTCAAAGCCGTCCTGCGACACCACAATAACAAGCGAGCAGTAGGGAAAATCGCGTGTGAAAAGAGCAAGCTCTTCAAGACGCTTTTTGTCACCCTCGCTCATTTTCTCAATATCGGGATAGCGCCACTCAACGAGCTTTCGCTCGGATAGCATAGGCGGTGCGGAAATTGCTTCCCTTACCCCCTCAAAGTCTATTTCCTCACCGTCAAAGACCGCGTGGCAGAATATATCAAGTCCACCGTCCGACAAAACGGTGCGCTTGAATTCAGATGCGTAATACTTTTTAAGATAGTCCTCTTCGCCAACGAAAAGGTATGCGCCACCGATATTGCCCGACTTAATTTTTTCTTTAAGCTCTGACTGTGTCATAGCGCACTCCTTTACCGTTTTATTTTATCAGGGCGCGAAGCGGAAGTGAAGCCGCGCCCCTCTCGGCACACCGCCGACGTTCATATCGTACGCAAGCCTTATTTCACCGCCCGCGTCGGTAAGATTACCCGACAGCTCTGTGGTGTAGGTCAGCATATCCATCTGCATACCGCCAACCGAGTATATCGCGCGGAATTTTTCGCCAACGCCAAAGCCGAGCGTAACCTTTGCCGCGCCTCGCCTTGCCATAGTAAGACGGGCACCGTTGTATGCAAGCGCTACCTCGCACCGCTTACCGTCAGAATATTCGGTGTAGGTTATGAACCAAGTACGCTCGCGTAGCTTTACCTCGCAGTCAAACTGCTCTTCGATAACCTCTTCCTCGTCGTCAGGGGCATCGGGCGAGGTGAAAACCGAGCGTAGAAAAAGCTTCATTTTCAAATTCTCACTCACTTAATATAAATTCAAAACGGCTGCCACCGATAACGGGGCAGCCGTAATATCAGGCGTATGTTATACCTTCTTTTTTCTCATATTGTACTCGCTTCTCGGATTGACAAGCTCACGCCAGTCAAGCACGCCGCTCTTGATAGCGGTGACGAGCACCTCTGCCGTTGCGATATTCGTCGCAAGAGGAATGTTATACACGTCGCAAAGACGAAGCAGAGTATTCTCATATTCGTGTATTTCCTTAGAGGGATCGGTGGAACGGAAATAGAACACCGCGTCAACCTCGTTAAAGGAAATCTTCGATGCAATCTGCTCAACGCCGCCCGTCGAACCCATCATAAGCGTTTCTATCTCAAGGCCCGTCGCGTCGGAAATATATCTTCCCGTGGTATGCGTCGCGCAAAGCTCGTGACAGCACAGAATGCCGTAATAAGCCGTGCAGAACTGAGCCATTAGTTCTTTTTTGTTGTCGTCTGCTATAATAGCAATTACCAAGAGCCATCCCCCCGTTTTTTACGCCCCGAAGGGCAAATCTTTTTTTAGTATTGTAGCATAAACATTTATACTTGTCAATTATATATATAAAATTTTTTTACTTAAAGATGCGCCAAGTTTTTTTAAAAAACCGATTGCAAAAGCAATATTATTGGTGTATAATAGATAAGACAAAAATAACGACATTGATTTTTTGGAGTAAAAAATGAAGAAGTTCAGGAAAATTGGCGTATTGACCTCGGGCGGTGACGCACCGGGAATGAACGCGGCTATAAGAGCCGTCGTCCGCTCTGCTATTATCAGCGGGGTTGAGGTTATGGGTATCTTCAGAGGATATTCAGGACTTATCAGCGGTGACATCAGACCTCTCGCTATACGCGACGTATCAAATATAGTTAACAAGGGCGGTACCTTCCTTTATTCCGACCGCTGCCCCGAGTTCAAGACCGAAGAGGGTATGGCAAAGGCGGTTGAAAACTGCAAAAAATTCGGCATCGACGGCATCGTTGCCATAGGCGGTGACGGAACCTTCCGCGGTGCTACCGACCTTACCAATCACGGAATCCCCTGCGTAGGAATCCCCGGCACTATCGACAACGACATTTCGTCCACCGACCAAACCATCGGCTTCGACACCGCTATGAACACGGTAATCGAGCTTATCGACAAGCTTCGCGACACCTGCGAATCTCACGCAAGATGTAACGTAGTTGAGGTTATGGGCAGAGGTGCGGGTGACATCGCGCTCAACACCGCTATTGCCTCGGGCGCGACTGCTGTTGTTATTCCCGAGTTCGATTTTGACGAGAAGGCTCTTTTTGAAAAAATCAAGACCTCGCGTGAGCTTGGCAAGCGTAACTTTATCGTTATCGTATCCGAGGGTGTCGGCTCTGACTTCGCACCCGAGATTGCAAAGAAAATTGAAGAGCACACGGGCGTTGAAACCAAGTTCGCAAGATTTGCACATATCGTAAGAGGCGGCAGCCCCAACCTGCGCGACAGAGTGCTTGCGTCAACTATGGGCGCGTTTGCCGTTGACCAGCTTCTGGCAGGCGAGTCCAACATCGTTATCTGTATGAGAAACGGCAAAATAGTTTCAAAGGATATAAACTACGCGCTTATCCTTGACAGAATGTATAAGGGCAAGCTTAAGGACGGCGACCTCGATTCCTTTGATGAAGGCACTATTGCAAAGATGCGCCGCGAATGTGCAGAGCGCAGAATTTCACTTGAAATACTTTACGAGGTTAATTACAGAACAAGCTTATAAAAAAGGCTATAAAAAGGGGCTGTCTCAAATGAAATTTTGAGACAGCCCCTAATAGCTTTGCGTAAGGGGATAGGCAGATTTGAGGAAGAAGCGTCGTTCTCCGCCCCGAAGCAAATACGCCACGCGTATTTGTCTTTATGTTTTCGTATATACATACGCCCCGTGGAAGGAAACGGCGGTAGAAAAAGACCAGCGAAGAAATCCACAGGATTTCTTCGCTTTAACATTT
>JAZKYE010000036.1:0-6083 GCA_045611965.1 Eubacteriales bacterium
TTTTTCATTATTTACTCCTCATCCGAAATCGGATTATAAAAAATTATTCAAGGTTTTTGTATATTCCGAGGATAGTGAAATCCTGACAGAACACAGTAAGATAGGTTATAAGCGGCGCAAAGCCTGCGCCTGCGTCCTTGAGAATGAGCGAAAAATACTGCTTATCGGTGTCCGAATACTGCGACACCCTCACAAGTGATAGCCCGAGCACACCGAGCGACGAGCAAAGGCGAAGCGCCCCCTCTGTATCACTCGCACGAAGGTAGAGGTCGATATATTCTTCATCCCCCTCGGATATTTCGGGCACGCGAAGCCCCTGACCTATCAGCGCGTACTTTACCTCTGCCCTGCCGTCGAAGCCGAACACGGGCGTAATTGAGAGGATTTTAAGCGAAAGGTCGAGAAGCATCTTGATAATTCTGCGCGAGCGCACACCGCCCGACTCTTCAAGAGGCAGAATACAGTAGCCGACCTCACCGTCGCTTACCGCGCGGCAGGCCTCGTCGAACGTGCCTGCGTAGGAAACCGAAAGCTCATGCTCCTCGGAAAAGACCTCGTACGCCTCGTCGGAAAGGGCGTTTTTCACATAGCGGACACTGCTTTTATCAGAGGCTTCCGAAAAAAGAACGTCTATGGAAAAATCAATGCCGCGCTCTTCCATACGAAGTGTGAGCAGGCGCGAAAGCTCTGCCTTGTCGCACTCGGTAAGCATATCGGAAAAAGCCTCGGTAATAATACCGTCGGATAACGGACCTTTCGCATGAATAATTCCCTCGCCTATAACCGACAGCGCCTCGGTAAGGCTTATACCGCTATCAAGCATAGCCGCGCACTCGGACGCAAGGCGTTCTGCGTAAAGCGCAAGCTCGCATACGCGTGCCTCGTACGCCTCGTGCGCCCTGGCGTTAAGGACGGTCATATTGGAAAGGAAGGCATCCTCATTTGAGGAAAGGTGGGCATTTATCATACCGTTTCACCGTCCTTAAATATTTATTCATTATAAATTATACAATAATTAAGTTGAAAATACAAGTAACAGATGGCGTTTTTTTATACTTTTTTTACATTTTGCCAAAAAGGTATTGATTTTATAATAAAATTGTGTTAAAATTACAAGGTCTTTGAGGATAAAATCCCCTGACACCATATGCCGATATGGTGGAATTGGCAGACGCGTCGGACTCAAAATCCGAAGGTAGCAATACCGTGTCGGTTCGACCCCGACTATCGGCACCAAAAGAAGAAAGAGGTGATGAAAAATCACCTCTTTTTTTCTTTGCCACGTCTATGGGGTCGGACCGCTAAATTCACTTATGAATTTATTTAGCAACGGAATGCATCGCATTTCTTGCATCGGTTCAGACCCCGACTATCGGCACCAAAAGAAGAAAGAGGTGATGAAAAATCACCTCTTTTTTTCTTTGCCACGCCGTGGCTTTGTGTTCACAAAGCGTCGATATTTGCCTTGCGGCAATCGATATGCACTTCGTGCTCGATATGTCCTTTGGACTCGATATGTGCTTCGCACGAGAAAGTTAAGAAAAAAGCGAGGAATTTTTTTTGCAATTCCTCGCTTTTTTTAAAAGATTTTTGCTTGGGCTATTGGATTAGCCTAATTTCTTTATAGCGACAAGCAAGGCAACCGTTACCGCGTTACCAATGAGGGCTACTGATGCTATGGCTATTGATATGGTAACGGTTGTATAAACGCCCCTTGCCGTTTGTTACCTCAAAGGTTGCGGCAATAACACCTATAACTGCTATGACACAAACGATGGGTGACAGATAAGCCTTATGCCTTTAATCATCAGTCTTTTCTTTCTGTTTCAGATGACTTAATACTTTGTATTAATTCATACCTAAAAGCAGCTTCATATTGACAAAGAGGTCATCCTTGAAGGATGCGTTCATACGCTTGAGCCTTGAGTTGTAATCCTTGCAATAGCCCATATACTCATCCACAAGCTCTTTAACACCTAATACTCCTATATCAATGCTCGTGGTGTACTTGTATGCACGCTGAATTGCCACAACGCGCTCGCTTTCATTCTCGGCATTCTTTATTGCGTTGAGCGCTGACACAAGGTCGCTCTTCTTGTACATGTAGACGGGATCGGGTGCTTCCTCAAGCCACGCGTTCTTATCCTTAAGCCACTGGTCGTCGCTGGTTTTCCAATTCTTAAACGTCGTGTACTCGTAGCCTACAGCCTCGCGCTCGTCATATACGATTTCAAATACGACAGCGAGCTTTAGCGACTTGACCTTGTCCGCCTTTATAGTAAGGCGCTTGGCTGAAACAGTTCCCTGCCCGCTCTTTTCGTCGTAGGTTACAACGCCGGGAAGCTCTATTTCGCTTCCGGCATCTTTAATCTCGAATTTGAGATTTTTATCATCAGAAAGAAGCGTTGCGCGCATAAAGCGTTTCCTACCGTCAACGTACTTTTGGAAGTACACAGTTCTCTTATCCTCAGAGAGGAAATCGTAGCAGTTGATTCTGGAATCGATATTAACCTGCCAGATAAGCGTCGTAGCCTTATTAAAGGTCATTTCGTCCTGAAGCACGACGGTGTTTCTCGAATTGGTAAGCATAACACCGCGCACAGCCGAGGTGCAGGTCTTTCCGTACTGGGGCTGCATATTTACGTATGCGTATGAACCGTGCTCCTCGGTGACAACACCGCCTGACGATTTTGCATCGGCAAAGCTCGCGCAGCCGGGAACGTAGCTTTCGCTCGTATTAAGCACCTTGCCGTTCTGCTTATTGAGAATCTGACCGTACATAGTGACGGTCTGCGCCGCCGTCATACTGTTGGGGTCAGTCGGTATTCCCTTTCTTGACGCACTGTCAAGAATGTATATCAGATTGTGCGATGATGCAGATTTTCTGTAATAGTAATATCTCGGTTCATCTTCGAAATAGGCACCGTTAAGGTTGATGTTGTAGCTCTCCGAGCCCTTGTCGCCGAACCAAAGCTCGCCACCCATATAAAGGTAGAAGTTACCCGAGTCAATATCACCGTGCGAAACGTAGTTAGCGCCTGCGTGAAGACCCGTAAAGACAGCGTTATTATCGTTCCACGCAGAGCGCATCGTTACGGTTTCGATGCTTTTGCCGTAGTAGTCGAGCGCGGTAAGATTGCCGCCTTCGGACAGCGATTTATCATACAAGAGAACGTCAAGAATCTCGGGCTCTATGTTGTATTCGCCCTCAAGCATCAAATTGCGGAAGTGGGCTATGTTCGGGTCACCGTAGAGCTTTGACGCCATATAAAACGTCGAGCCTTCGGGCCGTGAGCGATTACCGTCGTGGTAGTTCCAGCTATTGAAGGTGGGGTCGGTTATCATCGTTGCGAAGTAGTAGCTCTTCTGAAGTCCGACCATATCAAGGAAGCCGAAGCTGGAGCCGAGAGAGGTCTCGAAGGCGTAAATCATTTCCATTAAGGTATTAGTGCCGTAGCCCCAATAGCCGGGTGACTCGATGTAAGAGCCGTCGGGCGCGTACTGAATAGCTGCTTTGTTTATCGAGGTGCAAAGAAGCGACACTATCTGCGAGCAGATGTTCTGCGCCTTGGTATTTCCTGAAAACTCGTCCATTACCGCGAGAGCGGCAACCGTCATACCCGACGCGCAAACGGTCTGCCAGTTGTTTCCGTTATAAAGAAGTCCCCACGATTGACCTTTCTTTTGGGTTGCGTGAAGCGAGCGCTTCTGATTTCCGATAGCCGAGAGGTAGAGATAATCCTTGTCCTTCTGATTAACCACGAACTTGCTCGTATCAAGAATGGTATTGTCCTTGCCATACTGCGAGTCGTAATACGACGCAACGTAGGGGTAAGAATTCTTGCCGACGTTCTGGCAACGGTTCTGAATACTGTAGTAGCCGACCTCGACACCCTTTATAAAGAGTATCTCGGCGCACTTCTGTCTTTGCTGTGCGGTAAGCCCGGGATAAATCCAGTCGTAGCCGAGAGCGAACTCGCTCGAGCCGTCTGCACAGTCAAGAAAGTGTCCCTCGCCCCAATGCTCCCAATCGCCAAATTCAAGCGCTATCTTATAGAATGCGTCAACCCACTTCTGCTCTCTCGTCATCTGATAAGCAAAGGCGAAGTAGCGAAGCTGTACGGCAAATTCTATGAGCGTTGAACGCCCGCCTGCATCGTAGCCGTAGCCGCAGTTGTTGTCGGCAACTCTGAACGGGTCGGATCGCTTTTCGTAAATCTCTGCGAGCGATTTCTTCGTTCCTGCCGCCTGAACGTGCATGCCCTCGGGCATGCTTCCCTTACCCCAGGTGTAGGTATCAGTGCCGATTTTACGTTTTCCGTTTTCATCATAGATGTAATAGGGCTGCCAGAAATACTGCTCGGATGCAGCAGTTTTCCAATCCGCGCCACTACCAGCCTCGACGAAGGACATCGCAAAGTAGGCGTTTGCCTTCGTCATCTGGGTGTTTATCATCATCTTTAAGGATACCTCTTCGTCGGTAAGACCGTCAAACTTTGAGTAAATATTGCGAAGGGTATCAAATCTTTCCTGATCGGCAAAGAGTCTTGGGTGCTGCTTTGCTTTTCCCTGCGTCGCTATGAGAGCCGAATAAACCTCGTCGGCAGAGGGAAGGTCATAGAGCAAATGCTTCATCGTATCAATCTGCTTTGAGAGCGAGTCGTACGAATTGTTATAGCTCGGTGTTGCGTTGTTGGCGAACACAACGAGTCCTGTATCCTTATTCCAATAGTGCTTGGTGTTAAACAGCTTGTTCACGGTTGCGATTGTCATATAAATCCGCCCACCCTTTTTAACCGGGGGAAGACTCATATTTTCCTGCTTTGCGCCATTTTTCTTATACGCAACCGAGCCTACGGTAAAGGTGTAGGTGTCGCTCGTTTTGTATTTGAGAGTGATGGTATCACCTTCAAGGGTCAGAGCCCAATTAGATGCGCCACCTCTCTTGTTCATATAAGTGACAAACGCACTAACGGGAAGATAGAGCGTGAGCGAGCTACCTACGCCTACAACGCGGTAGGGCTTTGCGCCGCCCGAGATAGCCTTACGCTCACCGCAAAGAAGCACGTGGTCGTAGTCCTCCTTCATCCAAAGCTCGGTTTCAGAGCCTGCGGCTGACGCGATACTCGCGCCGTTTATAATGCCGAGAGAGGCTACGAGAGTTACTGCAATACAAAGCAGTAATAAAAGCGATATTCCTTTGTTAATAATTTTAATATCATTTCTCCAATTCTATGCCACAAAGCACACTTAAGTTGTCGAAAAACAGCTTTGATGCGAGTTTATTACTTTCGTTTATTATTTCCGTTTGTTGCTTTACTATATTGCGAAGCTCTGCTATTGCCGCCTTCGCCGCAGGGTCTGACATATCGACACTCTCACTCATTTCAAGTGCCTGACGAAGAAGAAGCATTTTTCTTGAAAGGGTGGTTGCGCTCACAGCCGAGCTGACGAGTGACGAAAGCTGCGCCGCGGTGTGCTTTACAGCAATCTCGGGCATAAGCGTCTTTTCGGTAATCTTCCAGTCGTCGGTGTCGGTATAGGTGTAGAACACCTCGCGCTCGGCACCCTCTATAAGCTCAAAGACGACGGCTATATTATAGCTCGTCTTGCCGCTTCCCCTTATAACGAGTCGGTTGTTCGGGTCAGAGCCAAGCGGATATTCTGACGATTTTACTCTTATGCCGTCAAGGAACAGCTCTTCCTTAACAGTCTCAAAGCGAAGCGAGGTATCCTCGCTGACGAGGGTTGCGCGAAGCACCTTGCGACCGCCTGCCATCGACGACGGGGTTTTAAGATAAGCCGTTCTTCCGTCAGAGGAAATTGACGAGAAGTGTCTGCACACGCCCGTCCACACGATGTCGGTAGGACGCGAGAAGGTTATCTCGTCCTGAAGCACCACCGCGCTTCTTCCCTGCGTGAGCATAACTGCACGCCTTGCAGAGGTGCAATACTTTCCGTATTGCGGCTTCATATCAGCGAAGGCGTAAGCACCGTTTTTCTCGCTGTGAAGCTTTGTGATTTTTGCATACGGGTCATCTCTGGTATTATGTACCTGACCGTAATTTTTAAGGTCCTCCTGC
>JAZKYE010000037.1:0-16978 GCA_045611965.1 Eubacteriales bacterium
TATAAATTATGCGATAAGTGCAAAAAGACGGCAAAATTTACCTAATATAAGGGCAAGAGGGCTCAAAAACCACAATAATAGTTGTTAAATTAACAAATCGTAGTAAAATCAACATTAACGCGCGGCAAAATTAGGCATCATAGCCCAAAAGCTTGATAAGAGTGGTTAAAATGAAATATAGGGCTTGAATTCATGATAAATAGCACGAAGATGGGCAATATTTAGGCAAAAAACTTGGAAAGCAGAAAAACATGAGAAATCAATGTAGAATTGACAGTAAAATCAATCGAAAATGCAGGGATAAAGGGCATAAATCTCAAAAACAAGGGATAAATTCGAAAAATTAACGCCAAACCGCCCTAAAAGTCAAAAAACATAACATAGTTGGCGTAGCACTGAAAGAAAAGCCTTGCCCCTCGATAATCCTCTCTGACCGTCAAGCTTGGCAATGTGCATCGGTGCAGGCTGTTGTAGATAAATCTACATAACGGCGAAAAAAAGGGTAAAACAAAGAGTGTTTAAAATTGTGCCCCTGCAGCGAAGGAATATATACAGTAATAACAGATGATTGTGATTGTTGTTACAGAGAATACGCCACATTTTAGTCCAAAAACTAAAGAATTTACCTCAAAACACCTCGTTTTTTGCACAAAAACGGAAAATCTGCTATACATACAACCTCGAATGGAAATCCCCTAAAAAATTATCTTACTGTAAAGCTTAAATAATTAAACGAGGGATTTAAAGCTGAAAGGCGACGGTATCACGGTGATTTAGGGCGAGCTTGTAAAATCTCGTACGGTGGGGTGCAAATAAGGTTTTCCTTAATTTTGTATTTTCTTGTTTGTAGTTTTGTTCCGAATTTTTGATTTGATTTTTAAATATCCTTAATGTTTCACGTGAAACAATTATCAAATCAATTTTTTCTTAAATTTCGTCCTTAAATACCACCTGCGTCAATAAAAGTGCATAGATTTCTGAAATTCACGCTTAATTTTGATGATCTTTCATCAATTTACCCCTCAAATTGGTCTTTTAGATATACCTTGACAAAAAACACACGAGAATTTGCCAGAGCTCAATGCCTCTGTAATATCTTGCGCGAATGAAATAGATATTACTATTCTTATTAACAACTATCAAGTAATATAATAACATTATTTTATGACGAGAGCAGCTGATAATCCCGGGTTAAACCGTTGAATCAACAAATGCAACACGCATTATGCGAAAGGTATGTTGCTTCTCTGATTGGTTAGTTTTTGCTAAATATAACAATACCTTGATAATTATTGCCGCTCGGAAGAAGATTATAAAAGTTGTAACGGCTAAAATAATCTTAAACCACCCACTCCGTCTTAACTTGTGCTATCAGGACTGCCGAGATGCTTCTTATATTAAAATTGCAAATCTTGTTCTGCTCTATTATGGCGCGCGTTGTTTTGCCTATATTCAAGACTTATACCTTGTTTTTTACAGAAATACGCTGTGTTTTTGTTATTTTTAGAGGAATTTTCTCAAAATACGGTGCATCACGCAAGGATTTGTGATATCCCCGCTCTAATTATGATGCGCTGTGCAGCGGATATCTTTATCTTTGCCCGACGCTCTGATAACGCATTTTTCTTATGCTTTGCAAAGACAAAGATGCCGTTCCTGTTATTCAACGAAGGATTATTATAAATCTTATATATAATGATATTAATTGCAGCTCTGCTTGATTATGCGAATATAAGCATAACGATATGTCATCTTGTATGTAAAATCTGCGAAATCAGTATGTTTCACGTGAAACATCCTCTTTTTCTACAGTTCAATGAGCGAAAATGGGCGCGTAAAGTGATAATAATGATCTGTTTTGAACTGAAATCCTTTGGTTGTAGTTTTGAAATGTATGTACTGTTGTGTTTCACGTGAAACATTAGGTATATATGCGTCGTAGCAAAACAGGTGTAACGAGTAATATAATACCCGATTTTAGGTATAAAATGTCTTTGTTTATCGTTATAACCACATATTTTATGTCGTTCGGGCGAAAAATACCAATATAAACGGTATGAGAAACGAAAAGAGGTGTGTTATGTGATATAAAAACTGTGTTTTTGTCACAACATGATTGTGGTTGAGGTTCTAAACGCGCGTTTTTTATGTTTCACGTGAAACAATAAGTGTATTGGACCTTGTAGATGGTGAAAATGAGCTTAATTGGATGCCAACGAGGAAAAAAGCGAGTTGTTGGTGTGGATATGATATAAAGCATCTGAAATAGGTGTTATATGGTATAATGAATGTGTTTTCTGCAGTATTTTGTGCCTTTATTGCTGATATAATGGCTATATATTGGGTTTAAAATTGCCCATTCGGTGCTATTATGTTTATAAAATGTATGTAAGATGCTGTAAAGTGATAATATAATGCTTATGTATGCTAATAAAACGCTTATAAATGATTATAAATGCTTATAAGCTGTGCGAAAAAAGCTAAAAACGTTAATATATGGATAATCTGATGCGAAATTCATTAATTATGACGAAAATGAGCGGTCGTTAGCTAAAAAAAGAGGGGTGAAGTTGCTCTGTTTGCGAAAAAAAATGTAATTTTCTGCTATTTTTTGCCCGAAAAACAAGTACCGCTGCGAATTTGCGCCTTTTCAGACCTTGCGTTTGCGTATGATTTTTAGCTTATATGGGCAAAAAATGGTAAAATATGGCATATGTGCACTGCTCGTTGGTTTTTGCGTTGATTTTTGATTTGGATTTTTGAAAATTTTGAAATTTTATCGTAATAGATACGAAAAAGAACAGGTCAAAAATTTTGTATAATAGCGAATAAGTATGCAATAAATGTGAATATATAGCATAAATATACATTGATTAATTTTTTTATGCAAATTTGTTCGGCGCTCAACCTCGTTTCTTTTTTTGTGTTTTTCGGCGGTTTTCTGCTCTCGTTTTTTCGGTCGACCTTGCTATGTGCGTCGGTTGAGGTGTGTGTCTTTGGCTTTTTATTTAATACCTATGATTTTATACCTTTGGTACAGCCTGTTCTGAAGGTAAAGCGCAAAAAAACAAAAGTTAATTTCTCTTAGAAATTAATTTTAATTTTAGTTTGTCTGGACGTGCTTTTGGATATGATGCTTGCGGTGAGTGGTTTTGCTTTTCTTATGTGTTTTTGCTATTCTTTTTTGATGCGTTCTCTTGCCTTTTGAGCAAGCTGACGAAGATGTTTTTTGCGTTTTTGCTCTGTTGGAATTTTGGTTGCATCTCTTGACATTCTTTAAATTTTGTGATAAAATTGTGAAGTGCAGACGAGTGCATAAAAATGCGGTGATTTTGCTAATTCTATTCGTAAAGTGTGCGAACGGAATTTTTGCGGTATTTTCTGCGTTTTTTGCCGTGGAATATAATCTGATAAATGCGTTTGCGTTTAGTTTAGGTTGAATAATTAATTCCGTTCCTGACCGTTTTTTGTTGCTTTAGATATGCTCTTTTGTGGCTCTAATTTGCACCTTGGGTTTTGTTTTTTGCGTCTGCTCTTTTGCGCCTTATATGCTTTTTGCATTTAGATGCTTTGCTGTCTTATTTTGCAGCTGACACGTGCTTTTTTTCTTGCTTGCGTATGCGCTTCTGCGGTTGATACGAGCTTGCATTTTTGTTGCTTTACATAAGTTTTTATGGCTAATCTGTGATTGCTTTTACTGTTAGAATTGTTGTTATACTTGCTCTTTTCGGGGTATATTTACGCGACTTTGGCGGTATTGTTTTATCGCTTTTTTAAAAATTATTTTGTTTATTTGTTGAGGATTTTTTATATGAAGGGCTTAAAGGCTGAAGATTTTTTACCGTGCGGCACCCCTGATTTTACCCCTCTTTTTGTTGACACGGCTTATAAGACGAGGCTGCTTATCGTAAGGCATGGCGAGAGTCTTGCTAACGCGGTGCGCGTTTTTCTCGGACATACTAATCTCGGGCTTTCAGAGCGTGGTCACGAGCAGGCACGCGCTACGGCTGAATATCTGAAGGGCGAGCCTATCTCTGCCATATATTCAAGCGACCTTTGCAGGGCCTACGATACGGCTATGCCCCACGCGATGATGCGCTCGATGTCCGTTGTGCCTGATGAAAGACTGCGCGAGCTTTATATCGGTGAGTGGGAAAATATGAAAATCGACGATATTATCGCAAGGTATGGCGAGGAATACACCGTCGGCTGGAAGCTTAAATTTGGCGAATATACACCGCCCGGCGGTGAGTCAATTCAGGCCTGCGGCGAGCGCTTCTTCAGCCGCGTTCTTGAAATTGCAAGGGCGCACGAGGGTGAGTGTATTCTCATCACTGCACATGCGGCTGTCATTCGCTCGTTTTTTGCAAAAATCGCAGGAATTGCGCCCGAACGCGTTGCAGAGGAAATCGACTTCCCCTACAATGCGTCGGTCACTACCGTTTACTACGACGGAAGCGCGCTTATCCCGGGCGAATACTCGCACGCAAGGCATCTTGTAGGGTGAGATGCAACCTATGGTTGATGATAGACAAGTGCGTTGCACTTGGTGAGATACACGCTTTGCGCGGTGAGATACGACCTATGGTTGATTTGAAAAAAGATGACAAATCGGAAAACCGATTTGTCATCTTTTTTGCCCTTGCGGCTTAAAGCCACGGCACTTTTAAATTATAGCGGTATGAATATCTCATAGCCTTTGGCATATAAATATGCGCTCTTGATGAGCTACGTATCGAGATATATGGTTCTGCCTAACATAAGCGAATAAATTCCTACCGTAGAGGGTGGCTTGCCGAACATTTCCGTCACCGCCTCGCGGTAGTAAAGCAACTGCATTCTGTGGCGGTCAAGCAGCATTTTATCCGCGGCATCGGCATCCGAAAGAAGCTCTCTTGGCACACGGTCGGTCTTGTAGTCGATAAGGTGAAGTCTGCCGTCACCGTCCTCAATGACGCAGTCTATTACACCCTGCACCAGAAGCGTTTCGTCACCGAGCTCTGCCGCCCTCTGCTTGTCCTCTGTGAAGCGCGACGCGGCAAGAACGGTATTAAAGCGAAGCTCGCGGTAAAGCCGTCTTGCATCTCGCATTTTCGCATAAAGGTCGGTTTTTGCAAAGCGCTCAATTTCGTTAAGTCGTACGAGCGCACCGTCGGATTTCGATATAAACCGATTTTGGATAAGGCGATTAAGCTCTGCTTCAGCACCCACGACACCGAGTGCCTTTACATCAAAGAACTGCATAAATACGTGCGTAGCCGTGCCTCGCTGTGCGGCAAGATTTTCGTCTGTGCCGCCGAGGAATATGGGTATGATAGGCTCGCACTCATCCTCGCTGTGGGGTGTAGGTATCAGCTCGTCGGGCTCGTCCGAGCCGTCAAGTGCGCTCGGCTTAAGCACCGAAACCGACAGCTTCTCGGGTATGCCGAGCCGTGAGGGCATATGGTAGGTGTAGCCGAAGCGGCGTATAAGCTCGTCCTTGGAAACCGTGTCGGTATCGGTCGCGTCGGTCGCGCGCTCGCGCCCGTCATCTGCACCTTCCTGCTCGGATGATGCGGTATAGTAATGCTTTACAATTCTCGCGCCCCTGCCGCATACGAGAAGCATTTCAAGGAAGCTGCCTAAATTGCGAAGCGTGTAAAGGTCGGTGCGAGATGCCTTCTCGTGGGCGAGCATAATGCTCGCGTCAATATCCTTAACCGAGCCGAATATATAAAGACGCTCTCTTGCGCGAGTGAGCGTTACATAAAGCACGCGAAGTGCCTCATCGTACTCGCGTCTTTCGATATATTTGCGTATGATAGCCTCGGTAGGGTCGGTGAGCGTGGCAAGCCCACTCTCGTCGGATACACCGACCGAAAATCCGAAGTCGCACGCAAGGGCAACAAATCTTGCCTCATCTCTCGGTGACGATTTCAGCTGACTGCTTGCTTCCGCAAGGAAAACTACGGGGAATTCAAGTCCCTTTGAGCTGTGGCAGGTGATAATCTGTACCTTGGTGCATTCCGCGCTCTCGCCGGAATCGGCGGCCTTGAACGCGCCGCGGTTTTCAATTATCTCGTTCACATAGCTGATGAAGCTGTAAAGCCCCTTGAACGAGCTTCGCTCATAAGCTCTTGCGTAACCGTGAAGAAGCACGAGGTTTTCCCGTCCGCCGTTTACCGAGGCAAGTCCCACAAGACCCGTTTCCTTGTAAATAAGTGAGATGAACGCGTCAATGCTCATACCCTCGGCAAGCGTTCTGTAACGCTCAAGGTCGGAAATAAGCTTAACACCCTTTTCAAAGTCGGGGTGGCTCTCGGTGTATGAGAGAAGCGAGTCGTAAAGCGGCACGCCCTGACTGTCAAGGCGGATTTTGTACAGCTCGTCGAAGGTGAAGCCGAACAGAGGTGACACCATTATTGCCGAGAGGTAAACATCCTTTCTCGGGTTGTCAATCGCGCTAAGAAGCGATAGGGTTAAAAGCACCTCTTCGTTTAAGAAGAAGTCGGTTTTCTCTGCAATCTCGCACTCAATTCCGCGCCGCTCTATTGCGCTCTTGTACACCGAGCCGAAGCGCTTGACGCTACGCATAAGAATTGCTATATCCGAGGGCTTTATAAGCTCGCCCGAGGCAAGACGCTCTTTGCCGACGAGGGACGCGATTTTGTCCGCGACAAGCTCTGCCGAGTGTTCAGCCGCACTTAAAAGCTCGGCCTCAAGCTTATCGCTCTCGCTTGGCTTCTCTTGCGCCTCGGCAGCCGCATCACCGTCAGGCTCGTCCTTAACGGCGGGCTTTTCGACAAGGTGGATTTCGGGTATGTGTCCTGTGGGCACCTCGCAGTCACCGTAGCGCTTGGCAAACACAAGTCTGTCACCGTATTCGTAGCCTATGCTCTCGCCAAGTGCGCCAAAGAGCGCGTCGAATACCGTGTTGGTGTAGTCAATAACGGGCTTGTCGCACCTGAAGTTTGATGACATAAACAGGGTCGAGGGTGCGGCGTCGCCGTCGCCCGGAGCAAGCTTTTTAAAGCTCGTCTTTTTTCGCCTGAAGAAATCCGGCTTTGCCGAGCGGAAGCCGTAGATGCTCTGCTTGATATCACCTACCATAAAGCAGTTGTCATCGCGGCTTATCGCCTCAAATATCCTGCCCTGAAGGGCGTTTACATCCTGATACTCGTCAATGTAAATGTCGGTATATTTTTCACGAAGGGCAAGGGCTATGTCGGTGGGATTTTTATTTTCGTCAATTAGCGCCGCGTATGCGTAGCGCTCTGCGTCGCGGAATTCTACTATGCCGCGCCTGCGCTTCTCTGCAAGGAAAACCTCGTCAAATTTTTTCAGAAATTTGTATATAACAGTGCCGTTTTTGTAAACAGTTGGGTACAAAACCGCAAAGTTTTCCTCGGGAAGCTCAAAGAATGATTTGTATATAGATGAAAGATGTGACTTGATTTTAGTGCGTGCGGTTCTTATCTCGGTATACAAAAGACTGCCCGACTGCGCTATCGTCTTGAATTTAAAGCTCTCAAGGGTGGCGCGTATGCCGCCGTAGGTGTCGGGACCCTCAAGCGTGTGAATGGCATCAATATCGCTCGCAAGCGTATCGACGGTCCTTTCGCTTCCGCCCTCTGCCATAAGCTCACGCATATAATAGTTCAGCGTGCATCTTGCGCCCTCGCAGTATTCCTTAAGCTCGTCCCTGATAAAGCCAAAGAAGCGGCTGCCGCAAAATCCCTTATCACCGAGATTATACTCATCAAGAAGCTCGGCAAGAGTGTCAAGCCCCTTTTCCTCGCTTGAAAGTCTGTCGTAGATATAAAGAAGCACCGAGGTGATGCCGCGCTCGTCGCGGATAGAGGTAAGTCCCTCGGTCATAAGCGTAAATTCTTCCTTCGTGCATACATCATCAAGCTCGCCCGAGAATGCGGCGTTTACAAGCCCCTCGGCAATATCCCTCGCAATCAGCGCCGCCTCGGCAGGCTCTGCAATTCGGTAAGTGGGGGTTATGCCCACGCGCTCTGCACAAGCGCGAAGAATGTCGTTGCAAAAGGAATTTATCGTAATTATCCTCGCGTCCTTTACGCGCAGATACTGCTCTTCAAGAAGCGCACCGATAGCGCGCGACCTCTCATCACCCTCAAGGTGCTCTCTTGCCGCGTCACGAAGTGCCGCGCTGATTTTCCTTCTTAAGTCGGCAACCGCAGAGTTGGTAAAGGTGACTATAAGCATCCTGCCAATATCCCTTGGGTTGTCCGTGTCAAGAATTGAGTCGATTATTCTTTTCGTCAGCGTAAAGGTCTTGCCCGAGCCTGCCGCCGCAGATATAAGAAGCGTGCGGTCGCGGGTGTTTATCGCGAGTGCCTGCTCGTCTGTGAGGCTTGGGCCCTTTTCTTTTTTTGTTTTTATGTCTTGCACCGCGCTTCCTTTCTTTTTTGTGTGGTTTTTATTCGCAAGGGAACTGCTTTATTGGCTTTATTGCCGCGCCCTCGTCGGTGAGGACACACTCGCCTATGGCGAAGAAGCCCTCGTCACCGTACAGACGCACGCGCTCGCCCTCTTCAAGAGAGATGCCGAGCTTGCCGAGGTAAATCGGATTTCCGCAGGATGCAAGCCTTGCGAAGAAGGGTGGCAGAGTGACCTTGGTATAGCTCTCAAATACGCGCTCAACGGGAACTATTCTTGAAGCCCTCTCACACTCGCTCATATTTTCAAGCTCGTCGAGCGTCACAGCGTCATCAAGCGTGAAGATGCTTGCTCTCGTGCGCGTAAGGGCGCTCATAGCGCCGCCCACGCCAAGGCGCTCGCCAATGTCGCTGCATAGCGTGCGGATGTAAGTGCCCTTTGAGCAGTGAACGTCAAGCGAGTAGGTGCTGTCGTTTATCTTCCGTGCCACAATAGAATGAACGGTTATATCTCTCGGCTCGCGCTCGACGGTAACGCCTGAACGCGCAAGGTCGCACAGCTTTTTGCCGTCAACCTTCAGCGCCGAGTACATAGGCGGTGTCTGCTTTATTCTGCCGACGAAGGCCGCGACTGCCGAAAGCACCTCGTCCTCATCAGGAAGCGCGCCCTCGTGTCTGTATATGATGTTGCCCGTAGTGTCCTCGGTGTCTGTACGGATGCCGAGCGTCAGCTCTGCGAGATAGTACTTGTCGGACGAGAGCAGATAGTCGCTCGCCTTGACCGCCCTGCCGAGAAGAATGGGAAGCACGCCCGTTGCAAGCGGGTCAAGCGTGCCCGTGTGACCTACCTTTTTTTCGCAAAAGAGGCGCTTGATGCGGCTTACCGCGCCCTGCGAGGTAATGCCCTCGGGTTTATTCAGAACTATGATACCGTATGCCATAGGCTTGCCCCCGTTTTGTGTGTTTTATATATTTTATCACAGACCTCACAAAATTTCAATAAAAGACTTGTCAAAAAGTAAAATATATAGTAAAATATTAAAGTAATTGAAGAAAATTTCACTTCAGCGGAGGATAAAATGAGAGCAGTTATAACGGTTACGGGTAAGGACAAGGTAGGTATTATCGCGCTGACGAGCGCAGAGTGTGCAAAGGCAGGCGCAAATATTATTGATATAAGTCAGAGCGTCCTTCACGAGTATTTTGCGATGATAATGTTAGTCGAGCTTGACGGGCTCGTCGGTGACTTCAAGAGCTTTTCGGACAGAATGAGCCTTGCAGGTAAGGAAAACGGTGTTGATATTCGCGTGATGCACGAGGATATCTTTAATACTATGCACAGAATATAATTTCGGGGGTGTCATAATGCTCAATACACAGGACATTCTTGAAACGATAAGAATGATAAGAGAGGAAAACCTCGATATAAGAACCGTAACGATGGGTATATCTCTCTTTGACTGCATAAGCGACGATATAGGCCGCCTTGAGGAAAAGATTTATAACAAAATCACGACCTCTGCAAAAAGGCTCGTCAGCGTGTGCGAGGAGCTTGAGGCTACCTACGGTATTCCGATTGTAAACAAGAGAATAAGCGTAACGCCTATATCCTATATCGGCGCAGGGCTCTCGCCCGACGGCTTTGTCCGTCTTGCCAAGACGCTTGAGCGCGCGGCAGGCGCACTCGGTGTTAATTTCATCGGCGGCTTTTCCGCCCACGTTCAGAAGGGTGAAATTCTTGGCGCGCACAATCTTATCGAGTCAATTCCCGAGGCACTCTCGGTTACCGAGCACGTCTGCTCGTCTGTTAACGTAGCCACCACCAAGGCGGGTATAAATATGGACGCGGTAAAGCGTATGGGCGAGATTATTAAGGAAACCGCCTACATCACGCGCGACAGAGATTCTATCGGCTGTGCAAAGCTCGTTGTTTTTGCTAATATGCCCGAGGACAACCCATTTATGGCAGGCGCGGTTCACGGTATGGGTGAGCCCGACACCGTTATTAACGTCGGTGTCAGCGGCCCCGGTGTTGTAGCCGCCGCTATCAAAGAGGTCGGACACTGCAGCTTCTCGGTGCTTGCCGAAACGGTAAAGAAGATTGCGTTCAAGATTACGAGAGTAGGTCAGCTTATTGCGGCTGAAGCATCACAGAGACTCGGTGTGCCCTACGGCATAGTGGACCTCTCGCTCGCGCCCACCCCCGCGGCGGGCGACTCGGTTGCAGAGATACTTGAAAATATGGGTCTTGAAATGACGGGCGCACACGGAACGACGGCGGCGCCTGCGCTTCTCAATGACGCGGTGAAGAAGGGCGGCGTTATGGCTACTAACCACGTCGGCGGTCTGTCGGGCGCGTTCATCCCCGTGAGCGAGGACAGAGGTATGATTGCCGCGGCTGAGCAGGGCGTTCTCTCTATTGAAAAGCTTGAGGCTATGACGGCGGTATGCTCGGTGGGACTCGATATGTTTGCCGTCCCCGGCGACACCCCCGCATCTACTATTTCGGGAATTATTGCCGACGAAATTTCCATCGGCGTTGTCAACAACAAGACCACCGCGGTAAGAGTTATCCCCGTGCACGGCAAGGGTGTTGGTGACTCGGCGGAATTTGGCGGACTTCTCGGCTACGCGCCGATTATGCGTGTCAGAGGTCAGTCGTGCGAGGAATTTATATCGCGCGGCGGAAGAATTCCTGCGCCTATTCATTCGCTTAGAAACTAAAATCAAAACCGAATATATGACGGGCAGATGCTAGACGAAACCTACGCATCTGCCCGTGTTTTGTAAACAACTATTATCAAAATAGCCTTCAATATCAAAATGCGAAAACTTTTAGCAAAAACCGACACTCTGCGATTTGCGCTCTAAAATATAATAGCTTAAAGCAATTGATATATGAGGTGGCGAAGGTTATGGATAATAAAAGAGGCGGCACTCGCCGTCCCGTCGGTGAGTTTATAGAAAGGATTGCAAGGCGACGCTCGGCTAAGTCCGGCAGGATGCGTATTCTGCTTGACTGCCTTACGGTGCTCGTCGGCTTTCTTTTTGGCAGATGCCATCTTTTGTTCTCTGCCTATCCTATCGGAATTGCCTTCGTTGCAAGCCTTCCGCAGGCGGTGTGGCTTGGCGCGCTTGGCGCAACCGTAGGCTCGCTCACCTTAGGCCCGTCCGGCGTGCCGTTTGCGCTCGGATGCGCGCTGTGTGCCACCCTTCGCTCTGTGATATGTGCAGAGGATAAAAAATGCGTGCGCTTTGGCGAGAGCGTTTTGCTTCGCCTTTGCAGTGCTATGATATCGGGCTTCGTGCTTGCCGCCTACGAGATAATGCTTCGCGGCATGTCGGTCGAGAGCGTGCTTTTCGGGCTTACGATGACGCTTGCCCCGGCACTTCTTACCCCGATTTTTGCAGGCGCGTTTTCCTCGGGAATATCGGCACGCGAGCTTATACTCGGCGGTGGCGAGGTTATGATTTTTTCAAGGGCACGCGGAAGGTTTAATCTTATCGTTTTTAAAACCGCGGCAGTCTCTTTTATATTCTTTATCTCGCGCTCGGTAGCCGATTTGCGCTTTTTTGGCGTTGATATATCCTTGGTCATAGCCGCGGCGCTTTCGGTGCTGATAGCCAAGCGCTTCGGTGCGCTCTACGGTGCTGTGGTCGGCTTCGTTGCCTCGGTGGGAATAGTGCCGCTTTACTCGGTTGCCTTCACCCTGCTCGGTGCTCTCGCAGGCGCGCTTCTGCCCTTCGGTGCTGCCGTCGCGCTTTTTCTTTCTGTCTGCGGCTCGTCGCTTTTTTGCGTTTACGCTGGCGGACTTTCGGGGCTGCTTTCCTATCTGCCCGAGTGCCTTGTGGGGGTGGTGCTTGCCTTTCCCATTATCGGCAGGCTCTCGGGTGCGCGGGGCGCAGAGGGCGTTGACGCAAGACGGCTTGCTGCGGATATGGTCGGCACAATGGCTATGTCGTACAGACTTAACGCAGGGTCAAGGCTTCGCCCTATTTACGAGGGGCTTGACGGACTTTCCTCGCTCGGCGGGAAGCACCTCGGGGGAAAAATGACGCTCGGCTCATCCGAGCTTTCACTCGTATGCGCTATGATACGGGATGCCGAGGCAAGCTCGCTTGCTATGCGTGAAATCGACGAGGCTCTTACGGATAAGCTTGAGGGGGTGTTTTCCTCGCTCGGACACAAGGACTTCGTGGTTAGGGCATTCGGTGGGCGGCAGAGGTATATCCTTGCGGCACTTGAGGATGCGACGGGCAGAGAGATAACCTCGCCGACACTTCTTACGCGAATCAGCGAGGCGGCGGGCGCGGAATTTTCCCTGCCGAAATATTACCGCCGTCAGGATATGGCTCTTATGGAGCTTCAGAGCCGTCCTAAATACCGTGCCGAATGGGTGACGCGTTCGGATGCGGGAGGTGACGAGGTGTCGGGGGATACTATCGGTGTGACCGAGTGCGAGAGCGGCAACCTTTTCGCTGTGCTCTCTGACGGAATGGGAAGCGGTGACGAGGCGAGAAGGGTGTCGGAATTTACTGCCTCGGCACTTTTGTCATTACTGCCCTGCGGTGCTGATGCGGCAAGGCTTACCTATCTTGTAAACTCGGTTCTTCTCGGCACGGGTGACGAGTGCCCTGCGACGCTTGACCTTTTCTGCTTTGATTTGATAATGGGCGAGGCGCGCTTCATTAAGGCGGGGGCGGTATGCTCGTATATCAAGCGCGGTGAGTCGCTGTTCAGGATAAAGAGCGAAACTATGCCCCTTGGTGTGCTCAGCGCGCCCGAGGCTGAAAGTGTGAGTGCCGAGATAAGGGATGGCGACATAGTAGTGATAATGAGCGACGGTGTCACGGGCGCGTGTGAGGATGCGCCGTGGCTTATCGAGGCGCTTCGCGCCGATGCTGCCTCTCTTGATGCTTATGCGTCAGCGATAATAGACGGGGCAAAAAGAGCAGGCACACGCGACGATGCCTCGGTCGTGGCGGTGAGGATAAGCAGCGTCTGACAGCGCGGAATTTCAGTGCCTCGGCGGGAATTTTGATGAAATTATTGACAAATCGGTGTGAAAATGCTATTATAACTACGAAAGCGCAGGTCTTTCTTAAAAAGAAAGGTAATTCTAAGGAGGGTGTTATGAAGAAAAAATATACACAGCCCGAGGCAGAGCTTCTGCTCAGGCTTCACGACGATGTTATACTCACCTCTGAGGATACGCCCGTCGAGGACGACGAGGAAGAGGAAGAGTAGCGACGACGCTTCTGCCTTAATAAAAAATTTGTCATAATTGTTGACATCCATTTGCTTTGGTGCTATAATACACATATAAAAAATATTTTGGAGGATCCGTTATGGAACACATCAGAACTATTGAAACCCGTAACCTCTGCGAGGGTAACGGTGGATGCGGTGAGTGCCAGACCTCTTGTCAGTCTGCCTGCAAGACCAGCTGCGGTATTGCAAATCAGGCTTGCGAGAACACCGCTGAGAAGGAAAGCAAGTAATTTACATAAGGGATTCCTTCTGTTTGGTAAAGATCCGTCGCAGATGCGCGCCATTTGCGGCGGTTCTTTTCGTTTCTAATTCAAGTAAGAAAAGAGAAATAAGATGATACATCAGTATAAGCAGCTCGGATTTAATATCGTTCTTGACGTCTGCTCGGGCGCAGTACACGCAACCGACGAGGTTTGCTATGAAATGATTCGCATACTCGACGAGAGGGGAATTTCTGACAGTATCCGCGATAGCGCGGTGAGAGGTGAGATTATAGCAGAGGTGCGCTCGCTCTTCGCCTGCCGCGAGGATATAAGCGACGGTGACCTTGACGAGTGCTATGACGCTGTCGTTGCGCTTTGCGATAAGGGCAAGCTCTTTACGAAGGACAGCTTTGAGCCTATCGCAGGCAAGCTTAAAGAAAAAACGGGCGGCGTGGTAAAGGCGCTTTGCCTGCATATCGCGCACACCTGCAACCTCAACTGCTCTTATTGCTTTGCAAGTCAGGGTAAATACAACGGCGAGCGCGCTGTGATGAGCTACGAGGTCGGCCGTCGGGCGCTTGATTTCCTTATTGAAAATTCAGGCACGAGAAGAAACCTTGAGGTTGACTTCTTTGGCGGTGAGCCGCTTATGAACTTCGACGTGGTAAAGCGCCTCGTTGCCTATGCAAGAGAGGTTGAGGGCAAGCACGGAAAGAACTTCCGCTTCACGCTTACCACAAACGGACTTCTTATTGACGACGACGTTATAGATTTTGCCAACCGCGAGATGAGCAACGTGGTGCTCTCGCTCGACGGCAGACGCGAGGTGCACGACCGCTTCAGAGTGGACTATGCAGGACGCGGAAGCTATGATAGAATAGTGCCGAAATTCCAGAAGCTCGTTTCCGAGCGCGGCGGCAAGAATTATTATATGAGGGGCACTTTCACGCACAGAAACCCCGACTTCTTAAACGATATTAGGGCGATGCTCGACCTTGGCTTCAGAGAAATCAGTATGGAACCCGTGGTCTGCGCGCCCGGTGATGACGGCGAGCTTACCGAAGAGGACCTTCCTATCGTTCTTGAGCAGTACGAGAAGCTTGCAGAGCTTATGCGCGAGCACGATAAGAAGGGCGACCCCTTTACGTTCTATCACTATATGATAGACCTGACGGGCGGCCCCTGCATATACAAGCGCATATCCGGCTGTGGCTCGGGCACGGAATATATGGCGGTTACCCCTTGGGGCGACCTTTACCCCTGCCATCAGTTCGTCGGTGACGAGAAATTTAAGCTCGGTGACATATACACGGGTGTCACCAATACGGCTATAAGAGAGGATTTTGCCTCTTGTAACGTTTACGCAAGAGAAGAGTGCCGCGACTGCTGGGCAAGGCTCTATTGCTCGGGTGGCTGCGCGGCTAACGCCTATCACGCGACGGGTAGCGTGCGCGGTGTTTACGAGTACGGCTGTAAGCTGTTCAGAAAGCGTATGGAATGTGCCATAGCCCTTGCGGTTGCCCGTATGCTTGAGAGCTGATATGATGCAAACACCGATATATTCATTTTTACAGAGCTACGGCGCATCGGGTAAAAAAAGACTTCATATGCCCGGGCACAAGGGTGTTGGCGAGCTTGGTGTCGAGTGGCTTGACATCACCGAGGTTGACGGTGCTGACTGCCTTAGCGACGGCTCGGGAATTATAGGAAAAAGCGAGCGCGCCGCATCGTCGCTCTTCGGCTCAAAAACGCTCTATTCCACCGAGGGCTCTTCGCTCGCAATTCGCGCTATGGTGCTTCTCGTGTCGCTTTACGCAAAGAGCGTGGGCAAAGCACCGAGGGTGCTTGCGGCAAGGAATTGCCATAGGTCCTTTCTCTCGGCAATAGCCCTGACCGACGTCGAGGTGCAGTGGCTTACCCCTGACCCTATCGACCCCTACCTTTCATCCTCACACACGCGTGATACCTTTGCCGGTTATCTTGACTTAACCCCAAGGGATGAGCTTCCGACTGCGCTTTACCTAACCTCGCCCGACTACCTCGGCAACACCGAGGATATAGAGGCAATTGCCGAGCTTTGTCATAGCGTGGGGATGCTTCTTATCGTTGATAACGCGCACGGCGCGTACCTCAAATTCCTTGAAAAATCGCGTCACCCGATAGACCTCGGTGCTGATATGTGCGCGGACTCTGCACACAAGACGCTTCCCGCTCTTACGGGCGCGGCATACCTTCATATAGCGGATGGCGCACCCGAGCTTTTTCACCGCGAGGCAAAGCGCGCTATGGCTACCTTCGCCTCAACAAGCCCGTCGTATCTCACTATGGCTTCGCTTGATTTGCTTAACAAAAGACTTGACGAGGACTTTCCGGATAAGCTTCGTGATTTTGTCATAAGTGTGCATAATTGTAAACAAGCATTGTCAAATAACGGATTTACCGTTGTTGGCGACGAGCCTATGAAGATTACGATTTATGCAAAATCCTATGGCTACACGGGGTATGAGCTTGCCGATGCGCTTCGGGCAGAGAACATTGAGTGCGAGTTCTGCGACTGCGATTTTATAACCCTTATGCCTTCGCCCGAGAGCGAGTTTGACCTCTACTGTCTGTCGTCCTGTCTTATGAAGCTGAAATGCCGCGAGGAAAGGGCTTTCGATCTTATTGAAGTACCCCCCGATGTTACCGTGCCAAAGTTCCGTATGTCGGTAAAAGAGGCGATGCTATCCCCCGCAGAGGATATTGACGCAAGCCGCTCGCTCGGTCGTGTCGTGTGCGACACCGCGCTTTCCTGCCCACCCGCCGTGCCAATTATTATGCCGGGCGAGGTAATTGACGAGCACGTAATCTTTGCCTTCTCATACTACGGAATTAAAACCGTGCGTGTGGTGCAAGAGTAAAGGGGCTGCCACATTTGGTAAGACCGAAAAAGACCGAATGAAAATAAAATGCCTTGGATATATCAAAAAGTGCAAGTAAAATGTTAAAGCGAAGAAATCCTGTGGATTTCTTCGCTGGTCTTTTTCTACCGCCGTTTCCTTCCACGGGGCGTATGTATATACGAAAACATAAAGACAAATACGCGTGGCGTATTTGCTTCGGGGCGGAGAACGACGCTT
>JAZKYE010000038.1:0-12672 GCA_045611965.1 Eubacteriales bacterium
CGAGCTTTATTTTGAGTATTCCAAAAGACTTAACAAAATTTATTCAGAGTACAGCGACCTAGTCGAGCCGTTTGGCATTGACGAGAGCTGGATTGACGTTACCGCAAGCGGCTATCTTGGCACGCCGTATGAGATTGCCGATGAGATAAGACAGCGCGTAAAGCGCGAGATAGGTATAACCGTATCTATCGGCATTTCCTTTAACAAGGCGTTTGCAAAGCTTGGCAGTGATTATAAGAAGCCTGATGCTATTACCGTAATTTCAAGGGAAAACTTCAAAAATATCGTTTATCCGTTAGATGTATCGGCACTTCTTTTTGTTGGTGGAAAAACGGCACAGTCGCTTCGCGCTATCGGCATTAAAACGATAGGCGACCTCGCCGAGGCGAGTGACGCGCTTATTGAGGCACGGCTCGGAAAATCAGGGCTTACGGTTCTGTCCTACGCAAGAGGTGAGGATACAAGCCCCGTTGTGGCAGAGAGTGAGGAAATCAAGAGCGTCAGCAACGGACTGACCTTCAGCCACGACCTTACCGATAAGAGCGATATGTGTGCCGCAATAGACTATTTGTCTATTGATGTTGCTAAAAAATTAAGAGGCCATAATCTTCTCTGTACGGGTGTATCTCTGTCGGTAAAGGATACTGCGCTTCATTCAAGTGGGCGGCAGAAAAGGCTCTCAACACCCTCAAACGACTCGCGCGCCATAGCAGAGCTTGCGAAGGAAATACTTTATGAAGCACATTCATCCTATCCTGTAAGGGCGCTTACGGTCGGTGCTATCGGGCTTACCCAAGCTAACCAGCTGTGCGAGCAGATAGGCTTCTTCGACGAGCCCGAAGAGATAGGCTCGGCAAAGGCTGAAAAGCGAGAGGCGGCGCTTGATATAATAAGGGAAAAATTCGGCAAGGATGCGATACTTAACGCATCTATTATCGGTACTGATTTTGGCATCTATAAGGCAAAAAAATAAGAGTGATACAGCGGCGCTGTATCACTCTTATTTTTTCTACAAGCTATAAAACTACTTTTTCACATTTAAGCCTATCTAAATCCTCGCTTGAATGAGAAACGAGAATTACAAGCCTGTCGTTTGCGTACCTCTCGATTTTTTCGCGTACAGCCGCTCGGTGAGTGGCATCAAGCTCTTTTGTCGGCTCGTCTAAAAGAAGAATATCGGCATCGGCAAGAAGCGCTCTTGCGAGTGAAACGCGCTGGCGCATACCGCCCGAGAGCTGACGCGGATAGAGGGCGCACTCGCTCTCGGTAAGACCGAGTGAGGTGAGCATTTCCATAGCGCGTGCGGTATCACTCTCGGTGGGATTTTCGAAAAGCACCTGCGTCAGATTTTCAAGCGCTGTGAGGGTGGGGAAGAGGCGGTGCTCTTGAAAGCAAAGGGATATTTTTCCATTAACATAAACGCTTCCGGAATAGTCCTTATCAAGCCCTGCGATAATGCGAAGAAGCGTGGTCTTTCCGCGGCCGCTCTCACCTATCAGAGCATAAATTCCCGTGGGCTTGAAGCTATACGAAAAATCGCGGAATAGTGCTTTTTCTGAAAAAGACTTATTAAGGCCTATAACAGATACGGCATAAGTCGTGCTATTGTCAGCAGGGTTAATTTCAAAGCTCATTCTGATACCCCCCCGGATATGTGCGATTTTAATATTTTCAGCGATTTTTCAATTAAAACACTCAAAATTATTACAACAATCGTCCACGCGAACATCTTTCCTGACTCAAAGTATGCCTTGGCAAGATAGATTTCCTTACCGATAGAATTTGCCGTATAGGATATGATTTCGGCGGCAATTCCTGCCTTCCACGAAAGACCTGCGGAAATAAACAATGACGGAATAAGATATTTTATAAGAGTTGGGATTACAAGGATTTTAAGCCGTTTTTTCGGTGATACCGAGAAAATAACACACACCTCGTCAAGGCTCTTATCTACCGCCGCAAAGCCCTCGTCGAGGTTCTGCCAGACGATAGGTGTCACCATAATAACCGAGATTACGGTGGGTACTGCGTCGCTACCTATTAGCATCCACAAAACCATAATGAACGAGGCTACGGGCGTTGCCTTAATAACCGTAAGAGGGGTGTTAAGAAGCGCCCTTGCCACCTTCGAGTAGTGTGTCGTGAGTGCAAGCGCGATGCCGAGTGCAACACCTATGACAAAGCCGACGGTTACTCTCAAAAACGAAAGCAATACGAAGAGATAAAATTCACCCGTGAGAAGAAGCGAGATAAGCTCGGATGCCGTCTGCGTCACGGTAGGTAAAATGAAATCGAGATTAATAAGACGAGCGCATATATCCCATATACCGAGCCACACTACCGCCGAGACTATGGGGATGAGATATTTTGCGGTCTTATTTTTCATAGTAGAACTGCTCTTCGGGAAGTGCCTGTCCTATTGCGTTATAGAAGGCAATGAGGGTGCTCTTCATCTGCGAGCCGTCGATATATACTATCGAGCCTTCAAGATTTGCAAGCGCGCCGCCTGCTACCTTCGCGTTAGGAAGAATGCCTGCCGAAACGATAAGCTGTGCCGACGCATCCTTGTTGTCGGGGTTTGCTATAAAGTCAACGGATGCCTTGTAATCGTTAAGAAATCTCTTGACTGCGCCCTCGTGTGCCTTAAGGAAGTCGTTTCTGACAACTATACAGCCCATAGCGAGAGGTGTGTCGGACACCTTGTCCCACTCGGCAGAGAGGTTGAGGCAGGGCTTGTACTCGGGGGTGGTCATAAAGCCTGCGGTCACCTTGGGCTCGGGAAGGACTGCGATGGGGCAAAGTCCCTGCTTTACCTTTGCGATAAGAGTGTCGTGGTCCTTTTCAACTATAATTTCGGCATCTACACCGTTTGCGTTGAGTAAATACTCAACGATAGGCTTCGTGGTTGAGGTTGCAACGCTCGTGTAGACGGTTTTGCCGTTAAGCTCACTGACAGAGCTTACCTTGTTTTCTTCGTCGGTAACAAGATAGAGCGAGCCGAGAGTGTTTATCGCAATAACGGTAAGGTAGTCAGCCTTCTTTGCAAACTGTGCGGCGGCGGTGTTGGTGGGAAGGCAGAGCATATTAAGCTTGCCCGAAGCGAAATCGGTGATTCCTACGGTGGGGTCGGAATAGGTTTCAAATGCGTACTGCTCGGACTCTGCCTTGTCAGCCATAAGCTTTGCCATACCCATACCGGTCGGGCCGTTGAGCACGCCGACGGTAACCTTGGTCGGGTCTTGCGCGCAGGAAACAAGCGCGAGGGTGAGAAGGGCGGCTAAAAGGATAAGCGAAAGAATTTTTTTCATTGTATTTTCTCCAATTCATTAAAATTTAAAATTGTAATTGATTTTTTGTCGGTCACAACAAGTCCCGAAGCCTCAAAATCGTCTAAAATGCGGTAAAGTGATGCGCGTCCTATGGCGATTTCACCGCAAAGCCTCGTCATAGAAATTTCAATTTTGTCACCCTGCGTGCGCCCCATCGAAATCAGCTTTTTCGCAAGGCGTCCCTCTGCACTCTTGGCACTCATCGTCGAGAGCGAGTCGTTAAGATACTCAACCCTCTGGCAAAGAAAGCGGATGAGGCTCTCGGATATCTCGGGATATTTTCGCATAAGCGCACCGAGTGTATCCTTGCTGATGAAAAGCACCTCGCTTTGTGACCTTGACTTTACCGTGGTGGGGAATTTTTCACCGCTTGAAAACACCGATATAATTCCAAAGGACTCATACGGCTTCAAGGTTTTTACGGGTATCGTGTCGGTCGCACGCGCTCTTTCAACGTCGCAAAGTCCTTTGAGCACGAAGCACAGCGCTCGCTCGTGATGCTCGTCACCGATAATGACCTCGCCCGACTTAAAGCGCCTGATTTCAAGTCTTGCGCTTTTGAGAATATCGGAAAGAGCCTCACCGTCAAGAGATGAGAAAGGGAATAGCTTTTTTAATATATCTTCGTTTAATTTCGTCATCTAACCCCCAAAATGTCTTATTTGATACAATTATAAAGGAAAAGGTGTATTTTGTCAATAGGTTTTGGCGAGCAAAGTGAAATTTAGTCAAAGAAAAATTCCTTTTGGCAAATCTCATAAAATATTCGCAAAAATACTTGAAAAAATTTACGCGCTATGATATAATTAATTTAAATAATTATTCGCTATATGCGTATACATAAATTTCTACGGGGTAAAATATGAATTTTTTGCTTAATTCCGGCGCCCAGACGGTAGGAAATCTGATGAAGGATTTCTTCTCAAAGCTATCCGAGGCATTCGCAAGCTTTACCTTCTTTGACGCTATTGATATACTTTTTCTTTCGGTTCTTTTCTTTTTCGCTTTCCGCTTCTTTAAGGGAAGAAAGGCAGGCGCGGTTATCATCGGCATAGGCATATGCCTTGTTATTCTGATTATTGCGCTCGTGCTCGGGCTTGACGGCACGTACTACATCTTTTCAGGGCTTTTCAAGATAGGCGCGCTTGCTATCGTTATTATCTTCCAGCCTGAAATCCGCGATGTTCTTCAGAAGCTCGGCACAGGCTCGATATCGGGCATCTTCACCTTTGGCGACCAGAAGAAAAAGAAGCAGATATACTACCGCTCGGTTGAGGCTATCTGCTCTGCGGTGAGCGACCTTTCAAGAACCAAGACGGGTGCGCTTATCGCAATTACGAGAAATACGAGCCTTGAGGATGTTATCCAGACGGGTATCACCATCAATGCAGAGGTAAATTCCTATCTTCTTCGTAACATCTTCTTCAACAAAGCACCTCTTCACGACGGCTCGGTTGTTATTGACGAGGGTAAGATTGTTGCCGCGGCGTGCCTGCTTCCGCTTACGAGAATGCAGGGAATTGACGGTGACCTCGGTACTCGTCACAGAGCGGCTATCGGTCTTTCAGAGAGCAGCGATGCTATAATCATAGTTGTTTCAGAGGAAACGGGCATCATTTCGGTTGCCTACGACTGTGAGCTTACGAGAAACTATACGCAGGACACCCTTCGTAATTTCCTTCTCAAAACTTGGGTGCGTGAGAATGTCAACATTGATGTCAGCGCGAGGATATAAGATATGAACAAGAGAATATTCGGTATTAAAATCAGCACTTATCTTACGGTGCTCGGCAGTGTTGCTCTTGCTATTGTTGTATGGGCGATAGTAAAGATGCTTCCTGACACGCAGGCGGCATTTGCGCTTATCGGTTAAGGCGCGTTTTTTGCTGATTAAAAATTACTTAAAATGGGGCTTGCTTCTCTTTGAGGCGAGCTCCCAAATGTATTTTTGCACACTTTTTAAAAACATAGTTTTTACTTGAAATCTTGAAAGGGGATTGCTATGACTGACGCGCGCTCTGTGCTTGTTATCGGAAATATAAAGCTCACACCTGACGCCGACATTACCGATGCGTTTTCGGTTGCGAAAAAAAGGTTAAGCTCGCTCGGCATCGGCACATCCGCCTTAAGCTTTTCCGTTTTCAAAAAGAGCGTTGACGCGCGCCACCGCGACGGTATTATTCTCGTCATATCCGTGGCTTGTCAGGGTGAAATGAGACCTCTTGACGAAAGAGAGCTTTCGCGCATTTCGGGCGTTTACCACAGTGTAGCTTACCCTACGCCCGTTTTCGGTCAAACGCCTATTATGTCGAGCCCCGTCGTTGTCGGCGCAGGCCCTGCCGGGCTTTTTGCAGCACTTCTGCTTGCCGAGCACGGCTACCGTCCTACCGTTATTGAGCGAGGCGGTGATATTGAGAGCCGTACTGCTGCGGTAGAGCGACTTTACTCAAAGAGAATACTTGACGAAAGAAGCAATATTCAGTTCGGTCTTGGCGGTGCAGGCACCTTTTCTGACGGCAAGCTTATAACGAGAACGGGTGATGCGCTTTGTCAGTATGTTTTGAGCTCGTTTGTAAAGTTTGGCGCGCCTGATGAGATTATGTATCAGGCAAAGCCTCATATCGGTACTGATATTCTTCGCTCGGTTGTCAGCGCTATGGCGGATAAAATAGTCGCACTTGGCGGAAAAATCATATACAATACCACAGTTACCGACCTTAAGGTGAAGGGTGGCAGAATATCGTCGGTTATAACCGACGGCGGTGAGATTTTTACCGATGCTGTAATTCTTGCAGTAGGTCACAGCGCAAGGGATACTTATGCTATGCTTATGGACAGAGGATTTGCGCTTGAAGCTAAAAATTTCTCGGTCGGAATGAGAATTGAGCATCTTTGCGAGGATATTGATACGGCTATGTACGGTAAGTACGCAGGTCACAAAAATCTCGGTCACGCTGAATACACGCTGTCCTGCAATACCAAGGTAAGGGGCGCTTATACCTTCTGTATGTGTCCCGGCGGTGAGGTCGTGTGCGCTTCGAGCGAGCAGGGCGGTCTTGTCGTAAACGGAATGTCTTACAGCAAGCGCGACGGAAGAAACTCAAACTCGGCTATTGCCGTTTCGGTATTCAAAGAGGATTACGGCGGTGCGCCCGCGTCGGCTATTGAATTTCAGAGAAGCATCGAAAGACGCGCCTTTATTCAGGGTGGCGGTGACTATACCGCGCCCATTATCACGGTTGGGGATTTCCTTTCGGACAAGCTCTCGCGCGAGCCATCACGAATTATGCCGACCTATATGAACGGCGCGGTCAGGCTTGCTCGCCCGAGCGATTATCTGCCCTCATTCGTCTGTAACGGCATTCGAGATGCAATAGTTAATTTTGACAGAAGAATCAAGGGCTTTTCCTGCCCTGACGCAATACTTACGGGTGCTGAAACGAGAACGAGCGCGCCGATACGCATTATGAGAGATGCAGAGCGCCTTACCGCCTTTGGCACGGATAACCTCTATCCCTGCGGTGAGGGTGCAGGGTATGCTGGCGGAATTACCTCTGCCGCAGTTGACGGAATAAGGTGCGCGCTTGCACTTATGTCAAGGTTTAAGCCTATGGCTTAAATATTAAGCAGTTATTAATTCTGAAGGGCGGGCATATGCCCGACTGGTACATAAAATGGAAAAAATCAAGAAGAAGGAGAAGATATGGCTCACCCCGTCGCCGCTTTCGGCTGACGAGATGCGTGTGTGTGAGGAAATCTCGTCTGCGCTCGGTGTGTCGCAGGTTGTGGCAAGATTGCTTTTCAGCCGAGGATATACGAGTGTCGGGCAGGCGAAGGCGTTTCTTTATATGGAAACCGAATCGCTTTCAGACCCTTATACGCTGAAGGATATTTCCCCTGCCGCAGACCGCATTATCGAGGCTATATCGAAAAAAGAGCATATCACAGTTTACGGTGACTACGACGTTGATGGCGTAACATCGGTCTGCACGCTCTATCTCTATCTCAAAAGCAAGGGGGCTACGGTTGATTACTATATCCCCAACAGAGCAGGCGAGGGGTACGGTGTATCCCTTGGTGCTATCGACAGCTTAAAGGCGCGCGGAACGAGCCTTATTATCACCGTTGATACGGGTATCACAGCAGACAAAGAGGTGCTTTACGCAAAGGAAAGCGGCATTGATTTCGTCATCACCGACCACCACGAGCAGAGGCAGTCGCTGCCCAAGGCGGTGGCAGTTGTAAATCCGCACAGACAGGACTGCGAGTCGAGCTTTAAAGAGCTTGCAGGTGTCGGGGTCGTTTTCAAGCTTCTTTGCGTGCTTGAAGGCAAGATTTCACGCGAGAGAATGAGTCAGGTTACATACAGAATACTCAAAGAGTATTCCGACCTTATCGCAATCGGTACTATTGCCGACGTTATGCAGATAAGAGAGGAAAACCGTATTATCGTAAAGCACGGTCTTTCTATGATAGAGAATACGAAAAGAGCAGGACTTTCGGCTCTTATCGAGGCATCGAGCACCAGCACGGACTCGGCAAAGGCGCGTGTGAAAAAGAAGCCTAAAATCACTTCAAGCTATATCGGCTTTACGCTTGCACCGAGAATTAATGCCGCAGGAAGAATAAGAACGGCTGATATTGCCGCGTCGCTTTTCTTATCCAAGGGCGAGGCTGAGGCGCAGAGAATTGCAGAAGAGCTTTGCTCTGCGAATAAGGACAGGCAGGCTGAGGAAAATAAAATAATGAACGACGCGTACGCCCAAATCGAGGCGTGCGGATACGATAAAAATTCGGTTATAGTTCTTGCGGCGGATAATTGGCACCACGGTGTTATCGGTATTGTAGCATCAAGAATTACCGAAAAGTATTCAAAGCCTTGTATTCTCGTGTCCTTTGAGGGCAACGGTGATAACCCGACTGATGATGACATCGGTAAGGGCTCGGGCAGAAGCATTAAGGGTATGAACCTTGTTGACGCGCTGTGCAATTCGCAAGAGCTTTTAGTTAAATTCGGCGGTCACGAGCTTGCCGCAGGACTTTCCGTAACGCGTGCAAATCTTGATGCCTTCCGCAAAAAAATCAACGAGTATGCAAGCGAGCATCTTGATGAGGACAGCTTTATCCCGACCTATCCCTGCGACCTCGTTTTATGTGCTGATGATATTGATATGCGCCTTTGCGAGGAGCTTCATCTTCTTGAGCCGTACGGTGTTGGAAATCCCAACCCCACGTTCGTTCTTTCGCACCTTTCGGTCGTTGAGATTAACGGTGTGAGCGAGGGCAAGCACACCCGTCTTACCCTGCGGTCGGACAAGCGTGCACATTCGTGTATGTTCTTCTCACATTCACCCGAGACGCTTGATATATGCGTTGGTGATTTTGTCGATATTCTCTTTAATCTTGATATAAACGAGTGGAACGGAAGAAGAAGCGTACAGATTATAGTGCGTGACATTAGAAAATCCGAAGAGCAGAAGTCAAGAGAGCAGCTTCTTTCAGAGCGCTTTGACAGAATATGGGCAGGCGAGAGCTTTACCGAGGCAGACGGATTTATTCCGAGCCGCGATGACTTCGTCTATCTTTACCGCTTCCTTTGTGCATCCATAAGAGAAGGGAAGTGCGAGTACCGCGCGGACGAGCTAACCTTAACGATATGCGCTCAACCCGGCGCACCTGACATAAACTATATCAAGCTTCGCGTTATGATTAAGGTTATGCAGGAAATGAACCTTCTTTCTATCGAAGAGATAGCAGAGGACGGCTTCAGATTTTCAGAGTACAAAAGACAGGGCAAGGCAGACCTTGAAAAATCGCATCTTTTGAGGCGGCTTCGCTCACAGCTAATCTAATTTTGAAGGTCAGAAAATATGTATACAGAGCTTCAACCCCTTTATGAAATTTTAAATAAGAATATCAAGGCTTACGATATACAGCGCATCGAGAACGCCTATCTTTACGCATCAAAGATGCATGAGGGACAGTTCAGGCTTTCGGGCGAGCCCTATATCAGCCATCCCATATCGGTTGCGGTCATTGTTGCCGAGCTTGGTCTTGATACCGACTCTATCTGCGCGGCGCTTCTTCACGATACGGTAGAGGACTGCGCGGATAAGACCGACCTTGAAACCCTGACGAAGATGTTTGGCAAGGATGTTGCGATGCTCGTTGACGGACTTACCAAGATAATTCACGTTCAGGTTCAGGACAAGGAAGAAGAGCATATTGAGAACATACGCAAGATGCTTCTCGCTATGAACAAGGATATCAGAGTTATATTCATCAAGCTTTGCGACAGGCTTCACAATATGCGTACTCTCTCGGCAAAGAGAGAAGAGCGACAAAGACAGATTGCGCTTGAAACGATGCACATCTACGCGCCGCTTGCACACAGACTCGGTATTCAGAAAATCAAGCAAGAGCTTGAAAATTTGAGCCTTTATTACCTCGACAGAATGGGCTATACCGAGGTGCAGGACTGTATTGAAAACAAGTTCGGACAGAACCGCGACTTCTTAAACGATGCAAAAGAGGTCCTTTCGGTTAAGCTTCGTGAGAATAATATCACCTTTGAGCTTGAAGGGCGTGTAAAATCGGTTTACAGCCTTTACCGTAAAATGTACACGCAGGGGCGTGATTTTGAGGAAATTTACGACTTTTACGCAGTAAGAGTTATCGTAGATAACGAGCTTGAATGCTATACCGCCCTCGGTCTTGTGCACGAGATGTTCAAGTCGGTTCCGGGCCGCTTCAAGGACTATATTTCAACGCCCAAGCCCAACCTTTACCGCTCGCTTCACACGACGGTCATAGGCAACAACGGCACGCCGTTTGAGGTTCAGATAAGAACAAGGCAGATGCACGAGGAAGCCGAGTACGGTATTGCCGCGCATTGGAAGTACAAGACGGGACAGAAGAGCGGTGGCGATATTGACGAGAAGCTTCGCTGGATTTCACAGCTTCTTGAATCCGACGAGAACACGCGCGACCCCGATGAGTTCATTTCGTCGTTCAAGACCGATATATTCCACGATGAAACCTTTGTTTTCACCCCCAAGGGTGACGTTATATCGCTTCCTTTTGGCTCTACCACGATAGATTTTGCCTACGCAATACACTCGGCTGTCGGTAATAAGATGATAGGCGCAAAAATCAACGGTGTTATCGTTCCTATCGACAAGGTGCCCGAGAACGGCGATCGAATTGAGATTATTACTTCTTCTTCATCCAAGGGACCGAGCCGCGACTGGCTTAAGATAGTCAAGACGGGTGGCGCGCGAAGCAAGATAAGACAATGGTTCAAGAAGGAAAAGAGGCAGGAAAACCTCGCTCTCGGTAAGTCCGAGATTGAGAAGGAAATGAGAAGGCTTGCCAAGGGGCTTTCTGACGACGAGGTGTCTGAAATTGTCGCTACCGTTGCCAGCCGCTTCGGCTTTGCCGATACCGAAGACCTTTACAATACGCTTGGCTTCGGCGGTATCACCCTTACGAGAATACTTCCAAAGCTAAAGGACGAGATAGAGCGTGTTATGTCTGCCAAGGGCGCGGCTACGAGAACGGTTGAGGATGAGATTTCCAAAATCAAGCTCGCAAAGCCAAGCGGCAAGGCGCACGGCGGTATTATTATCGACGGTGAGCGCGGCTGCACCTTCAAGCTTGCTAAATGCTGTAACCCTCTGCCTGGTGATAAAATCGTCGGCTTCGTTACGCGTGGGTTTGGTGTATCGGTGCATAAGTGCGACTGTCCTAACGTATCGCTTTCAAGAAAGAACGAGGATAACCTTTCCCGTTGGGTAAATGCGGTGTGGGATTCCGAGCTTGCAGGCGGGGCGGCAGAGGAAACCTACGAGGCAGCGCTCGCGGTTACGGTTACTGACGGCATCGGCGTTCTTGCGTCGGTATCGCTCGCTCTTGCCGATATGAAGGTTTCTATTAATTCACTCAATACGCAGACGACTCGATCGGGCGAGGTTATATTCCACATCCACGTCGGATGTAAGAACACCTCGCATTTTGACTCTATCGTATCAAGACTTCGCTCGCTTCCCAAGGTCGTTGACGTAGTCCGTGCATTCGGTGGCTGATATGAGGGCGGTTATTCAGAGAGTAAACCAAGCCGCCGTCACCGTTTGCGAAAATTGTGTCGGTAGCATAGAGAAGGGGCTTTTTATCCTTCTTGGCGTTGCCAAGGGCGACGAGAGGCTCGACGCAGAGCTTCTTTGCTCGAAAATTATAAAGCTTCGCATATTTTCAGACGAGTTCGGCAAGATGAATTTGTCCTGTCGTGATGCTTCGGGGCAGATGCTCGTCGTATCAAATTTTACGCTTAATGCCAATTATTCGCACGGCAACCGCCCTGACTATTTTTCAAGCGCCGCCCCTGATGAGGCAAGAGAGCTTTACGAGTATTTTATCCAAAGGATAAAGGATGCCGGTATTGTCTGCCAAAGCGGTCAGTTTGGCGCAGATATGAGGTGCGACGTATCACTTGACGGACCTGTAACTATCGTTATGGACTCGGATATTCTTAAGAAAGGGAAGCGCACGGATTTTTAGTAATTATGATACTCAAAATTGACGGAAATATAAATAAATACTACGCGCAGATGCTCTGTATGGTGTTTTTCCCCGGCTCTACCTTCGGTGAGAATGAAGAGGGCGGCGAGGGTGTTCCCGAGGTTACAGTCAGCGTCAGCGGTGACGAGCGCGAGTCGGTTACCGCGTATGTGTCAATGAAGCTTAATGACAAGGTTTGTGAGGCTACCTCAACCGTCAGCCTTGCAGAAGAGGTAAAGATTGCGACGCACGAGGCTATTGCAGTCGGACGCGCTATGTTTACCGCAGGTAAAGAGCTTCTCGGTCACATTCCCCCGTGGGGCATTTTAACAGGAATAAGACCTGCTAAAATAGCAAGAAAGCTTCTGCTTGAGGGCAACGGCGTAATTCGCTCAAAGCGCATTTTGCGCGACGAGTTTTTCCTTAACTCGCAAAAGGCGGCGCTTGCCGTTACGGTTGCACAAAACGAAATCAAGGTGCTTAAAAAAGCCCCGAAAAACGCTTGCTCTATATACATATCCATTCCGTTCTGCCCGTCAAGATGCTCTTATTGCAGCTTCGTTTCCTACACCTCAAAGAAGCTTCTTTCGCTCATTGAGCCGTACGTTGCGGCCCTTTGCGAGGACCTTAATTCTGTGTTTGATACCGTATCCGCGCTCGGGCTTCGGGTTGCTACGGTATATATTGGCGGCGGCACGCCCACAACGCTCACGGCATCGCAGCTTGAACGCATTTTCAGGACTGTTTCGTCGAGAATTGATACGGCAGAGCTGCTTGAATACACACT
>JAZKYE010000039.1:0-2030 GCA_045611965.1 Eubacteriales bacterium
ATAAAGCTCGTGCTGCGGCTCGCATATGACGAGTGACGGACACTTAACCTTCGCACTGTAAACCGTTTCCGCCGTCACGATGCCGTATTTTTTCGCAAGCTCGTTCTTTGCAAGAACTATTCCGTGGCGCATTTCCTGACTTCCGCACACCGCCATAGGAACGTTCGCAAGCTCTGGGTTAACCGCGGCTTCAACCGAGGCAAAGAACGAGTTTGCGTCGCAGTGCAGAATAACGCGCTCTGTACTACTCATGCTTATCCTGTGCGACCCTCGCACGCTTTGCAACCGACGCCTTTAAGGTAAAGCTGAATTCAGCGCCCGTGCCGTCAGGTGATTTTGCCTCAATGCGCTCGCCGTGAGCGTCAATTATCGTCTTGCAGATATAAAGACCGAGACCTACGCCGTTTTTATCAAGTCCGCGGCTCTTATCCGTCTTGTAAAATCTGTCGAATACAAAGGGCAGGTCGTCCTTGTCAATTCCCTCGCCCTCGTCGAATACCGAAACGGTTATGCGCTTGTTTTCGCTTGCCTTTATCGAAATAACAAGCCTTGCGCCCTCGGCGGCAAACTTAATCGCATTGTCTATCAAGTTATAAATAACTTGGTGTATAGCATCCTTGTCGCCGATAGCCTGAATATCGTCATCGTCAGCATCGAACTCGACATCAAGTCGCTTTTGCTCTATCTTCTGCTCAAAGGAAATAAGTATCACCCTCGCTATCTCGCAAACATTGAACTCTGCGAAGGTGAACTTTCTGTCACCCGACTCAAGCCTTGATATGTCAAGAAGGTCGGATACGAGGCGCGAGAGTCGGTGAACCTCTTTTGAAATTATGTCGAGATAATACGCGTGCTTGTCCTCGGGGATAGCGCCGCTCGATATTCCGTCGATAAAGCCTGCTATCGTGGTCATCGGCGTGCGAAGGTCGTGCGAAACGTTCGCAAGGAAGGACTTACGCATCTTGTCAAGGCTCTCGAGCGACTCTGCCATATTGTTAAACGCCTCGGCAAGCTCGGAAATCTCGTCCTTGCCGTACACCTTGACGCGCGTGGTGAAGTCACCCCTCGCAAAGCTCTTTGCCGCCTGCTTCATATTGCGAAGCGGATGAACTATTCTGTCGGATATAAAATATACGGCAACGAATGCGGCAAGCATAACCCAAAGTGCGCTCTGAACGATAGTCGTGCGAAGGTCATTGTAAAGGGCGGTTTCATTTGCTATATCGTTCATTGTAAAAACGTATCCACGCACATTTGAGTTGGTATATATGCTCTTGCCGTAAAGTCTTACGCTGTTTCCTGCCGTCTCATCAAGGACACCCGTGTAAACATAGAGCTTCTCGCCCGACTCACCCATAATGGGTGCGAGCTTTGAAAACGGAATTTCACCGAGCGTGCCCGTATAGAGAATCTGCTTCTCACCGCCTGCGGATGTCGATACGGTTTTAAGAAGAATTTTTCCCGTATCGTCAGTAAGAACAACATCCATCGTATCACGCCTGCCTATAAGCAGGGACAAAAACCTCGCCGCCGTGCCCGAGGCTACGTGCGCTTCAAGGTCCTCGACCTGCATATTTGAAAGGTGAGTGCTGACCGCAAGGCAGGTGCGTTCAAGCTCTTCTATGCTTTCCTCGGTTATGTAATTTCTGACGGTTGCGGTAAGAATTCCTGCGAGAATTAAGAAGCTGATAATCAAAATCAGTGCAAACGCAACCAAATATTTTGCAAAGGTACTTTTAAGCACTTACAATCCCCCGCTTGGTTTTTTCTTAATTATACTACATTTTGCCCCGTCAGTCAAACAAATTTTGATAAATCTCATTGACTAATTTTAAATTTTATGTTAAAATACACGATGTTATAAATATTTATATTCAGAAAATTTCGCAAAGGATGAAAAAAACTATGATAGTTACAAGATTTGCGCCAAGCCCCACGGGTTATATGCATATCGGAAATTTGAGAACCGCGCTTTACTCGTTCCTTATCTCAAAGCACGAGGGCGGTAAGTTCATTTTAAGAATTGAGGA
>JAZKYE010000040.1:0-97376 GCA_045611965.1 Eubacteriales bacterium
TGATATTGTTAAGCATGCTCCACCAAAAAATAACGGCTTCAAATGAAGCCGTTATTTTTATTCAAGCCGCAGGCTTGGCATGGCATCAATTCGCTTTGCGAATTGCATGGAATTGCGGCTCGTCCGCGCATGGCATCAGCCGTCAGGCTGTATCTCTTTTTCCCGCGGCTTGATTCCATGCCGTCTGCGACGGATTCCATACGCTCGTGATACGAGCAATTCCATACCGCAACAAGTTGCGGATTCCATACAATGCTACGCATTGATTTTATCCACGCCCTAGGCGTGATATTTATATTTTCATTAATCGAATTCCGCATACACAAAAAACCAACGGCTTCAACGGCTGATGTTCTTAGCTGAGAATTTGAAAATCTTACCAAGTGCGAGCATCGCATTTATCTGGTCAAATACTTTATCGGCTAAGCCCAAGCCCTCATAACGACAGAAGAGAGAACAAATCGGTTTGTAGCCGAAATGTTCTCTCTTTTTCTGTTAGTGATGTTTTTGCTATCGCAAAATGATGTTATTCGCTTTGCTCATAGTGATGTTGCTCGCCAAGGCTCGCAGTGATGTGATGTTTACCCACTGTGCCGAAGGCACAACATCATTCACGCAGTGAACATCATTGACGAAGTCAACATCACTTGCCCTTGGGGGCAAACATCGTTTAGCGTGATTTGTCCGTTAAGGACATCACGCTAAGAAGCCGTTGGTTTATTTTTCACCGCGGTATGCGGTGGGGTGAGTTTATATACCGAGGTTTAAAGAATATTTTTTTGAATATTCCTCGTATTTATCGCTGTAATTTGTATTTCCTTCTTTGAGGCTTTTGATGACCTCGTGGGTGTTCATCGTATGCTCGCTTACGTCAATGATACCTACTGCGATGTTAGAGCAATGGTCGCTCACGCGCTCAAAGTTGGTGATAAGGTCGGACCATATAAATCCCGTTTCAAAGGTGCACGAGCCTTCTCTGAGTCTTGCGATATGGCTGTTACGAAGAAGCGATTTAAGGTTATCTACGACCTGTTCAAGGGGCTCAACGTTGTATGCGATAGCGAGGTCGTTATTAACGTACGCCGTTTCGGTCAGGGAAAGAATTTCGCTTGTCGCAGCGCAAAGAACTGCGATTTCCTCTTTTGCGGCAGGCGAGAACTCAATGCCCTTTTCACGAAGCTCTTCTACCGATTCAAGCACGTTTACTGCGTGGTCAGAGATGCGCTCAAAGTCACCGATAGCCTTCAAGAGCTTGGTAACAATCGCGCTGTCCTCGTCGGACACCTGACTTTTACTGAGCTTTGTCAGATACGTGCCGAGAATATCCTCGTAGTGGTCGGTATCGTCCTCAATGGCTCTGATTCTTTCCGCAATCTCGGGTGTGTAATCGGTTATAGCCCGTATGCTGAGGCGGAAGCCCTCGATAGCCTCGGTTGCCATTTTGGAAGCCAGATGGCTGCTCTGCTCGACCGCGATAGCGGGCGTTGCGAGAAGGCGCTCGTCAAGCTCTACCGTCTTTTCGGGTGCTTTTCCTTCGGGAACGAGCCTATACGCAAGCTTTTCAAGAAGAGAGGATGCAGGCAGAAGAATAACCGTGCAAAGCACATTGAATATAGAGTGGCAAACAGCAATACCGAGGTAGGTTGCCGACTCGTTCAGTATCATCGGCTTGAATATCGCGGCTATTATGCAGAAAACCGAAAGCCAGATAACAGTACCGACTACGTTGAACAGAAGGTGGATAAATGATGCTCGCTTTGCATTCTTATTTGCGCCAAAGGACGAGAGCATTGCGGTCACGCAGGTACCGATATTCTGACCCATAATAATCGGGATAGCGGCTGAATATGACACAGCGCCCGTGACGCTGAGCGCCTGAAGAATACCGACGGATGCCGACGACGACTGAATGATAGCGGTTACAAGCGCACCGATAAGCACGCCAAGGATAGGATTTGTAAAAGCAAGGAACAGATTTTGGAATTCAGGAATGTCCTTTAGCCCCGACACCGCTTCGCTCATCGCATCCATACCGAACATAAGGGTTGCGAAGCCGAGAAGAATAGTTCCCACGTCGTGCTTCTTCGATGATTTAGAGAACATAATAAGTCCGATACCGATGAGGGCGAGAATGGGTGTAAAGGACATCGGCTTCAGAAGCTTTATTGCTATATTATCGCTCGATATACCGCCAAGGCTGAGTATCCAAGCGGTAACCGTCGTACCGATATTAGCGCCCATTATAACGCCGATGGATTGCTTTAAGGTCATAACCTTTGAGTTTACGAAGCCTACAACCATTACGGTTGTTGCCGATGAGCTTTGTATAACGGCGGTTACACCAAGTCCCGTCAAAAAGCCCTTAAGCTTACTGTCCGTAAGCTTGCCGAGAAGCGCCTTCAGGCTGTTTCCCGCGCGTCTTTCAAGTCCGTCACCCATAACGTTCATACCGAAAAGGAACAGACAAAGACCGCCTATCAACGCGAGCACGTCAAAAATGTCAAACATAGATTTTCCTCCATTTTTTATCTACTAACTTTATATCTATTAACCGCAAGGGTCGCGGTGTTTTACCAAAAGGACTTATAGAGGGGCAGGTTGTCGATGCTGTAAATTCAAGTGGCATATTTTGTGCAAGCCTCGAGCCTTTGTGGCAAAAAACAACAAGCCATCCCGTCATATCGCGTTCATTATAGCATTCACGTTTTTCACCGTCAATAGACTTTACATAAACCTTACATTGCGCGTAGTGAATTGCATTGATTTCGGGCAAACGATATGTTATAATAATTAAAAAAAGAAGGTGGCATCAGGAATTTCAATGGATGAAATTATCTATATAGTTGAGGACGACGAGGGCATAAGAGAGCTGTATGAGGGGGCATTTGAGGGTGTGTACCCTACCCAAATGTTCGAAAACGGCAAGGACTTTTTTCAGCGCTTTGAGAAGGCTCGCCCAAGCCTTATAATTCTTGACATTATGCTTCCCGATATGGACGGCTATACAATTCTAACCAAAATAAGAGAAATGGATGAGAAAATTCCCGTTATTATCGTCAGCGCGAGGTCGGATGAGATAAGCGCAGTAAAGGGGCTGAACAAGGGTGCTGACGATTATATGACCAAGCCCTTTTCGGTGCTTGAGCTTATCGCGCGCGTTAAAACCAACCTTCGACGCGCGAACCTTTACGTTACCAACCAAAACGGATTTGTAATCGACAATAATATCTACAAGGTATTTTACGAGGGGCGCGATTTGGGGCTGACCTTGAAGGAATACAAGCTTCTCAAAATGCTCATATCACGCGCAGGCGTTACCGTCGGGCGCGAAGAGCTTTTCCGCGAGGTATGGGAAGAAAGCTATATGGGCGAAACGAGAACGCTTGATATACATATATCACAGCTTCGCGACAAAATAACGGAATGTGGGGGCGGCGATGTCATCGTTACCGTGCGCGGTATAGGCTATCGCTTTGAGGCAAGATGAAAAGAAAAATATTTATACGCTTTTTTTCAGTAACGCTGATATCGGTAATACTTATGTTTGCCTCCGGAATAGTTGCGGTAAATCTCAATACGAAAAACGTTATTGAGCAAAGACTGCGCGAGGAAACCGAGCTTGCCGCAGAGCTTCTGAATGAAAAAAGCGACTTTGCCTTTTTTAAAAAATATGAAAACAACCTTGCACTTCGCATAACCGTTTTCGACCTCGACGGCAACGTGCTTTACGAGAGCGATGCCTCTGCAGAGCTTGAAAACCACGCTGACAGAGAGGAAATTCAAAACGCACTCGCAGGCAAGCCCGACACCGTTCAGCGTTATTCCGAAACCTTTAAGTGCGATATGACCTATTATGCCACAAAGACCACCTTGTCCGACGGCACGCAGGTAATACTTCGTCTTGCGGTGGTGAGCAGCTCGGTCACCTCTTACATCAGCGCCTTTATTCCCCTGCTCTTTTTGGTGCTTGTGGCATCGCTGATAATTTCATTCGTTCTCTCGAACATTCTCTCGCGTAGTGTATCAAGCAAGGTTACTGAAATCGGCGATAGCCTGAAAAGCTTGAACGGCGGCGAATACGTTCCCATCAAAACCGATATGAGCGAGCCAGAGTTGTTTGACGTTTTAAACCAAATAAACGAGTTAAATGCAAACATTCATAGTCATATTCGCGTTGCGGACGCAGAACGAGTAAAGCTTAATACTGTGCTTGATAACGTATCTCAAAGCATTATTGCACTCGATACTGCAGGCCGTATTGTATTTGCTAACAAGAGCGCGCTCGCATTGTTTAACGGCACGCACCGCGATATAGGTGGGGATTTAAGCCGTCTTATCAAGAGTCAGGAAATCTATGATGGCATAGAAAAGCATCTGGGCGAGGACCACGCATTTGCCTGCGCCTATGATGGAATAGACCTTTCGGTTGTTATCAGCAAGGTAACCGACGATGCGATTTCCGATGAGATTGCCGCTATCCTTATCGTAACGGATATTACGAAGGAAAAGCTTATCCAGAAGCAGAAGAGCGATTTCTTCGCTAACGCTTCTCACGAGCTGAAAACGCCCATTACGGTTATGCAGGGCTTTGCCGAGGTTCTTATGAACAAGGACGGCATTGACGATGCTTCCAAAAAACAGCTTGCGCGAATTTATAAAGAAAGCCTCAGGCTCGGCTCGCTTATCTCGGATATGCTGATGCTCTCAAAAATCGAAAGCGGCGATGCACCGAAAAGAGTGCCTTGCGAGGTATCTCTCGAATACGTCGCAAAAGAGGTTCTCGACGGTCTTTCCGAAAAGGCGCAGAGCCGAGGCATTACCACCGCCATCGAGGGCTCGGCAAGGCTCACTTGCGACACGGCAATGGTTTTTGAGCTTGTCCAAAATCTTGTTTCCAACGCTATTAAGTATAACAAGGACGCAGGCTCGGTGACCGTTTCGATTACCGACACAGACGAGAGTGTTTGCCTTCAGGTCAAGGATACGGGCATCGGCATTGAAAAAGAGCATCTGCCAAGGCTCTGCGAGCGCTTCTACCGCGTTGACAAATCCCACTCTAAGCGCATAGGCGGCACGGGTCTCGGTCTTGCCATCGTTAAGCATATCTGCGCTATTTTGGGCGCAGAGCTTTCCATTGAGAGCGACTTCGGCATCGGCACGACCGTCACGGTTGTATTTGCAAGGCAATAAGCTTTATCCCCTACGGCACGGGCTGCCTTCAAGGATGCACCTCTCGCCCACGCTCTGCGCGCTGATGGTTAATATAACCCTGCGCGAGGGTTACGGATAACGCAAAAAGCACCGATGAAATTTAGCGTGATATTCCCCTGCTGAATTTCATCGGTGCTATATTTATTACTTTGAATTTTCTTTAATTATAATGTTAATCGCGCCGCGAGCTCTTTCGTTCACCAGCGCCATAAAAGCATCGTTATCGGTTACGCTGACGGTGGTGACGTCAAAGGTGTTATGCTTTATATCGACGTGCTCTATGGCATTTTTCAGCGACATCATTGACGTAGCACAAATAGCTCTTCGCTTCTCAAGCCCTCTTATGCGTGCGTAAGGAATACTGCGCGACATAAAGAAGCCAAACTTAATATACAGCTCATCCTCACGAAGCTCGACAAAGCCGAAGAGCGGTGATATTATAAAGTAGAGGGTAAATACATCTATCGGTAGCATAAGAAGCAAAAGCCAAACCTCGGTGCAAGCAGTAACAGCAGTAACCGCTACGAGCAAAGCAAGCGTTGATAGCAGGATTACGTATAAAAGCTTATCTGTTTTAGGTTTAAAGCGCACAGTCTGCATAGCCACCTCTCTTTACGTCTTTATATTAAGTATAGCATAGTGCTTACAGCATTATTCTACTACACGACTGTATAAAAGTCAACAACTCGAATTCCTTGTAAAATACTATTGCCATTCACTATCCTCTGTGTTATAATTACCTTAGGGATTTTATTCTTACTTTCATGCTTTAAAGGAGGCGTGCTTATGCAGGAAAGAGCCCAACTTATATCCTATGCGAAAAAGCGCCGATGTTGCTTCATAATATTTCTTTGCTGCTTTACAGTGCTGTTTCTGACGCTTTTATCGCTTGCGATTTTGTTTTATGATAGCGTGACACTATTATTCGTATTTGTTGCAGCGCTTGTAATCATCTCATTTCTGTTTTTCCGATTTCTGCCGAACTACCGCGCTCCGCTTAAAATCCGTGCTGTCGAGGGCGAGATAATCAAGGTGTACAGCCAGAAGTTCGAGGTGAACGTTATGAAAACGTCCAGCTACTCGCTCGTAAGAAAGCCGTACAGCAATTACTATAAAGACAGCTTTACACTCACACTATTTATAATGGAAGCGGACGGCAGAATAACTCCCCACACGGTACCCTGCGTGTCAGAGTCTTTATGCCAATATTATTCCACGGGCGACAAGGTTTTGCTAATAAGTGGCGTCGGGCTACCTATCGCTATTGATACGAAAGATAAGCGTCCGATATGCCCTCTATGCGGTGCTATTGAGCCGAGAGATGGGCATAACTGCAAATAAACCTGCAAAGAAATCAAGCTCGCTCAAAAACAAGACAAAAAAGCACACGGCTCTTGGGTGCAATTCCCTTGCCGTGTGCTTTCGTTATATTATAATCTTACTCGTACTTGCAGGTGATAGTGTTGGTGTACTCGTCCTCGTTAGCGTCGATTACGGTGTAGCTTACGACAACCTCGGAAAGCACGCCGCCTGCGATTACAACCTTAAGCTCTGCGTCAAATCCGAGATTCACGCCAAGAACAGCCTCGGTGCTATCTGCGGGAACGGTAACGGTAAGAGTGTTGCCGTCTGCGCTTACCGTAGCGCTTTCTCTTATGCTCTCAAGGTTTATAGCAAAGCCTGCGGTAATCTCGTCTGCGCTTCCGTTAAAGCCCTTGCCGTCAGAATAGGTTCCGTCAGCCTGACGGGTTACGCTACCCGTCACGGTGCTCTTAAGCTCAGTAGAGCTGCTGGTAAAGTCGTTCCACTGCTCGTATTCATAATCAATAGTAGCGGTGCCGTCTTCGTTATAGGTTACGGTAAAGGTACCGGTAAGGTCGCCAAGAGCAGTTTCGGTAACCTGCGTGATGGTAGCCTTTGTAAAGCCCTTAACCGCAAGTGCGCTCTCAAATGGCGAGGTGGGTGAGCCGCTGCAAGCAACGAGTGCTACAAGGCAACAAAGAACAACTGCGAGTGAAATAATCTTCTTCATAATAAACCCCCTTTCTTAAAGCCGTCTTTGACTTACTCAAGCGTAAGCTCTACGAGGTCGTAGCTATAACGCGCCTCGACGGTGATTTTTGTTTCGCTAACGGATACTACGCTGCTATCGTCATTCTCATCAAGGTAGATATCCTTGGCCTGTGCTTGGAACTCAAGCTTAACGACGGTAATTTTACCGCCCGCGGTCGTGATGGTTACGGTAAGTCCGGAGTCAATCTTCTGATCTTCCATAAGATATCTGCGAAGAAGCGTGGTTGCATTTTCCTTAGTAAGAGTAGCAACGAGAGTTTCGGTTTCGCTATCGTAGGTTGCGGTTTCAAGCTTTGACGCATCAAGTGAAAGCTTGATGTCGCCTGCCTTAGGTCTGAAATCGAGCTCGCCATCGGGATCCTCAACGTAGCTTCCGCCACTGTTCTTGATAAGTCCCTTACCCTCAACGTACCACTTTTTCTCGGTCTGGGTTACGACAAGGTTTGCAAGGTTACCGCCGTCAAGATCGGCAAGCTTCTGGCTCTCGTTTACGAAGCTGGCCGCGGGCCGACCGTCAATCGTACCGATAGTAAGCGTTGCAACGCTCGTGAGCTTAACACCGCCAAATTCCTGCGTGGTGGTGGTTACGGACTGCTTGGGAAGAGTGGTTTCAAACATCGCGTTGATTACGTCGATCTGGTCGATAGCCGCGCTCGTAACGGGCGTTTCCTCACTGCTGTCATCGCAGGATGCAAGCGCAAGAGAGCAGGCGAGCGAGAGTGCAAGCAGAAGAATAATTGAAATAATTCTTTTCATCATCGTTTCCTTTCAGTTATCGGTATGCCTTAATTAGCGGTAAGATTTCCGTTATAGGTCGCGTCTATCGTAATCTTTGCATAAGAATACGAGGTGCTTACTGCAACGATAGCACCGCTCTGTGCAACATACGAGATATCAAGTGACTGAAGATATTTTCCGTCAGTAGAAATCACTACGGTGATGTCCGAGTTATCAAGCGTCTTTATCTCAGAGCCGAGAACCTCTTTAGCCATTTCGACAGTAAGAATTCCCGTGGCATTATTTCCGTCAGAGCTGAGCGTGTATTCCTTGAACTTGCTCGACTCAACGTTAAGAGAAAACCCCACGACTTCCGAGCCGTCTGCATTCCATGTTTTGCCGTTATCGTCGCTGGTGCTCTTGTTCTTCATATCGTAGAGCACGACGCCGGAATCTCTTATAATTCTCGTTTCGGAAAGCTCCTCGGGAAGCGCAAATCTGTCACGCGCATAGGTGAAGAGCGTTCTCTGGTTTTCCGTGTCGATGTCGGTAGTATAAACCTGACGCAGAGTATCCTCACCGCCGTTTATAACGTACTCGACGAGAGTATTGATTTTTGTGGGATTAGAGTCCTTCGCAATATTCGATACAGAGCCCTTCTTAAGACCGCACGCAGACATGAGCATAACACTCAAAACCAAAACGAGCGCAAGAGCCAGACTGACAAATCTTTTCATTGGCAATACCTTAATTTACCTTTCTTTTCGGGACCTATCGGTCATTTATTTATAAATAACTATAATAATTATACATATATAAAGGGCGAAAGTCAATAGCAAATACGCCTTTAACTCTCGCCCTCTCGCCAAAATTTAATAATGATTTTTATTAAAATTAAACAAAAAATTTCTCACATCCTGCTTTTATAGCTCTTAACATAATCCTTCGTAATCGCAATAAGCCTCTTAAGCGGTGGGGTGGTAAGACCGTCAGGACGCATCGCAACGGCAAGCGTGCGATATACCGCAGGGCTTATCGGAACGCATCTTACAGCGTCGTTTCTTGAGGACAGAATAAGCTCTGAAAGCATACTTATTCCGTGTCTGTGCTCGACCATAGAGATAATAGCGGGGTCGTCGACGTAGGTGTTGGTAACGAAGGGACGCACGCTGTTTTCCTGAAATACCGCGCTTATATCATCGTCAAAGCCAAGTCCCGGCATCAGAAACTTCGTGCCGTTAAAGCCCGAAAGACGGAACTCATCCTCTGAAAGAGGATAATCCTTGGGAAGTATCGCGTAAAATCTGTCCTGTGCAAGAGGAACCCAGCGGAAATTGTATTTTGAGTTAACGCTGCCGAAAACGAGGTCAAATCTTCCCCCCGCAAGCCCCGTGTAGAGCTCTTCGACCGTACCCGTCTGGATGTTTACGGTGATGCTCGGGAATTCCGCGTTAAAATGCTCGACTATGGACGGCAGCCAATGGGTAGCGATAGAAGAATATGCGCCTATTCTGATAACATCGTCACCGTAAGAGCGCACGAGCTCTATCTCGTTGAAGAGCGCGTCCTCGCAGTTGACAAGCTCTCTTATCCTCGGGATTATTCTCTCGCCCGCCGAGGTAAGCTTTACGCCGTAATATCCGCGCTGAAGCACGGGAAAGCCGATTTCCTCTTCAAGCGCGTTCATCATATGAGTAAGTCCTGATTGAGTATATCCGAGCTTTGATGCCGCGGCAGAAAAGCTGCCCATATCGACAGCATAAAGAAGCGCCTTGTATTTCGTGACGTTCACACTAAATTCCCCCTTGCTTTTAAAACTATGATTGCCCTTGCGGGCAAGTTATGAGTTATAGGATACCTCGTATCGTTATGAAGCCTTCCCTTGTGAGGGAAGGGGGACCGCTTGCGGTGGATGAGTAGTCTTCGCCAAGTTTTAAGCTATAAAGGCAATCATATCATAACGCTTGCTGTGCAAGCTCATAACGGCGAGCAAAGCAAGCCTCATAACTCTAAACTAAAATCCAACAAAAAAGAGAGGACGCTTCGGTTTTTCTTCCGATTTGTTCTCTCTTTCTGCTTGTGTATGCAATTTTTCCGCTAAGAGCATCACCCATTCCGCGGGGCTTTTTGCAAATCGGGTTATATGAGTTTAGTAAGATATCCCTCTCTGTAAAGCAGCTCGGCAATAAGAACCGCACCGCCAGCAGCGCCTCTTAACGTGTTGTGAGAGAGTCCGACGAACTTGTAATCGTAAACGGCATCCTCACGAAGTCTGCCGCAGGAAACGCCCATACCGCCATAGAGGTCGCGGTCAAGCTTCGCCTGAGGTCTGTTGTCCTCTTCGAAGTAGGTGATAAACTGCTCGGGCGCAGAAGGAAGTCCGAGCGCCTGAGGCTTGCCGGAGAAGTTTTTCCACTCTTCAAGGATTTCATCCTTGGTGGGCTTGTTTATAAACTTAACGAACACCGCCGCGGTGTGACCGTCCGACACGGGAACACGAAGGCACTGAGTGGTGATAACGGGGGAAACGGCAGGAACTACAACGCCGTCCTTAACCTCGCCCCAAACGCGAAGAGGCTCTTTCTCGCTCTTCTCTTCCTCACCGCCGATGAAGGGGATGAGGTTGTCTATCATTTCGGGCCACTCGTTAAAGGTCTTGCCTGCGCCGCTTATAGCCTGATAGGTCGTAGCAACTACTTCCTTAATGCCCCACTTGCGGTGAAGGGGGGTAAGCGCGCCGACGTAGGACTGGATAGAGCAGTTAGGCTTAACTGCGATAAAGCCGTGCTTGGTTCCAAGGCGTTTTCTCTGGCTTTCAATTACGGCAAGGTGTGCGTCGTTAATTTCGGGAATAACCATAGGAACATCGGGGGTCCATCTGTTTGCAGAGTTGTTAGAAACAACGGGTATCTCTGCCTTTGCGTATCTTTCTTCAAGAGCGCGGGTTTCGTCCTTCGACATATTAACAGCGCAGAATACGAAGTCAACCATACCCTTAACCGTGTCGATTTCCTCAGACGAAATAACCTGCATATCGCGAACTGCCTCGGGGATATCGACGGTCATCTTCCATCTGCCGTCAACAGCCTCGGTGTAGGTTCTGCCAGCCGAGCGAGGACCTGCGATAAGAGCCGAAATTTCAAAATAGGGGTGGTCGTTCAGAAGAAGGATAAATCTCTGTCCAACCATACCGGTAGCACCGATAATGCCAACCTTAAGCTTTTCCATAATTGCCTCCACACCGCTAAAATACGTAGCGGATATTTGTTATTTAAAAATTATATTCAACATTCTACCATACTTTACACATCAAGTCAAGTGTTGCGCGTATTTTTTATAAAGATCGGCTATGAAAATTATAAGCGCTATCCCTTATCGCAGGGCGAACAGAGTCGGCGCACCTGCAACAAAGCAGGTGCGCCGCGCCCTTCTCATTTTCAAATAGCCCTTATTTGTTGATGATGCTTACGTTTTCGGGTGCTACGCCCGTGGTTTCATAAACTATCGCAAGAATCTGTGCCGCTTCCTTTGCCGCAAGAGCCTCGCTCTTTACGATAACGCTCACGCTTCCCTCGCCTATAACAGCAACGCACTCTTCAAAGCCCTTTGCCTTAACGAGAGTTTCGATGTTTGCCTCATTCTGAATATCAGCGGCAATCTTCGAAATCTTTTCCTGCGCCTGCGCCTTGGCTTCCTCTGCCGCGTCCTCGCTGTCGGTCACGAGCTTAAGGACGTCGATAGCCTCGTCGCGCGACTGCTGACGGGTGAGAGTTGCCGCGGCGAAGTAATCGTTTGCCTCATCGTCAACGTCTGCATCGGTCTGCTGTGAGCCGCCGAGGGTATCTTCCATATTACTGTCACCGTATCCGATGTCACCGACGGGGTCGTAAAACCAACGGTAGTTGAGATAGACTGCAAGACCTATGAGCAGGACCGCAACGATGACTACGATACCTCTTGCCGCTCCCGAGTGAAGGAAGCTTTTCGTTTTTTCGCTTTTCATTATACGCATTTCTCCTTTTCTGGTTACTGATAAACACTATGCGTGCGGTGCGCCGTATATTCCACACTTACGAAGATAATTTCAAAACGCATATTCTATTGTGCCCGATGCCGAACAGAGCCGAAATAAGCTCGGATATTTCCCTCTTTACATAATCGTTTCCGCCGCCCGAGGCAAGCACCGTTACGCCTGCAACCCTTGGCGGCTGTCTGCCAACGAGCGACGAGCCCTTGTACTCAAGCCGCTCACCCTCGCTGAAGCTTACGCTGACGATACATTTGCCTGCCCCCGACACCCTTGAGCAAAGCGAGGAAAGCTCATCCTCAAGTGTCCTTTTATATTCATCAAGCGTAAGCGCGCCGCCGTCCGACCTTGCATCCGAGGTGCTCTGTGTGCCCATGACGGCGGCAAAAATCAGAGCCACCCCAACGAGTGCCGCTATCAGAAGCACGAAATTTTTTCTTTCCTTTATAAAGCCGATAAAGGTAGCGGATAGCATAGCGCCACCCTGACCTGTTTTACTCATAGCTGTATCATCACCTCACCTCTGTCTGCCCCGCACTCTGCAAGAAAGCGCTCTATGCCTGCCCCGTCTGCAAGCGCTGCCACACCGTAAAGTCGCACACGAAGCACCTCACATCTCATTTTATCTGCATCAAAGCCGACGGCACTTACCGAAATCAGCTTTGCATCTAATGAAAATTTATCTGCCACCGCCTCTGCCACACCCTCACAAAAGGCATCCTCAATCGCCTTTTCTCTCATCTCGCCACCGTCCGACGCGCCGTACTCATATTCGGGGTTGATTTCAGATATCATAGATATTACCTCACCGACGGGCGAGATAAGAGATGATATGAGTATAACCCCGAGAGCAAGCTTTACCGACCTGCCGTCGGTTTTCTGATATGCAATAAAGGAAAGAAGTGACACGAGCGCGCACATCGTCACTACAAAGGTCGCAGCCTCACTCATACGCTCACCGCCGTTCGCATAAAGATAATGATTTCAAGAAAAAACACAGCACCCGAGATAACCACCATCGCTATCAGCGCATCAAGCGCGCCCGTCATTGACGAGAGCATTCGCTTCGCCCCCTGCGTGCCGATAAAATCAAGCAAGGTTAAGGCAATTCGCATACACAGTCTGTAAAGCAGCAGTATCGCGGTCGGCGCTAAAAAAACAAACATTAGCGCGCAAGAGCCGACAGCGCCTACCGTGCCGCGCATAATTCCCGCCCCCGCACCGAGCGTGGAAAGCGCACCCGACACCGTCGAGCCCACCAGGGGTATCATATTGCCGGCGGCGTATCTTGCGGTGCGTAGCGCAACGGTGTCCTTTGCCGAGGAAATGAAATTCTGCATAGCAAGCGTTGCAGGCAATACCATTCCGATAAAGGATAAAATCCCGACGAGCAGATTTTTAATGAGCGTGCAAAGCGCACCCGTCACGCCTTCCTTGTCAAAGCCCACCGAGAGCGCAAGCGCAAGCATTACCGATACGGTAGGCAAAAGGGCGGTCTTTATAACCTCTGAAACAAAGCCGAGCGCAAGGCTCATGCCTGCCCCCTGCACTACCGAAGCGCTTGCACCGCCACCAAAGGCAGTAACCGAAACCGCAACGGGTATCAGCGCACCGAATATTCCGCAGCCTGTCTCAATGCAGGCACCGCACTCTTTAACAAGCGGATAGAGAGCTGTGAAAATCGGTATGCTCATAACCCCCGAGAGTGCCGCCGATGCGGTTGCTTCAAGCCCTCTGTCAAAAACACCGCGCTCGGCAAGCGAGAGAAGAAGCGCCGTGCCGACGAGCGTCAGAAGAAAGGTTGCGAGTGCCGAGCGTTTGTCGGATATTCCCCCAATAACGCTACCGAGGATAACGTCAAAATCAGGAATTTCCCCCTCGTCCGTGCCCTCGGGCAGATAGCCCCAAAGCCCCTCTATAGCATCTGAAATCTCGCCAAACTCATCATTTATACCGCTTGTCATCTCGACGCTATGGCTTGTTTCGGTTTTCTCGCCATTTTCGCTTATTAGCCCGTTTATGTTAATCTTAATTAGCAAAACAAGGGTTATTGACACAAGTAATACTGCGATTATGCGTGTCATCCCCTTACAATTCACATCCTTTAACCTCACCCTACAAGCTCAATCCCCAAATTCATTATTTCAACAAAAAACGGTAGCGACAGCGCGATTATCTCAACCCTGCCTGCCATCACCGCGACGCGTCCGAGCGCCGCCTCGCCAAGCCCCTCGCACACATCCGAGCATATACCCGAAAGATATCCTACGCCTATGATTTTAAACCCTGCCTCGGCATAGGATAGCACCTTTGCGTCAGGGGTAGCGCGCAAAAGCTCAATTACAGGCAGTAGCCCCGATGACACGAGCGAGAGCACCGACACTATACCGACGCATACCACAGCAGGCACAGCGGTGCTTCCAAGCTGACGAAGCATCAGCACGCAGACGCAGGCGATGAGGCATATCCCCATTGCCGATACAAACGCGTCACTCATAATCCAAAGATGCCCTTGACCGTATCAATGAGCGTAGCAAGCTCGCCAACGAGGCATACAAGCACCGTGATTATTCCTGCGAGTGATACGAGAGTAGCCTGATCGTCTCTGCCGTATTTTGAAAGTATCTGCGCGGAAATTGCAACGCACAGTCCTACGCCGAGGGCGCGAAGTATAAGTCCTATATCCATTTTTCACCATCCAAGTCGGCATAGCGCCTTAAATTACAAGTATAAGAAGTCCGCAAAGGGCGGTTAATATCAGCACCCGTGTCAGCTTTCGCGACTGTCCTACCTGCTCGCTAACCTCGGCAAGCCTTGCCGAAGAAGCCTTGGCAAGCGTCTCGCACCTCGCCCTCTCGCACTCTACTGTGTCCGTGCCAAACTCGCAAAGAAAGCGGCACAGCATTTCCGCATCAGACCCGTCGCAATTCGGCAAAAGCGCACTAATGTCAGCCCCCTGCGTCATAGCCGCGTCGCGAAGCCTTACCGCTATCTCATCCGTCGGCTCAAAATCGCGAAGCATAGCACAAAGCGTATCGGGAAAGGCGTTCATCCTATCCCTGATATAAGCGCAAAGCGACGCTATTGCGCGGTAGGCGCCAAGCCTTTTATCAAGCACCGCACAGTACCTCACGCCAAAGACGCAAAGAGCCACGGCGCATAGAGCAAAACCCAAAAGCTTCAGCATATTTTATCCACCCTTATATCAAAGTCAGCACCCCGTCTAATAATGCCTACCGTATAATCAAATACGCCAGCCGAGAGAAGCTCGCAAATACCGCTCTTGCGGTAAAGCGTATCCTTACTGTCAGCGTGCGCGGTGGCAACCACGGGCACACCGCAAAGGGCGGTATGCCTCACCGCCTGCGCCTCCGCCACCCCAAGCTCGTCGGTGAGAATTATCTCGGGGTTAAGCACTCGCGTTGCTATCTCTATTCCGCAAGACCGCTCGAAGCCCGACAGTATGTCCACACCGCACCCACGGTAGACGTCGGGGTAAAACTCGCGCCTCTCGTCAACCACCGCAATACGGGAATAGCCCACCTCGCAGAGTGCCAACGCAAGCGAGCGAAGCGCCGTGGTCTTTCCACCGCAGGGCGAGGAATATATAACTGCCGAATGAAGTCCGTCCGACATCACGGCATCTCTCACCGCCCTGCCTATTTTCTCATCAAAAAACGGAAGCCTGAACACAAGCGCCGTGACGTCGCCTATCGCGTTAAGCCTGCCGCCTGCGTATCTTGCCGAGCCGACTATGCCCACCCTAACACCGCACCCAGCCGCAATATAACCGCAAAGCAGAGTGTCTGCGTGTAAATGCCATGCGCCGTGAGTGAGCCTTGCCAAGCACCCCTCAACGTCACGCCCGTCAAGACTTACACCAAGGGGGATGCTGCCCGACGGCAGACCAATAAACGAGGCGTCCCCCACTCTTATTCTGATTTCAGATATTCCTATCTCACCGCCGCCTATATTCAACCGCTCTATTGCCGCGCGACATACGGGTGGCAATACGGCAAGGCATAAGGAAAGCGCGTCATTTCGCATAGTCCTGATAGCGTCCTTGACACTCATAGCCTGCCCGTCCTTTTTCTCGTATGAATTTTTCGCCCTCTTATTGACACGCGCGCTCGTATGTGATAAAATAATTATAAAAGTATAAATTCATAGGGGGCAGTATGAAAAGCAGAGGTATCGTGCGTAGTGTTGACAAGCTCGGCAGACTTGTAATTCCCAAAGAGCTTCGTCGCGGGATCGGCGTAAACGACGGCGATGACGTTGAAATCTTCGGCGGCGAAAACTGTATAATTATCAAAAAGCATTCCCCCGTGTGTCTTTTCTGCGGCTCGGCAGAGGATCTCGTCACATTCAAGGAAGTAAGAATGTGCCGCGACTGTCTTGAGGAAATGCGCTTGGTATAATCCCTACGCATTACATCCTATGACAAGGCGCGTTAAAGTATGTCCAACAAAAAAAGTATATAAATAACTGAAAGGAATATGACAAATGAAAGTTGTTACATTCGGCGAGCTGATGCTTCGTCTTCAGCCCTACAATTACGAAAGGTTCGTACAGTGCGATCACGTAGAGTTCACCTTCGGTGGCGGTGAGGCAAACGTTGCAGTTTCCCTTGCAAACTACGGTATGGACGCATCCTACGTTACCAAGCTTCCTGCACACGCTATCGGTCAGGCGGCTGTTAACAGCCTCCGCCGTTACGGCGTTGATACCACCAAAATCGTTCGCGGCGGTGACAGAGTAGGTATCTACTTCAATGAGAAGGGTGCTTCTCAGCGTGGCTCGGTCTGCATTTACGACCGTGCAAATTCCGCTATCGCAAAGGCTTCCCGCGAGGACTTCGATTGGGAAAAGATTTTCGAGGGCGTTGATTGGTTCCATTTCACGGGTATCACCCCCGCTCTTGGCGCAAACGTAGTAGAAATCTGCCGCGATGCCTGCAAGGCTGCAAAGGCAAAAGGCATCAAGATTTCCTGCGACCTTAACTACCGCGGTAAGCTCTGGACCAGAGATGAGGCTCGCGCAGCAATGACCGACCTCTGCCAGTACGTTGACGTTTGCATCTCTAACGAAGAGGATGCAAAGGACGTATTCGGTATCGAGGCAGAGGCTACCGACATCTACGGCGGTAAGCTCAACCACGAGGGATACAAGTCGGTTGCAAAGCAGCTTGCTGATAAGTTTAACTTCGAGTACGTTGCTATCACTCTTCGTGAGAGCCGCAGCGCATTCGACAACGGCTGGTCGGCTATGCTTTACAACGTAAAGGCTGACGAGTACTGCTTCTCTAAGAAGTACGACCTTCACATCATCGACAGAGTTGGTGGCGGTGACAGCTTCGGTGGCGGTCTTATCTACGCGCTTCTTAACGGCAAGAACACTCAGGGCGCAGTTGAGTTCGCAGTTGCAGCATCCGCACTCAAGCACTCTATCGAGGGCGACTACAACATGGTTACCCTTGCAGAGGTTGAGAAGCTCGCCGGCGGCGACGGCTCGGGAAGAATTCAGAGATAATAGGCAAGGCTATAACTTCAATTTAAGTCTTGCTTTAAGTTAGCCTTGCTGATAATTTTCGCAAAACGGACCCTTATTCCGTTTTGTTGCCAAAGGCAATACCGAAAATTAGCCTAACTTTTAATTAAAGTAGAAATTAAGCAGGCATGGCTATAACTTCAATTTAAGTCTTGCTTTAGATTAGCCTTGCTGATAATTTTCGCAAAACGGACCCTTATTCCGTTTTGTTGCCAAAGGCAATACCGAAAATTAGGTCTTACTTTTATTGAAGTGGTAATTGAGTAGGCAAGGCAATTAACTTTACAAAAAACAGAGGCTGTCTTAAACAAGGCAGCCTCTTGCTATAAAACTGTAAAAATTGGGGATTTGTCATGGAAAAATCAAAGCGCGGTGTAGTGCTTCTCTATACCGATTTTTGCGAGGAATGGCTCGATATATATAAGGAAAGCGGGCTGGATTTACTCGGACTTCATACCATAGTTCAGGAATTAGACAACGATGACTACGTAAAGTGGGTAAATTCCGACGATACGCAGGACCTCATAAGACGGTTTGAGGAAGCGGGTATTACCGTTGAGCACGAGCTTCACAACGCCTACTCTCTGCTTCCGAGAAATTTCATTGAAACAAGCCCCGAAATGTTCCGCGAGGAAAACGGTATTCGCACTAACGACTACAATTACTGCCCGTCATCGAAGAATGCGACCTCTATAATTGAATTTCAGGCATTTATGTTTGCAAAAATACTCGGGCAAACCTCGCACAACTATCACTTCTGGTCAGACGATAAGGCAGGTGTATGGTGTGGCTGTGAGAAGTGCCGTGCTATATCGGGCGGTAATCAGGCGTACTTATATTCCGAGGCGGTTATTCGCGGAATAAAGAAGTTTGACGAAAACGCCAAGGAATGCTATCTTGCATATCAGGATATGAAGGTCGAGGGTGTAGAAAAAAATCCCGACCTCTACCTTGAATTTGCGCCCATTCACCGCGTGCTCACCGAGCCTATCACGGCAGAATGTAACAAGGGTGACAGAGAGCTTCTTTCAAATCAGATGAAGTATTTTGACTCAACCTATGTGCTCGATTATTGGCTCGACGAATCTCTGTGGGCAGGCTGGAAGCGCGATAACATTACAAAGCTTCCTGACCTTGAGCATATTATCAGAGCCGACGTAAAGTATTACGAATCCCTCGGTGTCGATGCCATCACCACCTTCGCCGCATATGTCGATAAAAGCTACTTCGAAAAATACGGCAAGGCAGATATCATCCGCTACTGCAAGGCACTTGCAGAGTGACTATTATCATAATTTATATTAATATAGTAACGGCATCTCGTAAACAAATAACACACAGTTAAATCAAAAGCAGCATGCGGAACCAGAGTTCCGCATGCTGCTTTTTCTTGCGTTAATCAGGCAAACAGGCGAGAAATTGTAATTTATTGTTTGCTTTTTAACGGTAGTATCGCTCGTAATAAGCAAATCATAAAATCCGCACTTTGCATTGAAGTATGGTGTTGATACCGTTATAATCGCCTGGCAAGGCGAAGCATTTTTAGGTGGCTGTATAATTCTTATACCTTGTGAAAATCTCGGTACATCGCGACGAATCGGTCGTCAAGGCGCATATCGACGTGGTAGGGGCCGAAGTACCATTTATCAAAGCTTATAAGCCCCATAAGCTCTTCAAGCATTTCATTGTCGGGAAAGATTTTAAGCTTTGCCGAGTAGCACATACCCGCAAGGTGCCAAAGCACACTCGTCGGGCAGGAATGCGTTACCACGAGGTCTATACGCTCTTTATTATTCATTAAGGTCGCCCTCGCGTATTCAAGCTCTTCGTCAGATGGGATTTCCTGACGCCACCAGGATAAGCCCTCTATTCTCGACGCCTTATCAATGCTCGTGCCACCGTCGAGAGTGAATATCAGCTTTCCCTCTATCTAATAAATTCTGCCGCGAAGCAGATGATATACACTATCTGACAGCCTGCAAAATCAGGCACTGCACTTTGGTGACTTTTTCTTTAAGCAAATCGCAAATTTCGCATCCGACAGGTCAAGCACATATTGGCAGGGCGCACCCATATTACAGCAAAAGAGCAAACACGCAAGACGAAAAATCTTGTATGTCTGCTCTTCTGCATTTATGTCAGCGAAGCCTGCTATCGCATATAGGCTCGCCTATGCCCATAGGGCAAATTATTTACCGTAAGGGAAAAGGAAGTTTGCCTCGGCAGTTGCCTTTTCCTTCACCTCATCATAGTAGGTGGTTTCTGCAAACGCAAACTGTGCGTAGTCAAGGTTGTCAACCTTTTTTTCCTTGTTCTTTCTCATGCCTGAGAATATGAGCGAAAGGAAGAAAACAACGAAAGCGCCACAAGCAACACAAAGGAAAATTATAGTACGAAGCTTTGCTTCAACGCCAACGCTTCCGATACTGCTGTCGCCTATAAAGGTCCAGCCGTTAAGAGCTATGGGATCAGTGAAAATAATCTTGTAGAAGCCGTCCCACACGAAGAGAAGTGCTGCTGCCGCTACGAATATCAAAGCCAAAATCGAGCAGATGATTATGGTTGCTACACCCTTCTTCTTTGCCTTGTCAGCACCCTGAAGCTGGGTAAGTCTTTCGCTCGCGCTCTCTGCAAACTCGGATGCGAGCTTCGCGCAACGGTACTTGTACTCGTTATCTGCCTGCTGTGCCTTTTCCTCGTCATCACGGACATATGATACCATAACCGAGCCGTCGGGGCAGGGCGTGTCAACCACGCGAACCCATCCGAAGTGCTCAAGCTTCATCATTTCAAGGGCTGCAAGCTCTTGATTATCAGGACGAATAACCAGATTTCTTTGCTTTAACATTTATCCTACCTCCTCAATCAATTTGCTCGGTGCCGTTGCCCTTAACGTAGAACGAGCAATAGCGGCAATAGGTGATGAAGCAGTTTTCATCGGTTTCTCTGGTGTACTTGGTCTTATCAATAATAAACTGACCGTACACGTAAGCTATCTTACCGGGCGTGTATGCAACCTGCTTTGAAATAACGCCGTCCTGTGCCTTGTTGACCGCGCGCTTAACAAGACGGTAATTCGATCTTGAGCAGATGGGGCAGGTATCCTTGTCAAAGGAACGAAGAACCGCCTTTGCCTTAATGTGGTAGAATAGCGGATAGAACGCCGCGCCGATAAAGCAAGCGAGCGTACCGAACAGGTCCATAGAAAAGAACTGCATAAAGAAGTTGTCCACGCCAGGACCTATCACGTACATTAGGTCAAGAATGAGTATGCCGGCGGTAACTGCCGACGCAATTATTATCGAGAAGAACACACCGCGGCTGACCGCTCTGCTATAAGGGCGTCCCGAATGTCCGACCTCGCCTCTGTTTTCAACAACGAACCTCTGCGTCTTGCTCTTTGCGTGTGAGAATGCCGCAAAAAACGATGCCGCCATAAATCCAATGAAAAGAAGGACAGCCGTAAGCTGGCTCGAAAGCACCTTCATAACCGCTTCAAGTCCCAAAAGACCGAATGCGATATTAATGCCCCACATAAGCATGGTGATTACTGCGTAAAGTCCGAAGAGAACTACCGCGGTAAACCACGGTGCCGCAAGCTGGATTTTAACCTTTCTCTTGTAATTGAATACCTCTGTTTCATCCCACTCTTCCTTGGCAGAAAGATACGCATTGGTAACCTTACCAGTCTGGAATTCCATGAGATACCTCCTATCCTACACGCGCACGGGGCGCGGAAATAATAATATAAATACATTTTATTATAATCATAGTAGAGTGTCAACAATAAAATGCCGATTTTATCAAGTTTTTTAGTTGCCTTTTCGCATTTTATCCAAAAACCGCGCCCCGTAATTGTAAATATTTTATCAAACGATGTCGATACACCGTAAGAAAGCGCGAGGGCGGTGGATGCGGTCCCGCTGTTATAGCAAAAAAAGCACGGTTAAGCCACCGCATTATACAGCAGCTCACCGTGCTTTATCTATGTCAAAATGTAACTTTTATTTAACAAGATGCCTTTTGATTTTTCTCGAGGTGGTCTTTTCAAAGGGCTCTGCTCTGAGCTCAAGGCACTTGATGTGCTTGAACGCAGGAAGCGTGCGGTTGAGGTTAAGAATTCTCGCGTGAAGCTCGTCGTAAATCTTCTGCGTGTCGGTGCCCTCGGGATATACCTCGGCATCGGGATAAACGATAGCCGTGAGAATTACGGTCTCACCGTCCTCTGCCTTTCTTCCGACTACAACCGACTCACCTACGCCGCTAACGTTCGCAAGGTATTCCTCAATTTCCTCGGGGAATACGTTCTTTCCGTTTTCAAGAACGATAACCGACTTGAGTCTGCCCGTGATGAAGATATAGCCGTCCTTGTCCATATATCCTATGTCACCCGTTCTATACCAGCCGTCGGTGGTAAACGCCTTCTGATTTTCAGCCTCGTTGTTGTAGTAGCCAAGCATTACGTTGTCACCCTTGACCTGAATTTCACCCTCGTCAAAGCCCTTGTCATTAAGACCGCGCGACTCAATTCTTACAGTACAGCTGGGAACTGCGGGGCCGACCGAGCCTGCTTTAAGTGCATAGTAGGGGTTAACCGAGATAAGAGGTGAGCACTCGGTGATGCCGTAGCCCTCTGCAATAGTGATGCCGAATGCGTCAAACTGCTTCATCATCTCGGGGTTGAGGGGCGCGCCGCCCGAAACCATCTTGTTAAGTCTGCCGCCGAATGCGCCAAGAACCGACTTAAAGAAAACGCGTCGAAGGTCAATGCCGATTTTACGAAGCCCGTTTGAAAGCTTGATTAAGAATTTAAGCGCGCCTTCCTTGCCGCTTTCCTTTGCCTTTGCCATAATCTTGTTATACATAGTATTGACAAACAGAGGCACAAGGACAAGGCCCGTGGGCTTGAACTGTGCAAAATTCTTCATAATGCGCTTAAGCGAGTCGTTAATGCCGATGTGCATTCCGTAGTTCATACCCGAGAGCATACATGCAAGCTCATAGGTGTGGTGAAGCGGAAGCACCGATACGATAGTATCGTCGGGGGAAAACTCAACGGTAGCGCATGCCGAATTTACGGTTGACCAGATGTTTCTCTCGCAAAGCATTACGCACTTGCTCGTGCCCGTAGTGCCCGAGGTAAAGAGCATTACCGCAAGCTCTGACGTGTCACGCTCTGCAACGGTGAAGCCTGCTTCCTTGCGCTTTTCTGCGCCGAGCGCCATAACCGTGTCAAGTCTTATTACGCGCTCTGACTGCTCTGCGCTCTTGTCCATAGGAATAAACACCTTGATGGTGGGGTGGCTCTCTATTGCCGAAGAAAGCTTGGTGGTAAAGGATTTTCCGTAAACGATAGCGTCAGCGTCAACGCTTGCAAGCAAGCCCTCGATTTCCTTAATATCAAGCTCTTTGTCCATGGGAATAATAACACCGCCCGAGGCAAGCGTTGCAAGATAGGTGCAAACCCACTCGGGTGAGGTTTCGCCTATAACGGCAACTCTCTTTCCCGAAATTCCAGCCGCGCTGAAGCCTGCGGCAAGAGAATAAACTCTATCGCAAAACTCACGGTATGAGAGCGATGCGTATTCCTTACCGTCAAGATAGGAATACAGCGTCCTGTCACCGTGGGACTCAATGTTTGAAAGATACTCGGATATAGAATGGACTTCCTTAAAAATCCTTTGTGTCTTTTTTCTGCTCATTTTACTACTCCTTTTGTGATTTAAAGCACGATATGCAAATTTTTATTGTAATTATATGACATATTTCGTCAAACTATAATCTTAAAAGAAACGGGGCACCGTTTGAAATGATGTCCCGTTTAGGTGAAGGAAAATCAGTTTTCCTCAATCCACTTTTCAGCATTTGCCTTGCTCATTCTCTTGATATCCTCTTTGGAATACTTCGAATCAGCACCACCGTTCGTGTAAAGGAAATACTTGCCGTCAGCGGTAACGTAAAGAGTTTCCTCATATCCGTTAGCATCACCGAATGCGCCAAAGGTTACCTTCTTAACGATGCTGGAAGCAGCGGTATCGTAGTTTACCTTGCAAATAGTTTTCTGCATTTTTGCACCTCCTTTTCGTATCTAATAATTATTTATATATATTTTAACATCCCGAAAGCATTTTTGCAATAGGTTTTTGAAAAATTTATTGATACATTTTTATTTTTTAGTCAATTATCTATCTTTTTCCTATTCTTCTGACCGGGAAGCCTGCCGCCTGCCCCTTGTCATAAAGCGACAGCACCTCTGCCACCCGACGCGCGCTTTCGCACGAGAAGATAAAGTGGCGGTGCGAAATTCCGAAGCCCGAAAGCTCTGACTGTCTGTCCGAGGTGCAGGTCGGTCTTGAATTGAATATTTGACAGCGGTGTCCGTACTCAAACAGAACCGGGAAGCGCTCGCCGTATCTGTCCTCAAGCGAGAAGCTGCCGCATCTGTCGCATCCCGCGCAGTCCTTGACGAAGCAACGCTCGGTTATCATAAGCGGTATGCGTCCGTGCGCCAAAACACCTGCCCCGACGTCACGCGCCATAGGCAAGGTCAGCTCAACAGACGACACCGACATAGTAAGGCCCAGCGAGGAATAAAGCTCTCTTGCCTTGCGGTTTGATATATTAAGTCGGATATCGCCCACACCGAAAAAGCCGAGCTGCTCGCAAAGGCTGATGTGACCTATATTTGACACGAGCGCGTATCTTACGCCCATATCTTTGATTTTTTCAAGCGACCGAAGCAGGGCCTGCCACTCGCGCGGCATTATGACGGGCGGAAGTATTACACCGATATTATGAAGGTCTGCACCGGAATCCATACCGTCGAAGGCAGAGTGAGGAATAAACACTCTGTCAAATCTCTCAAGCGCCCACGAAGGGCCCGATTTAAGGTCAAAATAAAGCTTGGGATTATAAACCGTGGCGGTAAGAGCATTCTCGCGCGAGCCCCTGCCGCAGTCCTCTACCCTTGGCAGAGCAATATCCTCATACTCGTCCTTAACACCGAGAAGCACCTTAATCGGCTTTAAGAGCGCATCCGAAAGTGCCTCGACAGCGCGGCGGCGCAGGTCGTTTATCGCAGAGGGCGCAAGGTTTATCCCCTCGCCCACCTCAAGGCTGATATCCTCTGCCAACGAGCAGAAGTCGGTACTGCCAAGCTTCATAAGCCTTGCCGCAACGCCTGACGCATCCAAGGGCGCGGATTTTGCCACCTCGGGTGCTTGTCCTAAAACCGTAACCGCCACACTTGCACTCGTGCCGTGGGTAGACGGTGAGACGGCAAGCTCAAACGAAAGCGACGAGGGCTTGCCAAGGCAAAGGCTGCCCCTCATACGCACTCGCGCCTTAAGCTTCGGTATATCGGCATCCGCTACGTCGCGACTGCTTCTTTTATCTTCGTCGCGTCTGACACCCGTCATAGACGAAAAACGCTCTGTAAAATATCCGTCGGTAAAGCCGTCGCGCGAGAAGATTTCCGCAAGACGTCTGACCTCACCCTCGGTTGCCGCGCGCCCCTCGTCGAGCAGGCATCTGTAAATCGACACGACACCGTAAACATACGAGGGCGACTTCATTCTGCCCTCTATTTTAAGCGATGAAGCACCTGAGGCTAAAATCTCCGGAATATGCGAGGCGAGCGAAAGGTCTTTAAGGGACAGCGGATACCTTCCGCCATTGTACGGCAGACGGCAAGGCTGGGCGCACTCACCGCGATTGCCGCTTCTTCCGCCAACCATTGACGAGAATAAGCATTGTCCCGAGTGGCACACGCAAAGCGCGCCGTGGACGAAAATCTCGCATTCTGCCAAAGAAGAATTACACACCTCGCGTATATCACGAAGCGAGCACTCTCTTGCAAGCACCACGCGACGAAGTCCCAGGGCATACGCAAAATCAGCACCGGCCGTATTATGTATTCCCATCTGCGTTGACGCGTGAAGCTCAAGGTCGGGAAGCCTTTGGCGAAGCGCGCTTATAAGTCCCATATCACACACGATAAGCGCGTCAACACCGACCGATGCAAGATACTCACAGTATTCAAGCACCCCGTCCATTTCTCTATCGTAAATAAGGGTATTTACCGTCACATACAGTCTGACACCCATCGAGTGACAGTAGGCTGACGCCGAGCGGATTTCTTCTCTTGTAAAGTTCTTAGCATAGGCTCTTGCGCCGTAGCGCTCGCCACCTATATATACAGCATCCGCCCCAGCCGCGACCGCGGCATAAAGGGCAGCCATATCACCCGCAGGTGCTAATAGCTCGGGAAGCCGAGTCCGTCTGTTCATACACCGCCATCCTTTCTTTTTTTTAAAACCATCGAGCATAAAAATTGCTTTGTTGGTTAATTTATCGGCACTTATGCCAATATTTCTTTACAAGCTGTGGCAATAACATTAACACCCGTGCCACAAACGTTTTCAATAATTATATCGCCAACCGTAACGCTTCTGTCAAGAATTACCTTGTTGATTTCTGCCATTACATCAAAAATCTGCGCCTTTGGAACCGCCCTCTCGCACCGTACCGAAACGACACCGCCACCAAGGCACGCCACCGTTGAGGTCACACACCTCATAGGTCTTACGCACTCTTCCTTGGCATAATCAGCGCCACGTTTGCACGCGTTGCCCGTCACTTCCTTAACCTCGCCTGAGGAATCGAGTGTCACCGCAAGCGCACAGCCGCGCGGACATACAATGCAAGTAAGATTTCTTGTTTTTTCCATAATTCTCACCCCTATCAGCCCCTCTACTCAAGCCCGACCGAAAGCTCGCCTGCGTCGAGCGAGAGCTTATCCGCAGGGATTTTAACGCTCTGCATCTCACCGGGTAAAAGCTTTGCATATTTCCTTGACACGAGCACCTCGCCGCCCTGCCTTACAACAAGCCGCTTATCCTCATAAGCCGCATCAACTCTGAAAAACAGTACCGTCTCGCAGACCTTGCTTATTCTCTGCGGAACGGTGTATCTGACACCGCCATAGGTGCTGACTGAAACAACTGCGCGCTTCATACTGCCACCCATAACGTATTCTGCCGCTGCCTTGCCTGCGATAGCCGCTTCCTCTGACACATAATCAACGAGGTCGTGCACGTGAAGGGCGTTTCCAAAGGAATAAACACCCTCTATCTCGGTCTGTCTGTTTTCATCAACCGTAACACCGCCCGTGCGCCTGTCAAGCGCGATTCCAAGGCCTGCCGTAAGCTCGTTTTCGGGAATAAGTCCACAGGACAGCAGAAGCGTGTCACAGGGGATATATTCCATAGTATTGGCAATAGGCGCGCGGCGCTCGTCAACCCTTGCCACCGTAACGCCCTCAACTCTGTGCCTGCCGTGTATCTCAACGACGGTGTGGCTTGTCATAAGCGGTATGTCAAAATCATTAAGGCACTGCTCTATATTTCTTGCAAGACCCGAGGAATGCGGCATTATCTCAAGCACCGCCTTAACCCTCGCGCCCTCAAGCGTCATACGCCTTGCCATAATAAGACCTATATCGCCGGAGCCGAGTATCACAACCTCACGGCCCGGAAGATAGCCCATCATATTTACATAGCGCTGTGCCGCGCCTGCGGTATAAACGCCCGCGGGCCGACTGCCGAAAATACCGAGCGCACCGAGAGGTCGCTCGCGGCATCCCATAGCAAGCGCTACTGCGCGAGCCTCAACTCTGAAAATTCCCTCGTCGGAATTTTGCGCGGTTACGGTTTTATCCGCATCTATCTTAGTAACCGTGGTATTAAGCATATGCTTTATGCCGTACTCTCTCACCTGACGCGCGTATCTGTATGCGTACTCGGGGCCCGTAAGCTCTTCACCAAAGCGGTGAAGCCCGAAGCCGTTGTGTATGCACTGGCGCAGAATACCGCCAAGCTCACTCTCGCGTTCAAGTATAAGAATACTGCGAAGTCCGCTCTCGTACGCGCTCACCGCGCACGCCATACCAGCCGGACCGCCGCCGACTACGACGAGGTCGTATTTATAGGTTTTAATCTCTGCCATTATTTCTCACCCTTCGTTTTCGCAAGGTTAATCTGCGAGCCGCCACCTCGCTTGGTAATCTCGCAGAAATCCACCTTAAGCTCTCTTGCAAGAATTTCCGCAACCGACGGCGCGCAGAAGCCGCCCTGACATCTTCCCATACCCGAGCGCGTGCGGCGCTTTATGCCGTCAATATCCGAGGGGCGCGGGTTAGTCCTTATCGCCTCTAAAATCTCGCCCTCGCTGATAAGCTCACAGCGGCAGATTATATGTGCATACTCGGGAAATTTCTTTATTATCTCGTTCTTCTGCTCGTCAGGAAGCTCTCTGAAATAGTGCATAGGACGGCGTCTGCCCGAAAAGCCCTCTCGCGGTATGAGCGCAACACCCGCACCGCGAAGAAGCTCTGCCACATACTCTGCAATAGCAGGCGCAGCCGAAAGACCCGGGCTCTCAATTCCGGCGCAGTTTATAAAGCCCTCTTTTGCGATATTTATAATGAAATCACCCGTTGAGCCAGAGGCGCGAAGTCCTGCAAACGAGGTTATAGTCTTTGAAAAATCTATCGAGGACACCTGCTCGCCTGCAAGCGCCTTTACGTGGGCAATACCCTCTCTCGTGGTGGATATGTCATCCTTGTCGGGAATATTCTCTGCACTGGGGCCGATGAGAAGATTTCCATCCACGGTAGGCGTTACGAGAACGCCCTTGCCCATCGGTGACGGACAGCGGAATACCGTATGTGATACCGTACCGCCCTCGCTTCTGTCAAGAAGCACGTACTCGCCGCGACGCGCGGTTATTTCAAAGCTCTCGTCACCGACGAGCGAGGCTATCCTGTCGGAATACACGCCCGCGCAGTTTATTATCCATCTTGACTCGACACACTTGCCGTCGCTTGATGAAATGATATAGCCCTCGGTGGTTTTCTCTATCTTGTTTACCTCAAAATTAAGCTTGAGAATAGCACCGTTATCAATAGCGCAGCCAACCGCCGCCATACAAAGCTCGTAGGGGCAGGTTATCGCGCCCGTCTTAGCAAGCAGGGCACAGCACACACCGTCAGCAACGCAGGGCTCAACGGCAAGCACATCCTCACGCCCCTCAAGCAGGTAAAGCTCACGCACACCGTTTTCCTGACCGCGTCGGTAAAGCGCGCGAAGTGTTTCTCTGTCGTCATCGTTAAAGCCCACGACGAGCGAGCCGCATCTGTTATATTTAACGCCGAGCTCGTAGGTATATTCTTCCATAAGCTCAGAGCCGCGCACGTTGAGCGCCGCCTTTAACGTGCCGGGCTTTGCATCAAAGCCTGCGTGCACTATTGCGCTGTTTGCCTTCGTCGCGCCCATAGCAACGTCACTCTGACCTTCAAGAATAACTACCCTCTGATTGTATTTGGTCATTTCTCTTGCAACAGCGCCGCCGATAACGCCTGCGCCTATTACTGCAATATCAAACATAAAATCTCCATTCTGCCTAAGTCCGGCTATCAATCCTGATAAAAGCATTGTAGCACAAATAAGCAAGAATTTCAAGTGCTATGGCGATAGAGCGATTTCTTTATCTTTCCTTTTTATTTTTAATATTTTCTAATTTATTAACATCATTTTCATAAAGTTATGGTACAATAGGTATGTAAAATAGCTTTCACTGCGAAAATATTAATAGAATCCCGAAGGGAGAAAAGCTTTATGAAAAGGAAGAATATAACGCGATTACTTATAGCAGCACTTCTCATTATGACGATTATTTTCACCTCGTCGTGCTCGCTTATGGACCTCAGCGAACTACTGAATCCCCCGTCTGAGGAAGATAAAGACACCCCACCGAGCGGTAACGCGCCCCTCGGCTCTGACGATACAACAAATCCGCCAAGCGACGGCGATTATATGACGAGAGAAGAGGTTGAGTCTCTTATCGCCGCCATTCAGCAAAACGTAACAGTCAACAACAACACGATAGAGGTAAGCTCAACGCACGAGCAGAATCTTCTCGCGGCAAGCAGAGGACTTCTCAGCGCTGTAAGCATTTCCGCAAGCTTTAATATCACCAAGGCATACGGCGGCTTCTTCGGTTCAACCCCCACGTACAAGACCGAAACCGTGACCAGCGGCGGCGCAGGCGTTATCTATCAGCTTGACAAGCAAACGGGCTCTGCATATATCATCACCAACTATCACGTGGTATATAACGTTAACTCTGACGAGCCGGACAAAATAAGCAAGGATATAAAGGTTTACCTTTACGGTCAGGAATACAGCCAGTATTACCCAAGCCTAGACTTCTCTATCCCCGCAACCTATGTGGGCGGCTCTATGCAGTACGATATTGCCGTGCTTCGCATTACGGGAAGCGAGCGCCTTAAATCCTCAAATGCCGCGTCGGCAGAGTTTGCAAATTCCGACGACCTTGCGGTGCTTCAAACGGTTATCGCCATAGGAAACCCCAACGGCGAGGGCATTTCAGCTACGGTGGGCGCCGTTAACGTTGACAGCGAAAACCTCACTATGCTTGGCGTTGACGAGCAGTCCACGGTAACTATGCGCGTCGTGCGTATTGACGCAGCGGTAAACGGCGGTAACTCGGGCGGCGGCTTGTTTGACGATCAGGGACGCGTTGTCGGCATCGTAAACGCAAAGATACAGTCAAGCGATATTGATAACATAGCCTATGCAATTCCCTCAAACGTAGCTAAAAACGTAGCGGACAACATCATCTACTACGACAAGATAAACTCAGCAAACGATGCGGCGTACAGAATCATTCTCGGTGTCGGTGTCACTATTTCCGACAAGAGCAGCGTGTATGACACCAAAACGGGCAAGGTTCATAAGATTGAAACCGTATCCGTATCCACCGTTGAAAAGGATTCCTTGGCAGACGGTAAGGTGCAGGCCGGCGATATTATAAAATCCATATCCGTCACCGTAGGCGGACAGACCGCAACCTACGAGGTAACGCGCACCTTTAATGTATTTGATACAATGCTTACCGCACGCGCAGGCGCAGGCAACAGCATCACTCTCGCCCTTGTGCGCGGCGGCGAGTCCGTAACCGTTACGATAGACCTCACCAGCGCCACCCCCACAGCATCATAATTAGCATTTTAGCGTGATACTCTTAACCGAGCATCACGCTAAAACTATCTTTGCTAAAAGGCACGCAAGCCTTACGGTGTACTCAAAGAGGACTATGGTTTCAGGCGTTTTCTAACGAGAGGAAAGAAAAACACTTAAGCACAATTTTTCCTTCTTGCTTTTGCTTTGAATATTGAAAAGCCTTGCAATCGAGCGAAAAAAGGAAGAATTGGCTTGGATTTGTTCGCCCTGAACGTCTCTTAAGCCAATTCTCTGCGGAATTGTATAACTGTCAAAAACGGGATTTTGCCAATCCTCTTTTCGTCATACTTATTTTTGCCTCATTTTGAGGCTTTTTTCTTTTACTTTTACAAAGCTTGTAAAATTGTATAGAAAAAGGCTGAGCCATTAGTTTAATTAAAAGCTTTTGACTCAGCCTCCTGTTTATTATCCCTGATAACCGCCGATGGACAAGCCTATCGACGCAATATCCTTAACGCTCTGGTTTACTTCCTTCTTGAACACCTCGTATTTAGCGGCGTTTACAAGATAGGTTTTGTAAGATTGTGCAAGCGCAGGCTCAGAGAGGAACATCTGTTCCATAAAGGTTACTACCGCCGCAGAGGCTCTTGCCATCGCTTGGTAGAATTCGTGAAGTCTGTTGCTGAATGCGGTTTCCTCGAGCATATACTCGTTAGCCTTATCGCCAAATTCCTTGATGTCGTAGAGCTTCGCCTTGGTAATTGCGTTTTCATCCTGAATAACTGCGTTAAAGGACTCTGCAATTTCCCACTGACGCATAATGTTCCACTCGTACTCAACAGGCTGCTCAGCCGCGGTGGTGTTCTTGTTGGGAACGGCTTCGATAACGACAGCGCAGTTGAATTTAAGTCCGGAGGACTCGATTACAAGACGGTTGTAATTGCTTCTGTCCTTCTCGTCAACGCCGCCCTTTCCTACGGAAGCGCCGGGCTTGAGGGTTGCGTTAAGTATGTTCTGCGTTGCAGGCTTAACCGTGAAGGTAAATCTCGGGTCAGGCGATACTATTGAGCATCTTATAACCTGCTCAACCTTTTCGCTGCTGCCGTACTCAACGGGAATTTCCTTAATGAGGTATGCGGTTCTTCCGTCCTCGGAAATCTCGATATTAGCACCCGTCTGTGCAAGCCATGAGATAGAATAGGTTCCTTCGAATACAATCTCGTCCTGAACGACAACGGTCTTTCTGCTATTGGTGAAGAGCATTCCGCGCAGGCACGAGGTAACCAGAGCGCCGTATGCGGCAGCGTTATCTATAATAGCGCTCATACCGTACTCGTTATACTTATAGTCGACAAGCTCGCCGCCGCCGTTAAGCACCTGTCCCCAAGGGGCAGTTTCCTCGTCAGAGGTAAGGCAGATAACGTTGTTACCCTCAGCCGTCATTCTGTAATACGCGTATCTGTAATCGTTGTTGTTGAAATAGCCGTATACGTTGTAGTTTTCCGAGCCGAGGTCACAGAACCAGGTATAGTTCTTGTTGGCGTAGATGAAGTTACCCGAGTCTATCTGCGCGTGGGAAGCATCGTTCATGTTACCCATAATACCCGTGTAAAGGCATCCGTCACCGAAGTAATCTCTCGATACGATACCTTCGCAGGACTCAAATACATAGGTAAGCTCAAGCTCGCCAAACGCCTCTTGAGGATTCATCTCTGCATACTCAGGCTTATAAGCAAGAACGTCGTAAATGGTGACGCTCTTACGCTCAAGCTGCTGTAAGCGGATAGCCGCAAGTGCCTTCTGTCCAAGCACCTCTGCCGCGTAGAAGAACATGCTGGAATCCATGCTATCCTGCTGGGAATCGTGGTAGTTCCAGAACTGGTAGCCGGTAGATTGATTTCCGTTAGTATCAGTCTTTATGAACGAGGGGAACTCTGACTGTACTGCAAAGTAGAAGGTCTTATCCATCGCCCACATATTAAGGAAGCCGCTGTCGTCGCCGGTTGCGGACATAAGCGACCAGATCATCTGGAAGAGCGAGTTCGTCGAATAACGCCAGTAGTTAGGCGACTCGATGTACGAGCCGTCAGGCGCGTACATTCCAAGACCGTTGTTTGCAAGAGTCTTGGTATTGTTTTCAAGAATAGCCTTGCTATTCTTAACCATCGTTGTGGTGTCAAGGTTTACGTGCTTGCCGTCAACGTTAGGACGGTTTGTATCGTTCGCAACAAGGTAATCAATACCGAGTATCGCAAGCGCGCCTGTTACCATACCCGAGGTACAAACTGCGTTCCAGTTGTTATTCATCGTGGTATAGAATGCCGCAGTTCCCTGTTTTCTGGGCAGCGAGCATACGGGTGCACCCGTAGGACCGAGACCCGATACGAGAATTCCCTCGGAAATACCGAGCTTCCAGATAGCGTTCTCAATCGGAGTAAGGTCGTAGCCCCAGGACTTCCATGCGTTGTACATCCAGTCGTAAGCTATCGCGTAGGGTGCAGTTGCGTCCGCGCAGTTAAGGAAGTGTCCCTGACCCCAGTGCTTCCACTTTGACATAGCAATTGCTGCCTCGTAAGCAAGACGTCCGAATACCTCTTTTCTTGTTACCTGATAGCAGAATGCAAGGTCCTTGATAAAATTGTTGTAGTTAGCCGCCTCGTTAAGACGTCCACCGTCATAGTCGTATGCGGAATTGTAATACCTTGATTCGTAGGTGTAGTTTGTGATAGCCTTTGCGTTGCCCTCAAGGTCGTGGGGATTGAGAACTGCGCCGTTTTCATAATAAGTGCGCTTAACGCTTCCGTCCTGGTTAAGCTCTTCTACGAGCTTGGTAACGCCCGAAAGGTACGTGCCCTTGCCCGTGCTGTCGATGTTCTTATCGTCAGCAAGCCAAGCCTCAAAGCCGTAGTAGAAGGTATCGTAGCCGTCGCTCGCATTAGATGCGCTTCTCGCTCTTGCCTTCGTGTTGGAATTGCGCGCAAGGACAGAAGCGACTATCTTGTCAAGATAGCCCTTGAGAACAGGATCGTCCTTCGCGTTAGTATATACCTCGTGATAGAGGTCAAACTGATCCTGCGTTGCGTGAAGGTAAGGGTGAGTAAAGTTTTGGGTTTTTGCCTTGGTTTGGTTGTAGTATTCATTTCCCGTCTTATAGTCGTAAATGAACATACACATATACGAAAGCATAACTGCAAGGTCGTGATCTCTGTTGAGAAGATCGTCCTTCTCGGATATGATAATAAGTCCCATATCGTCGTAGGTTACGTAGTAGCCCTCGAAGAGAAGCTCAACGTCCTCGATGGTAAGAACTACGTATTCTTTGCCCGTTTCATCGTCAGCAACCATCATTGGGGCTGCGTTCAGGGCAACGAGCTCACCGTTTACCGTAGCGGTATCGCGTCCGATGGTAAGAAGAGCAGAGCCCTTATCGGTTGCGAAATCGTACGAGAGATTATCGTCGTGCTTGAAGCTTGGATATCCGATATGGTCAATCACCGCCTGGAAGGGCACGTAAACCTTTCCGCCGCTCTTTATAGGTGCGCCGTACGCCTTACCCGTAGCATCATCGTAAAGCACGGGCTTCTTCGTCTTTGCGTAAAGACCGTACTCAACGCCAACCTTCATAAGAAGTGCTTCGTCAACGTACTGAAGGTTGGATTTCTGACCCGAGCCTGAAAGAATCTCAATTACCTTCGCTGCGGTCGAATCAACCTTTTCACCGTAGGGCTTATCTTCAGTACCGAGAGTAAGAATATCGTCTATATCAACGGGATTCATACCCGTCTTGCCGTTGTATATTGCCAGATTGTCAATGCAGTAGCTCATGCCGTATATTTCGTCAATCTCTGCCTGAGTCTTATTGTGCAAGGGAAGACCGCATCTGACAAAATCAAATGCCCTTGCCTTACCGTTCTTGTAAGCGAAGCTGGTGTCGTAGTAGAAGGTACCGCCCTTGTTGAAGTTACTGATAGGGTCAGTAAGCTTCTTGCTTGAAGAAACGGCAGTTGCCTTGGTGTGATCAAACGTGGATGCAAGTCCTACGTATACTCTTACCGAGATGCTCTCGTGCATCTTGCTCGTATCAAGCTTTGCAGTACAAGCCTTTCCGTCCTTAGGGTTGGTTGCGCCACACGTGATATCTGCACCGCAATCGCTCTTTTTATATCTCTTATAGCAGCCGGTGCACATTCTGTAATCCGCATCGGGATTGCTGCCCTCGTCACCCATGTGGAACACATACATAACGCGAACCCAGTCGTTCTTGATAGCGTCATCAAGTGAGGTTATTACGTTGTAGCACGAGGTATAAGTGCCGCCTGCGTTAGGAAGGCGAAGATTTCCATCCTTGATAGCAGCAAGGTAGGTAGTCACACGATCTTGCGATCCGCCGGGCGTTCTAATGGAGACAACGCCATCGTCCGCCTTAAAATCGGTGAACTCGTCGGTCTTGATATCGAAGGATACAACCGCGTCACCCGTTCTCGGCTGGTAGGCCTGGTAACGCATTTCCATATAGCCGTTAGCGCCGTTGACCGTTTCCATACGAAGGAAGTAGTTGTAATCAAAATCCTTCGTTTCCTCATAGTCGATATAGAATTTATTTTCCATATCGTCGACGTACATGGCGTTATCGTGCGCCCAGCCCTCTTCAAATCCTCGGTAATAGACGAGAGTGCTTCCCGCGTTGGGATTTTCATCCTCAGTCTCTTCGGCAAAGGAAAATACGGTAAGGCAGGAGACAAGCGACGCTATGATAAGTAAAAGAGAAATAATTCTTGTAAGCTTATTTTTCATACGTATTCTCCCTATTGGTTATTTAAGAAGGTTCTGCACGTGGGCAATGAGCTCGCCGATACCGCAGAAGGTTCTTACCGAGCAAACCGCATCAATGACAGTCTTGGACTCGGTGTTGGCAAGCGCAGACTTATTTTCATAAGCTTCCTTCATGTTATTATATTGTGCCATATAATCGCCAACGCTTTTCTCGCTGCCGGCGGGGGTATAGCTTGCGTCAAGGAACTGATCGCACTTGAAGCATTCCATAAATGCCGCGTAGTGGTCGTCCTTGTACTTTGCGTCAGGCATATCGGACATCTGTAAAACGAACTTTGCGCCATAGACCTCGTTGTTCATAAGTCTCGTACGCAGCGCTTCGTATGCGTTGGCCGCATTCTGAACTGTTTCCGTATCAATTCCTGCCGCCTCGTTTCCTACCAAATTCATGCTGTAATAAAACTCGGTGACTTCCTCAAACAGAGGCTTAAGCTCGGCGTAAGCCGTCTTGCTTGCGATAGCCTCCATCTTTCCTACGAAGATCTTGGTGTTCTCAACGAGCACCGCCGCGTATTGGATTTCAAGGTTCTCAAGGGAAGTCTTTAACATCGTGTTAGTGTTCTTTATCTGAATTATTCTCGAGTCGTTAAAGTCTATATCCTTCGCGTTTCTCTCAAGGTAGTTATCAATAAACTTGCAAACGCCCGCCTTGTCAACGTAATTTGCATCAACGCGGTCAAATACAGTAAGCTTTGCGCCGAGTATGTCAACGTGCTCCTGCATCATCTTTGCAAAGAAGAACGTATTTACACGCTCGTATATGTTATTCTTTGCGTTGTTGAATTCGGTCGTATCCTTGTAGTTTCCCTCAAGAAGAATGTCGCGAGCAAGATACCATTGATTTTTGATAACGCCCGTATCAGCCTGCAAGTCAGCCTCTGTCTTATCCTTGAAGAGGTTTACGAGCTCAACAAATCTTTGTGCGTTATTTTCTTGTCTCTTGCTGCCAAGAATTGTCTCCGCATTTTTATAAGCGTTAACCGCATTTGTTATAGCCGTCTTTTCAGTAGCATTACCGAAATCGGCATAGTTCTGCGAATGAACGTCGTTTGCAACGGAATAGGTCTCGGTTGCCGCATTGTAGTGACGCTGAAGCGCATCCAGCGTGCTTGCGTTTTGGAAGCGAGTCATGCGGTTTACGAAGGTTCTTATATCCTTATCCTTGTCTGTGAATTCACGCCACTTTTCAAGGCTGATAACCGTATCGTCATACTGCTCATTACGGGTGATAAGCTCACCGACGCCGACCAGAAATACATCCGCATCGCTTATCATTTGAAGCCTTGTCTCAATGTTAGAAAGTCCGCGCTTCTTTTTCGCAATATTCTGAACCTTGGTCTTGAAGCTGCTGAGGTTTTCGTTCATGGCAGCCGCCTTAAGACCGGCGACGCTTGAAGCAAACGAATTGTAATTGTTAATAGCAGTCTGAAGTGAAGAGTTGCCGGAGCCGCTTCCAACAGTGGCGCGAAGCTCTGTCGCCTTAAGGTAGGACTCGTATCTCAATACGCTGCTGATATCCACATCCCTCATAGCAGCGACGTGATTGATAAACACGTCAGCAGGAGTAAGATTGGCAATGTAGTTGGGGTCACACACCTTGCTCGACTGATAGTAGAGAATGTTATCTATGCAGAGGTCACCGTACTTCTGGGCATTGGCACCAAGACGAACACCCATAGGATATACCTTGTTTCCGTTGTAGCTTGCGGCAAATTCGCCAAGGCAGGTTCTTGAAACCGCACCCGCTCTGTCCTCTTGAGCCTTGTTTGCATAAACGCGTATAACGCCCGTAGCATCCGCAGTGCTGCCCGGTACGTACACGATAGTAACGTGTATCCACTTGCCCACGCCCGCGGCAGTAACAGAGCCCGTAGCACCGCCGTTCGAAATGTTTGACTGACTCGAGGTAAGCGCAGCGACTATTGCCGTGCCCTTATTAGCCTTAAATCTTGCCACGCTGATATAACCGTCGTTTGTTGAGCGCGTATTCATTACCTGAATGTTAAACTCGAAGGTGTTATTGCTGGACGTGGATTTAGAGCAAATGTCAAATTCCAAAACGTAGCCGTTAACGGGGGTGAGGGCACTATCAGCAAGCGCCTGAGCCTTCGTCTTGTACAGAGGCTCTAAATAAAGAGCGCCGTTGTTTTTCTCGTAGTTGAGCTTGACATAGCTGTTAGACGAGGTCGCGCCCTTTTTAGTATCGTAAATGTAGGGTGCACCGCCGCCCTTTTGCGTAACAATGGTTACGGCAGTGGGATCGATTTCACTACCCCTTCCCGTGGAAGCGGTCGAACTACCCTTATCGTTAACGCCACCCTCGAAGCTATCGTGAATCAGGAAGTTTACGTTGTTATAATCGTGGAACTTCATTCCTTCGCCCGTTTTAACAGCCGCGAGATTTGCCGCAGATGCACCGAGTGCAACACAGCTTATTACAACCGCCGCAAGAACAAGCACCACCAATATCTTTCTTGTGATTTTCATAATTCCTCCTTGAGAGTTATTAATTTTGCAACGCACATATTATAACACTTTTAAATTATATATATCAAGGCTAACTGTATGTTTTTGTGTATTTAGCACACTATTTTCTACCTTTTGCACAAACGAAAAAATAAACAAAAATCAAAGAGAGTTGCGTTTTCTCGCAACTCTCTTTACAAGCAATATTTGAAGCAAATTATCTTATGCCGTACTTTTCAAGAATATAGTCCATATCCTTATCACCTCTGCCCGAGAGGTTGATAAGCACAGAGCCCACTTTCATTTCCTTTGCGAGCTTCATTCCGTACGCAACCGCGTGTGCGCTTTCTATTGCGGGAATGATGCCCTCAAGCCTTGAAAGGGTGAAGAATGCGTCAAGCGTTTCCTCATCGTCAACGCCGTCGTACTTAACTCTGCCGAGGTCGTGCAAAAATGCGTGCTCAGGTCCTGACGAGGGATAGTCAAGTCCGCTCGCAACCGAGTAAACGGGGGCGGGATCGCCATTTTCATCCTTGAGCATAAGGCTCTTGAAGCCGTGCATCACGCCCTGCTCGCCATATACCAGGCTTGCCGCGTGCTCACCGAGCGTTCTGCCCGTACCGAAGGGCTCAACACCGTAAATATCAACGGGATAGTTAAGGAAGCCTGCAAAGAAGCCTGCCGAATTTGAGCCGCCGCCAACGCAGGCAACAACCGCGTCAGGAAGCTCGCCCGTCATCTCGACGAACTGCTCTCTTGCCTCAATTCCGACGATGCTCTGAAAATCTCTTACCATCATAGGGAACGGATGCGGTCCTACTACCGAGCCGATGCAATAAATTGCATCCTTGTAATCTCTGGCATACGCATCAAACGCGGCATCAACCGCTTCCTTAAGCGTCGCAAGACCGTGCTTAACCTCAATAACGTTAGCACCAAGAATTTTCATTCGCGCAACGTTTGGCGCCTGCTTTGCAATATCAACAGTACCCATATAAACGTCACATTCAAGGCCGAAATAAGCCGCCGCCGTTGCAATAGCAACGCCGTGCTGTCCCGCACCGGTTTCAGCGATAAGCTTCTTCTTTCCCATATACTTCGCAAGAAGCGCCTCGCCCATACAGTGGTTAAGCTTGTGAGCGCCCGTGTGGTTGAGGTCCTCGCGCTTTGCGTAAAGCTGAACGTTACCGAGCCTTGCCGACAGACGCTCAAGGTGTGTGACGGGCGTAGGTCTGCCCTGAAATTCCTTTCTTATTCTGCGAAGCTCGTCAATGAATTTTCTCGACTTGCAGATGGTGAAGTACGCGTCGGTTATTTCCGCCATAGCGCGCTTGAGGTCGTCGTTGACGTAAGCACCGCCGTAGCTTCCGAAGTAGCCCTCTGCATTCGGATAATTTTTAAAGTATGTATCAAAATCCACACCGTTGAATATCATATGCAATCCTCTTTCATTTTGTGTATTTGGAATTTTGAAATGCTCTGCAGCTAAAGCGAGCCTTTCGTTATTCCTCGCTCTGTGGCTCGGCAGAGCAGACATCAGGCGCTTTTTTTGGCGGCTGATAATTAAGCAGGAATATGCCGAGCGAAACGAGAAGAAGGGTTATAATAAGATTTACAGGATTTACGTTTTTCTCACCCTGAAGCATAAGAAGCGAAAGCACCGTTCCGAACACGGGGGTTGAGAAATTAAAGACCGTTATTTTAGACACGGGGTTATACTTCAGCAGAATTCCCCACAGCGAATATGCAATTGCCGACAGAAACGCAAGGTAGATAAGCACGAGTATTCCCGTGTAGTGAACGACCTGCATTTTTCCACCGCTGATAAGTCCTGTGACTATCATAAGCGCGCCACCCATCATAAACTGGTAGCCGCATATGGTAACGGGGTCCTCGTGCTTCGAGAAGCGCTTGATAAGCACCGACGAGGTTCCTGCCGAGATAGCCGAGAATATTACGAACGCATCACCAAAGAAATTCATATCAAAGGTAAGACCGTCAAGGTTTACCGCGATAATACCCGCAAAGCCAAGCACACAGGCGATTATCTTCTTTACAGTAAGCTTTTCCTGCCTGAAAATCAGAGCCGAGATAAGAAGCGCAAAAAAGGTCGATGAGCCCGATGCAATAGTTCCCTTAACACCTGAAGTGTTTGCAAGACCTATGTAGAAGAAGATATACTGTATAACCGTCTGAAAGGCACTGACCGTGGCAACTCTGCCGAGGTTATGCACCTTAGGATAAAGAAATCTGCGCCTTGCGATGCTGAAAATCGCGATAGTCAGCATTCCTGCAAGCAGAAAGCGACAGCCCGCAAAAAGAATTATCGAGGGAACATCCCCCTGCACGGGCAGAAGAAGCTCGTAGCCGGTCTTGATAAAGGGCGTCGCGCTTCCCCACAGCGCACAGCAGAGCAGCGCGATAAGGGTAATAGCCAAGGGGTGCTTGAAGAAAGCGCCCCTGTCGTTGTTATTTAAACTCATGTCAAACCAAATTTCTCTGAATTAATAAAGGGGATATTTCGAGAGAAGCTTTGCAACTCTCGCTCTTACCTCGTCGGCATTTGCGTCGAAGTCCTTAAGCGTCATACCGATAAGCTTGGCAACCTCAGCAAGATCCTCGGGGCAGAAACCACGGGTGGTAACTGCGGCAGTTCCAAGACGGATACCGCTCGTAACGAAGGGCTTCTGGGTATCGTAGGGTATTGCGTTCTTGTTAGAGGTAATGCCTACCTCGTCAAGAAGATGCTCTGCCTCTTTACCCGTGCAAACCTTCATTCCCGTAAGGTCAACGAGCACGAGGTGGTTGTCCGTACCGCCCGAAACAAGACGGAAGCCCTCTGCGATAAGTCCGTCGGCAAGAGCCTTGGTGTTCTCGATAATGCGAGCCGCATACTCACGAAACTCGGGCTTAAGAGCCTCGCCGAAGCAAACCGCCTTTGCCGCGATGGTGTGCATAAGAGGACCGCCCTGAGTGCCGGGGAAGATAGACTTGTTGATAAGCTTTGCAATTTCCTCATCGTTAGAGAGGATAAGACCGCCTCTCGGACCTCTTAAGGTCTTGTGAGTAGTGGTGGTGGTAACGTCAGCGTAGGGTACGGGCGAGGGATGAAGTCCTGCCGCAACGAGTCCTGCGATATGCGCCATATCTACCATAAGGTACGCACCGACTTCCTTTGCAATCTCGGAAAACCTCTTGAAATCAATAACTCTGGGGTATGCGGAAGCACCTGCAAGGATAAGCTTGGGCTTGCATTCAAGGGCGAGGCGTGTTACCTCATCGTAATCAATAACCTCAGCGCCCTCGGATACACCGTAGGGAACGATGTTCCAGTACTTACCCGACATATTGACGGGCGAGCCGTGGCTCAAATGACCGCCGTGAGCAAGGTTCATCGAAAGAACGGTATCACCGGGGGTGAGAAGCGCGAAGAAAACCGCCATATTTGCCTGAGCGCCGGAGTGAGGCTGAACGTTAGCGTAGCCTGCGCCAAAAAGCTTCTTTGCACGCTCGATTGCGATAGTTTCAACAACGTCAACGTATTCGCATCCACCGTAGTATCTCTTGGAAGGATAGCCCTCTGCATACTTGTTGGTAAGTATCGTTCCGTTAGCCTGCATAACGGTATCGGAAACAAAGTTTTCCGACGCGATAAGCTCGATTTTGTTTCTCTGTCTGCCAAGCTCCTGCATTACGGCATCGTAAAGCTCGGCATCATTTTCTTTAAGAAGATTGTAGTCCTTCATTCCGCTTTCTCCCTTGTTGTGTGTGTGAAAATAAAACTTAATAATAATTATAGCAAAGTGATATGCGTTTTGTCAATACATTTTACCGAAAGTGGTACAAGAAAATTAAAGCCCCGCCGCAGGGCAACCCTTGACAAGCAAACAGCCACCGTGATAAAATGTAAAAAAACGGTGAGGAAATCGAATGAGCAAAAAGGACAAAGCGGGTACCAAGCCCGAAGTGTTTCTGTCGGTAATAATGCCTATCTACAACGCTGAAAAATATCTTGATGAATCCATCCTATCCATTCTTCGCCAGGATATGAGAGATTTCGAACTGATTTTGGTCAACGACGCATCGACCGACGGCAGTGAGGAAATCTGCCTCAAATACCAGTTTTCGGACAAAAGAGTGAGATATTACTCAAAACCGTCCGGTGGGGCGTTGCGCGCACGCTTGTTCGGCTACGAGCGTTCGATAGGAAGATATATCCTCTTCTGCGATGCGGACGATTCTTATGAAGGCCGTTGCGTATTCTCAAAATTAAGAGAGTGCGTGGAAAAGCACAAGCCCTCTCTCGTTGCGTTCAACTATGTTGCAAAATACCGTTTTCTCAAAAGAAAAATCAAATTCATCAAACAAAACGCGGTAGCAGATGAATCAGAATTTAAGACGAAAGATTATCCCAAATTAATTTGCAGCCACTGGAACGGATCGCGCCTTTCCGTAAGCCTCTGGAACAAGCTTTATCACCGCGAACTTTTCTGCAATGTTTTTTCTTCAGAAGCGGCAGAGGATATCTTCTGCGGTGATGATATCATTCTGAACCTACACGCACTGAAAGCTTGCCAAAGCGCAGTTTTCATAAAGGACGCGCTCTACACTTATCGCATCGGTTCGGGGGGCACGGGGAAATTTTTCAAAGACAGAATTTTTGAAATAGCGCAAATAAAAAAGCATCAGCTCAGCGCCCTTGCCGAATGCGCCCATCCTGAAAAAAACGAAATTGAGCGTCTGATTCACGAGGAAACTGCCGTATGGCTTATGATTCTCGTAAAGGATTCTATCATAAACCTCGGCGAGGACGCCACACGAGAGATATTAAAAAAATCCTTTGCGGTGCCGGAATATATCGCAGCAGGAAAATACTTTGCCGAACGAGGTGACGGCAATATGCCACACGCTGCGCTTCTTTCAGAGCTTGACGCGAGCTGCTACGTCAATGTCGCAGCAGCAGAGCTCAAGGCACGTCCGCTGACATCGCGAATCCTTGGAAAAATCAAAAAGACAATCCGTAGAATAATATAAAGAAAACCCAATCTTAACAAACGGCTGTTATCAATCATCGGCTCGTTAAGGTTGGGTTTTGCTATTAATTGTTTACATTTACGGCACATATCCTGCAATATCTCGCTCAGGGATAAAGTCGTTATCAAGTGGAATTTTATACACTTCCTCGTACTTTTCGCGTTTAAGCCTGGCATCAGCCTCACGCATCATCTCGCGGTTTTCGCGTATCGAAAGTGAAGGGTCGGGATATATCGGCGGCATAACGTGCAGTACGTGCTTGACGGGAAGAAATCCGCACTCGTCGAGCTCTCCGCCAAGGTTCACCATCTCACAGAACGTCGGGATAACGGGCACACCAAGCTTTGCCGCCCAGTGATACACGCCATCTCGAAGGGCTCTCGGCTTCTTGTAGTTAAACCACATTTCCTGCTCGGGATAAACGAGAATAAGGAACTCTCTTCTTATCAGCTCGTCTATCGCGGGGGCAAGCCGTCTTGCCATATACGAGGGGCTTGCAGAAACGGGAAGCGTCCACGCGTTCTTCATCAAAAAGCCAAACGCACCCGTCATAAGCGCGTTGGTTTCCTGAATGACTATCGCGTGCTTTTTGCGCTTGCCGCATGCTCTTGCCACCATTCTCACCGGTGTCGAGTCGGTAGGGTTGTAGTGGTTTGCCGTAATGAAAGCACCGCCGGTTACGCCAAGGGCGTTTTCAAGCCCTACGATTTCGGTGTGAGCATTTACACTCTGCGTAAGCTTTTCCGCAAGTCGTCTTGCGAAGTGCGCCTTGATTTTATTTATCGGATTTTTGCGAAGCAGGTCAAAGGGCAGAATTATTTTTCTTCTGTCGTCATCCGTGACCGTCGGGTCACCGAGCTCAACCTTTGCAAAGCTGTCGCCCTCGTCAAGGGCATTTTTTATATTCTGAATTACGAGCAGTCGCTCTTCTCTGTGTGTCATAGCAGTTTCCCCGAGGCGAGCTTAAAAGCCGCCCTCGCACAGTGAGGCACGCGCCGTCTTATAAAGCGGCTCTGCCGTCTTTAAAATTTCCTGAGCAGATGAAAGAAGCCTTGCCCCTGCCTCTGCGTCAGCCTGTCTGTCGTTATCGGTATAGCCTGCCCTTGCCAAAGAAAGCTCGTCATACGCAGGGGTAGCCTCGGCATAGCGCCAGAATATATCCTCGTAGGGCACACCCGTATAGTGCCAAGGCTTATTAAACATATTGTAATGCACGAGATGAAGCTCGCGCTCGTCAATATCGCGTCCCTCTATTGCGTGCTTGTTCCAGCCCAAGGGAAGATATTTTACCTTGCCGTAGCAGAGCAGGTTGAGATAATCCTGATCAGGCGCTACTGTCGGGAAGTTGTGCTTTTCAAGCAGATGAAGAAACTTATCGAGTATTCTACTTTGTCTGAATGCGTCAAGGTCCATAACCAGCACGCCCGAGTTGAAATACTCGCGCTCGTCTGCCATACCGACGTATCCCTTTACATAGTCGCAGAACACGGGCGTTGAGATAACGCTCTCGTCACACACCGCACCGAGAATACATCCGTCAAGGCTCGTATCGTGAAGCGCCGCCACGTCGTCAAGCAGGACGATATCCGAGTCGAGATAAACGGCGCGAGAGAGTGTAGGATAAAGCGAGGCGATAAAGAGCCTGAAATAAATAGAGTCCGAGTAGTAATCGCGAAGTCTTACGCCAAGTGCCTCTTTTATGGGCTCAACGTACTCGCATACGTCGTCAACCACCACCCTCACGTTGTCGGCAAGAGTGCGCTTTACCTCGCGAAGTCCCGTGCGCGACAGACCTGATGAAAGCACGTGTATAAGATACCTTTTATCTCTGTCGCACCTCTGACACAAGGATACGAGAGCCACCTCAAGGTAGGGCAGATACTTATCGTCAGATGCAAAGAACACATTGACAAAGCCGTTAATATCCTCGCCCGAAACAAGTCCGTTCTTTCTGTCAATCATACCGTGCACCCCTTTCTTGATAAAATCTTATAATTTTCATATTTCAGTCTTATTGTAAGCATTTGTTTTCTTTTTCTATTATATTCTGCCATTTTTCAATTACACCGTCAAAGGCGTGGTCGTTAAGAATGCTGTGCATCCTATCGGGTTGCCACGGCTTGACCGTCTGCGTACGGAAGTACGGAAGCCACTTGATAGTCATAGCAAAGTGACGGATAAGCGTATCCTCTCTCGTCACCTTCTGCTCGTTGAAGGCGCGCTTCAGTATAAGCTTTTTCTTAGCAAACTTATTCAGCGCGTGCTGGTCGAAAAGAAGCATCTTTTTGTCACGGCATAGCGCGATACATTTTAAAAACACGTCATCCTCTGCCATTCTTTTCATATTGAAGAGCAGGACACCCGAGTTAAGATAACGGTTTCCAAAGAAAAATTTGCCGAAATAGTCGCGCACGCCTGCCATATGGTAGTCGGTTACGTCAAGGTCGTAAAGCTTACCTATATCGCACATTGGCATAACGTCGGTATCAAAGTATAAAAGCTTTTCCCCGACACCGTCGACGCGGTCTGCAAAAAGTCTTATCATTGCGTATGGGGTGTATGCGCTACCCATATTCTTGCTGTCTATAAGCTCGCGCACGAAATCGTCGCGAAAATCAACAAGCACCGCGCGCGAGTAGGGATTTGCCTCACGAAGCACAGCCTCAACCGTCCTCGCCATAGCATCGGTTACGGGTGTGTATCTCTCATCAAGGCAGGTGAGGTCCATCGTGCCTATATAAAGGTCTATCGGCCGTGCGGTGTGCTTGGCGCACGAAAGCGCGCAAAGTAAAAGTCCCGAATAAACGGCGGCATTTCCACACATAAGAAGCTTTATTCTTTCCATTTCGCAAGCGCCGCATATCGCGGATTTCCTTTCTCAAGCATTAAAGGGTCGAGGTACTGCCGTCGGACACCCCACTACTCTGCCCCTCGCACGGCGGCAAAGCGGGCTTGTAATGTATAACCTTAACGTCGCCAAGCGCGGCGCGCTCGGTCATAACGGTGAATATCTCATCGGCAAGCCTTGCCCGCGCCGCCCTCGGTGAAAGCGACGCATCGGGATAAAACGGTCCGTCAATATACACCTCGCATCTCACACCGCCTCGCTTTTTTCTTTTGTAAACGCGCGTGAAGCTGAACGATGGCGCACCGCATCTTACAGGATAAGCAAAGGACGCGTCAGAAAACGGACGGATGAAGCCGCAGTACGGCCAAAGATGCGCCTCGGGGTAAATCGCAATAATTTTCTTCTGCCGCACGAGGCTATCAATAGCGGAAGTAAAATTACGAAGTGCTGAAATGTCGGTGGGTGTCGGCACGCCGCCGAGCATCGGAAGCGCCGGGCCAAGGACGGGCAGAGAAAAATTCTTCGAGCTGATGACCACGTGCGTGCGCCTCGGATAGCCTATCATATTAGGCGTGAAGGCATCCGCTATCGGTTGTGTATGATTGCCGTAGATAAAGCAGCCCATACCGCGCGCCGCCTTCAGCTTTTCCTTACCGATATACCTCTCGCCAAATTTTATTTTGGTATAAAGATAGGCGCACGGCGCGGCAATACACCGATACAAAAATGCTGAGGCAAGCCGCCACAAAAGGCCGCGCCGCCCGTATTTGTATGACGCGTCAATTTTTCTCTCACGCATATCACCGCCGTCAAAATCCTGCGACAGCGAGGAATATTCTATTGTTCTTTCGGGATATTTTTCACCCTCTGCAAGCTTTTTTGATTTTTTCATAATAGCATTGTAGCACATCGGGACGAAAAATGCAAGATTATGCCCTCTCAACCCAATTCCACTAATAATAGAATTCTCGCAGGCGCTGAACTTTGGTGTCTTTGTCGACTCTACAAAGGTGAGAATTCTCGCATCGTGTTGACTTTTACACGCGCGTGTGTTAAAATTGTATTAAAGTAAGCAAAAAGCTTAAAAAAACCAAAAGCATTCACTTACCCCCACGGAAAGGTTGTACGGTAATGGAAAACATAAAGGAAATTATCGCGGGAAATCTCGTTTCGTTAAGGAAAGAGAGAAAATTCACCCAGCAAGAGCTTGCATCGAGGCTTAACTACTCGGACAAGGCGGTATCGAGATGGGAACACGCAGAAACTCTGCCCGATATTGAAACTCTTTGCCGTATATGCGAAATCTACGGTGTTAAATTTGAATACCTTTTGCAAAAAGAGCAGCCAAAAAAGAATAATCCCAATATAATAAAAAAGGACACGCCGAACAAAATAATAATTATGCTCATAGCGATACTCTCTGTATGGATAGCGGCAATAATATCCTTTTCATATATGAATATTATTCTCAATAAGAATATGTGGACTATCTTTATCTGGGCAATTCCCCTGACCTGCTTTGTTGCCCAGATATGTAACAGCTATTTTTTCAAAAACGTGCTGTTCAAGTACATCCTCTCGTCGCTGGCAAACTGGACGCTTATACTGTCTCTTTATCTTCAGCTTATAGCCTATAACATATGGATGCTCTTTATTATCGGAATACCCGTACAGATTATTATAATTCTTCTCGCAATTCTCAAAATAAACAAAGCAAGCGCATAACGAAAGGCGGCGCTATAAACAAAGCAAGCGCATAACGAAAGGCGGCGCTAAAAAGCCACGCAATAGCCTATCTCAATTCTTATGAAGGGTATCAAGGCAGGCGCAGGACCTATCCCGACAGCGCAAGCGAGCCAACCGAAAAACACAAGCGCATTTTGCCGCAAAGCACGACTAACGAAAGCAGGAAGGTGAAAAAATGAATCCAACCCTAATTATCCTCATTTGTCTTTCAGCCTTATCGCTTATTATTCTCACAGCCTCATACATCACCTACCGAATGACCTTCTACAGACCGAAGGGCAAAAAGTACACAAGTCCCGACGAGGGGCTTGAAAAGGACGGCTACTCGCAGTTTCGCGACGTATCTCTCACCCTCATTGACGAGTTTCTCAAAATTCCCTATGAGGATGTGTACATAACCTCGCACGACGGACTTCGCCTGCACGGAAAATACTATCATCGGGGCGACACAAGACCCGTTGCAATACAGTGCCATGGCTACAAGAGCACGCCCTCACGCGATTTCTCGGGCGGCGCGGTTATGACGATGGAAATGGGCTTTAACGTTCTTCTGATAGAGCAACGCGCCCACGAGTCCAGTGACGGACATACCATAGCCTTCGGTGATTATGAGCGCTACGACCTGCTTAAATGGATAGAGTATGTAAGAGGTCGCTTTGGCGAAAAAACGAAAATAATGCTCTACGGAATGTCAATGGGCGCGGCAACGGTAATCCTCGCATCCGCTCTTGACCTCGGTGACGGTGTGCTCGGCGCGGTTGCAGACTGCCCCTACTCGTCTGCCGCAGAGATAATCAAAAATACTATAAGACAGATGGGGCTTCCCCCGACACCCCTCTATCCTCTCGTGCGTCTTGGCGGAATAATCTTCGGAAAAACCGACCCCGAGCGCGCAAACGTCGAGGCGGCGGCCGCGGCACACAAAATACCTATAATGATAATACACGGTGAGGGCGACAGCTTCGTGCCCTGCGATATGAGCAGAAAAATCTACGCAAGGCTATCGGACGACCCGCTATGCTCGCTCAACACCTTTGCCGACGCAGAGCACGGCATAAGCTATCTTCACGACACCGAAAGATACATCTCACTCGTGCGTGAGTTCTGCACGAGGCTCGGCGCTTTTGACGCGTGAGCATCAAGCGCACTCTACATCTGAAAGGACAAGAAAAATGAAAATCGGTCAGATACTCAACGGCTTCAGAATAACCGACGCAAGAGAGCTTGCCGAGCACGGCGGGACGCTCTACGTCGGCGAGCATATAAAGAGCGGCGCGGCTCTTATCATCTGCGACAGGCCTGACGCAAACAAAACCTTTTCCATAACCTTCAAAACCGTACCCGAGGACGACACGGGCGTGTTCCACATCATTGAGCACTCAGTTCTCTGCGGCTCACGCAAGTTCCCCGTAAAAGAGCCGTTTGTCGATTTGCTCAAATCCTCTCTCAAAACCTTCCTTAACGCTTTTACCTTCCCCGATAAGACGATGTACCCCGTTTCCTCGCGAAACGACAAGGATTTTCTCAACCTTATTGACGTTTATATGGACGCCGTTCTGCATCCTCTGGCGCTCGAGCTTCCGCAGATTTTCGAGCAAGAGGGCTGGCACTACGAGCTTCACGAGGGCGAGAGCAGGCTCTCTCACAAGGGCGTCGTGCTTAACGAGATGAAGGGCGCTTACTCGTCGGTTGACGACCTTGAAATGGAATATATAACCAAGCTTATCTATCGCGGCACACCCTACGCATACGATTCGGGCGGTGACCCCGAGAAGATAATCACCCTCACCTATGAGGACTTCTGCCGCTCGCACGCAAAATTCTATCATCCGTCAAACAGTACCGTTTTCCTTGACGGCTCGGTTGACCTTGACAAGACGCTATCTCTTATAGATTCCTACCTTTGCGAGTACGACAGGCAGGCCCCCACCGAGGACGTTCCCTCGCCTGCGCTCGTCGGTGAGCAGGTGCACTATGCAGAGTACGAGATATCCGAGGGCGAGAGCGAAGAGGGAAAAGAGCGCGTGTCGCTCGCCTTCCCCACCTTTAACTTTTTAGAAAAGGAAAAGCACTCGGCACTTGCAATTGCCCTTTCAGCGCTTGCAGGCACGAATGAAGCACCGCTCAAAAAGGCGATTTTAGACACGGGCATCTGCGAGGATTTGCAAATCGTGCCCTACGACGGAATAAAGGACAGCTCTGTATTCTTCTGCTTCAAGAACGTAAAGCGTGAGGATAGAGAAAAAATTCCACAGCTTTTCAAGGATACTCTTGGAAAAATTCTTGACGGCGGAATTGACCGCACGCACCTTCTTGCGAGCATCAACCGAAGCGAATTCCGTATGCGTGAGCTTTCGGGCGGCGGCTACCCTCTCGGAATTGCGCTTTCTATCGGTGTTATGGACAGCGCACTTTACGGCGGTGACCCCTATGAGGGACTTAATATCAGCAGAGTTGTAGGCTACCTTCGTGACCTCTACGAAAAGAAAGGCGGCTACGAGGCACTCGTCAGGGCGACGCTTCTTAACCCCGTGTACTCGGCAACGCTTTACCTTTCCCCATCCTCAACGCTCGGTGAGCGTCGAGAGCGTGCGCTTGAAAAGAGCCTCGACGAGGCACTTGCCGCTATGGATGACGCACAAAGAGCGGATATAATCGCAAAAACCGAGAGCCTTGAGCTGTGGCAAAAGACCGACGACACCCCCGAGGCAAAGGCAACCATACCCAAGCTTTCTATCGACGACATCCCGAAAGAACCCGAGATTTTGCCTACAGTTGTTTACAATATAGGCGAAAATACTGTTCTTCACACAGATATGCCCTCGCGCGGAATTACGCACTTCAATATGCTCTTTGATGCGTCCGACCTTCGCGCTGACGAGCTGTTTTATTTAAGCATACTGTCAGAGCTTCTTGAAAACGTCGATACCGACGAGAGAAGCTGTGCCGAGCTTCAGACCTATATAAAAACCCACCTCGGCAGATTTTCAACCTCTGTCGTAACAGTCGGCAAGCCTCACGAGCCGAGAACCTATTTTCAGGTTTCAGCAAGCGCGCTTGATACAAGCAAGGACAAGGTTTCGGGAATTATCCGCGAGCTTCTGCTTCACTCACGCTTCACCGACACGCGCGCCATATCCAAGATTATCCGTCAGGCGCACCTTGACCTAAAGGATGCCATCTCTCAATCGGGACACACCGTAGCACTCGGACGCGCCTCGGCATACGTATCGAGCGAGGGGGCGGCATGCGAGTACACGGACGGTCTTGAATTTCTCAAAAATCTTTCCGCACTCGACAAGGACTTTCCCTCACGCGCAGAAAGTCTTGGACAGACGCTATGCCGGCTTGTCAGTCGGATATTCACAAGAGCAAGAATGCTCATATCCTACGTTGGCGCGCGTGACGACGCATATATCGAGGGACTTCTCTCGTCTATCCCCTCACCCGAGGGTGACTGCGTGCCTACCCCAACGCCCATTCCCCCTCTCGGACCTCTTTGCGAGGGTATAGCAATTCCCGCGCAGGTTTCGTTTGCCGCTATGGCAGGCATGGCGCTGAAGCGCGGTGAGCGCTTAAACGGTGCTTATGGCGCGGTAAGAACTCTGCTTTCCTACGGCTATTTATGGAACGAGATACGCGTGCAGGGCGGCGCATACGGCGCAGGCTTCGTTAGCAGAGCGAGCGGTGTTGTGGGCTTCTACACCTACCGCGACCCCTCGTGCGCGCGCTCGATTCAGAAATTCGCCGGCGCGCAGGACTACCTTCGTCAGCTTGCCACCTCGGGCGAGAGCCTTGACGAATATATCATCGGCGCAATAGGCGACATAGACCCCCTCTACACCCCCATCAACGCAGGTGTTTTCGCCTTCACAAGATATCTTCGTGGCGAAAGCGTCGAAACGCTTCGTAATTCAAGGCGCGAGCTGCTCTCGGTAAAGCCCGACACGCTTTTGAAAATCGCAGACGAGCTTGACGCTATTTGCAAAACGGGCGCAGTGTGCGTCGTTGGCAGCCGCGAGAAGCTTCGCGAATGCGGTGATATTCTTAAAAGCACGGTGGATATAACCTGAAAATAAAAAGTGTCAGTGCTTGATATATGAAAATATACGGCGCAGTCCTTGACTGTGACCGAGCGCTGATAAATTTTCTCGGCTTCCTATATATTTTATAAAAGGCTTGACGAGAACCCTTGTCTTGGTCGGGATTTCACACCTGCCGACGAGGATGACAGCGCGGCACCGACACAGCCTTGACAGCAGTAAAGGCAAAGCAAAAAAAGCATTATGGATAGCCCTGCCTTATCGCGGGCTATCCATAATGCTTTTCTCTTTTTATTAATTACTTCCTTTTCTTGCTGTTAACAAGCTGCTTATACATATCAGCGGTGATAGTGCCCTTTTCAAGAAGCGCGTCAAGCCTTGCTACCTCAGCAGGATCAACACCCGAGGTGTCAACAGCGGGACGGGGCTTGCCGGCAGGCTTCTTTACCGCAGGCTTTCTCGTCGCAGGCTTGGGAGCAGGCGCTGCCATAGGCGCAGGTACAGTCATAGGTGCAGGTGCAGTGATAGGCGCTGTTATCGGTGCTGCGGGTGTGCCAACGCTCTCGGTGAGCGCGGAAATTGCCCCGACTATCGCATCAGCCGCAGAAACGACCTCGTCGTTTGCCTCGTATCCGATAAACTTAACGAGCGCGCCGTTGTGGTTGCCGTAAAGCTTGTTCCTGATAAGCTTTACATCGCAGGCAATAGACGCCTTGACGTTGAGTATTGCAAGAATGATAAACATTGTGAGAAATGAAACGACCGCCCCGCCAGCCGCAACGGAAATGCCGATAATAAGCATATCCTCGCCGGGCTCAAGCATAAGAAGCACGCCAGCGCCGATGCTTCCCAACGCAAGAAGGATACAGATGATAACAGTGATTGCCTTAAGAAAGCCGAGGTTTACAGAAAGCCTCGCATCGTTTTTAGAAAACATAGCTAACCCCCAAAAAATATAATGTAAAGATATTTTACCATACAAACACTCTGCTTGTCAATAATTTGCGCGCTATCATATCTCACAAAATAACGGCTGTTTTTTTGACAAATACGATATATAGAGGTGTAGATAAGTACTTTTATATATTTTTTTATTTTGCTATTGACTTTACCGATTTAGTGTGCTAAAATGTATAGCATATCGGCACATGCCGAAAAAAAACTAAAGGATATAGGCTATGAACGGTTTTTCTATTGAGAATTACGATTCCCTTTTTTCCGCGGTGCTTAAGCTTGAAACCGTCGACGAATGCAGACGCTTCTTCGAGGACATCTGCACTATAAGCGAGCTTAATTCAATATCGCAGAGGCTGGACGTTGCAAGGATGCTTAAGGCAGGCGAGAGCTACCGCGAGATTTCCGATAAAACGGGCGCATCCACCGCGACCATAAGCCGCGTTAATAAATGTCTGCTCTACGGCGACGGCGGCTACGAAACCGTTCTTTCAAGAGAGGGTGATGAGGAATGAAAAACGATAAGATACTTGACACGATGACTAACAGCGAGCTTGCCGTTTTCAGGCTTCGCCACCTTTACCGTGGCTTCGGCTACTCGCGCTATAAGATGAGCAAGTTTGAGGAATACGACCTCTACGTACGCAACAAGGACTTTCTTCCGTCCGAGAGCGTAATAACCTTCACCGACGGCGCAGGCAGACTTCTCGCCCTGAAGCCTGACGTAACCCTTTCAATAATCAAGAGCTGTCCCGACACGGGCGTGGGTGTCACGAAGCTTTGCTATAACGAGAGCGTTTACCGCCCTCAAAATCAGCAGGGCTCTTTCAAGGAAATCACGCAGGTGGGAATTGAGTGTCTTGGCGCGGTGACCGACGGTGAGGTTGCAGAGGTAATCACGCTTGCCGCAAAAAGCCTTGGTGAGTTTTCAGAGTCCTACGCTCTTGAAATATCAAGCCTTGACATCACCTCGGCGGCACTTGATACTCTCGCGCTCTCGCAGCTTTCAAGAAAGAGGATGCTTGAGTGCATCGGCGCGAAATCAAAGAGCGGTATTATTGAAGTGGCAAGGGCAGAGGGCGTGAGCGATGAGGATGCTCACATTCTTCTTATGCTTACGGATATATACGGCACGCCGGGTGCAGTAAAGGACGCGCTCTCGTCACTCGCTGAAACCGAGGCTCTTAAATGCGCGGTCCTGCGCTTTACCGACCTTCTTGACGAGCTTGAACGCGGCGGTGTCGGCGAGCATCTTTTCGTGGATTTCTCATCTCTTGGCAATATGAAGTATTACAACGGTATTGCTTTCAAGGGATATATAAACGGTATTCCGAGGTGTGTGCTCTCGGGCGGTCAGTACGACAATCTGCTCTCGCGTATGAGAAAAAATATGCGTGGCGTCGGCTTCGCTTTTTATCTCGACGAGCTTGACAGACTTCCCGAATAAATCTTGAAAGGTGATTATAATGCAAACGTATATTAACATAGCATTGCCAAAAGGCAGGCTTGGTGAAAAGGTTTATGCAATGTTTGAGAAGGCGGGCTATGAATGCCCGTCGATAAAAGAGCCCGGCAGACGACTTGTGTTTGAGAACGAAACGCTCGGTGTCAGATACTTCTGGGTAAAGCCGTCTGACGTTGCCATTTACGTTGAGCGCGGCGCGGCAGACATCGGTGTGTGCGGAAAGGATATCCTTCTTGAATATTCCCCCGACGTCTATGAGCTTCTTGACCTAAAAATGGGCAAGTGCGATATGGCGGTTGCCGCAAAGTCGGACTTCACCGACAGCCGCGAAAGAGTGCTTCGCGTAGCAACGAAGTTTGAGAACATCGCAAAGAGCTACTATGCCGGCACGGGCCGCGACATTGATATTATACACCTCAACGGCTCAATAGAGCTCGCCCCCATTCTCGGGCTGTCCGACGTTATCGTTGACATAGTTGAAACGGGTGCTACCCTTCGCGAGAACAACCTCGTGGTGGTTGAAAAGTTCCAGCCGATTTCAGCAAGGCTTATTGCAAACAAGGCAAGCTTTAAATTCAAGAGCGAGCACATCGACAAAATCAAGGACGCACTGTCCGCCGCTCTCGGCTGATATATATTATAGATATTGAGGAAGCAAGCAATGATAAGAATTATAAAAAACGCCCTGAACACACGAGAGGAAATATTTTCGGTAAACGAGCAAAAGCCCGACGTCAGCGGCATTGTAGCCGAAATAATAAATAAGGTAAGAGCCGAGGGTGACGCGGCGCTTTATTACTACGCAAAGAAGTTCGACAAGGCAGACCTCACCTCGCTTCGTGTCACCGAGGATGAAATAAACGAGGCGGTTGCGTCTTGTGACGAGAAGCTTCTTTCAATTCTCAAAGAGGCGGCAGAGAACATCCGCGTCTTTCACGAGAAGCAGAAGCAAAGCGGCTTTGAAATAAAAAAAGAGGGCGGCATTATCGTCGGTCAGAAGGTCATCCCCGTTGAGCGCGCAGGTCTTTACGTACCTGGCGGAACGGCGGCTTATCCCTCTACTGTGCTTATGGATGCAATTCCTGCAAGGGTTGCAGGCTGTGAGCGCGTGGTTATGGTAACGCCCCCGCTTTCAGACGGTAAGGTGAACCCCGCCATCCTTCTTGCCGCGCACGTTGCAGGCGTTGACGAGATTTACAAGATAGGCGGTGCAGGCGCTGTTGCCGCACTCGCATACGGAACCGAAAGCGTGCCGAAGGTTGACAAGATAGTAGGCCCCGGCAACGCATTCGTCGCAGAGGCAAAGCGTCAGGTGTTCGGTGCTGTTTCCATAGATATGATAGCGGGTCCTAGCGAAATTATGATTATTGCCGACGGCACTAACCGTGCAAAGGACATTGCGGCAGATCTTCTCTCGCAGGCAGAGCACGACAGAATGGCGAGCGCGGTGCTTGCTACCGATTCAGAAGAGCTTGCTCTTGCGGTAAGGGACGAGCTTGAAAGACAGATACCGATGCTTCTTCGCGCGGATATTGCGAGAGCATCCATTGACGCGTACGGAAAAATCATCATAACCGACTCGGTTGAGAGCGCGGTAGAGGTTGCAAACCTCATTGCCCCCGAGCATCTTGAAATCTGCGTCGACGAGCCGTTCAAATATCTTCCTATGATAAAGCACGCAGGCTCGGTATTCCTCGGCAAGAGCTGTCCCGAGGCACTCGGCGACTATTTCGCAGGAACGAACCACACCCTTCCCACAAGCGGTACGGCAAGATTTTCAAGTCCGCTTTCGGTGGATGACTTCGTCAAGAAAACCCAGTATATCTATTATGAAAGAGATGCTCTGCACAGCGTTGCCGAAAAGGTTGAGTATTTCGCCACCGCAGAGGGACTTACCGCACACGCAAAGAGCGCGGTTATAAGATTTGAGGACGACGATGAGTAAATTTATGGTAGAAAAATACGCATCCCTGCTTCCCTACACCCCGGGTGAGCAGCCGAAGGATGCACAGTACGTAAAGCTTAACACCAACGAGTCGCCCTTTCCGCCATCACCGCTTGCAATAGAGTACGCGTGTGAGGAAGCGAAGCGGCTTATGCTCTACCCCGACCCCGAGCTTACCTCAATACGGGGTGCTATCGGTGATTACTACGGCGTCGGTATGGACTCGGTGACGGTAACAAACGGCTCGGACGACGCGCTAAACTTCGCCTTTATGGCGTTTTGCGACGACAGCCGTCCTGCCCTTTTTGCCGACATAACCTACGGCTTTTACAAGGTGTTTGCAGAGCTTGGCCACATCCCCTACACCAAGATACCCTTAAAGGATGACTTCACCCTTTCGGTTGACGATTATATAGGGAAGTGCGGCACGGTGTTTATCGCAAACCCCAATGCCCCGACGGGACTTTTCCTGCCCCTTTCAGAAATTGATAGACTCGTCAAATCCGACCCCACCCGCGTTGTCGTAATCGACGAGGCATACGTGGACTTCGGCGCAGAGAGTGCCGTCAGCCTTACTCAAAAATACGACAACCTGCTCGTTATAGGTACGTTTTCAAAATCAAGGTCCATGGCAGGCGCGAGACTCGGCTTTGCGATAGGTTGCCCCTCTCTCATTGAGGACCTTAACAGAATAAGGTATTCAACCAACCCCTACAACATCAACCGCATGACTATGGCGGCAGGCGTCGGCTCGGTTAAGGATGACGCATACTTTAAGAAAAACTGTCTTGAAATTATAAGAGTAAGAGAGTGGACGAGAGCGAGGCTCACCGAGCTTGGCTTCAGGTCAACCGACTCGCTCGCCAACTTCCTTTTCGTATCGCACGATAAAATTGACGCAGAGCAAATGTATCTTACGCTTAAGAAAAACGGCGTTCTTATAAGACATTTTACGCAGGACAGAATAAAGGACTATAACCGAATTACAGTAGGAAATCAGGAACAGATGCAAATTCTTGTTGACAAAATCAAGGAATTTTGGAGTGAAGTATTATGAGATGTGCAGAGCTTAAAAGAACAACTAACGAAACTAATATATCCCTCTCTCTTAACATAGACGGCGAGGGTCGCTTCTCGGGCGAGAGTGGCTGTGGCTTTCTTGACCACATGCTGACGCTTCTCGCAAAGCACGCAGGATTTGACATTCAGCTTGCGTGTCAGGGTGACGTGTGCGTGGACTTTCACCACACGACCGAGGATATAGGAATTACTCTTGGCAAGGCGTTTGCCGAGGCTATGGGCGACAAGCGCGGCATCAGAAGATATGCAAGCACCGTCCTTCCTATGGACGAGTCGCTCGTTCTCACCGCACTTGACGTTTCAGGACGCGCATACTTCGTGTGCGAGCTTGACATAAAGAGCCCCAAGGTAGGCGACTTTGACACCGAGCTCGTTTACGAGTTCTGGCAGGCATTCTCTGCAAACGCAGGGGTAACGCTTCACATCCGCCAGCTTGCAGGCTTCAACGCGCACCACATAATCGAGTGCGTGTTCAAGTCGGTAGCAAGAAGCCTTCGCGAGGCGTGCTCTATTGACGAAAAATTCAAGGACACCGTGCCTTCCACAAAGGGAGCACTTTAATGGTTGCAATAATTGATTACGGCGTGGGAAACCTCTTTTCGCTCGTAAGCTCGTTTGCCAAGATAGGTGTCGAGGCGACTGTAACGGGCGATGCTGAAAAGATACGCGCGGCAGACAAGGTCGTGCTTCCGGGCGTTGGCGCATTCCGCGATGCGAAGGCAAAGCTTTCGGCAAGTGGACTTGACACGGTGGTAAAGGAAATTGCCGCATCGGGCAAGCCCCTTCTCGGCATTTGTCTTGGTATGCAGCTTCTGTTTGACAAGAGCTACGAGTACGGCGAGTATGAGGGACTCTCTCTTATTGCAGGTGAGGTGCGCCCCATCAGCGAGGCAATAGGCGAGGGGCTTAAAATTCCCCACATAGGCTGGAACGCGCTCACGTTCCGTGGCGCACTCTCGCCTATATTCAAATATATTAATGATGGCGATTTCGTCTATTTCGTTCACTCTTACTATGCTACGGGCTGTGACGAGAGTGTAAGTGCCGTGGCAGAATACGGCGCACCGCTTACAGCATCGGTTGAAAACAGAAACGTATTCGGATGTCAGTTCCACCCCGAAAAGAGCGGGGACGTCGGACTCAACATTCTTCGCGCGTTTGCCGAGCTTTGACGAAGGGCAGGACAAGGAACAATGAAGATTTTTCCCGCAATAGATTTATACTCTGGCAAGGCGGTGCGCCTTTACAAGGGCGACTACGATAAGCTCACCGTCTATAACGAAAATCCCGTGGCGGTTGCGACGGCATTCCGCGACGCAGGATGCAAGTGTATGCACCTCGTGGACCTTGAAGGCGCGCGTGACGGCACAACGCCAAACCTCGATGTGATAAAAAGTCTTATCAAGGAAAGCGGTCTGTTTTGCGAGGTCGGCGGCGGCATCCGCTCGGTTGATGTCATAAGACGGTATATCGACGCAGGCGTGGGCAGAGTTATTCTCGGCACGGCGGCGGTGACGGACAGAGCCTTTCTTACCGAGGCGCTTGCACTCTTCGGTGATAAAGTTGCCGTTGGCGTTGACTTAAAGGACGGCTACGTCGCAATAAAGGGCTGGACACAGAGCTCTGAGCTTGAGGGCTTCGCCTTTATGAAGGAAATGCAGTCACTCGGTGTAAAAACCGTAATACTCACCGACATTTCAAAGGACGGCGCTATGATGGGCACTAACCGCGAGCTTTACAAAAGGGTTTGTCAGAGCCTGACGCTTGATATTATCGCATCGGGCGGTGTATCCTCTATCGACGACGTGCGCGCACTTCGCGAGATAGGCGTTAGCGGTGCTATCATCGGCAAGGCGTACTACGTCGGCGCAATTTCGCTTCCCGAGGCGCTTGAGGTGGCAAGATGATAACAAAAAGAATTATTCCCTGCCTTGACGTCAAGGACGGCAGGGTTGTAAAGGGCGTGAACTTTATGGGGCTTTCCGACGTTTCATCCCCCGTAGAGCTTGGCAAATATTATAGCGAGGCTGGCGCTGACGAGCTTGTGTTTTACGACATAACCGCTTCGAGCGACGGACGCGCGCTGTTCACCGACATATTAAGAGAGGTTGCCAAAAACGTATTCATTCCTCTGACCGTTGGCGGTGGCATAAACACCCTTGACGATTTCGACCGCGTGCTGAAATGCGGCGCTGACAAGGTCAGCGTAAACTCGGGCGCTATCCGAAATCCCTCGCTCATAGGCGAGGCGGCAAAGCGTTACGGCGACCAATGCGTGGTGCTTTCCTGCGACGTAAAGCGCGTCCACGGTCAGTTTCGCGTTTTCGCAAAGGGCGGCAGAGAGGACACGGGACTCGATGCACTTGAATGGATAAAGCGCGGCGTTGACGCGGGTGCCGGTGAGATAGTGCTTAACTCTATCGACACGGACGGTGTGAGAGGCGGCTTTGATATTGAGATGCTTCGCGCGGTTTGTGACATCGTATCCGTTCCCGTCATAGCATCGGGCGGCGCCGGGTGTATGCAGGACTTTCTTGAACTGTTCCGCACGCTTCCGCTCGTTGATGCAGGACTTGCCGCATCAATATTCCACTTCGGTGAGGTCAGGATAAACGAGCTTAAAAGAATGCTGAATGAAAACGGTATTCCTATGAGAATTGTAAACAAAGCATAACAGAAAGGTATGTATTATGATAAATATTGACGAGCTTAAATTTGACGACAAGGGATTAATTCCCACAGTTGTCGTTGATTCGATTTCAAAGCAAGTGCTGACGGTTGCTTATATGTCGAAGGAAAGCCTTGCGCTCTCTATTGAGAAGAAGCAGACCGTATTCTTCAGCCGCTCGCGCGGCGAGCTCTGGCACAAGGGCGAAACCAGCGGAAACTATCAGAACATCGTTTCGATAACCGCAGACTGTGACAACGACGCGCTCGTCGTTTCGGTTGAGCCGGTCGGCCCTGCCTGCCACACGGGAAGCGAGAGCTGCTTCTTTGGCACGGTGTACGAAAACCCCGACCTCAAAGACTTCTCTCTTGCATCTCTCGTAAAGCTTATCGAGGGCAGAAAGAACGAAAAAACCGAGGGCTCATACACCACGTATCTTTTTGAGAAGGGACTTGATAAAATTCTCAAAAAGGTCGGTGAGGAATCCACCGAGGTTATTATCGCGGCAAAGGCAGACGATAAAAAGGAAACTATTTACGAAATCGCAGACCTTACCTATCACCTGCTCGTGCTTATGATACAGATGGGCATTTCGCTTGAGGATATCCACAGAGAGCTTGCCTCGCGCCACGTAATAGATAAAAAGGTAAAGCAGGAGAAGATGACCAAATGACGAAGCAGATGCTTCTCTCTCTTAATCCCCTCACAACCGACCTGCATATGCACACCTGCTACTGCGACGGCAAGGACACGCCGGAGCAGATGATAAAGAGTGCTATTGCCAAGGGACTTACCACGGTCGGTGTGCTCGCGCACTCGTACGTCAGCTTTGATGACTACTGTATCAAGCGCAGTGATATTCCGAAAATGAAGTCCGAGCTTGACGCGCTGAAGGCAGAGCTTTCTGATAAAATTCAGGTGCTTTACGGCGTCGAGCTTGACTACTACTCTGACGAAAGCGCGGATATGTACGACTATGCAATAGGTTCGGTGCACTACTTTAAATTCGGTAACGACTATCCGTCGGTAGACCTCTCGCGCGAGGTGCTTGTCGATGTGGCGAGGGATTATTTTGGCGGTGATATGCTCGCTCTGTCCGAGCACTATTTCACCCTCGTCGGCGGCATTGTCAAAAAAACGGGCGCGCAAATAGTCGGTCACCTCGACCTTATTACGAAATTCAACAAGGACGGCACTCTCATTGACACGTCTGACGAAAGGTACGTCAGAGCATACAGGTCGGCGGTTGACGAGCTTATCGCAGACGGCGCCGTGTTTGAAATCAATACGGGTGCTATGAGTCGCGGATACACCGACGAGCCATATCCCTCACGCGAGATATGCGAATATATACGGTCGCAAGGTGGGTGCTTTATTCTGTCAAGTGACGCGCACCGCGCAGATAGCATCGCCTTTGGCTTTGATAGCGCGAAGGACCTCTTATAAATCTTAATTACAATATCCGAAAGGAATTTTAAAAATGGAAATACGCTTTGAGAAAAATACAGTAAAGCCCACCTTCCCCAAGGAAAGCGAGCTTGGCTTCGGACACTATTTCACCCCTCATATGCTCGTTGCTAACTGGGAAGAGGGACGCGGCTGGTACGATGCTAAAATCTGCCCTTTTGCCAATATTTCTTTGCATCCTGCGTCAACGGTGCTTCATTACGGTGCTGAAATCTTTGAGGGACTTAAAGCATACAGAACCAAGGACGGCAGCGTTCAGCTCTTCCGCCCTATGGAAAACGTCAGACGTATGAACCGCTCGGCAGAGCGTATGTGCCTGCCCCTTATGGACGAGGACGAGATGCTCTCGCTTCTGCTTGAATTTGTCAAGTGCGAGCAGGAATACGTTCCCCATTCCTTCGGCACGTCACTCTATCTTCGCCCCTTTATGTTCGGAAATGACGAAACGCTTGGCGTTCACACGGTAAAGCACGCGACCTTTATGATAATCGCATCCCCGAGCGGAAGCTATTATAAAGAGGGCATCAACCCCGTTAAGATTATGATTGAGAAAGAGGACGTGCGTACAGTACGCGGCGGCACGGGCTATGCAAAGTGCGGCGGCAACTACGCGGCATCGACAAGAGCAGGCGAAAGAGCAAGCAAGCTCGGCTACTCGCAGGTGCTTTGGCTTGACGGTGTTGAGCGCAAGTACATCGAAGAGGTCGGCGCTATGAACGTAATGTTCAAGATAGACGGCGTTATCGTAACACCCAAGCTCACGGGCTCTATACTTCCCGGCATCACGAGAAAATCCTGCATTGAGGTGCTCAAAAACAACGGCTATACCGTCGAGGAAAGGCTTCTCTCAATAGACGAGCTTCTTCTCGCTATGAAGGAAGGCAGACTTGAAGAGGCGTGGGGCTGCGGCACAGCGGCAGTAGTATCACCCATCGGCAGACTTATGTTTGACGGTGTTGAGTACGTCGTTGGCGACGAGGGCATCGGCAAGGTAACGCAGTGGCTCTACGACACCCTTACGGGCATTCAGTGGGGCAAGATTGCCGACACCTACGGCTGGATATATAAGATATAAGAGCTTCGCCCTGTAGGGCGGGGGCTTGCTCCCGCCGCTTATGAGATGCTTTGCATCGTTATGAGCGACTTCGTCGCGTTTGAGGTTATACGAGTGAGGCGAGCTTTGCTTTAAACTGAATACAAGCAGAAAAAGAGGGCACATTTCGGTGTTTTTAACCGATTTGCGCTCTCTTTTTGTATTTATAAGTGCTTGCGACGCCCTTAACGATTTATCCTGACAGGGGGGTGACACCAGCCTTAATCAAGCCGTAAATTTCCGCGGCAACCGTCAGTCCTTTATCCACCTTTTTAAATTAAGAGCACAAAAGAGCAAAAAAATGTTATAATTCACAATTTCCTTGTTGACAAACTCGCGCGTATAAGATAAAATAATTCTATATTTTTAATTTTACGCGTGCGAGGACACGCGGCGGCACGGGCGCGATGTGGGCGCTGTGCTGTTTTCGAAAGGATTTTAAAGTGAAAGGCTATCAGAAGTATCAAAAGCAGTATTTCTCGCCCCCCGAGATTTACACCGACTGGATAAAAAAGGAATGCATTGAGAAGCCGCCGATATGGTGCAGCGTTGACCTGCGCGACGGAAATCAGGCGCTCATAATCCCTATGAGCCTTGAAGAGAAGTTAGAGTTCTTCAAGCTGCTCGTCAAGGTCGGCTTTAAGGAAATAGAAATCGGCTTTCCTGCGGCAAGCGAAACCGAATACGAATTCTGCCGTGCGCTTATAGAGGGCGGTCTTATTCCCGACGACGTAACCATTCAGGTTCTCACGCAGTCAAGAGAGCATATAATCGCAAAGACCTTTGAGGCAATACGCGGTGCAAAGCACGCGGTCGTGCATCTTTATAACTCGACCTCTCTTGCACAGCGCGAGCAGGTTTTCCGCCGCTCAAAGGAAGAGATTATAGACATCGCGACCTTTGGCGCAAGGCTCTGCCTCGACTACAAGGCAAGGGCAGAGGGCAAAATCACCTTTGAATACTCGCCCGAGAGCTTTACGGGCACCGAGCCCGAATTTGCGGCAGAAATCTGCAACGAGGTGCTTAAAATCTGGAAGCCCACCCCTGACGACAAGGTTATCATAAACCTGCCCGTTACGGTATCGCACTCGATGCCCCACGTATATGCAAATCAGGTTGCGTATATGGACAAGAAGCTTCTTTTCAGAGAGAACGTCATAATCTCTCTTCACCCACACAATGACCGCGGATGCGCTATCGCAGACAGCGAGATGGGACTTCTCGCAGGCGGTGACAGAATTGAGGGCACGCTCTTCGGCAACGGCGAGCGCACGGGTAACGTTGACATAGTCACTCTCGCTCTCAATATGTATTCCCAGGGCATTGACCCCTTGCTTGATTTTTCAAACCTTCCCGAGATAACCAAGGTTTACGAGAAGGTCACACGTATGCGTGTGTACGAGCGTATGCCCTATTCGGGACAGCTCGTGTTTGCGGCATTCTCGGGCTCGCATCAGGACGCTATCGCAAAGGGTATGAAGCACCGCGAGGGCAAGGACATCCCTTGGACCGTGCCCTACCTTCCTCTTGACCCTACTGACGTCGGCAGAGTTTACGAGGCTGACGTAATCAGAATTAACTCGCAGTCGGGCAAGGGCGGCATCGGCTACATAATGGAAACGCAGTTCAAGCTGAACCTACCCCCCAAGATGCGCGAGGCATTCGGCTACCATATAAAGAGCATATCCGACAGAGGACACAGAGAGCTTTCGCCATCCGAGGTGTACGAGATATTTATGCGTGACTTCGTCAACATCAGCGAGCCCGTATCGGTCAAGAGAACGCAGTTTATTGAGCTTGGCGAGAACATTGAGGCGGCAGTTGAGGTCGCGCAGGGCGGCACTCTGCGCGAAATCCGCTCGTCGGGTAACGGTAGGCTCGACTGTGTGAGCAACGCCATCAAGGCAGCGCTTGGCGCGGACTACACCCTCGACAGCTACTCACAGCACGCACTTGAAGGCAAGACGAGCTCAAAGGCGGCATCCTACGTCAGCATCGTATCGGCAGACAGGACCTACTTCGGATGCGGCATTGACAGCGATATAGGAACGTCATCGGTAAAGGCGCTCGTTTGTGCAGTAAACAAAATGTTATCGGCAAAGTAAGGAGTTTTTCGGCATATGAAATTATCAGGCGCAGAAATTATCGTCAGAACGCTCATTGAGCAGGGCGTTACCGACGTTTTCGGCTACCCGGGCGGTCAGATACTCAACGTATATGACGCGCTCTATAAGCATAAGGACGAGATAAACCACGTTCTGTGCGCTCACGAGCAGGGTGCTTCGCACGCGGCAGACGGCTATTCAAGAGCAACGGGCAGGGTTGGCGTATGTATCGCTACCTCGGGCCCCGGCGCTACCAACCTCGTCACGGGTATTGCAACGGCAATGCTCGACTCTATCCCTATGGTTGCGATTACGGGCAACGTGCCCTGCTCGCTTATCGGTAAGGATAGCTTTCAGGAAATCGACATCACGGGTGTCACCCTTCCTATCACCAAGCACAACTACTTTGTAAACGACGTGCGCGAGCTTGCCTCGTCTATAAGAGAGGCGTTCTCTATCGCAAAATCCGGCCGTCCCGGCCCCGTGCTTATCGACGTTCCGAAGGACGTGCAGTTAGCCGAGTGCGAATGGGAATGTGAAAGCGTCAGCGAGAAGATACCGCTTCCCAAGGCGAAGGACGAGGAAATCGACGCGGCGGTTGCTCTTGTAGAGAGTGCAGAGCGTCCCTATATCTATATAGGCGGCGGTGCGGCAGGCCTCGGCCTCGGTGAGGAAATCGTGGCTCTGGCAAACAAGATAAACGCATATATCGGATGCTCGTTTATGGGACTTTCCGCAATTCCCGACGGATGCGACCGCTTCCTCGGTATGCAGGGAATGCACGGAAGATACCCCTCGTCAATGGCGCAGAACAGCGCAGACCTCATTATCGGTGTCGGCGTGCGCTTTAACGACAGAGCGACGGGCAACCTTGCAAAATTCGCAAGGAATGCAAAAATTATTCAGCTTGACCCCGATTTTGCAGAGATAAACAAGAACGTACGCGTTGACTGCGGTATAGTTGCCGACGTTGAGGATTCCTTCAGACGCATAGCGGCAAGGGTTACCGAGAGGGACAACCCCAAGTGGCGCGAAACCGTCGAGGGCTTCAAGGCAGAGGAAGCAAGACTGCTTTCCGAGCAGGAAGCGGCAAGCGACGGCAGGCTCACCCCCAAGGCAACGCTTGATATAATCAACAGGCTAAAGCCCGCAGGCACGGTGCTTGCAACCGACGTCGGTCAGCATCAGATGTGGTGCGCGCAGTACGCATGCTTTGACAGACCTCGCCGTATAGTTTCCTCGGGCGGTCTTGGCACTATGGGCTTCGGTCTTGGCGCGGCAATCGGCGCGAAGGTAGCCACGGGTGACACCACGGTGCTGGTGACGGGTGACGGAAGCTTCGGTATGAACCTTAACGAGCTTGCAACCTGCGTATCGCACGAGATACCCGTAATTATTGTAATTATGAACAACGGCGTGCTTGGAATGGTGCGCCAATGGCAGACGCTCTTCTTCGGCAAGCGCTATTCAAACACGGTGCTGACGAACAGAAAAACCGACTTCGTAAAGCTTGCCGAGGCATTTGGCGCAGTTGGAATGAGAGCCTCGACGAGAGAGGAATTTGAGGGTGCGTTTGCACGCGCTATCGAGCTTGGCACGACGGTGGTTATCGACACGCTTATTGACAAGGACGAGTTCGTGCTTCCTATGCTTCCCCCCGGCGGCTCGATAGATGATATTATAACCGAAAAGAAGGTAGGTGAGGGCGATGAGTAAGTTCGTTGTTGCCGTTTACGTTGACAACAAATTCGGCGTTCTTACCCGTGTTACGAGTATGTTCACAAGGCGCGGCTTCAACATCGACGCGCTGACAGTTGGTGAAACCGAGTGCCCCGAGTATTCGAGAATTACCATCTGCTTAAGCGGTGACGGCTACGCAAGAGAGCAGCTGATAAATCAGCTTCGCAAGCTTCACAACGTCAAAAAGGTTGACGTGCTTAAAGACGATTCGATAAAGCGCGAGCTTATGCTTCTGAAGGTCGGCTACGACTCGGCAACGCGCGCTGAAATACTTGCCGCGTCCGACGTTTATCGCGGAAAGGTTATCGACTACACCACCGACGAGATGTGTATCGAGGTGACGGGTGACCCGACGAAGATTGACGCGTTTATCAAGCTTATGATACCCTACGGTATAATCGAGATGTGCCGCACGGGAATAGTAGCTCTTGACCGCGGAAACACCACGCTTCTTGACAAGCTTTCTCAAAATTCTTAAAAAATAATTATAATTTTTCTAACCATAAAGGAGATTTAAAACAATGAACGACGCAAAGATTTACTATCAGCAGGACTGTGACTTATCCAAGCTTGACGGCAAGACTGTTGCTATTATCGGCTACGGCTCGCAGGGACACGCGCACGCACTCAACCTCAAAGAGTCGGGCGTTAACGTTATCGTAGGGCTTTATCTTGGAAGCAAGAGCTGGGAAAAGGCTGAAAAGGCAGGACTTAAGGTTATGACCGCAGCCGACGCAGCCGCTGCCGCTGACGTTATTATGATTCTCATTAACGACGAGAAGCAGGCAAAGCTCTATCGCGAGAGCATTGAGCCCAACCTCACCGAAGGCAAAACTCTTATGTTCGCGCACGGCTTCAACATTCACTTCGGATGTATCAAGCCCCCCAAGAACGTTAACGTAATCATGGTTGCCCCCAAGGGCCCCGGCCACACCGTAAGAAGCGAGTATCAGGTAGGAAAGGGTGTTCCCTGCCTTATCGCAGTTCATCAGGATGCAACCGGCGACGCGCTTGACATCGGACTTGCATACGCGCTCGGCATCGGCGGCGCTCGCGCAGGCGTTCTTGAAACCACCTTCCGTACCGAGACCGAAACCGACCTCTTCGGTGAGCAGGCAGTTCTCTGCGGCGGCGTTTGCGCGCTCATGCAGGCAGGCTTTGAAACTCTCGTTGAGGCAGGCTACGACCCCAGAAACGCATACTTCGAGTGCATCCACGAGATGAAGCTTATCGTTGACCTTATTTATCAGTCCGGCTTTGAGGGAATGAGATATTCTATCTCGAACACCGCAGAGTACGGAGACTACATCACCGGTCCTAAAATCATCACCGAGGACACCAAGCGCGCTATGAAGAAGGTGCTTTCCGACATTCAGGACGGTACGTTTGCAAAGGACTTCCTTCTCGATATGTCCGACGCAGGCGCACAGGCTCACTTCGGCGCTATGAGAAAGATCGCGGCAGAGCATCCTTCCGAGGTAGTCGGAAAGGAAATCAGAAAGCTTTACAGCTGGGCTGACGAGGAAAAGTTTATAAACAACTGATATTATCCGCAAATCACACGAGGATTTACTTATGATAAAAGACAAAATCGTTGACGGCGCTCACAACGCGCCTCACCGCTCGCTCTACAAGGCGCTCGGTCTTACGAAGGAAGAGCTCTCGCGTCCTCTTATCGGTATCGTCAGCTCTTATAACGAGATAGTGCCGGGACATATGAACCTCGACAAAATAACCGAGGCAGTACGCCTTGGCGTTGCTATGGCAGGGGGCACGCCCATCGTGTTCCCCGCTATCGCGGTCTGCGACGGTATCGCTATGGGACACGTGGGTATGAAATACTCGCTCGTCACGCGCGACCTTATTGCCGACTCTACCGAGGCTATGGTTATGGCACACGGCTTTGACGGCTTGGTTATGATACCTAACTGTGATAAGAACGTGCCGGGCCTTCTTATGGCGGCGGCAAGACTTAACATCCCCACCGTTTTCGTAAGCGGCGGCCCTATGCTCGCAGGAAGAGTTGAGGGCAAGAAGCGTTCCCTCTCGGCTATGTTCGAGGCGGTAGGCGCGTACAAGGCCGGAAAAATAGACGAGGATAAGCTCTCTGAATTTGAGTGCAAGGCATGCCCTACCTGCGGCTCATGCTCTGGAATGTACACGGCAAACTCTATGAACTGCTTAACCGAGGTGCTCGGTATGGGACTTCGCGGAAACGGAACTATCCCTGCCGTATATTCTGCGAGAATTGAGCTTGCAAAGCACGCAGGTATGCAGGTTATGGACCTTGTCAGACAGAACATTCGCCCCCGCGACATTATGACCGAGGCGGCTATCAGAAACGCAGTTACTGCCGATATGGCACTCGGCTGCTCGACCAACAGTATGCTTCACCTGCCCGCAATCGCAAACGAGTGCGGTATAGACTTCGACCTTGATATGGTAAACGAGATTAGCGAGAGGACACCTAACCTCTGCCATCTTGCGCCCGCAGGACCTACCTATATGGAAGACCTTAACGAGGCCGGCGGCGTTTACGCCGTGCTGCGCGAGATAGACAAGCTTGGACTTCTCGACACCTCGGTTATGACCTGCACGGGTAAGACTATGGCAGAGAATATACAAAGCTGCGAGAACCTTGACGATACGGTTATCCGCACCGTCGAAAATCCGTACAGCAAAACCGGCGGAATTGCAGTTCTTCGCGGAAATCTTGCGCCCGACGGATGCGTCGTTAAGCGTAGCGCGGTTGCCCCCGAAATGCTCACTCACACGGGCCCTGCAAGGGTGTTCGAGAGCGAGGAAGAGGCTATTGCGGCAATTTACGCAGGCAAGATAGTCAAGGGTGACGTGGTGGTTATCCGCTACGAGGGCCCCGCAGGCGGTCCCGGTATGAGAGAGATGCTCTCGCCCACCTCTGCTATTGCAGGAATGGGACTTGACAAGGACGTAGCGCTTATCACCGACGGACGCTTCTCCGGCGCAACACGAGGTGCTTCGATAGGACACGTATCCCCCGAGGCAGTAAGCGGCGGCACTATCGCTTACGTCAAGGACGGCGATATAATTTCTATAAATATCCCCGAATATAAAATTGAGCTTCTCGTTTCTGACGAAGAGCTTAACTCGCGCAAGGCATCTATGCCCATAAAGAAAAAGGATGGCATCACGGGCTACCTCAAGCGCTATGCGATGATGGTAAGCTCGGCTGATAAAGGCGCGATAATCAACAAATAACGGCAAGGCGGCTTATGCCGCCACCACAGCGCACTGCGCTGAAGATTTAAACTATTTTTTACAGAGGTAAAATTCATGGGAATGACGATGAGCCAAAAAATTCTCGCCCACCACGCAGGGCTTGACTCGGTTTCGGCAGGCGATCTCGTGCTTGTAAGCATCGACAGGGTGCTTGGAAACGACATCACCTCGCCCGTAGCGATACGCGAGTACGAGAAGATAGGCACGACAGGCGTATATGACAAGGAAAAGGTCACGATGGTCATGGACCACTTCGCACCTAACAAGGATATAAAGGCGGCAGGTCAATGCAAAATGTGCCGCGACTTCTGCGACAAAGAGGAAATAGTACACTTCTATGACGTAGGAAGAATGGGTATTGAGCACGCGCTTCTTCCCGAAAAGGGACTCGTTATCGCGGGCGACGTCGTTATCGGCGCAGACTCTCACACCTGCACCTACGGTGCGCTCGGCGCATTCTCGACGGGTGTCGGCTCTACCGATATGGCGTGCGGAATGGCTACCGGAAAGGCTTGGTTCAAGGTTCCCTCGGCAATCAAGTTCATCCTTCGCGGCAGGCTTAAGCCCTTCGTTTCAGGAAAGGACGTAATCCTTCACATTATCGGCAAAATCGGTGTTGACGGTGCGCTTTACAAGTCTATGGAATTTGTTGGCGAGGGCGTTGGTGCGCTCACCGTTTACGACAGACTTACTATTGCCAATATGGCAATAGAGGCAGGTGCTAAGAACGGCATCTTTGAGGTTGACGACGCTACGCTCTGCTACATAAAAGAGCGCTCTTGTCGCGAGCCGCTCATCTTCCGCGCAGACGATGACGCAGAGTACGACGAGGTTATTGAAATCAACCTTGACGAAATCGTTCCCACCGTCGCATTCCCCCACCTTCCCGAAAACACGCGCACTATCGACAACGTCGGCGACGTGAAAATTGATCAGGTTGTTATCGGCTCGTGCACCAACGGCCACTATAAGGACCTTGCCGAGGCGGCAGAAATTCTCAAGGGACGCAAGGTCGCAAGAAACGTGCGCGCAATAATCATTCCCGCAACGCAGGATATATATCTTCGCGCTATGGAAAACGGACTTCTTAAAATATTTATTGAGGCCGGCTGTGTTGTTTCCACACCTACCTGCGGCCCCTGCCTTGGCGGCTATATGGGTATTCTCGCGGCAAATGAAAGAGCGGTTGCAACGACTAACCGCAACTTTGTCGGCAGAATGGGTGACGTTACGAGCGAGGTTTACCTCGCAAGCCCCGCAGTAGCGGCGGCATCTGCAATAGCAGGTAAGATAGCAGACCCGAGAGAAGTAGCGAAGGCGTAAAGGAGTAGGACTTATGAACTTTAAGGGAAAAGCAATAAAGTACGGTGACAACGTAGATACCGACGTAATCATCCCCGCAAGGTATCTCAACACCATTGATAAAAACGAGCTTGCCTCTCATTGTATGGAAGACATTGACGTAAACTTCAAGAACAAGGTTGAGGCAGGCGATATAATGGTTGCAGGCTCAAACTTCGGCTGCGGCTCTTCGCGTGAGCACGCGCCAATTGCTATCAAGGCGAGCGGAATTTCGCTCGTTATCGCAAAGAGCTTTGCAAGAATTTTCTACCGCAACTCAATCAACATCGGTCTCGCTATAATCGAGTGCCCCGAGGCGTGTGAGGCAATCAGCGAGGGTGATAGGGTTGAGGCAGACCTCGACGCAGGCGTGATATACAATCGCACCACGGGCGAGCAGTTTGCAACAAAGCCCTTCCCCGAATTTATTCAGAAAATAATAAGCAGCGGCGGTCTTATCGAGGCTATCAAAAGCGGTAGCTTTAACTGACGCAAAACAAACTTTCAAAAGAGGTAAGAAATATGAATTTCAGCATCGCGCTTCTTGCGGGCGACGGAATAGGCCCTGAAATCACGGACAGCGCAGTCCGCGTTATGAGGGCAGTAGGTGACAAATTCTCTCACAGCTTCACCTTCACCCCCTACGACATAGGCGGTATCGCATACGACAAGCACGGCGTTCCGCTTCCTGATGAAACCGTCGAGGGCTGTCTTAACTCGGACAGCGTGCTTCTCGGCGCGGTAGGCGGTCCGAAGTGGGATACTCTGCCCGGCCATCTTCGCCCCGAAAAGGCGCTTCTCGGAATACGCTCGGCTATGGAGCTTTTCACAAATCTGCGCCCTGCAAAGCTTTATCCTGCGCTCAAAGGTGACTGCCCGCTGCGCGAGGATATCGTGGCAAACGGCTTTGATATTATGATAGTAAGAGAGCTTACGGGCGGTATCTATTTCGGTGAGCGCGGTATGCGCGAGGGCAAGTGGGGACTCGAAGCCTACGACACCGAGTGCTATAGCAAAATGGAAATAGAAAGAATAGCAAGAGTTGCCTACGAAACGGCAAGGAAGCGCGGGGGAAATCTTATCAGCATTGATAAGGCAAACGTTCTTGAAAGCTCGCGTCTTTGGCGCAGTACAGTTCATGAAATGAACGCCGAATACCCCGACGTTACCTGCACCGATATGCTCGTTGACAACGCGGCTATGCAGCTTGTAAGAAATCCCGCGCAGTTTGACGTAATAGTAACCTCAAATATGTTCGGTGACATTCTCTCTGACGAGGCATCGCAGATTACAGGCTCTATCGGTATGCTTCCGTCGGCATCGCTCGGTGCGACGAAGCGCGGTCTTTACGAGCCCATCCACGGCTCTGCCCCCGACATCGCAGGAAAGAATATCGCAAACCCCATAGCAACCATTCTCTCGGCGGCTATGATGCTTCTGTATTCCTTCGACCTTAAAGAGGAAAGCGAGGCTATCGTTTCTGCTGTTGACAAGGTGCTTGATGCCGGTTACAGAACCGCAGACCTCGCACACGGAAAAGACTTCCTCACCACCACCGAAATTACCGATAAAATCATAGAAAATCTTTAATATGCTAAAAGAACTTTACATAAAGCTGTGTATGTCAACCGTATTTCGTGGCGTGCTTGACAAACCGCTTCTCAAAAGCTTCGCGGAAATTTGCCGCGAAAACAGCACCGTCTGTCAGAGGGTGCGCGCATATGCCGCCTTTTGTTCAGAGGTGCTTGCATCAGGCACGACGCTTGGTGAGGTGTGCCTCTCGCTCTTGTGTGAGGATGAGAACGCCTATGTAAAATCCCGCGCAAGAGGTATGCGTACGAGCCCTGAAATAAAAAAAGCCGTCGCTCACGAGCTTTCGGTATTTTCTTCTCTCGCCGCCCTCTCTCACGAGGATTTCAGGCGCGAGCTTTCATTAGACTACGCAACCCCCTACCCCAACCGTCCGCTCGACCTTGCGCGCTCATACGAGTCGCACGTCAGAAGGATACATTCGCGCGGCTACGGTATCTTTTCAAAGTGCCCGATGTTCCGCCTTAGCGACGACCTCACCGTAGCACCAATAGTCAGCGCTGACAGAGTAGAGCTTACTCACTTCGTCGGCTACGAGGACCAGCGCGAGCGCGTTATTGCAAACGTAGGGGCGCTCATCGACGGACGGCCTGCGCTCAACACCCTGCTTTACGGTGATGCAGGCACTGGAAAGTCCTCAACCGTAAAGGCTATCGCAAACAACTTTTTCGACAAGGGACTTCGCCTTATTGAGTTAAGGCGCGACCAGCTCTGCTATCTGCCCCTCGTTATGGGCAAGATAAGCGGAAATCCGCTTAAATTTATAATCTTCATTGACGACCTTTCCTTTGGCAGCAGTGACGATAACTTCAGTATGCTGAAGGCAGCCCTTGAGGGCTCGGCCTCGTCAACCGCAGAGAACGCGGTTATTATCGCAACCTCAAACCGCCGTCATATCGTAAAGGAAAGCTTCTCTGACAGAGTGGGTGACGACGTGCACCGAAACGACACTCTGCAGGAATCTCTCTCGCTTTCAGAGCGCTTCGGGCTTACGGTATATTATGAGAAGCCTGCAAAGGCACTCTACCTCAATATCGTAAGAGAGCTTGCGACGCGCCACGGCATCACCCCTGACGAAAATCTTGAAATACGCGCAGAGGCGTTTGCCCTCAAACGCGGAAACCGCTCGGCAAGGGCGGCAGAGCAGTTTATAGACCTCGTGCTTAACGAAAGGAAATGACAATGCTTACACTTGATAACGTATATCGCGCAAGCTACGTGCTGAAGGATGTTGTTCGCAAGACCGACTTGCTTTACGCACCTAAGCTGAAGCCCGGACTTGAATTATATCTAAAAACCGAAAACCTGCAAACGACGGGCTCGTTCAAAATCAGAGGCTCTTATTACAAGATGTCAAAGCTCGGCGAGGCAGAGCGCGCGCGAGGGGTAATCGCCTGCTCGGCAGGAAACCACGCGCAGGGCGTTGCGCTTGCGGCGCAGAAGAACGGCATCAAGGCGGTTATCTGCCTGCCCGACGGCGCGCCAATATCCAAAATCGAGGCTACCAAGAGCTACGGTGCTGAGGTCTGCCTTGTAAAGGGTGTGTACGACGATGCGTACAACAAGGCACTTGCTCTTAAGGACGAGTGCAGCTACACCTTCATTCACCCGTTCAACGACGAGGATGTTATCGCAGGTCAAGGCACTATCGCCCTTGAAATCGTCGATCAGCTTCCCGACCTCGACGCGGTTATAGTACCCGTAGGCGGCGGCGGACTCATTTCGGGAATTGCCTATACCTTAAAGAGCATTAATCCTATGGTCAAGGTCTACGGCGTTCAGGCAAGCGGCGCACCCTCTATGCTCAATTCCGTCAGGGACGGCAAAATCGAAGAGCTGAACGAGGTGCGTACTATTGCAGACGGTATTGCGGTAAAGCGCCCGGGCGACCTCACCTATGAAATCTGCTCGAAGTACGTTGACAAGATAGTAAGCGTTACCGACGACGAAATCTCGGCGGCAATTCTCGCGCTTATGGAAAAGCACAAGCTCGTCACAGAGGGCGCAGGCGCAGTTGCGGTTGCGGCGGCAATGTTCGGCAAGCTTGACCTTGAGGGCAAGAAAACAGTATGTCTGCTCTCGGGCGGTAACATAGACGTAACCATTCTCTCGCGCGTAATCAAGCGCGGACTTCTCATGTCGGGCAGAAACTGCCAGCTCACCCTTGAGCTTGTTGATAAGCCGGGGCAGCTTACCGAGGTATCGAGAATAATATCCGACCTCGGCGGAAACGTAACATCGGTTCACCACGAGCGTGCCAACGAGGGCTCTGACGTAAACGGCTGTTATCTTAGAATTGTGCTTGAAACAAGAAACTTTGAGCACATCGACAAGATAAAGGCAGCTCTCTCTGAAAACGGCTTTAAGATAGTATAAGCCCGTAGGATGTGGCTATCTTGTAAGATACCCACAGTTATGATTGCCTTTCGGCAGGTTATGAGTTATAGGATACTTCGTATCGTTATGATTGGCTACGCCAAGCTGAAGGTAAAACGGGCAGTCATATCATAACGTCAAGTTAGTATTAGAACAAAGCACGGGAATTTTCAGTGCACGATCTGCACGACGATTTGGAGAGGTGTATATGGCAAAAGCAATTCCTAATAAAATTATCGGCTTGATTCTCTGCCTTTCTCTGACGATCTCGGCACTCGCCTTCGGGCTTGTAACCGTAGCCGACGCGGCAACGTCGCTCGGGGACATCAACGTGTGGATTATAGGCGGACAGTCAAACGCAGAGGGCTACGGACAGTATGACTGGGACGACTTCGCCTTCGACGAGAGATTTGAAAAGGGCTTTCCCGACGTTCTTTATTGGGGAAATCAGGAAATACGGACCCAAGACACTAACGGCTTCATCCCCCTGACTCTCGGCCGCGGTCAGAAGAAAAACTCGGTCGGCGCCGAGGTCGGAATTGCAACGGCGGTATCTCAGATGGGCGGCAAGCACGCGATTATAAAATGCGCGATAGGCTCAACCTTCCTTTACCCCTACACCGCGGCAGAGGTTTCCAAGGATAAGCACGGCACGTGGACCTCACCGTCATTCGTCAAGAGCTGTCTTTCAAACGACTATTACGCAAAAAATCACTCTGCTAATGTCAACAAAAGCCTTACGATAAGTGACGCATATAAGGATAACAAAAACATAAATCAGAGCATAGGCAAGGTCGCAGTCGGCAACATGTACGATATGATGGTCAATCTTACCTTAAAGCCTGCCATCAAGGCACTGAAGGATGCAGGCTACAACCCCGTAGTGCGCGGAATGTGGTGGATGCAGGGCGAGGCCGAAACGAATATCTTGTGGGACAGCTCAAGCCAAGCAAAGACGAGCTACCAGAACGTTCTCAAATGCTTTATCAAGGATATAAGGGCCGATTTGACAAGCATTGTTGGCACAGACTGCTCAAAAGTACCTTTTATACTCGGTAGAGTTACACGAAATTCTTTATTCGATGCACCGTCATACCTTGATGAAATTCAATCGGCGCAGGATGCCGTTGCCGCAGACACCGCACTTGCTAACGTAGATATAGTAAAGGCAAGCGACTATTTTGATTATCTTCAGCACGACGAGTGGCACTTCACCGCAATCACACAAAAATGGCTCGGCGAAAGCTTTGTCAACAAGGTGATTCTGGCGCAGGGTCAGGACGTAAAAACACCCTACGGAACTATACCCAAGGCATACGCAAATACAGCCAAGTACCCCTTCGCAGTATTTGATAAGGACGGCAACTTCAAGGATGCGGCAACCGTCTTTGAGAAGAACGCTTCGTCCTCGGGTGCTGTCGGTGCACTCGACACCGCAAAGAGTGTCGGCGACGGCGCAGTAATCCTTATGCGCCGCGACTTCAAGACAGCGAGATACGACAACCTCTCACAGTTCAAGGGCAGCTTCATCATCGACCTTGGCGGTCACAGACTCATTCAGGGCGATGGCGAGAGAGCAATGCTCTTCGCTGACGCAAAGCCGTCAGGTGGCACCATACACGACAGTATATTTACCGTAAAGAACGGCGAGCTTCAGACCTCGACGCTTCCTGCAATAACCTTCTCTTCGTGGCAAGGCAACAACGATAATAAGCCCGAGGGCAAGACCTTCCGCTTCACCTTTGAGAACGTAGTATTTTCAGGCAAGTCATCAAAGCTTGTTATAGGAACGCTCGACGATGGAAACATCCCGATAAAATCATCACTTGAGCTTAATCTCAAGGACTGCGTGTTTGACGTCGACGGACGCAAAGGTGTTACGCTGATAGACGCGTCCGATCCGGAAAACAAGCATACGGTTAACGCAAAAATCGTCGGCGGCAGAATACTTGCCGATACCGCTACCGCATTCACAGTCTTCAAGGGTGACGACGTGATGAAGCAGACCTTCTCGCTCGCACCCTCGGCGAAGGGATACACCGTCTTAACTCTTCCCACCGCGGCATCGAAGCCCACCTTTGAGCTTAACAGCGAAAGCCAGGGCAAGCTTTCCTTCACCGCAGGCGTAAAAAATTCGGTTCGCAGAACGAATGCCGACAAGATGGGTAAGGACTACAACACAGACACTAACGATTCCTACACCGACTACAAGCTTGAATCAAAGCTCTTTGGCGGTGTTACTGTAACCTACGCATCCGACCTTACCTCAAGCCTCAAAACGAAAATACTCGTTTCTAAAGCCGACACTATCAGCGCGATAACTCTTAACGGAAAAGATTTAAGCATCCCGTCACTTCCCACCGAAACAAAATCCGGTGCGACCTACTACGTAATTGATACTACGGTGGCAGCAAGATCCGTCAGCGCAGGCGAGCTTAAAATAACCGCAGGCACAGGCGCATCCGCAGAGTCGCTGACCTATCGGCTTGGACTTGCGGATATGGCAAAGAGCAGCCTCGTGGGCGCAACGGCAGCACAGACGAAAGCTATCAAGAACGCACTCTCGTTCAAGCGCGCGGCTATGAAATACTTTGGCACGTCAATGTCGGCAATATCCCCGATAAACGACCTTCTTGAATCAAGCTACGATTCGTTAAATCCCCCGACCTTCACGCAAGATGCAGTACAGCCTTCGGCAAACAACGGACTTGCAGGCGCGACCTTCATCCTCGGTGACGAGCCCATCATACGCTTCTACACAAAGGGTGTCGCCGCAAGTAAATTCACCTTCAAGATAGACTCTACCGCACTTCCCAAGGTGACAGGACGCGACAACGTCGGTAGCTTCGTTGACGTAAGGCTGACCTACGCACAGCTTACAAGCGACGTCACCTACACCGTCGCAGGCGAAGATATGCAAGGGTCATTCAACCTTCGCGCATACTACGATTTCGTCAAAACAAATTACCCAACGAACACAGATCTCATAAGCGTCATTGAGAGATTGCAGTGCTACGCGCAGAGCGCAAGCGGACAGTAATTTCACAAAATAAAATCACCGTTTCCGCAACAGTACCAAAACAAAACGCATCGCAAACCCAATAGATTAACCACAGTTATGCTAACCGTTAGTTATCATAATACATAAATAATCTCAAAAAGCAGACCTCGGCTTCGCCTTGGTCTGCTTTTGTTTTGATTTATAAGATGATACGTATCTTTGCAGTTACCCCTGCTGTACCTAACCGAAAGCGCGCCCTTGTACAAAGCAAAGAGCCCGCTCTATTAAAACCAAAGCTCGCGCAATTTTCGGTATCGCTTTGCGACGAAACTGTCGTGTATCGTTTCGCGGAAATTACTGCACGGCTAACCGAACATATGCTTTTGTACAAAGTAATGAGCCTGCTCTATTAAAACCAAAGCTCGCGTAATTTTCGGTATCGCTTTGCGACGAAACTGTCGTGTATCGTTTCGCGGAAATTACTGCACGGCTAACCGAACATATGCTTTTGTACAAAGTAATGAGCCGTGTGTGTGTTTGTTGAATTTTAACAAATTTACATATTTACATTTCACATTATTTGAATAAATATATTGACACAAACGCGCGCAAGTGATAAAATTAATCTACCCTATCTATATTTATAATTTATTTTATTATTTTACTTATGCGTCGGCTGGCGACGCAATACGCACGGAAGCGAGGTATTAATTATGACGAACGTGAAAGGAACTGCTAATATGAGGCGCCCGGCAGTAAGGACGGCGTGTGCCCTTCTTATGCTCGTGCTTGTGTTTGGCTTGATAGCGGGTGTTATACTACCGCTTATCAATATTGATGCGAGTGCGGAGGATCTGTCGACGGTTTATACAAATCAAGAGGGCGCGAGCTTTGGCGGTAAAGTGCGCTATGAGTTAAATAAATCCATACCCTCGTTTTCTTCATTCACGATTGAAGCCGAGGTTCATATCTCGCCTGATTTCCCAAACAACGAGAGCGCAGGTGTTATAATCGGCAACTATCACGATTCTGCTAACCGAGATAATACCGAATGGAACCTCGAGATCCGCAACGAGGGCACGCTGAGCTTTCTGTTTCTTAAAGACGGAACCAATATAGAAACCTATTTCAGCATAGGTGCTGACGGAACCCACGCCAATCAAACAGGAAGCAATAGCGGAAAGGCTACCGACATCAGAACCTATATGGGTACGGACGCCAATCCCAAGTACGCAAAAATCTCACTCACTATGGATACCGGTGCAGGAAAGGGCATCCTTTATATCAACGGAAATCAGGTCGTAACCGCCGATATTTCGGCCCTCAAGGATTACACCTTCCCCGAGTCAACAAAATGGAATCATTGCATAGGCGGTGACAACAGAACCAGTGACAGTAACGACGACTTTAAGGGGAAGATAAGAAACGTATCCATGTATAATTACGCGCGCACCGCAAGCGAGGCTGCCAGATACGCGGCAAGCACAGGCTTCAATCCCAACGCCTCGGATTCCAACCTTTTGTTTGCCTTCGATATGAGAAAGGTCAGCCTGCACGGCAACGTTACCGACCTCTCGTCAAAAGGCTATACCGCAACCGACCTTTCGCGAAAGGCGCTTAACGTAAACTACGAGGGCACCCCCGACACCCGCCCTCCAACAACGGGTAACGACGATACGGCAAACCAAAACGTAGCAGGCGCAAACCGTACGATTCCCGCCAACATCCCTCTGGTCTACCTTTACGTTGACGACGACGGCGACGGCACTGCCGTTTATGACAGCGCTTGGACGCAGCTCAACGGTAATGACTCTAACGCCCCCCTAATGGGCGCGTTCTGGCGCTGCAATAACATCTGTAGCCGCAACAATGGCGACAGATATACCTTCTACATCAGAATTATGGGCGGCGTTTTTTACGAGTACACACCGCGCTATAACAACATGTGCTTTATTAACGGTGACGTCTATATTGACTTCAACAACTACGGCATAGTCGTGGGCTCAAAAAACAGCAACACCTATGACGGAGCGGCAAAAACCTTATCCTATTCAGTCTTCTCGGCAGAGTGTAAGGGCAGTGGCGCTTCGTCGGCATATCCAACCGTCAACTTTTTCAACTCAAATCCCAAACCAAACGTGATCGGCAATGTTGATTACAGCGGACTTCTGCTCAACAACAGCGAATACCCACTGATAGAAACTAAAATATCCTCTGATAGCTATGCCAGTACCTTCTTTACCGCGGGAACGGGCTCGACGTCGGGTACGCTCAAAAACACCAATGCTAATGGAATGAACTTCCCCTTCTTCAGCTACAACTTCTACAACATCCGCTTTAAAGGCGGAAAAGCAATTGGCAACCCATTCGTAAATTTCAGCGAGGCCCAATACATAGCCGACGACACAACAAAATTACCTAACGGCATGCTGGCGGGTCTAAACGTCACCTTTAACGAGTGTAGATTTGATTTGACTCAAGCTACGAGTCTGACCGAACTCACGCTTTTTGATGCAAAGGACAATAATCTTGCCATTAATTACACAAGCAACAGCGGTAGCGGTGAGATAGTAGTTAACACCGTCGTCAATATGACGGTAAACGGCGGTCGCGTTATTACAGACTCAAACACCCCAAGAGACCTCATTTTTACCGAACGCCATCATTGGACGAAGCTTGAGGGTGTGTCATCCGAGGCGGAACCGCTCAAGAGCGAGGTCAAGTTTGGCAAGGGCCAGAGCGGAAACTACGTCATATTTTCAACGGGTGGCAGCTATACGCCGCCCACGGATTGGCAGGAGAATTGGCTCGCCAATATCGGCGAGGATGGCGTTGGCGTTTGTTGCGCGACCGCCAACGAAGCCGGCGACAACACGCTTACCTTCGCAACGCCTAATGCAAACACCCCCAACGACTATTATTTTATGCCCTCTGTGCAGTACGAGGGCAAGGGCAATTTTGTTCCCGCAAGAACCTACTACGGAAACAACTTCGCGGTATTCCAGTGTACGATGGACGCAAGCGGTGAAAACGGAGACTGGGTCTATATCGGCGGCGGCAACACACTGTTTAACGGTGCTGCTAACGATGGAATAGACAAGCTTTACATCGAGAGCGGAAGCTACAATATTGTTTCGGAAAACACCCAAAACAGGCATCTGGCAGTCGTTATGACGAAGGACTGTACGCTTGACACAAACAGTAAATACTCAAACTTCGGTCAGATACGGGGAAAGCTGACCTACGACCTCGGCGGTCACACCCTGACCTGGAATACGAGTACGCGTCTTATCAACGCAGAGGCAAAGGCGGGTGCCGGTGGAAATAACGCCAACCCGACCGATCCCGCAACCGGTCTTTATCACTCGACACGCTTTGAGATGAAGAACGGAACCTTCATCACAAAGGGTGCGAGCGTCGTGGCTTTATCCGCTTCCGGGGATTATCCCGGGGGAAAGGTATTTGACCTCGATTTTACCGACGTAACCTTTAAAAAGCTGGATGACACGACCTCGATGCAGGCGTTCTTTGTTTACCACGATAACGCGGTCTCTAATAACGCCAACATGAAAAACCAAAGCATGGAAGCCGACATCACCTTCACCGACTGTACGTTTGACCTCACCAATAGCAGCTCTTTTAGAACCAGAACGCTCTTTAACGCAACCGACACCGGATATAATACCTACACCGACGGCACCGAAAACTGGAACACAAACACCATAGCGCGCATCACCGTAAACGGCGGTGTTATAACCTCGGATAACCCAATCACCGACTTTGGTCTCGCAGATTGCTATAACATCAATAACACTGACGACGTCAGCCATCATAACCGCGCCGACGAGGCTCAGGGAGCGTCCGTCACCTTTGGCAAGAGCGCATGCGGAACCTATCCCTCGCTTCTTCTTCCCGAAGGAAGCACGATGCCTATACAAGTATTCGACAAGAACACGGGCAGATATCTCGGTGACCTCAACGTAAGCAGCAATACCAATACAGCTCGCGACGTAGGAAGCCTTCACGTGTATTCGACAGACAAAAAAGACTGCACGAACAATCACACGGTAAGCGGCGTCACCTGCAACGACGTTCTCACCTACACGCTCGGCACGAATGAAGCGAGCGAGGTGCTGTATTCGCTTGAGCCGTCAAGAGAGGTTGACGGTGACGTAGGGCAGAATCACAGCGTCTACGTTCCCGCATACTATTACGACGATCCTACGACCTATCCCATTTACGTTTTTGATGACGGAAAATGCGTCGGCGTTTACACCGAATGGGGCTACGCCGCGGCAAACATATGCACCTTTGACAACGGTATCATATTCCTCAGGCGCGATTATGTAAACGACGGCACGGGCGACGCATATCAGGGTGATTTTTACACGCTTAAGGACGGCTCGGACAGCGACGGCAAGGGAACGGTTACGATTGACCTCAACGGAAAAACCTATACGAGGAAGGCTGACACGTACCTTATCGACGTTACCGTCAATACGAGTGAGGCCGCTTTAGCAAAGCATTTCACCGTGAAAAACGGCTCGGTCATAAACGATTACGAATGGGGTCCGATACTTATTAAATATACATCCGAATTCCCGACGGGCGTCAACGCTAATATATCCTTTACGTTCGATAGCGTAAGCTTTGTGGCGCACGACGTCTCGACGGATAGCGACGAAGAGGACTGCTCACCTGTATTCTGGACCCGGGAAGACGGCTATACGTCACTCGAGAACGACGCAAGCTTTAACAAGTGTGGCTTCGTCAACGTGGAAGCGGTATTTAACAACTGCGACATCGTTACGGCAAACTGCACAGCGCTCGCGCTTTGTATGCCGAAGGACTCGTTTACCGAGGGACAAGAGCTTCGTGACCGCGTGATTTACAACGTCACGGTAAACGGCGGCAACATCACCACGAACGGAAGCGCCGTCCTTGAGCGAAACGTCGATGCTGACGCAGGCGCTGACGGCACACCCGACCGCACCGATAACGTTCTCTTTGGCACGGGTTCGGACGGCGCGTACACGACGCTTAAAATCCCCGCAGCATCACCGAAGCCTACTGAAGTGTTTACGTCAACCGATGGCAACCGAGTATTCGTTTTGGATTCCACCGACGGAACTGTTGCAACCTACGTGCTAATCCACTACGAGGTGCTCAACCTGAAGATAAAGACCAACATCGTCTTTGCAAACGAGCTTCTCTTCTACACCTACGTTCCTGTGGTCGGCGATATTGCCTACTTCACGGTTGACGGAACGAGATTTGAGGGTGTGCGCGCAGACGTTGACGGACAGACGCTCAAATACAAGGTTATTGACGGTGTGCGTCACTACGCAATACCCACAAACCTTCCCGCAAAGGAAGCCGCGCGTGATATTCCCGTTACGGTTACTGCCTTTGTCGGCGGATCGTACTACACGGTACGCTTCACCGTAAGCACCGTAAGCTATGCCGAGAAGCTTCTTGCCTCGGGTGTCAGCGATACGCAAAAGACGCTTATTAAGGATACTCTTGCATACATCAAGAGTGCATACAGCTACTTCGGCACGGCAGCTGCAAATGCAGATGCACTTGCTAAAATCGATACACTTCTCACAGACTACACCAAGAGCTTCGAGATGGTAACAGACGAGAGCGAGGGACTTGAAACCTGCTTTGACTCAACCACGCTTCTTCTTGGCGCAAGGCCCACCATCAGGCTTTACATCAAATCGGGCTACGAGGGCTACACCTTCAAGTTCAAGCAGAGCGGCGCGACAATTTCCTATACCACGGGCGTTGACAACGGCAAGCCTTATATTGATATAGGACTTATGGCGTACCGTCTTACCGAGGCGATAAGCTTCACCGCAACAACAAGGACAGATAACAGCATCCCCCCCATCAGCGGCGTCTACCACATCAGCACCTACGCTGAATGGGCAAAGACCCAGGATGCGGCTCTCGTTGACCTTATGGAGAAGTTCTATAACTACGCAAAGTCGGCTCTTGCATACAAGAACGAAACGCAAGGCAACTAATAACGCAAAACGCACAGGGGCTGTCTCAAATGCGAATTTGAGACAGCCCTTTTTTGCCTTCTCTCGCAAGGGAAGGCTTCATAACGATACGAAGTATCTCATAACTCTTACACCCTCGGGAAAAAATCTTGATACTTCTATCCCTATTTTCTCTCACAAACGGTGAGAGTTTTTCTTTATTCAAAGCGAATCCGACTTTTATCAACACACGCACGGGCTTAATCTTCGAAGGAAAAACAGATCTTTCTGTTTTTTTAAGAAATCAGCCCCATTACGATGTCATTGGATACGATGTATTCTATGACGGTCAAAAGGTCGCAGAGGTTTATAAGAAGCACAAGTTTTATAGCATTTTTCTATCAAACCTTGGTATAGACTGGACAAAGCATATCTCAAAGCAATTATTCCCCGATGACAGCATTTTCGTCTTGCTAAACAATACTCTTTTCATCATCGAGTGTAAGCATCAGCAAATTGCAGGTTCGGTTGATGAAAAATTGCAGACCTGCGATTTTAAGAAAAAGCAATATAAAAAGCTTATGGCTTCCGCCAACATTGAGGTTGAATACATATATCTTTTAGACAATTGGTTTAGAGATGCAAAGTACAGAGATGTATTGGATTATATTCATTCGGTCGGATGTGATTACTACTTTGAGTATATTCCGCTTTACAGACTTGGGCTTCCCATCCCACCGGAATTGATAGAGGACTGATATGTCTAAAAAAATCCCTTTACAGCCGGAGAATTTTGAGCTTGAAACAAATACTGTTTGGCGTTCCCTAATCGTGGCAAATGGGCTACACACGATGCAAAATACCGTGGAAACTGGTCGCCTTACATTCCGAGAAATGTTATTTTAAGGTATTCTGCCGAGGGTGACACCGTGCTCGATCAGTTTGTCGGTGGCGGTACAACGGCAGTTGAAGCTCGTTTGACGCACCGCAATTTTATTGGATTTGATATAATTCCCGATGCGGTCGCTTTGTCAACAAAAAAATGCCAATTCGACTTTGCAACAGATTGCACTTCTACTATAAAACTTGGCGATGCACGAGCACTTGATTTGTCCGATGAATCTGTTGACCTTATCTGCACACACCCACCGTATGCAGATATTATTCAATATAGCGAGAATATAGAGGGCGACATGTCACACCTTGATATGAAAGCATTTTTGCCCGAAATACACAAGGTTGCAGAGGAATCCTTTCGAGTATTAAAGAAAGATAAATACTGTGTTGTTCTTATGGGCGATACACGTAAAAAAGGTATGGTGCAGCCTCTTGCCTTTGAAACTATGACAATGTTTCAACTTGCAGGCTTTAAGCTCAAGGAAATCATAATTAAAGAACAGCATAACTGTCAAGCGACAGGGTATTGGAAAACAAATAGTATTAAGTACAATTTCCTTTTGCTTGCACACGAATATCTGTTTGTGTTCAAAAAATAAAAGCAAAAATTTTCAAAGCAACCGACAGATGACGTTACTATTAAACCTTCATTTACCAATTCAGGCAAAAAAGCTGCCTTAAATGCTCTAAATTTGCATTTAAGGCAGCCCTTTTTATTTTCTCGTTTGCGTAGCAAACATATCGAGTGCGTAAGCACATATCGAGTGCGTAGCACATATCAAAAATCCCATCAGGGATTTATATCGACGCGGTTTTCCGCTTCGCCTTACTCTGCGCTTACTGCAAGCGAATACTTCTCGCTGTACTCGTCAAACCGCCTGTCAAACTCGGGGTTGCCGACCTTGACCTTTGCGAGATACTTGTGCATATCAAGAGAGTCGTACTTTGAAATCTCAAACACACAGCACGCGATATTTGAGCAATGGTCGCTAACGCGCTCAAAGTTGGTGAGCAGGTCGGAAAGCACGAAGCCGTGCTCAATGGTGCACTCGCTCTTCTGAAGTCTGATAACGTGGTGCGCCTTGATTTCGTCACGAAGCTTGTCAACAACCTCTTCAAGAGGCTCTACCTCAAGCACCGAATTTACGTCGTTGTTAAGGAAGCCGCTCATCGTAATGTCGGCAATATCGTTGATAGCGCGTCTGAGCACGCTGACCTCACGCTTTGCCTCTGATGAGAACGAGAGCTTCTTATCTCTCATTTCCTCGGCGCTCTCGACAATGTTTACTGCGTGGTCGGATATGCGCTCAAGGTCACCTATGATGTGAAGAAGCTTGGTGATTTCCATAGAATCGCGCTCTTCCATATCGTGGCTGGAAAGCTTTACAAGATAGCTTCCGAGAGAATCCTCAAAGGTATCCACCTTTCCCTCAAGGTCGCGTATAGTATCGGCTACCTTGGGGTCGTATTCGTCGAAAAGACCGAGTGACTTTTTAATAGCATCGAAGGAAAGCTCTGCCATCTGGTGAGCCGCCTTGGTTGCGCTCTGTACTGCGAGGGTGGGGGTGGTGAAAAGACGCTCGTCGAGCATATTTGCGGTTTCTTCCTCGCCATCCTTGGACTTGACAACCGCTGTAGCAAGCCTTGCAAGCTGACGGTAGAAGGGGAAAAGAAGAGCTACTGCAAGAAGCTTGAATATCGTATGGACGGCAGCGATGCCCCACATATCAATATAAGCGTTATCTACGAAGTCGAACTTGAATATCGCGTGTGCGATAAAGAATGCCGAAAGCCAGAAGGTAACACCGATAACGTTGAAGAACAGATGCGCCACAGCCGTACGCTTACCGTTCTTGTTAGCGCTGATAGCCGAGAGCATTGCGGTGATGCAGGTACCGATATTCTGACCGAGAATAATCGGAATTGCCATTCCGTAGGTGATAGCACCCGTCATAGAGAGCGACTGAAGAATACCGATAGATGCCGACGACGACTGAACGATGGCGGTAAGTATCATACCGACAAGAACGCCGAGGATGGGGTTGTTAAACATCGTAAGCAGGCTCTTGAAGCCATCATCGTTTTTAAGTCCCGATACTGCGTCAGACATCATGCTCATACCAACCATAAGGATGGCAAAGCCGACGAGTATGTGTCCTATGTCCTTCTTCCTTCCTCTCTTGGCAAAGAGGATAAGTCCTACACCGATAACGGCAAGGATAGGCATCCACGAGTCAGGCTTGAAGATGTTAAGCCACTCAAGACCTGCGGCGGCATCGCCGCCTATGCCGGAAAGCGCGGTGAGCCACGCGGTAACCGCAGTACCAACGTTAGCACCCATAATAACGCCAATAGCCTGAAGAAGCGTCATAGTACCCGAGTTAACGAAGCCGACAACCATAACCGTCGTTGCAGACGACGACTGAATGATAGCGGTAACACCGAGTCCTAAAAGAAATCCCTTCGCGGGGTTTGAGGTCATTTTGCCGAGTATGGTCTTAAGGCTTGAGCCCGCACTCTTTTTGAGAGCGTCGCCCATAGCATCCATTCCGAAAAGGAATAACGCAAGACCGCACAGTAGAGCAAGCACGTCCATAGTTTGTTGTTTCCTTTTTTATCTATTTATTTTTTAATAACTATCCACTTCTTTGACCGAAAAAACGGTTTACAGCGAGTGGGTCGGCAGACTTCCGTTAAGAGCCGCACCCGCGCCCATTCTTGCTATAATTTCAGAGAGTGCCTCTGCAAGAGGTCCGTAGGAAAAGAATATCATCAAAGCACCGAAGCATACGCCGAAAATACCGACGATAAGACCCGCGATAGACATTTTGTCAAAGTAGCCGAGGACTCTGCGCGAGATTACGGAAAGCACGATAGCAAGCACACCGAAGATAATTCCGCACCAGAAGAAGAAGCAACACACAACCGAGAGTATTCCAAGCACCACAGAGGCAACCGAGAAGCCTGCCGTTTTAAGCCTCGTCGAATCGAAAATTTCATCGTATCTCTCGTTAGTATCGACTGCAACCTCATTCTCTGTGATAGCATCCTTGCTTTTGTCCTCAAAATCAGAGACATCCTGACCTGCCTCGGGAAGATAATCGCTCGCATCGTCAAAGCCATCTTGGCCGCTTTTATAATATTTAAAATTGCTCAAACGCCGCATCCCCCTTTCATAAGGTCATATCTCACTAATTTATATTATATATAAATCGAAAGTCTTTGTCAATGATATTTTTTATACAAAAATCAAAGTAAAACCTCACGCGTGATGTCATAAATCGACAAATTCTTGGTCTTATTTAATCCCTTCGGGGATTTTTGATATGCTTAAAGTGCGCGGCGCGGCTTGCCTGCGCCAAGATGTGTTTGCGTCAGGCGCAAGGGATTTATCTTATATCAGATTTCGCAAGGCGGCATCAGTTATGCTTTTAGCAAAATCCATCCCATTTACAATAGCGTTTTTGATAAGTCGGTGTTTGTTTTTCGTGTATTTAATTTGTAAAATTTTTCATGTATTCTCTATAAAACCCTGAAAATCAAAACTTTTATTTACATATAAACCTCTCTTTCAGGCAAAACTTACTTACAAGTAAACCAAAGAGAGGTTTTGTTTTGGAAAATTCAACATCATATAAAAAGAGGATACTGCGGCACACACCAAAGACGTCCTTGCTTCGCACGATACCCGTAGCATTCCTTGTTGGCGGCGCGGTATGCACCTTGGGCGAGATATGCGCGAGGGGGCTGATTTCTATGGGGCTTGACCGCACCGACGCGTATCTGTGGGTAACGGTCGGGGTTATTTTCATAGCCTCGCTCACTACCGCGCTCGGTATTTTTGACAAGGCGGCAAAATACGCAGGATGCGGACTTTCCGTTCCTGTATCGGGATTTGCAAACTCGGTAACCTCTGCCGCGCTTGACTCAAAGCACGAGGGGCTAGTTATGGGACTTGGCGGCGGTATTTTTGCCGTGGCTGGTCCGGTTATACTTTACGCGACCGTTTTTGCCACGCTCTACGGTGTGCTTTATTATATCCTTAAAATACTTGGGGTGGTGTGATGAGAGAGCCTGTAATTCTGAAAAAGCCCGTCTTTATAAAGTCGTGCGCGGCGGTAGGCGGTAAAAAGGAAGCTGAAATACACCTGACAGATTCCTTTGATATGCTCGACAAGAGCGAGAGATACGGCATGAAGAGCTTTGAGCGCGCAGAGGGTGAGATGTCGCGCCTTTCGCTTAGCCTTGCGCTAAAAAAATCAGCCATCTCGCACGAAGAGCTTCGGGTGGTAGTATCTGGGGATTTGCAAAACCAATGCGTTGCCTCGTCGGGCGGTCTTTTTTCCTTCGGCGCGCCCTATATCGGGCTTTACGGAGCTTGCTCTACCCTGACCGAGGGGCTTATAGTCGCATCACTCTATCTGTCACAAGCAAATAAAGGCTACGGCGCGGTGGTAACCTCATCCCACGGATGCGTGGCAGAAAGACAGTTCAGAGCACCTCTTGAATATGGCGGACAGCGTTCACCGTCATCACAGCTGACGGCAACAGCAAGCGGTGCTTTCGTGCTGACAAACGAGGAAGGTGACGTAGGAATAAGCGCGGTTATGGCAGGAAAAATTATAGACGGCTATACCAAGGACAAAACGAATATGGGCGCAGCTATGGCTCTGTCCGCCTTCGACACGGTTTATTCCTATTTCAAGGAAGAGTCACCCGATGACTACGACCTTATCCTTACGGGTGATTTGGGACTCGTCGGCTCGTCAATTCTTCACGAGCTTATCCGTGACAATATGCCAAAATATTCTGAAAAAATTATTTCCTCGCACAAGGATGCAGGCGCTATGCTTTACAGAGAGCTTAAGGACACTCACGCAGGCGCGTCGGGGTGCGGATGCTCGGCGGCATACCTCGCTCTTGATATTATTCCAAGACTTAAAGCAGGCGGCATCCGCCGTATGCTTCTTATGTCAACAGGGGCTCTTATGAGTGTGGGAAGCGTTAATCAGGGCGAGCATATTTCGGGAATAACACCTCTTATCAAAATTGAGAGATTTTCTTAAATTTTGTGGGTTTTGTAAATAATAGTTTTAATATAGGAGTTTAAAATTGGATTTACTGTTTTGTTTTTTAGTAGGTGGTGCTATCTGCGCGATATGTCAGGTAGTCGTGGATTTGACACCTCTTACCCCTGCAAGAATACTCGTTTCACTCGTGTGCGTCGGCGTTATTTCATATGCCGTCGGCATATACGAGCCGCTTCAGAGCACGGTAGGATGCGGTGTATCACTTCCGCTTCTCGGCTATGGCGCGTCGGTTGCGAAGGGGGTTCGTGAGGCAATTAATTCTTACGGTCTTATAGGTATTCTGAAGGGCCCATTTACTGCAGGAAGCGTTGGCTGCACCGCAGCACTTTTCTTTGCCTTTATCCTATCTCTCGTCTTTCGCCCCCACGCAAAATAAGATGTGTTAGACGGACTTTTTATACACGTTTTCGACACATAAAAAATTTTCATTTTTTGCTTGATTTTTAAATATTTATGTGTTATAATAATGTTAAGTATTGTTTATATTAGCGCGTGTGCGTTAACGCGTATGCGTTAGGAAAGGATTTGGCGATGGATGATTTACAAAGCATTGTTGATGCAATGCTACCTATGCTTGACGAAAGACTTAATATTGCGAAATCCTCTTTTAATCTGTGGTTCGGCAATTTTAACCTCGTTTCACTCGACGATGAAAAGGCTGTTTTTTCCACTATAAATTCTTTGAGGCAGGGTATCCTCGTCAAGAAGTATGTTGGTGATATAAAAGAGGCTTTATCCGAGGTTATCGGCTTTGAGGTAGAAGTTGAAATTATAGTAGTTAAGGACAGTAATCTAAAAAACGACGATGACGATGCTGTTGAGGAAAGGACCCCAACCCCCGAGGATGAAGAGGAAAAGAGGAAGAGAGAGGAATCTATAAAAAAGATTCTTTCAGAGGACTCGGTTGAGTCGCACTCAAAGCTTGACGATTACACCTTTGAGAACTTCATTGAGGGTGCGTCAAACAAGTTTGCAAAGAAGGCGTGCGAGGCGGTTGCCGACACCTTCCCCGCAGAGGACTACAACCCCCTTTACATCTACGGTAACTCTGGACTCGGTAAAACCCACCTTCTTTGTGCAATCATAAATCATATGAAGGAAAAGTTCCCCTCTCTCAATATCGTTTACAAGACCTGCGAGGAATTTCTCAACGAGATGGTTTCCGACCTCAGCACAAACACCATGGACAGCTTTAAGGAAAGATACAGAAGTGCTGACGTTCTTCTTATCGACGATATTCAGTTTCTCGCAGGCAAGGTGCAGACGCAGGAAGAGTTCTTCCACACCTTCAACTATCTTTACGAGTCAAACAAGCACATCATACTCTCGTCCGACCGTCCCCCCCACGAGATAAGACCTCTTGAGGACAGAATACGCTCAAGATTCGAGGGCGGACTTCTTGCTGATATTCAGCCCCCGTCGTCAGAGCTTCGTATTGCTATTATCAAGAAAAAGAGCGAGATGCTCGGCTTCACTATCCCAAACGACTACATCGAGTACATAAGCGACCGCCTGCACGAGAATATTCGCCAGATAGAGGGCGTTGTGAAGAAGATGCATATGTTTATAACCCTTCACAAGCTTCCTATGTCAAAAGAGCTTGTGGACCGCTGTATAACCGCAGTTGACCCGGGTAACATTCCCGTTGATATTCTCATCAGCAGAATTATAAAAGAGGTCAGCGAGCATTACAACGTTCCCGTTGATTCTCTTAAATCAAAGAAAAAGACTGCAGCGGTTGCTCACGCAAGACATATTGCGGTTTACATAATCAAAAAGCTTACCGAAAAATCCTATCAGGATATAGGCGATATATTCAACCGCGACCATTCAACAATAATGTCATCCTACGCGAAGATAGAAACCGATATCCGCACGAAGAAAAATATTGATAAGGATATAAAAACTATCATAAACACCGTCAAGGGATTGTAGTTTTCCACTTTTCGCTGTGGAAAAGCCGTGGAAATGCTGTTTAAAATCTATATAAAAAGCCGTGGATTTCCTGCCGTCTTTTTTGTTGAGAACTTCACACTTTTTAAAAACACTTCAACCGTTGATAAAGTGTGGAAAATAAAAGGCTTATATATCGGTGTTTTTCATACATTTACCACATTTCCACCGCCTCTATTACTAAAATTCCTAATTCCATATGATATATACGCTTTATACGCCCTTCGGGCAGAGCGCAGATATGATTTAGGCTTCGCATCCATTTTTACTAAAATTTGAATTTATGAATTATAAAAGGAAGTAAGAAAATGAAATTTACAGTACAGAAATCGGTTCTTCTCGACAACCTCATCCCTGCTATGGGAAGTGTATCTAATAAAAATACCATCACCGCCATTGAGGGCGTGCTTTTCGAAACGCTTGAGGACGGCAGAGTAAGACTTTCGACCTACGATATGAATAAGGGGGTCAGAAGCATCTTCTCACCGAGCGAAATCGAGCGCGAGGGTAAGTTTATCATAAACGCATCCCGCTTCTACCAGACCGTAAGGGTTATGCCTGAGGATGATATAACCATCGAGGTCAACGATAACCTTAACTGCACTATTTCATCGGGCAGAGCAAGCTTTTCTATGTTTGCTATGCGTGGCGAGGAATTTCCTGCGCTTCCCGACCTTATTTCTGAGCGCGGATTTGAGATAAGCGCATCTACCGTAAAGAAGATGATATCCAAGGTTTCTCACTCGATAGCAGAGCTTGATAACCGTCCTATGCTTCGCGGTGCTTTCTTTAATATAAAAGAAGGACGCATTGAGCTTGTTTCCTGCGACGGCTATACTCTTTCCATTTGTGAGATGAGCTGTGATTTGAATTACATAGGAGTAGGTACTGATACTTCGTTCATCATCCCCGGCCACGCGCTTCCCGAGATGGTAAAGATTATCGGTGACGGTGACGAGAAGATAAAGTTCTACCTGACAAGAAAGCACGCTATCGTAAGAAAAGAGGATACCGTTTTCTTTACGAGAACTATTGATTCTGAATTTATCGACTACAAGAGAATGGTACCCAAGGACAACGATATTTTCGTAACGGTTAACAGAGAAAGACTTCTTTCGGGCCTTGAGAGAGCAAATATCATAGCAGAGGAAAAGATTCAGGGCAGCGGCAAGAGCTATGTAAAGATTATAACCGAGGGAAGCAATCTTATTCTCAACTCAACCTCTGTAAACGGTAAGGTTGTTGACGAGATGGAATGTATCAAGGTTGGCGGCGATATTGAAATAGGCTTTAACTGCCGTTACCTTATCAACAGCATCAAGGCGGCAGAGGGCGAGAATATTTACATCACGATGAAGGGCGCGCTCAACGCAATTACCGTCGAGTGTGCAGACAAGAGTGAGGAATTTAAGTATTTCTATATGATTCTTCCTCTTCGTATGAACGAGAATAGATGATTTTAAGGTATTTTCGAGCAAGAGATTTCAGAAATATAAAGGATTGCAGCATAGAGTTTTCAGAGGGGGTTAATCTTCTTCTCGGTGAGAATGCACAGGGAAAGACTAACGCCATTGAGGCTATATATATGTTTGCAAGAGGAAAATCGTTCAGGAAGGCAGAGGATAAAAGTCTTATTTCCTTTGGAAAAGAGGGCTTTTATACAGAGATAGGCTACACCGACAAAAACGGTGACGGCACTCTTGAATACTCGCTTTTCGGAAATGAGAGAAGAAGAAAAAAGAACGGCTATAAGCTTAAGGGCGTGTCCGAGCTTATAGGAAGCTTCAGAGCGGTTCTTTTCGTACCGGACGACCTTAATTTAGTAAAAGGCGGTCCTGACGAGCGTCGTGATTTTCTCAACGTCAGCATAAGTCAGTGCTATCCGTCTTATATAGGAAATTACAGAAGCTTTAAAAATGCCCTCGAAAACAGAAATGCTCTTTTAAAGCAAGCATCAAAGGGCTTTTATTTTGATGAAAGAGAGCTTATCGCGTGGTCCGAGGTGCTTGCAGAGCACGCGGCATACGTCCATCTTATGAGAGCATCTTATATAAAAAAGCTCGGCTCGTACGCGGCGCGTGAAATGACGGAAATATCATCAGGAAAGGAAGTGCTTGATATTTCCTATAAGGCAAGCGTTAAGGATAGCCCCGATATAGAAGAGCTTAAAGCAAGATACAAGATAGCTCTTACAGAGAATATTGAAAGAGAGCGCGCGGCAGGCGTTTCGCTCTTCGGTCCTCAAAGAGATGATATAGTAATAAAAATAAATTCCGCTGAAGCCCGGGGCTTTGCCTCACAGGGACAGCAGAGGTCAACCGTTTTGGCATTAAAGCTTGCAGAGGGCGAGGTGTGCTACGAGATAACGGGTGAATATCCCGTATATCTTCTTGACGACGTATTGTCAGAGCTTGACTCGTCAAGGCAAAGGTTTATTCTTTCTAAAAAAGAAAACCGTCAGATAATAATAAGCGGATGCGATATGAATTCAAGATGCTTTGAGCCTGACAGAATAATAGAGGTTAAGGGCGGTAATTTTACTTAATGTACCTACACATAGGAAACGGTGTTGCGGTAAGAAAAAAAGAGGTTATAGGTATTTTTGACCTCGATACTGCAACGGTATCACAAAACACAAAGACATTTATATCAAAAAAAGAAAAATCGGGCGATGTTGAGTACGGTGACGACGATTTGCCGAGGTCATTCGTGCTTATCGACGGGGGCAAAATAAAGCTTTCGAGAATATCTACGCTCGGTCTTAAAAAAAGAATTGAAGATAACATAGACGAAGGATAGCAAAAGAAAGGAAGGTCATAAAAATGGAAGAAAAGGAAACTGTGGGAATGGAAAACGTCCATAGCTATGACGACAGTCAGATACAGGTGCTTGAGGGTCTTGAGGCGGTAAGAAAAAGACCCGGTATGTACATAGGTACAACCTCTATCAGAGGACTTCACCATCTCGTATACGAAATAGTGGATAACTCAATAGACGAGGCTCTTGCAGGACATTGCTCGGCTATTAAGGTAACTATACACAGCGATAACAGCGTATCGGTGCAGGACGACGGACGAGGAATACCATCCGGTATGAATGAGAAGCTTGGACTTCCCACCCTTGAGGTAGTATATACGGTGCTTCACGCAGGCGGTAAGTTTGGCGGTGAGGGCTACAAGATTGCGGGCGGTCTGCACGGTGTAGGTGCGTCGGTCGTTAACGCTCTTTCCGAGTGGGTTGAGGTTGAGAACTGCCGTGACGGACTTCGTTATACCGAGAGATTTGAAAGAGGTGCAGTTGCAAGACCCTTTAAGTGCGAGGGCTCGTCTGAAGGCAGACACGGTCTTTACGTAAGATTTAAGCCCGACGCTACTATTTTCGAAGAAACCGTATTTGATTTTGATATACTTCTTACGAGAATGAGAGAGCAGTCCTTCCTTAACGCAGGTGTAAGAATTATTCTTAAGGACGAGCGTGATGGCTGTGAGAGAGAGGAAGACCTTTGCTACGAGGGCGGTATAATTTCCTTCGTTGAGTATCTCAACAATGAGAAGAGAGGTACGCCTATTCACCCGCAGGTCATTTATATGAAGGGTGATAAGGGTGACTCTATTGCAGAGGTTGCTCTTCAGTACAACGACAGCTATAACGAAACTATAATATCCTTCGCTAACAATATGGCAACCATTGAGGGCGGTACGCACGAAACGGGCTTCAAATCCGCGCTCACCAAGGCTATAAACGATTACGCAAGAAAGATTAAGGCTATAAAGCCCGACGATAAGGGACTTTCAGGCGATGACGTAAGAGAGGGACTTGTTGCCATTATATCGGTAAAGCTTACCGACGCGCAGTTTGAGTCACAGACCAAGGCAAAGCTTGGTAACAGCGAGATGAGAACCCTCGTTGATAATATAGTTTCAAAGAAGCTTGAGGAATTCTTTGAGGAAAATCCCTCGGCAGGTAAGATAATAATTGAAAAGGCTATGGCGGCAAATCGCGCAAGAGAGGCCGCAAGAAAGGCAAGAGAGTCGATAAGAAGAAAGAACGCCCTTGAGGTTTCTACCCTTCCCGGAAAGCTTGCTGACTGTAACGAAAGAGATGCAAGGCTTACGGAAGTATATCTCGTAGAGGGTGATTCCGCAGGCGGCTCGGCAAAGGGATGCAGAGATAGCCGTTTTCAGGCAATTCTTCCCCTTCGCGGTAAGGTGCTTAACGTAGAAAAGGCAAGACTTGACAAGGTTTACGGAAACACCTCTCTTATTCCTATTATTCAGGCACTCGGATGCGGTATCGGTGACGAGTTTGATATTACAAGACTTCGTTACGGTAAGATAGTTATAATGGCGGATGCCGACGTTGACGGCTCTCACATCAGAATACTTCTTCTTACCTTCTTCTTCCGTCATATGCGCCCTCTTATCGAAGGGGGACATATCTATCTCGCACAGCCCCCTCTTTACAAGGTGCATAAGGGCAAGCAGTTAAGATACGCATTCTCTGACGAGGAAAGAGATAGGTTTATAGAAGAGCTTGGTGTAAAGGGTGTTGAGTCCGAGAGATACAAGGGTCTTGGTGAGATGGACCCCGAGCAGCTTTGGGAAACCACGATGGACCCCGAAACAAGAACGCTTCTTAAGGTTGATATAAACGACGCTATTGCGGCAGACGAGATGTTCTCGGTGCTTATGGGTGATATGGTTGAGCCGAGGCGCGACTTTATTTCCAAGAACGCAAGATTTGTAAAGAACCTTGACGTTTAAAGACCTCTCGAGGAAAGGATATAAAAATGGATCACAATTACAAAAGCTCTGATATAGAATTTCCCTTACAGAAAATAGAGAGCAGGGATTTGAAAAAAGAGCTTGAAACCTCTTTTATTGAATATTCAATGAGCGTAATTACCTCGCGTGCTCTGCCTGACGTAAGAGACGGTATGAAGCCCGGACAGAGAAGAATTCTTTACGCTATGTACGAGGATAACCTCACCCACGACAAGCCCTTCCGTAAGTCGGCGACGACCGTCGGTAACGTGCTCGGTAGATACCATCCGCACGGCGACGCGTCTGTTTACGATGCTATGGTACGCTTGGGTCAGGATTTCTCTCTGCGTTATATGCTTATCGATAAGCACGGTAACTTCGGTAATATCGACGGCGATCCCCCTGCGGCATACCGTTATACCGAGGCGAGAATGTCAAGAATCGCCGACTTTATGATGAGTGATATCGAAAAGAACGTCGTTCCTATGACGAGAAACTTCGATAACACGAGAAACGAGCCGACCGTACTTCCCTCCAGACTTCCCAACCTGCTTGTTAACGGCTCGGTTGGTATCGCGGTAGGTATGGCGACCAATATTCCGCCTCATAATCTCACCGAGGTTATAGACGGTATAGTTTATAGAATTGACAACCCCGAATGTACGGTTGACGACCTTATGATGTTTATCAAGGGTCCTGACTTCCCCACTGCTGCTGTAATTTACGGCTCTCGCGGTATCCGTGAGGCTTATGAGACGGGCAGAGGTAAGGTTTATATCAGAGCGAGAGCAACTATTGAGGATGAGCACAGAAGAATTATCTTCACCGAGATTCCTTATATGGTTAACAAGTCTATGCTTATTGAGAGCATGGCAAATCTCGTTAAGGATAAGAAGATTGAGGGTATCACCGGACTTCGTGACGAGTCGGGCAGAGGCGGTATGAGAATAGTAGTTGAGTATAAGCGTGACGCTAATGCCGAGGTTATACTTAATCAGCTATACAAGTA
>JAZKYE010000041.1:0-23971 GCA_045611965.1 Eubacteriales bacterium
GTGGTGATGCTCATGGCAACAGCATTCGCCCTCTTCGTGGTCGTGGTGATGATGACCGTGGTGGCAGCACTCGCCCTCTTCGTGGTCGTGGTGGTGATGACCGTGGTGGCAGCACTCGCCCTCTTCGTGGTCGTGGTGGTGATGTCCGTGGTGATGCTCGTGGACCTCAACGCCAAGGCGTTCAAGCGCGCTTGCGAGGTTGTCCTTTGACTCCATCGCGCGAAGGATATCCGCGCCGCCCAGCTTTTCGATAGGCGTGGTGATAATAACCGCGTCCTTGTTATGCTGACGGATGAGGGCTATCGCTTCCTCAACCTTATGATGGGGGGCGGTATCGGTGTGCGAGAGGACTATTGCCGACGCATAGGTTATCTGGTCGTTATAGAACTCACCGAAGTTCTTCATATACATTCTGCACTTGGTGGCATCGCATACGGTGGTAAAGCAGTTGAGGCTCGCGTCGTCCGAATTAACCCCCTGCACCGCCTTTATAATATCAGAAAGCTTACCTACGCCCGAGGGCTCGATAATAATTCTTTCGGGTGAAAGCTCGTCTATAACCTTTTTAAGAGCCTCGGTGAAGTCACCGACGAGAGAGCAGCAGATACAGCCCGAGTTCATCTCGGTTATTTCAATTCCTGCGTCCTTTAAAAATCCGCCGTCGATGCCAACGTCACCGAACTCGTTCTCGATAAGCACTACGCGCTCACCGGAATACGCTTCAGAGAGAAGCTTCTTGATAAGTGTGGTCTTTCCCGCACCGAGAAAGCCTGAATAAATGTCAATTTTAGCCATAAATCAAAAACCCGAGAGGGCTTCCTTTCGCACATACATAATATTACTAAAATATTATACTATAAATATTTTTCCATGTCAAGGTAGCTTTCAGAATATTCTATCCTTTTCCGTCATAGATTTATAAAAAAGTGAGGAAAATCCTATGAAGCTTCTTATAATCAATTTTTCACCGAGAAAAAAGGGCGCTTGTGCAAAAATTTGTGAATACGCAAAAGAGGTATCAGAGACGCTCGGCGCTGTCACTGATACCTATCACGCGTCGGGCGCTGTTTCAGGCTGCACCGACTGTCGGTTCTGTAAGAGTGAGGGTAAATGCGTATCGGATGCGGTAAATATGCTGACCGACGCAATATCCGAGTGTCAGGGAATTTGTGTGGTTACACCGACACACTACGGTCTGCCGCCTTCGGGTGTGCTTTCGCTCATAGCGAGGGCTATGCGCTCGCGTGGGGATGTGTTTATCGGCAAGCCGATGCTTCCTATTGCTACGGCAAGGCGCGCAGGCGCGATAAGCACTATAAACGCGGTGAATACGCTCTTTACATTTGCAGGCACACCTATCGTTACGGCAAAATATCCCACGGTAATTTACGGTGGTGCTGCAGAGAAAATTTATACCGACACCGAGGGGCTCGGCAATATCAGGTCGGGTATTGAGGCACTCGTCGCATTGATGAGGGCAAAGGAATAAGCCCTATCCTCGCCTGCCGCCTAATGCTTTTACGATTTCACGCTCGGAAAATGGCACTCTTTTGCCCCCTATAAGCTGATAGCTCTCGTGACCCTTGCCGAGAAGAAGCACGAAATCACCTGCCCTTGATAGGGATATGGCGAATTTTATTGCTTCCTCTCGGTCGGGGATAACTCTCACGGCATCGGCGCTTGTGAAATAGGATGCTATTTCGTTACAAATATCCTCGGCACTCTCAAAGTCGGGGTTATCGGCAGTTATTACGGACAGGTCGCAAAGCTCGTCACACACCACCGCAAGCGCGCGCCGTCTGTGCCGCTCTCGCCCACCGACCGAGCCGAAAACCGAGATTATTCTGCCGTAGGACAAGCCCCTGATAAAGGATATAACCGAGCGAATGCTGTCCTCATTGTGCGCGTAATCAATGACTACGCTGACCCCGCCTATATCATATATTTCAAAGCGACCTCTCACCCTGACGATGGGAAGCGCATTGGCAAAGTCGATGGGGCTCTTACCCGTAAGCTCTGACGCGCAGGCGAGAGCGAGTGCGGCATTGTAGGCATTGAAGGGCGCAGACAGAGATATTCTGAACTGCTCTTTACCGATATAAAAGGCTGTGCCGCTCGGCTGATTTGTCACCGAGTGGACAAAAATCTCGTCGTGCTCATACCCACCGACACGGATAATTTTATCAACGCCAAAGGTGATACGCCTCGAGATTTCACCGTCGTCATAGGCTATGGCGCACTCGACACCGTAATCGGTAAAGAGCCGCCTTTTTGCCGCAAAGTACTCACGCATATTTTTGTGCTCGAACGAGCCGATATGGTCGTATGAGAGATTTGTGAAAATTGCGTATGTGAACCTAATTCCATAGACGCGAAGGTCGGTGAGCGCCGCCGAGGAAACCTCGATAATTGCCACTGTACAGCCGCGCTCTACGCCGTCCTTAAGCACTCTGTAAACCGTGGGCGACGAGGGTGTGGTGTTCTTGGTTTCTATAACCTCACCGTCGGGAAAGCACACGCCAAGCGTACCCACCGACATACATGCGACACCCTTTGATATAAGCAGGCTTCTTAAATATTCGCAAACCGTGCTTTTGCCCTTCGTGCCCGTAATTCCGACGATTTTCATTTTCTCGGCAGGGTTGCCGTAAAGAATTTTTGCAATTTCTGCCATCGTTTTTCTTGCGTTTTTTGAAATTATTACTGTTTCACGCTCGGGATAGTCCACACCGTCCTCGACGAGCGAGCACACTGCACCGCGCGCCCTTGCCTGCTTTATATAATCCCTGCCGCGCCTTTTGCACCCATCAAGCGCCGCGAAGATAAAGCCCTTGTCACACTCATAAGAGCACTCGCTGATATCACTCACCTCGCAGTCGCAAAGATTGGCAGTCGCAACGACACTCGCACCGAGCGCCGCGATGAGCTCTGACAGAAGCATCACGAATTACCCCCGATATTCATTTTGAATTTTTTGTGCTGTCTTACCGCGTGAAGCTTATCGTAAATAAGTCTTTTTATTCCCACAGACGGCATAAAGGCAAAGGATGCTCGCCCTGCTCTGATAAGCCTTGTCATACGCTCATACGATGCGTCGCGCCTTGCATATCGCTTTACTGTAAAAAGCGGAACCGCGTGCCATAGCACCGCCTTGTAATCGGCATTATATTCTATCTTCTCGTGCCCGATATCCCTGATGAGAAGCTTTGCGATATTTATTCCTGCCGCGCGAAGGTAGTCACAGCTTCTTCCCTGCCTTGGATTTAGCTCAAGACACATCTCTCGCCCGTCCTTCTTTATAATATCGAAGTTTGCAAAGCCCTGATAGCCGATATCGTCGAGCATATCAATTATCCTTCTGCATATCGGTGTCAGAGGTCGGGTAAGAAGTGCTGAATAATTACCTCTTGCCGTGGGGGTGCGCTCTTCTAAAATTACCTCGGCAAAGCACGCCATAACGACGCGGCCGCTCACCGTCGAGTAGGTGGTCAGCACGAAGGACGATTTATCCTGTCCATCCGTCAGGTATTCCTGAACTAAAAGACGCGACGAGTAGCCTTCTGCGAATATATCCTCTGCCCTGCGCCTTACCTGTGACAAATCGTCTAAAAGGTAAATCTTTTGCTTATCCTTGATTTTGCATCGGTGAAACTGCGCGCTGTCGGCAGGCTTCAGCACGAAGGGCGGACGAAGGGACATACACTTTGCGCTTATCTTATCATTTGCGCTAATCGGTGCGAAGTGCGGATAGGCTATTGAAAACCTGCGTAAAAGTCGGTAAAAGGATATTTTATCCGAGGCTACGCGCCAGATTTCAAACGACGGTATATTAAAAGAAAAATGCCCGAGAAGGCGCTCACGGGCAAATTGGACAAGCTCCATATACCAATCTGCACAGGGCACGAGCAAAAGCTCGGCATCCGAATGCTCTCTGGCAAATCCGATAAGCGCCGGCACGAGAGTATCAACCTCACCGAGCCCCTCTACGACGCGAAGCTTAATAAAGGGCGCGTTATCGGTAATGCCGAGCCTTGCCGCAGAAAATACATACGATATAAGCCCACAGCCCTCAAAAAAGGCTCGCGCGACGCTATACGCATTCAAATCTCCGCCAAGCAGGACGGGTATTATGGGTTTGTTAAGTTCAGATTTCAATTCTCACTCCGAGTGCTATTCGCCAAGGTCACCTTCCATAAGAAAGCCCTCAAAGCCACCCTTGCGAAGAAGCTCGTAGGTCGCAATAGCAACCGAGTTTGAAAGGTTAAGGCAGCGGCATCCCTCGCGCATCGGTATTCTCACGGCTCTGTCTGCGTATTCAAGCAGAAGCTCGCTGTCAAGTCCGACCGATTCCTTACCGAAAACGAGATAGACCTCGCCCTCGGGCTCAATTTCGGTGTAAAGGCGCTTTGCGTGTGAGGAAAAGAGGTACATACTTCCCTCACCCTTTGCAGATAAAAACTCGTCAAAGCTATCGTAGTAGTGCAGATCGAGCTTATCCCAATAGTCAAGCCCTGCACGCTTTAAGGTTCTGTCGGATATTTCAAAGCCGATAGGTCTTATTATATGAAGCGATGCGCCCGTCACAGCGCAGGTGCGCGAGATATTGCCCGTATTCTGCGGAATTTCAGGCGAATAAAGCACGATATTGATTTTATTTTTCATATCTATTATTATCCTCACAAATTAGGTTTATTCATTCTTGGCACTTATAATATAATTCATTATGCCTATGTATGTCAATATTCTTCGGCACAGTATTCAATTATTTTATTTATTTACAAAATTTTTGTTTATTTTTGCACGCGAGTGTGCTATAATAACTGTAACTATTTATTTTGTGCCCCAAAGGCGCATCAACTTATTTTCAGAACGGAGATTGGTATGGGACTTTTCAGCTCGCTTTTCAAATCCTACAGCGAAAAGCAGATAAAGAAAATAATTCCTATTGTTGACGAAATTGAAAGCAAATCCGAAAAGTATAAGTCGATGAGCGACGATGAGCTTCGCTCGGTGACCGACACGCTGAAGGGCAGGCTTGCAGGTGGCGAAACGCTTGACGATATACTTCCCGACGCATACGCCCTTGTAAGAGAGGCTGACGAGCGCGTGCTCGGAAAGCGCCCGTTCAGGGTTCAGCTTATGGGCGCTGTGCTTCTTCATCAGGGTCGAATTGCCGAGATGAAAACAGGTGAGGGTAAAACCCTCGTTGCAACTATGCCTGCATACCTCAACGCCCTATCCGGCAAGGGCGTGCATATCGTCACGGTAAACGACTATCTCGCTAAACGAGATAAAGAGGAAATGGGCAAGGTTTATACCTTCCTCGGTCTTACCGTCGGGCTTCTCACCCGCACGCACGACCTTGATGCAAAGCGTGCCGCGTATAACGCTGACATAACCTACGGTATGAATAGCGAATTCGGCTTTGACTATCTTCGCGACAATCTCGTCAAGGACAAGGACGATGCGGTTGCGCGCGGATATGATTTCGCTATCGTCGATGAGGTTGACTCTATACTTATAGACGAGGCAAGAACGCCCCTTATCATTACCTCGGCACAGGGCAAGTCCACTTCTCTGTACGCAAAGACGGACAAGCTCGTACGCACTATGAAGGCAAAATATATGACCGAAACCGACTCAAAAGAGGATTATAATTCCTTTGAAGAGCATTTCACCGTTGACGAGGGCTCGCTTATGTACGCGGTTATGCCGAAGAGCCTTGAGAGATTCGCAGGGGTATTCTCGCTCGACGCGTCGGTTGACCTTGTCAGCACGGCTGACTACGGAATTGCGCTTACCGCATCAGGACGCGAGAAGCTGATTTCCCGTGGCTTTGGCGAGGGTGAGCTCGTCTGCCCTGACGGTGCTGAAGAATATTTCTTCACCGAGGATGCCAAGCGCAGAGCCGAGCCCTATCTTAACGAGGTTATTACCTCGACCTCGCGCGGTGAGCAGGCACTGACCGAGCACGGCCGCGACAAGCTTATCAAGTTCTTTGATTTTAAAGAGGATATGTTCAAGAAGGATGGCGAGAGCTATTCTATTATAGCGAGGGCGAAGGCGCACGCGATAAAAGAGCTTGGGCTCACCGAGGGCGACTTTACGCAGGCCGAGCGTAACTTCATCGTAAACGACAAGGCGAAGGTTGCATCCTTTCTCGATATAGGCGTCAGCAACGCAACGCTCTACTTCGGCTTTGATGCGTCCGACTTTATCCCCGCCCCTCTCGGTGTTGGCTTTATTCTCTCTGATAGCGGTGCAAAACGCATCAATTCCCTATTCAAGCTTAATCAGAGCGACCTTACGCCTGCAAAGGACGGCGGCTTTTATATCAACAGACAGGCAATTTTAAAGATAAAAGAGCTTTTCACAAGAAACGCTCTTATTGACGAGCGACAAGGCACGCTTACGCCTACGGCGCTTGGTATGAGCAAGCTCTGCCGCGTTTTCTCGCTTTCCGAGGGCAAGGACTATACCGAGGACAAGGACACCTGCCTTTCATACCTCACAAAAATCGGTGCTAACAAGATCTCCGACGCGTACCGAATGACCGGCGCTATGTTCACCTCATATCAGGACGGCACATTCTGCCTTACCGAGAGGGGCTGTGAGCATCTTATGCGATTTAGCGAGCTTACTGACGGGGCGTTTGTGGATAACGGCTCGGCATTTGCCTTTACCGATGCAGGAATACGCGATATGAAGCGCATATTCTCGCTTTCCGACACCGAGCTTGTATGCGAGCCGCGCTCTGCACACCTTACCTATGGCGGTATCAATAAGCTTATCGAGGAATTTGAGCTTGGTCGCGGCGCCGCCTCGGTTATCAGCAGAAGAGCTGACGCATACGCGCTGACGAAGAGCGCTGTGGCTGAGCTTTGCGAGAGGCTTTCGATAAAGCCAGAGTGCTTTGCCGAACTTGACGGCGGCTTCCGTCTGCTTGACGGCGCGATTGAGGCTATCAAGCACGTCCTTACCTTCGTTGAGATGGCAGACTTTATATACAAGCCGAAGGTCGGCTTCCTTACAGAGTCAGGCAGGGATAAGCTTTCTTCCCTTTTTGAAATAAAGCAGGATGCTCTTGTTGGTGATGACAGACTTGTGATGACCAAAGAGCTTTCGGGTATATTCAAGAGAATTTGCGCCCTTCACGAGCTTTACAGCCCTCTGACGCTCACGCGCGGCGGCATTGATAAGCTTCGCGCGCAGATAAACTTCGATTATCTTGTAAACGAGAAGAACCGCACCGCGACGCTCACGAAAATAGGCATCGGCAAGGCGGAAAAATATTTTGCGATAGACAATATTGCGACAGAGGAAAACCAAGAGCTTCTTCACCACGTAAATATAGCTATTCAGGCGTACGGCACGATGAAGCGCGACGTGCATTATATCGTCGTTAAGGGACGCGTTCATATCGTTGACCAGTCCACAGGACGCGTGCTTGAGGGCAGGCGCTTCAGCGACGGACTTCATCAGGCGCTTGAAGCAAAGGAAAACGTGGAAATTCAGGCAGAAAACCGCACTACCGCTACGGTTTCGTATCAGAATTTCTTCCGCCTTTACAGGAAGCTATCGGGTATGACGGGTACGGCACTCACCGAGCAGGACGAGTTCCGTGAGATTTACTCGCTTGACGTTGTAGAGGTTCCCACAAACAAGCCCGTTATCCGCAAGGACCATACCGATATCGTATTCAAGACACACAGAGGAAAGCTTAACGCAATTCTCACAAGAATTATAGCCTGCTACAAGAAGGGACAGCCCGTGCTCGTCGGCACGACCTCGGTTGAGAAATCAGAAGAGCTCTCTGCCCTACTGCGCCGTGAGAAAATTCCTCACAGCGTGCTTAACGCAAAGGAACACGGTAACGAGGCTAACCTTATAGCATCGGCAGGTATGCCGAGAGCCGTCACGATTGCTACAAATATGGCAGGACGAGGCACGGATATTATGCTTGGCGGCAACCCTGAAATACACGCAAAGAACAAGCTTCGCACCTGGATTGAGGCGCAGGGCAAATTACGCACGCAGGGACGCGAGAGATGCGAGCAGCTTCTCGCCGCAGCCGACTCAAAGACCGACAGCGACGATAAGGACGTTAAAGAGGTGCGCGAGAAATATCTTGAGCTGCTTGAGGTATGCGAGCGCGAGCGCGAGCCGCTTCTTGAAGAGGTAAGAGCCGCAGGCGGTCTTTTCGTAATCGGTGCTGAACGGCACGATTCAAGAAGAATTGACAACCAGCTTCGCGGACGAAGCGGACGACAGGGCGACGTTGGCGAGTCGGTGTTCTACGCATCCTTTGAGGACAATCTTCTGCGCTTCTTCGGTCAGAAGATAACGGGGGCTCTGACCATGGTAGGCGTTGATGAAAATATGCCGCTTCAGTTCTCGTTTATGGCTTCGAAAATACAGGATGCACAAAAGCACGTTGAGGCGCGCCATTTTCAGGCGAGAAAGCATATTCTTTCCTACGATGACGTAATGAACGAGCAGCGCAAGGTGGTTTACGCTATGCGTAAGGATATTCTTCAGCTTGACGATATTCAGCCTAAAATCGAGGAACTTATCGAAAGATGTATCGGCGAGGTGTTTGACGAGTGCTACGGTGATGCCGAGGGCTCGACCAAATCGCCTGATGACTTTTTGCCCACCTTTGGCGGAAGAATTACGCTTGCAGAGGGTGAGATGGAATGCACCACCTACGAGCTTCGCCAGAAATATATCGACAGAGCGCTTGAAATTTATCACGCAAAAATAGATGCGGCAAGAAGCTGTACGGTAAGAGCAGACGGGGTTAGTGCTAACGATGAAGAGATAAGAGCTACGCTTGCGTCGCTTGCATACCTTGCCTTCTGTGATTTCCAACGCACAAGACTGCTTGACGTGACCGACAGGTGCTGGATGAACCACCTTGACAGAATGGACGACCTTAAAAGCTATGTAGGACTTAACTCGTTTGCACAGAGAAATCCTATTACCGTTTATCAGCTTGAGGGCGCAGAAATGTTCGCTGAAATGATGCGCGAGATAAGGCTTAAAACCACCCTTGAGGTGCTATTCCGTCCTATCGACGACAGAATGCTTCGCAGAAGCCGCTCTGCAAACGAGGCTATGCTTGGCATAGCGCAGGACGCACAGCAGAAAAAGCCCACGGGTGAGCCGTCGCTTAACGCTCTCTGCCCCTGCGGAAGCGGTAAGAAGTACAAGAGATGCTGTTATCTCAAAGCAGCTAAAGGGGTGCAGTAAATGGGCTTCGGTACTTTGTTTATAGGCTACTTCTTTTTAATTAATATATCCTATTTCGTTTACACCGATATAATAGCGGGGGCGGTGATGCTGCTTGCGCTTTATAATCTTCGTTGGGTAAACCGCCCGTTTTTCACCGCGCTTGCCTTCTGCGGTGCGTTCTTTACATTCTCGCTCGCAGAGCTTATAGGCGTGCTTTGCGACACCTTTGTGCCGGGAAGCCTGACGGTGCTTTTAAGCTACGTGCAGGTGCCGCGTTATATACTTATCTTTGCCCTTACTATAACCATTCTCGGTGGAATATGCGAGGTTGCAAAGGAAGTCGAGGCAAACGAGCTTTCTGCAAGGGCGCGTCACACGCTTCCCTTCACCTTTATATATCTTCTTATGGCGGTCCTTGACCTGCCCGAGCTTGCGGTGCTTGGCAATGCGGTAAAGATAATATCTATCATAACCGTTATCGCGCTCGTTACGCTTATTGCTGTAAATCTCGTTACCATTTATCGCGCGTATATGCAGATATGTATGCCTGAGAGCGCGAAGCCTGCTGTAAAGAAGTCGCGCATAGGCTTCGTTCAGAAATTCCGCGAGTATGAGGAAGCAAAGTCGCGCGAGTATGCCGAATACAAGCTTGAGAAAATGAAGAAAAATAATGAAAAAAGAAACAAAAAGAAAAAATAAAGGCTAAAAGCCTTTAAATTAAAGGGTTTATGGAAAACAGCTTAAATTCACGCACAGGGCGCGGGACATACGCTCTATTTACAGTAGCGCTCGTATGCTTCTTTAACCCGTGCGTCAACATCATTGATATTTTCCCCGACTTTATCGGGTGCATTATTCTGTATGCGGCACTTCGCAAGGCATCCTTTGCAGCACCCTATTTTACCGAGGCGAGAGAGTGGCTTTTACGCCTTGCGGCTGTGTCAGCTCTGAAGCTTCCTGCGCTCGTTGCAGTAGTTATGATAAGGTCAAAGAATACGCTCGACAACGACGTCGTTGCGCTGGCGGCACTCGTATTTGCAGTCCTTGAAATAATATGCTTTATCCCTGCGATAGGCAATCTGTTCTCGGCTTTGTTCTATCTTGGCGAGCGCACAGACGCATCTGCGCTGATAAAATCCGAAAGAGGCGCATCCCCCGAGTCGCTAAAAAGCTTTACTGTGATGTTCTTCATAATGAAGAGCGTCCTCTCTGCTGCGCCCGAGCTTCTTCGCTTAACGCGTGCGGTTGAGCTTGGCGACACAACGGTAGTAGCGCGCGGCTCGTGGATGTATCCTTACGCGGTGCTTATCTCTGCTGTATGTGTACTGCTTATCGGCGCTATATGGCTGACGAAAGCCATTCGCTATTTATACAGCGTGCTTCGTGAGGGAAAATTCGCGTCTGCTATTGACACGCTCTGCGATGCGTCGGCAGGTGCTGAATACGAGCGCACAATGCAGGCGGCAAGGCGAGGCAGAATTAAGCTCTTTACAATTCTTGCGTGCGCTATGACCATTGAGCTTACTTTCAAAAATCTTGGCGATGTAAATATTCTTCCGCACACAGTAGGCGGTATTTTCCTTCTGCTTACGCTCTTTGAGCTTATATCGCTATGCAAGCCCTCGCGCGCTATAAAAATCACAGCATACGTTGGCTCTGGCTTATTCCTTTTCCTCTCTGCCCTGTGCTACGGAATAACCGCTGTGTTTTTAGAAGAGCATACCTATTCTGACCTTGTAGAGGGCGGCTCTGCCGCGGCAAGACGAGCCTACAGTGCCGTCACGATAAGCGGTGCGTTTGAGCTTGCAGCCTATCTTTTAACGGTTGCAATCCTTGCTTTGCTTCTGATAAAATACATAGACAAATCTATAATCAAGACAGGTGGCGAGGCGCTGTCGCGCGTTGACCTTGACAGACGCAAATCGCTCGTCATAAAGACGCTCGCGCTATGCTCAATGCTATCTCTTATCGGTCTTGGCAGATTTATTCAGATTATCCTTCGCGGCTATCAGACGGCAATTTCAACGGGGGGCTCACCCCAGCACTCGTCGATAATAATCTCGCAAAGCCTGCCGTGGTTTGGCGTTGTGCTGACGCTTCTGACGGTGGTATGCACTATCTTTGCGGTGTACTATTTCGGAATACTCGCTGACGAGGAAAAGATATAAATCAGGATAGCTTCAAGATAAAAAAGAGAAGAAGTCACAGACTTTTCGTCTGTGACTTCTTCTCTTTTTTACAATATGTCGCTTTAATTTTTATTAAGATAAGCAAGGGCGTCGCGCCTGATGGCGAGCGCTGTGTCATAACGCGTATCGTAAGGCTGTGTCGCACCGCCAAGGACAACGCGCTCAATCTCGCAAGCGCACTCGCGAAGGTCATCGTTTCTGATAAAGGCATCAATATTCTTTGCGCGCTCCGGCATATCAATACTGTCTGAAATGTTAACCTTTGTTCGCTTTTCGTAGAGCTTAACTTTATCATCGGTAACACCGTCAGCCATAATTCTGTTGTAAAGTCGCTTATCTACGGTATCAAAATCCGAATAGATATATATAGCAACAACCCTATCGAAAATACCTGCAGACTTAAAGGATACGATACCGTTATAGTCGAGCACGAGTACGGGGATATTGCCGTCATTTATAATAGAATAAAGCTCTGCCTTTGACGTGCCGTAGCAGGTGCCGCCGTAGTTGGTATGCTCGACGAATGCGCCTGCATCTACAAGTTGTGAAAACTCACCTTTATCGATGTAGATATATTCCGCGTCGCGTCCGTCGCCGCGCGGTGCTCTTGTGGTATGACTTCTTGACATACGGAAGCGATTATTTTTTGCACAAAGCTCATCGGATGCGGTGGTCTTGCCCGCGCCCGAGAGCCCCGCTATAATAACTACCGTTGCGCTCATCTTTTGGGAACAAGGCACGCCTTGCCACCCATATAGGGACGAAGTGCCTCGGGGATGTTAATGCTTCCGTCGGCGTTAAGGTTGTTTTCAAGGAATGCGATAAGCATTCTTGGGGGTGCTACAACGGTGTTGTTAAGAGTGTGTGCAAGATAGGGCTTGCCGTCAGCACCCTTTACTCTTATTTTAAGGCGTCTTGCCTGCGCGTCACCGAGGTTAGAGCACGAGCCGACCTCAAAATACTTCTTCTGTCTTGGGCTCCACGCCTCAACGTCAATCGACTTGACCTTAAGGTCTGCGAGGTCGCCCGAGCAGCATTCAAGCGTTCTTACGGGGATATCAAGCGTTCTGAAAAGGTCAACGGTGTTCTGCCAAAGCTTGTCAAACCACAGGGGTGATTCCTCGGGGCGGCAGACAACTATCATTTCCTGCTTCTCAAACTGGTGGATACGGTAAACGCCTCTTTCCTCTATTCCGTGCGCGCCCTTTTCCTTTCTGAAGCAGGGTGAGTACGAGGTGAGCGTGTAAGGAAGCTCTGCCTCGGGCACTATCTGGTCGATAAACTTACCTATCATAGAGTGCTCGGACGTTCCGATAAGATAAAGGTCCTCGCCCTCAATCTTATACATCATAGCATCCATCTCTGCAAAGGACATAACGCCCGTAACCACGCTTGAACGAATCATAAAGGGTGGGATGCAGTAGGTGAAGCCTCTGTCAATCATAAAATCGCGCGCGTAGGAAATAACTGCCGAGTGAAGTCTTGCGATATCGCCGAGAAGGTAGTAGAAGCCGTTTCCTGCAACGCGACGGGCAGAGTCAAGGTCGATGCCTGCGAAGCGTTCCATAATCTCGGTGTGATAAGGAATTTCAAACTCGGGCACGACGGGCTCGCCGTAGCGTTGAACCTCAACGTTCTCGCTATCATCCTTGCCTATCGGCACGGTGGGGTCGATAATATTGGGAATGGTGAGCATAATCTTACGAAGCTTTTCCTCAAGCACAGCCTCGTCAGCCTCAAGCTCTGCAAGGCGCTCTGCCTGCTTGGATACCTCACGCTTGGTAGCTTCAGCCTCATCAAGCTTCTTCTGTGCCATAAGCGCACCGATGGACTTTGAGAGCTTATTGCGGTTAGCGCGAAGGTCGTCGGCTTCCTTCTTTGCGCGACGAAGGCTCTCGTCAAGCTCTATTGCCTCGTCAACGAGGGGAAGCTTTTTGTCCTGAAACTTCTTTCTGATATTCTCGCGGACAGCGTCGGGATTTTCTCTTAAAAATTTGATATCAAGCATCTTATCTTCTCCAAGGGGAATAAATTTTATTTAATTATATAACAAACGCCGCGCAATTTCAAGACCTTTTAAAATTTTTATATTTACGCGCGCAAAAGGCGTGCATAATTTCACAAATACGCGCGTAGATTACGGGCATTTATTGCAAAGTGCCACGGTATGTGCTATGATAAAGAAAAACGAAGGATAATTTATAAGTTCAAGCCTTACGAGCAAACGGCAAGGACAGACCTTGGCGGCGAGGAAAGAGTTATCAAGGCAGGTGACACCTACTACACCAAAAAGGATGAGCCCCACGGTGTTGTTTGCCGCAAAGCAGGCAGGCTTCTTGACGTATTCACCCCACGCCGCGAGGATTTTTTGAAATAATTTTCTAAATCCTGCGATAAAAATTGATATTCGTATTGATTTTTGGCTTTCTATGCGTTATAATTATTAAGTAAATAATTTTTAAGGAGAAAATAAAATGTTAGTTTCTGCAAAGGAAATGCTTAAAAAGGCAAGAGCAGGCCACTATGCGGTTGGTCAGTTCAACATAAACAACCTTGAGTGGGCAAAGTCCATTCTTCTTACCGCACAGGAAATGAATTCTCCCGTTATTCTCGGTGTATCCGTGGGTGCCGGTAAGTACATGTGCGGCTACAAGACCATCGTTGGTATGGTTAACGGTATGATTGACGAGCTTGGCATCACCGTTCCCGTTGCGCTTCACCTTGACCACGGAAGCTACGAGGGCGCTATGAAGTGCATCGAGGCAGGCTTCTCGTCCGTAATGTTCGACGGCTCGCACTACCCCATTGAGGAAAACATTCAGAAAACCACCGAGCTTGTTTCTATCTGCAACGCAAAGGGTCTTTCTATCGAGGCTGAGGTTGGCTCTATCGGCGGCGAAGAGGACGGCGTTATTGGCGGCGGGGAGGTTGCTTCTCCCCACGAGTGCAAGATGATTGCAGACCTCGGCGTTACTATGCTTGCGGCAGGTATCGGCAACATTCACGGTAAGTATCCTGAAAGCTGGGCAGGACTTCGCTTCGACGTGCTTGAGGCTATCAGCAAGAAGGTTGGAGACGATATGCCCCTCGTTCTTCATGGCGGCACCTGCATCCCTGCCGATATGATTAAGACCGCTATCTCTCTTGGCGTATCCAAAATCAACGTAAATACCGAGTGCCAGCTTTCCTTCGCTGCTGCTACCCGTGCATACGTTGAGGCAGGCAAGGACCTTCAGGGTAAGGGCTTTGACCCCAGAAAGCTTCTCGCGCCCGGCTGTGAGGCTATCAAGGCTACTGTAAGAGAGAAGATCGAGCTCTTCGGCTCTGCTAACAAGGCGTAAAAAATGACTACATATGTGATGTAAAATCACATAAATCCGTAGATTATTACTAATAAAAGGCAGCTATGCAAGAAAAAAGCTTGTTTAGCTGTCTTTTTTATCGGTTAACTTATCGGTATTTCAAAGGTGTATTCGTAAGATTTTAAGACTTCTGATAGCAAAATTCTGTTTTTTTGAATAATCCCCCGAAATGGCGTCAAGGATTTGCTTAACAAGGGGGAAAAATAATATGAACAAAACAAAAATTTCACTACTGCCCGTAATTTCTTTACTGATAGCGGCGGTTATTCTTGCCATTCTGCCAACCGAGGCAGAGGCTATGATTTATGAGGACACTGTGCGGCTACATATCCGCGCCGCATCGGATGACGAGCGCGACCAAAGCATAAAGCTTGCGGTGAGAGATAAGATGCTTTCATGCTACGGTGATATTATGCTCTGCCAGACGGATGCAGATGCGGCAAGTGCAGTTATTGAGGGGATGCTTCCTGAAATAGAACATACGCTTCAGGTATTCTGCGACGATATGGGCTACGGATGTAAAATATCAGCCGAGCTTTCGGTCGAGTGGTTTGACACAAGGCAGTATGAGAGCTTTACGCTTCCGTGTGGGTATTACAGGTCGGTTATAATAAAAATCGACGGCGGCGAGGGGGCAAACTGGTGGTGCGTGATGTATCCCCCGCTCTGCCTTGATATAGCGACGGGTACGGGGGCACTTTCACAAAGTGAAAGTGATTTGATTTCAAGCAGCGGTTACAGAGTAAAATTCAAGGTTCTTGAAGGACTTTCAGGACTTTTCAAAAGGTATTGATTTTTGATGCTTATTATGATATAATTTTACCGTATAACTTTTGTCAAACATCAAAGCGAGGTTAGTCTATGGCAGGCATCAGCACCAAAACGATTGCAGAAAACCGCAAGGCGCGCCACGATTATTTCGTAGAGGAAACCTACGAGGCAGGCGTTGAGCTTTTCGGCACGGAAGTAAAGTCACTTCGTCAGGGCGCGGTAAATATGAAGGACTCTTACTGTGAGATAGACGAGGGTCAGATGTACGCACTCGGCGTTCATATAAGCCCCTATGAGCAGGGCAATATATTCAATCACGAGCCGCTTCGTCCGAAGAAGCTGCTTATGCACAAGCGCGAGATAATGAAGCTTACGGGTCTTATTTCAAGAGAGGGCTACACTCTCGTTCCCCTATCGCTTTATTTCAAGGGCTCGCTTGTCAAGATGTGCATAGGACTGTGCAAGGGTAAAAAGCTTTACGACAAGCGCGACGATATGGCAAGACGCGACGCGAGCAGGCTTATCGAGCGTGAAATGAAGAGCCGTTCACACAGAGATGATGACTGAAAAAATACCGATACAGTACGGAAAATCCGCGCTGTATCGGTATTTTTTCTTTGATAAGTACCATTATTCGTGCTCTTTCGAGCAGAATAATGCTTTGTGTGTCGCAGGCATTTATGCGCTGTTTGTGTGGCTGAAATTTCGCCTGCGAGCGTTATTTTTGTTGTATAAAGCGAAAATTCATATAGGGATAAGCCGATTTTTTTATAAAATACAAGCTTTTGCGCTGTTTTCGTCGGTTTCATCATTGAAATTTACCATTATTCAACATAGCGCGAGGTAAATCGTCTTATTTTGCGTACGCTTCGTTAAGGAAGGAAAGCACGGTTTTTGCGTCGAGCGCGAAGCCGAATGCAAATTTACCGTCGTTACCCGTTGATGTGGCGAAGTTTACGCCAACGACCTTAAGGCTTGTATCAAGAAGCGCGCCGCCCGACGAGCCGTGGTCAACGTATGCAGTGTGCCAGATTACCGAAAAATCAACGGGAATATAATCCTCGCCGTCTGTCACCTCTATTTTCTTGAAATTCTCAATTTTACCGAAGGTTACGACGTTAGGCTTGCCCTGCGGTGTGCCTATTGCGATTACGGGCTGACTTTTATCGAACTTTTCCTCGGATATTTCAAGTGTAGCAAGCTTTTCCTTAGGTGTTATGATTTTCAGGCAGGCAAGGTCGCGCTCGGGGCTATCGTGAACAAGCACCGCCTCGTATTCCCTGCCGTAGGCATCCGTTACTACAAAAAGTCTGTCGTCGCATCCTTCTTCAAGCGCTATTACGTGGCTGTTAGTCAGAATATAGGTGTAGCCGAGCGCTTCCTTTACACAAAATCCGCTTCCCGACGAGCTTTTTGCAGGTGTGAGCATAAGACCGACGGCTTTAAGGTGAGTGACCTTAACGGTTACGCAGGCATCGAGCACGTATGCGCTGACCGCCGCTGAAAGCTTCTCGTAATTTGGTATCCACGCGGCGTAGAGGGTGATGCTCGTGCGAAGCGGCTCTGAAAAGAGGTGGGGCTGTGTCAGGCTGCTATCTCTGTACCAGCCAGCGAAGATATAATTCTCACGCACGGGGTCAGGCGGTGCTGAATGCGGTACAAGCATAGGCGCGCTCTCGGTGATGTTTTCTGCCCCGTTCCCCAGAACGTAGGTAACGGTGACCTCACCGCTAAGGGCACACGCGGCAAGCGATAAAGCAAGTATGCACACTAAAAGTGTGAAGGCTAATATTTTTTTCATTATTTTTCCTCATTAACATCGGTTTTAAGGTATATAAACTGCTCAGGTCCCATGTCGCGCATCAGCGTGGATTTATCTCTGAATTTCGTCAGGAACAAAATCAACATAAAGCCGTCACCAACGCATCCGCCGAGGTGATATGCAAAAAGCACAGCTATGGCGAAATACACCGTCTTATCAATAAAAAACATAAGAGCACAAAGGGGCGCAAAGAGCAAGGTAAAAAGAACAAGCGGCGCGCAAAGGGCGGCCATTGCCGCGGCTCTGTAAACGAATATATCGGGCACACCGCAAAAGGCGCACGACCAACTCATGCCAAAGGTCAGCCGTCTTTTTGTCAAGAGCTTATATACTGCCCCGTGGGTTAGCTCGTGAAGGATGATATACGCAACCATTCCAAAGGAAAAGATAAGCGCCGCGATGATAGCGCTCTCGCCCCCGAAGGACACCGAGAAGCCGAGAGGTATCAGCGCCAGCACAACCGCAAGTGCCGTGATAATTAGGCACAAGAGCGAGAGCGTCAGCCCCGTTTTCTTATCTTGCGCGTTTATATGAAATGCAAGCGAATATCCCTCGGGCAAGGTCTTTTCATAGTTTTTCATATGTCACACCTCTTAAAATACTTAAGGATTTTCTATGACAATTATACCAAAAAGCGGCTTTTAATTCAAGAGGATAGGCGTTTTTATTTATTTTTTACACTATTTTTGCCCGTTTATAATAATTTTTTGTGTTTTTCGCTTGACAAGCAACATATTATATGATATATTATATAACAACAATGCAGGCAGAGCGGCGCTTTGCTCTGGCATAAAGCTCGGAGGAGAAACATGGACGACGGCGCGGATAGTTATCCCAATACCGTACAAAAATATTAATTTGGGTTAGTCGGGCACGGTTATTATGTGCAGTAGCATCCGACTGGCCTTTTTTTGCTTGAATTTCACCGAGAGAGCGAAGGCGCAATATTAAGATTTTTATTAAAATTTCTATTAAGAAAGGAAAAAAACTAACAAACCATCATGGACGAAGGCAGTATTATATTGCTCGTAATCATGCTATTCTGCGTGCTTATGAGCGCATACTTTTCGGCAACGGAAACCGCGTTTTCCACACTAAACAAAATCAGACTTAAGACTATGGCAGAGGACGGCAACAAGCGCGCGGCAAAGGCACTTAAGCTTGCTGACAACTTTGATACGCTGATATCCTCTATCCTTATCGGTAACAACATAGTCAATATTCTTGCATCTGCGCTCGGCACGATATTCTTTATCGACCTGCTCAATGATCAGAATATCGGAACGACCGTATCAACGGTGGTGCTCACCATAGTGGTGCTTATCTTCGGTGAAATCTCACCCAAGAGCATTGCAAAGGAATCACCCGAGAAGTTCGCTATGTTCTCGACACCGATTATCAGCTTCTTTATTTTCATATTCACCCCCCTCAACTTCCTTTTCAGACTGTGGAAGAGGCTTCTTTCCCACATCTTTAAGGCGGAAGAGGAAACGGGCATCACCGAGGAAGAGCTTATCTCTATTATTGAGGAAGCGGAAGAGGACGGAAACTTTGAGAAGTCCGAAACCGATCTTATCCGAAGCGCGATTGAGTTCAACGAGCTTGAGGTCGGTGACATCTTCACGCCCCGAATTGATATTACTTATATCAAAAAGGACTACGATTACGACAGAATAAAGGAAATATTTATCGAGTCGGGCTATTCAAGACTTCCCGTATGCGACGGTGACCTTGACAATGTAAACGGTATTCTCTACTACAAGGATTTCTTCACCAAGAGCTATAACGACATTGAAGAGATCACGAAGCCCGTTCTTTATGTAACCAAAAACCGCAAGGTAAACGAGCTTATGGCAGAGCTTCAGGAAAAGAAGCTTCACCTCGCGATAGTTGCCGACGAGTACGGCTCAACGGCAGGCCTCGTTACCCTTGAGGACATACTTGAGGAAATAGTCGGTGACATCTGGGACGAGCACGACGACGTTGAATTTGACGTGCGTGAGGTTGGCGAGGGCGAGTACATCGCCTCCGGTAAGGCTAACGCCGCAAAGGTATTCGGTGAAATCGGTATTGACGAGGAAACCGACGCGCTTACCGTAAACGGCTGGGCTATGAACGCACTCGGCAGAATTCCTGCCGCAGGCGACAAGTTCGAGGCAAACGGACTCTCTGCAACCGTTCTGAAGATGAACGGCAAGAGAATTGACAACATAAGACTAATCAAGCTTTCCCCCGCAGAACAAGAGGACGAGGATTGATTTTATTCGCCCTTGGCGAGTGATATGTCCTTCGGATGTGATATGCACATCGCGCGTGGGTTATTATGTATTTGTGAAAAAGAGTACGAATTTTTGTTCGTACTCTTTTTTGTTTTTTCAGCTGGTAAAGGCTTATATACCTTGCGGTCTATACTGCAAGGTATACTTCAGGGCTGATGTCAGCTTCCTTCACCACAGCATTTGAAGCCTGTGGAGGGGGCTGCGCCCTTAACTCTGCCGACGTCGGTATTATCCTGACGTCTGTCGCGAAGCGCGGGGATGGGATTTTCACGGGTTTCATAGCGGTAATCCTCGCCGCGCCTGCATATATAGGCTTCTATAACCTCGTGCGAGGGCACTATTCTTACGGATGGGATAAGGATACTCTGCTGGCGGAAGAAATCCGCATCAGGGGGAAGGTTATCTACCTTTTCGTACTCTTCCCTGCAAGAGGTAAACTGCACGGTGTTTGCAAGCACCTCACGCACGTAATCTATATTTGAATGAAGCGAAAGGGGCTCGGGGAACTCGGGGTTCGGAATTACCTCACACCAATCCTTGCCGTCGTATTTTTTAAGAAGCTCTGCGGCGCGGTGCAGATGCGATATTTCATCGGTGAGGAATTCTTCCCAGAGAGCCTTGATACAGCAGTCGGTTTCGGTCATATAGCAGGACCAGTAGAGATAGCACTCACAGTATTCGTGAAGCAGAAGCATCTCACACCAGGTTGCATTGGGGTCCATAAGCGACTCGTACTGCGTTACGTGCTCTTCCTCGACGAGGGCGATTTCCTCATAAAGCCGCCTTGACAAATCCGTGGTGGCAAAATTAGATACGTTCATATAGTAGTTCATCGTCTGCTGCTCTGCGGCGGTGATTATCATCGTGTTAAGCACCGTTCTAATGTCGCTATCCTTGGCGCAGATATGACGCTTGACGTTATCCTTTGGATAACGGTGGTGAGCAATCGTCGGTCGGGCAGGCATTATTTCCGTATATTTTCCGACAAGTCGCTCTGCCCTCACACCCTCGGTCATATCAAGAAGGTTTGCGTAACGGTAGAGGTGGTCGAAGTCCTCAAGCAGCGCAAAATCAAGCGCGCGCTTTACGTTACAGTCGCGCTCGTGCTTGGCAAGCTCTGCGGTAAGGTCAACGGCAAGCTGCTCGTAGCCTATCGTATGCTCAAGCACACTCTCATCCTTGGGCTTGAGCATAGCAATCTTCTGTTGCTGCTGCTTTTCGATATAGCGCGTTAGCGCAAGCTCGCGAAGAAGGTCGCGGTCGTCGGTATGGCGCGCCATATTGTGGGAAAACCAGTTTGCCTCAAACTCTGTGCCGTTCATTAGAATTATTCTGGTTTTTGTGTATGGGTCCACCTCTCTTTTGTCGTAGGGTCGTGGGTAGATTTCGTGAAAATTGCGTATTTGACGCTCAATACTCCTCGGTCTTTCTGAAAACGGATTCATATCATTCTCCCTTCGTGTTTTTGTATATAAGTGTGGCAAGGCTGCTTCAAATTATGTAAATCGGATTAAAACCGAGATACTAAAAAGGCACACTCATGGGTTATAATATGAATATGCCGGTTTTGTGCTACCTTTATTAAACATTTTTCACAAATTGTAGCCAAAGTATTGCGCGGTTAATGATTATGTGCTAAAATATATATATTGTGTTAATAAAAAACGGAGAGCAAATATGAAGATAAAGACTATCAAGAAAAGCTACGACGAGCTTCTCTCAATTCAGCCCGTCAAGCATTCAAAGCCCCCTCGTCCGTCGTTTTTGTTCAGGACACTCGTCAGGGTGCTGTCGATTATAGATCTCTTTCGCGTTAAATTCAAAATGAGCGGTACTGCGCCAAAAAAATCCGACGGCGCACAGCTTATACTTATGAATCACTCAAGCTTTCTTGACCTCAAGATAGCTCACAAAATCCTCTACCCCAGAAAATTTGCCATAGTCTGCGCTCACGACGCGCTCGTTGGAAAGCGCTGGCTTATGAGAAGGCTCGGCTGTGTTCCTACTAAAAAATTCATATCCGACCTTGCGCTTATCCACGATATAAAGGCGCTTATCGACAAGGGCATCAGCGTTCTTATGTATCCCGAGGCAGGATATTCGATTGACGGCAGGGCAACCGTTCTTCCTGCGAGAATCGGCGGTTTCGTGAAGATGCTCGGCGCGCCCGTCACCTATATTGAAACCAACGGCGCGTTTCACTATCAGCCGTTATACAACGGACTTCGCACAAGACGCGTTGAGGTAAGCGCGCACACAAGTCAGATGTTTACCAAGGACGAGGTGCAGACGCTCTCGACCGACGAGCTTACAGAGAGGCTTCGTCTTGCATTTTCCTTTGATGCGTTTAAAAATCAAAGCGAAAACCGTATTTCCATTACCGAAAACTACCGCGCGGTGGGACTTGAGAGGGTTCTTTACCGTTGTCCGCACTGCAACCGCGAGGGCGGTATGAGAAGCCACGGCACCGACATTTTGTGCACCGAGTGCGGTGTGAGATACACCCTGAATGAGTTTGGCGAGCTTGAATGCTCAGGCGCTGAGGGACGCTTTAAGTTCGTGTCAGACTGGAACGACTGGCAGCGCGAGTGCGTGCGCTCTGAGCTGATTTCGGGCACTTACAGCGAGAATATAGCAGTTTCGCTCTATGCGATGAAGGATTACAAGGCGCTTTACGAAATAGGCGTCGGCAGGCTTACACACACGCCGGAGGGCTTCCACCTCATCGGCTGTGAGGGCAGGCTCGATTACTCGCAAAAGGCACTGTCAACCTACGGGCTTAACGTTGACTTCTATTTCTATGAAATAGGCGACGTTGTCAGCATCGGAAATCACGACACGCTGTACTACTGCTTCCCGATGAAGAGCTACCCCGTCGCAAAGCTCAGGCTCGCTACCGAAGAGCTTTACAGGCTTCACCACGACAGAGAGTTCCACCTCAAATATTGCGGAAGCTGTGAGCACAGCCACCACGAATAAAAAACAAGATTTATACGAGCGGCATCAGTCATTTGTGAACAAATTGTAAACTATACGGCAGTATGATATTTTTTGTGCAAAAGGTATAGAAATATTATGTAGTTTATGATATAATAACCAAAGCGATGTGAAGGTCGCTCTTTTATATGCGTTGCGTGCGCTCGCATGTGAGGAAAAATAAAAGAAATAATAAAAATATATTTTTACTTGGAGGAAAAAACTATGAGCAAGAAGTATGTCTACCTCTTTTCCGAGGGTAACAAGGACATGCGTAATCTTCTCGGCGGTAAGGGTGCAAACCTCGCTGAGATGACACACATCGGTCTTCCCGTACCTCAGGGCTTCACCATCACCACCGAGGCCTGCACTCAGTACTACGAGGACGGAAGAAAAATTAACGACGAAATTATGGCCGAGATCATGGAGTACATCGTTAAGATGGAAGAGATCACGGGTAAGAAGTTCGGCGACCTCGAGAATCCCCTTCTCGTTTCGGTTCGTTCGGGCGCAAGAGCATCGATGCCCGGTATGATGGACACCATCCTCAACCTTGGTCTTAACGAGCAGGTTGTTGAGGTTATGGCTGAAAAGTCCGGCAACGCAAGATGGGCTTACGACTGCTACAGAAGATTTATTCAGATGTATTCCGACGTCGTTATGGAGGTTGGAAAGAAGTATTTCGAGCAGCTCATCGACAAGATGAAGGAAGAAAAGGGCGTTTCTCTTGACGTAGACCTTACGGCAGACGACCTCAAAGAGCTCGCAAATCAGTTCAAGGCAGAGTACAAGGCAAAGATCGGTCAGGACTTCCCCTCTGATCCCAAGGAACAGCTTCTTGCCGCAATCAAGGCAGTATTCCGTTCTTGGGACAACCCCAGAGCTAACGTATACCGTCGTGACAACGACATTCCTTACAGCTGGGGTACCGCAGTAAACGTTCAGGCAATGGCATTCGGTAACATGGGTGACGATTGCGGAACGGGTGTTGCATTCACCAGAGATCCTGCTACGGGTGAGAAGAAGCTCATGGGTGAGTTCCTTACCAACGCACAGGGCGAGGACGTTGTTGCAGGTGTTCGTACACCTATGCCTATCGCAGAGATGGCAGACAAGTTCCCCGAGGCATTTGAGCAGTTCAAGAAGGTTTGCGCTCTTCTCGAGGACCACTACAGAGATATGCAGGATATGGAATTTACCGTTGAGCACGGTAAGCTTTATATGCTTCAGACCAGAAACGGTAAGAGAACCGCTGCTGCAGCTCTCAAGATCGCTTGCGACCTCGTTGACGAGGGCATGATCGATGAGAAGCAGGCTGTTCTTATGATCGACCCCAGA
>JAZKYE010000042.1:0-21585 GCA_045611965.1 Eubacteriales bacterium
TTAACGAACTCCGTAGTCTTGGGTGCGTCAAGAGTCACGGTCTGTCCCTCGGCTACGCCCTGAAGGCTCATATGCACCGAGCTTCCGTCGGAAAACACAATATCCATTTCCTTCCAATAGGTGTCGTGCGGAAAGTCTGCACGGATGAAGATGGTAACTGCGCTGACCTCGACGTCAGTACCGAAGTGCACCTCGTACTCAAGGTCCTCACGAAGTCCTCCACCCCACGAATGGTAGGGGAAGCTTCCGTGGTTCGAGTTATCAATAACACCGTCAATGGCGTTACGCTCGAAGAAGCAGGGGTCCTCACGCGTTACGAAATTGGCAACTGCGTGCGGAAAATATTTGGGCACGTTGTGCCTGTCGTGTGAGTTGAGCGAAATCGTGCGCTCACCGTAAATCTCCGCCTCGCCGGGCTCTGACACCTGAACTCTGTGCGAGTCGCCCTCAAAGGCAACCGTACCGTAGCACGAGCGTCTTTCCCTGCCGAAGGGGATAGCAAACTCGAACACTCCGTCGGGGACGTAGATTATCGAGGGCTTCATGGTTTCGTCAAGGCAAACCTTAATATATTCGGTGTATTCAAGCTCGACGCGCCACCTGTCGCCTTCCTCGTAGGGGGCGTTATAGCGCTCGTCAATCTCTTCACCGTAAGCCTTGAACTTAACATCGCCGTTCTGACTGATAAGCTTTAAGTTAAGAATAGCAATCACTCTCCTTTTCTTAACCTATGATACCACACAATAAAGTATAAATCAACCCTATTTATCACTAAATTACCGCGTGCGCGCGATTTTTGGCAAAAACGCTTGAATTAGGGGCGAAATTATGGTAAAATGGACTAAATTAACGACACGCTATACGTTTGAACAGGGTGCTAATGGTATTGCTACAAGAGGTATTCTTGGCATACTGCTTTGCGCGGTGTGCGATTTTTCAGAGAAAGGGGGGCTATTATGCCAAAACGCGACGTAAGAGGAATATTAATCCGTACAGCACAGCTCATCCTTTCGGTTTTTGTAGCGCAGCTTGTGGCGCACGGTGTTTTCTGGCTCGCAGGGCATCTTTACGCCGCCCTGCACGAGTGGTTTGGTGCGAGGCTCTTTCCGCTGTTCAGCCCGATATCCGATGCCGAGGGCTATGCCATATATAGCGCGACGTTAAGGCTTATCTCATACGCAATCTCGCTACTCGTTACGGTGTATTTTTCTCTCGTGCTTTCCAACGAGAGATGCGAGTGGGTTATCAGCAGGACAGAGGGCTTCTTCACCCTGCCCGAGCTTTATCCCGAATATGTAAGGCGCTATTGGCTCTGCGACCTGATAGCATCGGTCATAGCCCCTGCCCCATTTATCGCTGTTTCCGCGCTTATCCCCGACGAATTTTTTGACAAGGGCTACTCGTTTATCCTGACATATCAAAAGACTCTGCTCGACACGCTTGGATTAGGCTTCGGGTACATATTGAGCATTATTGTAATCTATGCTTTGCATTTTCTTGTTGTTTTCCCGTCATTATCGCGTTTTCGCGCGGTGTGGCTTACGGGCTTTGCGAGATAGGGCGGTGACGGTATGACAGAGCTTTTTGAGTTTTTGATTATATTATTTATTATCGTTCTTGCCTGCTTGCTTTCGGCATTCTTAATCAAGCGTATTCGCGCGCTGTTTAGTGTGCTTTCGCTCGCTAAAATCAATAGTGTCAGCGTAAGGATGCTTCACCCTATCAACCTGCTTTTGCCCTTTACCTCGCGCCGCCCGACAGCTCGCATTACGGCAAGGGAAAAGCACTTTGACGTCTATCTGTATCACGGCGGCGGCAGAACGAAATTCGTGCATATCGCGTCGGACAGATACACGGTTGTTTTTTCTAAACGCGGCGGTATGACCGCCAAGGGCGCAGGGCGCGGCTTCGGCACGAAAAAGCGCGTGGTAGTCAACCTGCCCACGGGGGTAAGCCACCCCAAGGTAAGACTGCTGCCACGGATAGAAAGCACCGACGCGACACCCATACTTCTCTTTTGCCCTGCCCCACACGAGCTGACCTTCGTCACACCCGAGCGCACCTCTATCAGGGTTGCCTTTACGGGCGACAAAATCGGCAGGTGGCAAATCTTTACCCCCGACACACTCGCGCGGTATATTGACAGAGAAAGCCGTGGGTTTTATGATTGAGAATATAAGCCTTCCCCGGTGGGGAAGGTGTCAACGTAGTTGACGGATGAGGTCGTTGATATTGTCTTAATTTAGGCGATAGCTATAATCAACACTTGGTTAACTACTCATCCACCGGGGGCGGTCCCCAGAGTTTGCTATGCAAACTCGAAGGACACTTGTGTCCATATTCTCATCACAAGGGAAGGCATAAGAAAAAAATGCAACACGGGACTTTCGTCTGTGTTGCATTTTCTCACTTATGCCACTGTGAGTCGGCATTTTCTCTCGGGCTTTGGCTTCAAATCCGTTTGAGAAGCCGCCGATTTGCTACCCTTTTTAAAGAAGCAAAAGCAGATTTTGGTCTGCGGCTGTATCGCGGATTAACCGTTGCAGCAGCAACAGAGAACCACGATGAGCGCCGCGATAATAATCCAGGTGCAGTTGTCGTCGAAAAGGTGGCAGAAGCAGTTGTTATTCATAAATATGTTCCTCCATGGGGTGTCGTTTGCGGTTTTTTCCTGACCGCTTAATAACATACTATGAATATCGCTGCCGTACTGTGCATATATTTTTATTTTCTGTTAAAATCGAATACTGCCGCGCCATCCTTTATTATAAGACGCGCGTCAAAGGTCTTGCCGCCCTTGGATATAAAGCCGCGAAGATATGCCGTCGCGCCCGTATGAAGCAGGCGCATTATTTCGGTTTTGGGAAGCGTTTTTTTGCAGATAGACAGACCTATCTTGAAATTACAGCCCTCCTTGAAGCCCATACAGCCGTAGCTCGCCTTACCGCGGATAACATTCTTTGAGCAGAGCGGACATTTACCCATTATCTCGCCAAGCTTGCCCGTGTCTATCGAGTCAAGCGCAGGTAGCGGCGAGTGACCGCCTGAAACGAATATTTCGGATATTTCACGCTCGGCAAGCCTTACCGAGTCGTCAATGCTTATCTCACCGCGATACACGCGTTTGAGCGCCTTGCCAAGCTCGCTCGTCTTATACTTATCCATCGAAATAGACAGACGAGAGAGCGATTCGATGAGATATTCACCACCCTCAAGGATAGAGTACACGTCCTTTTTCAGGGCTATGTAGCCAGAGTTCTTTGCGTTGTCGATAATGCCCGTACGGGTTGCCTCTGTGCCAAGCTCAAGTCCCTCAAAGATAGCGCGGTATTCCTCTGCGTCATCAACCTCGCCGCTATCAGCAAGCTCCTTGGCGCGCGCCTTATCGTCCTTGAAGGGATTTTTGAGATATTTATTTAGTGTTTCGATAGTATAGTGCTTTGGCGGTGTCGTTTCCTTTTCCGCTCTTGCAAACGCTATATTGACCGCATCACCGACCTCAAGCTTCGGAAGCACCTTATCCTTTGAATTATAGTCGTCAAAGCGCGTCCAGCCGGGCTGAAGAATGACAGTGCCCTTTAAGGTAAATTCCTCAAGCTCGCCTACCTTTATTCTGATTTCGCTCTTCTCTGCAAGGCAATCGTCCTTGCAGAATACCGCGACGAAGCGGCGCATTACGGTAGAATAGACCTGCTTTTCAGCCTCGCTCAGCTTATCCTGTGCAGGTATTTTATACGTAGGCGTGAGAGCCGAGTGCGACTCTATCTTTGAGTCGTCAAAGATGCTCTTGTTATCCTTGAATTTTACGGGGTAGCCTAATTTTCCGACGATGGAAAGTATCTGCTTTATCTTGTCCTTCTCTGCCGTCGCGAGGTATTCCGAGTTAGTTCTGGGATAGGTAAGATAGCCTTCCTCGTAAAGCTTCTGTATGATGTCAAGGCTCTGCTGCATCGACATCTTATACTTCTTACCGAGGACGTTCTGAAGGGTAGACAGAGAGTAGAGCTTTCCTGCGCCTATCGTGTCCTTTTTGCTATTTGTAAAGCTTACGACAGCGCCCGCTTCGTTATACACTCTTGCAAGCTCGTCTGCCTTGTCCTGCTCGTCTTTTGTAAATTTTTGTTTGCTCGTAAGCTCTATTTTCTCGCCATTCGTCTTTTCTGACGAGGATATAACAAAGTACTTTTCGGGCTTGAAGTTGCGTATTTCCATATCTCGGTCATAGATAGCCCTGACGATAGGAACGATAACTCTACCGACGCGTAGAAGCTTGCCTGAGCGTATGGTTGCATAGCGCGTCAGGTTTACACCGTAGAGCCAATCTATATAGGTTCTTGCAAGTCCCTCTGACGCGAGGCGGTTATACTCGCTCTCGTCCTTCATTTCAGAGAGCGCCTTCGCCACGGTTTCGGGTGTCTGGTCGGGAAGCCACAGACGCGTCTTTTTCTTATTTGCACCCTTATCAAGCGCGTGCTCGATGCAAAGCCTTACAATAATCTCGCCCTCGCGGTCAGCGTCGCCTGCGTTTACGATAGTGTCAACGTCGGGGCGATTCATAAGGGCTTTGAGAATTTCAAACTGCTTTTTTACACCGCCATCAACGCTCTTCTTATCCCCCGACTTGCGAAGCTCAAACTTAAAGGACTTCGGGAAGCATGGCAGATTTTCAAGCGTCCAGCCCGACGGCACGTCGGCACTCTCGGAATAGGATTCGACGTCGGCAAGTGAGAAGAGGTGTCCGAATGCCCACGAAACTATGTATTCGTTTCCAATAAAAAAGCCGTCGCGCTTTGTCATCTTTTCGGCAATACCTGCGACGATGTTACGCGCAAGACTCGGCTTCTCTGCTATAATAAGCTTCATTCGTGTCCCCCTTCCTCGGTAATTTTCAAAAAAACGGTACGACTATTTTAACACAAGTGATAGGAAATTTCCATACACTTTTTTAATTTTGCAAAAAAATTAACATTTCAGATATATCGCGAGTTAATTTTTTGATGAAAGTTTTCCCTTGCCCCTTTATTTTTATAAAAGAATATGTTATAATTAATTAAAGTAAACAACTTTTTCACATTTTTTCTTTTTATGAAAGCGAGGATGGACAAATGGCAAAGCTTTATTTCAAGTACGGTGCTATGGGCTCGTCGAAGTCTGCACAGGCTCTTATCACCAAGTTCAACTACGAGGAAAAGGGGCTCAAGGTATGGCTCATCAAGCCTGCCGTTGACAAGCGCGACAGCGGCTACGCGGTAGTGTCGAGAATAGGCCTTTCCTGCGAGTGTGAAACTATTGAGAGGGATATAAACCTTTACGAGGTATTTTCCGAGAGCCACTACGACGTCGATGTGGTTATCGCTGACGAGTGTCAGTTCTTCACCGCAGAGCATATCGACGCTTTGCGTCAGATAGTTGACGAGTTTGACACGCCCGTTATCTGCTTCGGACTTCGCACCGACTTTATGACTCGTCTTTTCGACGGCAGCAAGCGTTTTTTCGAGGTTGCAGATTCTATTGCCGAAATCAAGACCATCTGCGAGTGCGGAAGCAAGGCTACCGTAAACGCAAGAGTGGCAAAGGACGGCACGATAGTTACCGAGGGCGAGCAGGTTATGCTTGGCGGTGACGACACCTACGTTGCAATCTGCCACCGTTGCTGGAAGAAGAGAATTTCGGGAAAGAAAACCTACTGATATGGAAGAGCTGAAGCTTTCCGCAGAGATTTCAGACATACTTAAGCTCACCGACCACACCCTGCTCTCGCCCACGGCCGTGCGCGAGGATATTTTAGCTGTGGTTGACGACGGCATACGCTTTGGCACAGCATCGGTATGTATTCCGCCCTGCTTCGTCAAGGATGCGAGCGAATATGCTAAGGGGCGCGTCAGCATATGCACGGTCGTAGGCTTTCCGCTCGGCTACTCAACCTGCGCGACGAAGGTGTACGAGGCTATCGACGCTATCGAAAACGGTGCTGACGAGATTGATATGGTAGTTAACCTCGGACTTGTAAAATCGGGTCGCTTTGACGAGGTGCGTGAGGAAATTGCCGCCATCAAGCGCGCGGTGGGCGATAAGATACTCAAGGTGATTATTGAAGCCTGCCTGCTAACGCGTGAGGAAAAGCTTGCGCTCTGCCGATGTGTGAGCGAGGGCGGTGCAGATTTTATAAAGACCTCGACGGGCTTTTCGACAGGCGGCGCGACACCCGAGGACGTGGCACTCTTGCGCGAGGGTGTCGGTAAGAGTGTTCGCGTTAAGGCGGCAGGCGGCATCAGCTCGTATGAGGATGCCCGGCGGCTTATCTCGCTTGGCGCTGACAGACTCGGCACGTCGAGGCTCGTGAGCCTTGCCAAGGGTAAGGTCGGTCAGGGCTACTGATTTTGTTGCGTACTGCGCCCGTTTTGCGCGGTTCGTTTTCCCCTGCGCGTTTTCGCGCTATAATGAATGAGGTATTTTATGGACAGCATTATTAAGACGCCTCATATTGAGGCAAGGAAGAGCGATTTTGCAAAGACCGTGCTTATGCCCGGTGACCCTCTGCGAGCAAAATTTGTTGCAGAGAATTTCCTTGATGACGCGAGACTTGTAAACAACGTGCGCGGTATTCAGGGCTACACGGGAACCTATGGCGGCAAGCCCGTTTCGGTTATGGCGAGCGGTATGGGTATGCCGTCTATCGGAATTTACTCTTACGAGCTTTACAAATTCTTCGGTGTTGAAAACATCATAAGAATAGGCTCGGCAGGCGCGCTTTCCGATTCGCTCTCGCTCGGTGATATAGTTTTTGCGATGGCGGCATCAACCAACTCTGCCTTTTGCGAGCAGTACGGCGTGCGCGGTCATTTTGCGCCTACGGCAAGCTACGAGCTTTTAAAATGCGCGGCAGGTCAGGCGGATGCGCTCGGTGTGAGCTACGCTGTCGGAAGCGTGCTTTCGTCCGACGTGTTCTACTCGCCGCCCGAGGATGCGCCCGCGTGGGCGGCACTCGGTACGCTTGCAGTTGAGATGGAAGCGGCGGCGCTTTACGCAAACGCGGCAAAGCTCGGCAGACGCGCCCTTGCGATACTTACGGTTTCCGACCATATTATCAAGGGTGACTCGCTCGATGCCTATGCAAGACAGACGAGCTTTACGGATATGATGAAGATAGCCCTCGGTGTGGCTACGAATATTTGAATAGAGAGGGGGTTAGCTATGGGGATGAAGAGAGTATTTCTTATCGTTCTCGACTCGCTCGGTGTGGGTGCGTCGCACGACGCGCACCGCTTTGGGGACGAGGGGGCTGACACCCTCTTTTCCGTTTACAAGACGGGCGAGCTTAATATACCGAATCTCATACGGCTCGGCATTGGCAGCATTGACGGTGTCGGCTATCTTGGGGGCGACGAGTGCCTCGGTGCGGTAGCAAGACTTACTGAAAAGAGTATGGGAAAGGACACTACAACGGGACATTGGGAAATCGGCGGAATTATAACCGGCGAGCCAATGCCGACCTTCCCTGACGGATTTCCTCGCGAGATGGTTTCGGAATTTGAAAAGAGGATAGGCATAGGCACGCTCTGCGCCCTTCCCTACTCGGGCACGGCGGTGATAAACGACTATGGCGACGAGCATCTGAAAACGGGCAAGCCGATAATTTACACCTCGGCAGACAGCGTGTTTCAGATAGCCTGTCACGACTCTGTGGCAGACACCGACACGCTATACCGCTACTGCGAGATAGCACGCGAGATGCTCGTAGGAAAATGGGGTGTCGGCAGAGTTATCGCGCGTCCCTTTACTGGGGATGTGGGAAGCTTCGTCAGAACGGCCGACAGACGCGATTTTTCCATAAGGCCCGACGAAAGAAATCTTCTGACCTCAATTTGCGATGCCGGGCTTGACGTGATTTCGGTCGGAAAGATAAAGGACATTTTCGCAGGCGTAGGTATCACGCGCTCGGTGGTAACACATTCTAACGACGAGGGGCAGGCGGCGATGCTTGACCTTATGCACGAGGACTTCTCGGGGCTTTGCTTTATCAACCTCGTTGACTTTGATATGAAGTACGGACACAGGCAGGATGCCGTCGGCTACGCAAGAGCATTAAGCTCGTTTGACGAGGCACTCGGGCAGGTGGTAGACGCGCTTCGCCCTGACGACGTGCTTATCATCACAGCCGACCACGGATGCGACCCCGCCGACGACAGCACCGACCACACAAGAGAGCGCGTGCCGCTTATAATATACGGACAGAGGATTAAGTCAGGCAACCTCGGCACGATTGACGGCTTTGCCTGCATAGGCAAGACTATATGCTCACTTCTGTCGGTAAAGCCTAACTTTGAAGCAGGACAAAATCTCTGCGAATTGATACTTAAATGACAACAGTTATTGTCAGAAAGGCGAATTATGATAGATAAATCGAGGCTTGTATCTCTTGCCGACGAGGCGAGAGCCAACAGTTATGCGGTCTACTCAAATTACTCGGTTGGCGCGGCTCTGCTGACCAAAAGCGGCAAGACCTATATCGGTGTGAATATTGAAAACGCATCCTACCCCGCAGGCATCTGCGCCGAGCGCGCGGCAGTAGCATCGGCAATTTCCGCAGGCGAGCGTGAGTTTGCCGGCATCGCTATCAGCGGCGGTGGGCACTCTTACTCGCCAGAGGGTGCTATGCCGTGCGGCATATGCCGTCAGGTGCTGTCGGAATTTTGTGACGGTGACTTAACCGTGCTTATTTCGCGTGAAGGCGGTTATGATGAATATAAGCTTTCAGAGCTTCTTCCGCACGCATTTTTGCTTGACAAAAAATAACATCCCGAGGGGGACTTATGCGTACTTACGACATAATAGAAAAGAAGAAGGCAGGCGGTGAGCTTACCGACGAAGAAATAAAATTTATCATAGACGGATATACGGCAGGGAAAATTCCCGACTACCAGATATCCGCTCTGCTTATGGCGATATATTTCAGGGGTATGACCGAGCGCGAGTGCGCGAGCCTTACGCATACTATCGCCTATTCAGGTAAGACGGTATCCCCCGACGCCTTGGGCGCGCGCTCTTGCGACAAGCACTCGTCGGGCGGTGTCGGTGACAAGACCACGCTTATCGTAGCGCCCCTTGCCGCGGCGCTTGGGCTTACGGTAGCGAAGATGTCGGGGCGCGGTCTTGGACACACGGGTGGCACGGTTGACAAGCTTGAAGCATTCCCGGGCTACAAAACGGTAATGGGTGAGGATGAATTTATATCGCAGGCAAAGGACATCGGTGTTTGCGTTATCGGGCAAAGCGAGGGTATGACACCTGCGGATAAGCTTCTCTACGCCCTTCGCGACGTGACGGCAACGGTTGACTCTATACCGCTTATTGCGGCATCAATTATGAGCAAGAAGATAGCCGCAGGCTCACGCTGTATCACCCTTGACGTTAAGTGCGGAAGCGGCGCGTTTATGACCGACAAGGAAAGTGCCTGCGAGCTTGCTTCGCTTATGGTAAGGATAGGCACGGCTCTCGGCAGACGGGTAAGCGCCCTTATCACCGATATGGACTTCCCTCTCGGCAGATGCGTCGGTAACACTCTTGAAATAAAGGAAGCCTATGAAATTCTCTCGGGTGGCGGCGACGCAAGGCTACGCGAGCTTTGCACCGAGCTTTGCGCGGATATGGCGCAGGCGGCGCTTGGCGGTGAGCGTGAAGGACATCTTATGCGTGCAAGACAGCATCTTGACGACGGCACGGCGATGGCAAAATTCACCGAGTGGCTGACGCGTCAGGGGGTGGATGAAAAATTCGCAAAAAGCCCCGAGCTTTTGCCAAGCGCACCCATAGTGCGTGAGGTGAGAGCGAAGCGCTCCGGCTTCGTCAGCGGCTGTAACGCAAGACTCGTCGGTCAGGCGGCAATGGCGCTCGGCGCAGGACGTGCTACGAAGGATGACGCTATTGACCTTACCGCAGGAATTGAGCTTCTTATCGACCGCGCGTCGTTCGTTGAGGAAGGCGCGACTATCGCAAGGCTTCACACCTCGGACGGAAGCCGCCTTGATGCAGCCGAGGCTCTTATTCACGAGGCATACACTGTTTCGACAGAGCCGCCGAAGGCTGTTCCTATCGTTTTAGCGAGGATTTCCTCTGCCGCAAACCGATGAAAAATTGTAAAGTTTGTTAATTTTTTATTTATTATAAATATGAAGAAAATGCCTTGATTTATCGCTTTTTTTGTGCTAAAATACTAAATGTGCGATTTTCAGGCAGGCAAAATAATATTTTTTGCAAAAGGCCGAATTTCAGGATGTAAATATGTACAAAAAATTCATAACGCCCTTGTATGTTTTTAACATAACACTTCAGTCGCTGTTCAGTCTTGTTGCGCCGATAGCGCTGATGACGGGGCTATGCTACCTTGCCGTAACCTACCTTTCGTGGCCGAGCTTCTTATACGTTATTTTCATTGTGCTCGGTGTTTTCTCGGGGCTGTATTCGATGGTCTGCTTCATTTTAAGCTCGTGTCGGGCGCTTGAGGCGCTTGAGGCACAGCACAGGGAAAAGGAAGAGAGAGCGCTCGCGGACAAGGAAGGGACAAGCGGCGCGCACACTACCTCGGACGGAGATAATACTGACGATGAAAAACAGCACTTTCGTACCGATTAAGGAAACGCTGATACTCACCGTAGGCGAGGCTATATGCTCGGCTATCGTGTGTCTTGTGTTTCTTGCTATCGGCAAATACGATTTCGGCGTGCTTCTCGGTGCAATACTCGGAAGCGGCGTGATAATACTGAACTTTCTCTTTATGTCAATTGCGGTAAACCGCGCTATTGATCAGGCGTTCGCGCTTCGTGACAGCTACGTTGACGAGCCTTGTGATGAAAACGCCGCCCCCCAAGAGGCTGTATCGGACACCGACGAGGATGCAAGCGACGCGGATGCTGACGGTGACGAGAGCGGCGAGGGGGCTGTCGTGCTTGACGCGGCTATGCGCTTCGCGCAGGAGCAGTCGGTGAGAGTATCCCGCGTGTCGAAGATTTCCTATATAATAAGAACCGCGTGTATGATAGCACTTCTCGTAGTTGCGCTTATCTCAAAGTGGTTTAACCCTATCTCGGCAATTATTCCTATGCTTATGATGCGTCCTTTGATTATGGCAGAGGGGCTTATCCGAAACAAAAACAAATTTTAATTAACTCAAATGGTGGATTAGAAAATGAAATTAAAGGTCTTAATACCGTTAATTGCGATTTTGCTTTTAATAGTGCTTATAGTACCCACCGTTCTCGTCACCCTCGACCAGCAGGCAAACGGCATCACGCCCCCCGAGGAAGAGAGCGCGGGCGGTCTTTCGCTCTCTATCAACGGCGCGAAGATTTATCTTACTGTCGAGCCACTTAAGAGCTTCCTTGGCGGTATGCTGGCGAACCCGATAACGCAGACTACCGTAACGCTTGCGCTCGCGACCGTTTTGCTTATCGTAATCGCTTACACGGTTAACAAGTGCATAAGAAAGCGCCCCGGCGGGCTTCAGGTGGTTTCGGAAAAGCTCGTGACTATGCTCTACGGTCTTGTTGAGGACACGATGGGCAAGCACAATATGAAATTCGCCCCCTACATCGGCACGATATTTATGAGCTCGATTGTATGCACCCTGCTCGGCACGACGCAGGTTTTCCGCTCGGCTACGGCAGATTTGTCCGTAACGCTTGCGTGGGCACTCGTCACATCGGGTATGATATGGTACACGAGCATAAAGAACTTCGGCTTCAAGGCGTGGCTCAAGGGCTTTACCGAGCCCGTTGTGGTTATGACGCCTATGAATATCGTTTCCGAGATAGCACAGCCTCTGTCGATGGCATTCCGTCACTTCGGTAACGTTGCAGGCGGCTCGGTGCTGACCACGCTGATTTACGCAGCGCTTTCGCTTGTGTCTAATCTCGTGCTTGGATGGATACCCGGAATTATCGGCACTATTCCCTTCTTCCAGACGGGAATTCCCGCATTCCTTTCTCTGTACTTCGACCTGTTTTCAGGCTTCGTGCAGGCATTCGTATTCTCGCTTCTGACGATGGTTTACGTCGCAGGCGCAAACCCGCCCCCGGAGGAAGCACCTGCTTCCGCAGACGGCGCGGACGAATAATTTTGGTTTAAAAAAAATAAAATATAGTTTTTGGAGGAAAAACAATTATGACAGACGCAGCATTTAAGGCACTCGCCGCAGGTCTTTGCATGGGTATCGGAGCTATCGGTCCTGCAATCGGTGAGGGTAACGCAGTAGGTAAGGCTCTTGAAGCTATGGCACGTCAGCCCGAGATGGCAGGTACTCTTCGTACCAACATGATTCTCGGCTGTGCTATCACCGAGACCACCGGTATTTACGCACTCGTCGTAGCACTTCTTCTTATGTTTATGTAATTTCGTCAAAATCCGAATATCGGACTGACGGATTACCCTTTAAGAAGAAAAACGGCAGACGCCGAGTAAAGTGAAAAGGAAGATACGATGAACTGGCAATTATTTGAAAATAACTTTGAATCGTTCGTCGGCGTAAACCTGTGGACGATGCTGTTCGCATGGGCAAACCTGCTTATCGTATATCTCTTTCTTCGCAAGCTTCTCTTCAACCCCTTGAAGAATATGATAGACTCAAGGCAAAAGGAAATTGACGATATGTATTCCGATGCCGAGAGCTCTAAAGCCAAAGCAAGCGAGCTTCTCACCGAATATGAGGGCAAGCTTTCCGCGGCAGGCGAAGAGTGCGAAGAGCTGCTTCGAAACGCAACGCGCAAGGCGCAGCTTCGTGAGGAAGAGATAATCAGGGATGCAAACGAGCAGGCGGCAAGAACGGTAAGACGCGCCGCCGAAGAGGTCGAGATGGAAAAGAAGCGCGCTATCAACGAGGTTAAGGACGAGGTAGCGGATATGGCACTGCAAATCGCAGGCGCGGTTATCGAGCGCGACATTTCCAAGGGCGACCACGAGGCGTTTATCGACGACTTTATCAAGAATATAGGTGACGGACAATGACGGGCACAGGAAAGGAATACGCACGCGCTCTGTTCTCGCTTACCGAGGAACTCGGTACAACCGAGGCTGCGCTTGCAGACTTACGCATCGCGCGTGAGGTGCTCGCGGAAAGTCCCGAGTACGTAAAGCTTCTCGACACCCCCGCGCTTTCCGTCCCCGAAAAGCTCTCGCTTATAACGGATGCCTTCGGCTCGCTTAACGAGTCGCTGGTAAGCCTTATCAAAATCCTTTGCGAGAAGCACTCGGTATATTCGTTCCCTAAAATCGCTTCGGCGTATGAGAATGAGTATAACGAGGCGCGCGGAATTCTGCCCGCAGAGGTCATTTCCGCAACCGCGCTCACAGACGGTGCGAAGGCGCGCCTTATCGCAAGGCTTGAGGAAATAACGGAAAAGAAAATCGTCCTGAAAGAGCGCATAGATGCCTCTATAATGGGCGGACTTGTTGTGCGCTACGGCACACAACAGCTTGACGGCTCGCTTAAATCGCGCCTTTCGGCTATCGAAAAGAGCCTTAAAAGCACCGTAGTATAATTTGGCACAAATAATTTGGAAGCTGGTGACAAAATGCAATCTAAAATCGAAGACATCAGTAAGATAATCAAAGAACAGATACGCAATTACGCGAAGAAAACCGAAGAGGACGAGGTTGGCTACGTAATCTCGGTCGGTGACGGTATATCAAAGGTGCACGGTCTTGATAAGTGCCGCGCAAACGAGCTGCTTGAATTCACTAACGGAACGTACGGCATGGCTCTTAACCTTGAGGAAAATCTCGTCAGCGCAGTTCTTCTCGGTACCGACGTAGGTATCAGCGAGGGCTCGCTCGTTAAGCGTACGGGAAAGGTCGTATCCGTTCCCGTAGGTGAGAAGCTTATCGGCAGAGTAGTAAACGCGCGCGGTCAGCCTATCGACGGCAAGGGACCTATCGAATCGGCAGAATTCCGACCCATCGAAAGACGCGCTTACGGCATAATCGAGCGCAAGTCGGTTTCGGTTCCGCTTCAGACGGGTATCAAGGCTATTGACTCTATGATACCGATAGGACGCGGACAGCGTGAGCTTATCATCGGTGACAGACAGACGGGTAAGACGGTTATCGCTACTGACACTATAATAAATCAGAAGGGCAAGGACGTTATTTGTATTTACGTTGCGATAGGACAGAAGCAGTCCACCGTAACCAACGTTGTTGACACCCTTTACAAGAACGGCGCTATGGACTATACCATCGTCGATTCGGCTACCGCGTCAGAATCGGCACCCCTTCAGTACATCGCCCCCTACTCGGGCTGTGCTATGGGTGAGTATTTTATGGACGCAGGCAAGGACGTGCTTATCATTTACGACGATTTGTCGAAGCACGCTGTCGCATACCGCGCTCTCTCGCTTCTTATCAGAAGACCCCCGGGCAGAGAGGCGTACCCCGGCGACGTATTCTACCTTCATTCAAGACTTCTTGAGCGCGCGGCAAGACTCTCGCCCGAGTACGGCGGTGGCTCGCTTACTGCGCTTCCCATCATTGAAACGCAGGCGGGTGACGTTTCCGCGTACATCCCCACTAACGTAATTTCAATTACCGACGGACAGATATTCCTTGAGTCCGAGCTCTTCCACTCGGGTGTAAGACCTGCGGTCAGCCCCGGTATCTCGGTATCGCGTGTCGGCGGTAACGCGCAGATTAAGGCAATGAAAAAGGTTTCGGGTACTCTTAAGCTTCTTTACTCGCAGTACCGCGAGCTTGCAGGATTTGCACAGTTCGGCTCTGACCTTGACGCAGACACTATGGCAAGGCTTGAGCAGGGACGACGCATCATAGAGGTGCTGAAGCAGGACAGAAACTCGCCTATTCGGGTAGAGCTTCAGGTTGCTATCATCTTCGCCGTAGTAAACGACCTTCTCAAAGAGGTTGCGGTCGAGGACGTCAAGGCGTTTGAGCGCGAGCTCTACGAGTATCTTACGAGCGTGCGCCCCGAGGTGCTTGCCCCCATTGTGGAAACGGGCGACCTCAAGGGTGAGGCACAGGATGCGCTTCGTGAGGCTATCATAGCCTGCCGCGACAAGTTCCTCGGCAAGGCTTAACTTCCCCACTTATCAAAGCAAAAAGGAGAGGCATCTATGGCAGGTGCATCAATGAACGATATTAAATCGAGAATGAAGAGCGTTTCGGGCACTATGCAGATAACCAAGGCCATGGAACTCGTCGCTACCTCAAAGCTTCGCCACGCGAAAATCAAGGCTGAGCGCTCGATACCCTATATGAATGCTCTGCTTGACCTTATAGGTAAGGTATCCGCAAGCGCCGAAATGAGCGAGAGCGTCTATACAAAGGCGCAGGATGCGAAGAAAACGCTCTTTATCGTGATTGCGGGTGACCGCGGTCTTGCAGGCGGCTACAACAGCAATATTACAAAGCTGCTTCGCGCCCTTTGCAAGGATACCGACTCGGCATTCCTGCCTGTCGGCAAGAAGGCGCGTGACTTTATCGCAAGGCAGGGCGGTGAGGTGCCGCTCGGCTCGCTCGACTTCGTTGCTGACGTCAGCGTCGGTGACTGTATGAATATTGCCGAGCGCGTATGCGAGGCTTACGCCTCGGGTGAGATTGGCAGAGTAATGCTTATCTTTACCGACTTTACCTCAATGATGGTGCAGACACCCACCTACACACAGCTGCTTCCCATTAAGTGCGAGGCAGACGATACGGCCCCCTCGCCTATCTTTGAATGCGACCCCGAGGTGATGCTTGACAAAATCGTGCCTCTTTACCTCGGCGGCGTTATGCACTCAGCAGTAGCGAGCGCGGCGGCATCCGAGTGTGCGGCAAGACGCACCGCTATGAACTCTGCTAACAAGAACGCAGAGGAAATGATTGCTGACCTTACGCTTAAATTCAACCGCGCAAGACAAGCAGTTATTACTCAGGAAATTACTGAAATCGTATCGGGCGCAGAGGCGCTCTGATAGGAAAGAAAGGACTTTTCACACTAAATGGAAAACATCGGAAAAGTTATACAGATTATCGGTCCTGTACTTGATATTAAATTTGAAAACGGAAAGCTTCCCGACCTGCTCAACGCTATTGAAATTGAGCACGACGGCACGAAGCTCGTGTGTGAGGTCGCACAGCAGCTCGGCGATGACGTCGTAAGATGTATCGCTATGTCCTCGACTGACGGTATGGCAAGAGGACTTGACGCGCGCGACACGGGCACGGGTATCACCGTTCCTGTCGGTGAGGAAACGCTCGGAAGAATATTCAACCTTCTTGGCGAGCCCGTTGACAACAAGCCTGCACCTGAGAATGCGGAAAGATGGTGTATTCACCGCGACCCGCCCTCTTATGCAGAGCAGGAAGGCACTACCGAAATCCTTGAAACGGGAATTAAGGTCGTTGACCTTATCGCCCCCTATGCAAAGGGCGGTAAGATAGGTCTTTTCGGCGGCGCAGGTGTTGGTAAGACCGTTCTTATTATGGAGCTTATCAACAACGTTGCAAAGCAGCACGGCGGTATCTCGGTTTTCACGGGTGTCGGTGAGCGCACGCGTGAGGGTAACGACCTCTACAATGAGATGCAGGAATCGGGCGTTATTAACAAGACCGCCCTCGTTTACGGACAGATGAACGAGCCCCCGGGGGCAAGAATGAGAGTTGCGCTTTCAGGTCTTACTATGGCTGAATACTTCCGCGATAAGGAAGGTCAGGACGTGCTTCTCTTCATAGACAACATATTCAGATTTACTCAGGCAGGATCAGAGGTTTCAGCACTTCTCGGAAGAATGCCCTCTGCCGTTGGTTATCAGCCCACCCTTGCTACCGAAATGGGTACGCTTCAAGAGCGTATCACCTCGACCAAGCGCGGCTCTATCACCTCGGTTCAGGCGGTATACGTTCCTGCTGACGACCTTACCGACCCTGCGCCCGCAACCACCTTCGCGCACCTTGACGCGACTACGGTTCTTTCAAGAAGCATAGCATCGCTCGGTATCTACCCTGCGGTTGACCCGCTTGACTCTACCTCTCGTATTCTTGCGCCCGACGTAGTCGGAATAGAGCATTACGAGGTAGCAAGAAGCGTACAGAGCATTCTTCAGAGATACAAAGAGCTTCAGGATATTATCGCAATTATGGGTATGGACGAGCTTTCCGAAGAGGATAAGCTTACCGTCAACCGCGCGAGAAAAATTCAGCGCTTCTTATCCCAGCCCTTCTTCGTTGCAGAGCAGTTTACGGGTATGGAAGGAAGATATGTTCCCGTTAAGGAAACCATCCGCGGCTTTAAGGAAATTATCGAGGGTAAGCACGACGATTTGCCCGAGAGCGCATTCCTCTTCGTCGGTACTATCGACGAGGCTGTCGAGAAGGCAGCGAAGCTTAAGGCGTAAGATGGGGGTGTGTTAAATGACACCTTTCAAGCTTAAAATTCTCACCCCGGACGGCATACTCTTTGAGGGTGATGCGGCGAGCATCACAGCACCTACCGAAAACGGTGATGTGCAAATCCTCGCAAGACACGCAGACTATCTTGCCTCACTCGGCACAGGAACGGCAAGGCTTATGCTTCCTGACGGCGGTGTACGAACCGCAGCTTGCTCGGGCGGCTTTATATCGGTGCTTTGCGGCGAAGTAAATCTTGCCGCCACTACCTTTGAATTTAAAGAGGACATCGACCTTGACCGCGCACTTTCGGCAGAAAAGCGCGCAAGAGCAGAGCTTGCGTCAGCAAGCGACGAGCGCCTTGAAAGAATTGCAAAGGCAAAAATCAACCGCGCGGTGAGCCGTATCCGCGTTGCAAAATCCAAATAAGGGTTAAGAATTATTTTCTTAAAATCATAATACACGACGGCAAAATATAAAAATCAAGCACACTATGCCTTGTAAAGCTACGGTATAGTGTGCTTTTTATATTTTAAAGAGATAGACTAAAGGATTATGTCTTTATCCAAGCGCGAGGCAGGGCGAAAACATAAGAAAATAAAGGTTTATGACTAAAAATATCCGCATATAATATAACTATTTCGGCTTTGGATGGGGAAAAACAAGCACATATTATGCCTAACGCAACAGACGCCTTCCGCAAGTCAGATGTAGTACAATGCTATGGAATTGTGGAAACTGACTTTTCTTTAAAACTTTCACAAAATGGTAAAAAATAAAGGTTCGTGATTAAAAATACCTGCTTATAATATAATGTTTTTGGCGGTGGGGCAAAAAAAGAGAGCAAATCGGGGAAATATCCGAAAAGCTCTCTCTTTTCTATTAAGTTTAGTTTAATTTAAAGATTATAGTGCTAAATCAGCAAACGCCCTGTGCGAGCATTGCATCAGCAACCTTGATAAAGCCTGCGATATTAGCGCCTGCAACGAGGTTACCTTCCATACCGAACTCACGAGCAGCCTCAACAGAGCTTCTGTAAATGTTCTTCATAATGCCCTTAAGCTTCTCGTCAACCTCTTCTGCACTCCAACCGTAGCGCATAGAGTTCTGCGACATTTCAAGACCTGATACCGAAACACCGCCTGCGTTAACTGCCTTTGAGGGTGCAACTACGACACCGTTTGCCATAAGGTATGCAACAGCCTCGTTGGTGGTGGGCATATTGGAAACCTCAACGTAGTACTTAACGCCGTTAGCAACAATCTGCTCTGCTTCCTTCATACCAACCTCGTTCTGAGTTGCACAAGGCATTACAACGTCAACCTTAACGCCCCAAGGCTTCTGACCTGCGAAGAAGGGAACGCCAAACTTATCAGCATAATCCTGAACTCTGTTACGGCAGGAAGCACGCATTTCAACCATAAAGTCTATCTTTTCCTTGGTGCAAACACCGTCAGCATCGTAGATATATCCGCCAGGGCCGGAAATGGTAACTACCTTACCGCCAAGCTCGGTTACCTTGATAGCAGTACCCCAAGCAACGTTACCGAAGCCCGAGATAGCAAAGGTCTTGCCCTTGATGTCCTCACCGAAGTCCTTAAGCATCTCTGCGGTGTAGTAAACTGCGCCGTAGCCTGTCGCCTCGGGACGAATGAGAGAGCCGCCGTAGGTAAGTCCCTTACCGGTAAGAACACCGGTGAACTCATCTCTGAGTCTTTTGTACTGACCGAAGAGGTAGCCTATCTCTCTTGCACCTACACCGATATCGCCTGCGGGAACGTCGGTGTCAGCACCTATGTACTTCTGAAGCTCGGTCATAAAGCTCTGACAGAAGCGCATAACCTCTGCATCGCTCTTGCCCTGAGGATCGAAGTCAGAGCCGCCCTTACCGCCGCCCATAGGAAGTCCGGTAAGAGAGTTCTTGAAGGTCTGCTCGAAGCCGAGGAACTTAATAATGCTCTCGTTTACGGAAGGATGGAAGCGAAGACCGCCCTTGTAAGGACCTATCGCGCTGTTGAACTGAATACGGAAGCCGCGGTTAACGACTACGTTACCGTTATCATCTACCCACGGTACTCTGAACTTGATAATTCTCTCGGGCTCGACAAGTCTTTCGATAACGCCTGCCTTAACGTACTGGGGGCGCTGCTCAAGAACGGGCTCTATTGACTCGAGAACCTCACGGACGGTCTGATGGAACTCAGGCTCGTTAGGGTTACGACGCTCTACGCGCGCCATGAGGTCGTTAAGATATTCTGACTTAAACATATGGTTTATCCTCCAAAAATGAATATACATTATTTTAGCACAACGCACGCATAAAATCAATAGAAATCTGCAAATTTTCAGCGCGAAGTTGCATATTTTTTCAAAATTCCTGCATAGAGCGTGCATTCCGCACGCATTTTGCAAGTTTTGACGGCTAATCCTTCATTTTCAGACAAATATGAGAGTTAGTTTCTATATCTCGCACAAAGCTTACCGTTGGCTTTGGCAAGGAACGTGTATAAAAGCCGCGTGGGGTGGAAAAATAAGAAGAAAAAAAGGGGGAAAAACAAAAATCCGAGCTATAAGCATATCCCTACGCAAGCGAGCACGCGCGCGTCTTAATATTCCGACTCGCGCATCCCTCTATTACACCGTTTTCAGCTGTATTTGCCGCGGTGTTGCATTCCTGACGACACCGATATTTACAAGAATTATGACCGAAGGTCAGCTTGGCGAATACTCGCTTTTTATAACCTATCTTAACGTTATGACAACAGTAGGCTCGCTCGAGCTTGGAACGGGCGTGCTGTTTTCGCTATTATCGGGGGCAGGAAAAAACGAGCGTGCTCTTACGCGCTCGGCTCTTATTTGTATGCTCACAGCAAGCACTCTTGCCGTCCTGCCTGCATCCGTTTTATATTATACGCAGGGGTCCGAAAATCGGTTTATATATTTTGCCCCCGCGCTCCTTTGTGCAACACTTGCGCGTGTGACGGTTATGCTATTTTCCGGTGTGTCGCGCTATCGCTACAAATACCGCGCGGCAGGTGTGATTATGCTGACCGAGGCAATTCTGCCGCCTGCGCTGACGCTTGCCGTATTCAAGCTATCGCAGGGCGTAAATTTAGCACGGGTGCGTATTTTCACACTCATTTTCGCGCTGACGCTTTGTGCAGTACCGCTCGCTCTTCATTTCCTTATCTTAAAGGGGCAACGAGGCGATGGAATTATGAAGCACGCGCGCGGTATACTGAAAACGGCGCTTCCGACGCTTCCCTACTTTCTCTTTATCAGCATATTTTCTAACGGGGATAAGATAATTATAGCGAGGCTTCTCGGCAACGATACCCTTGCAAGATACGGCGTGGCATTCTCGCTCGGCACGGCAATAACGATGCTCTGCACGGGCATCAGCGCGATTATGACACCGTGGACTATGCGAAAATGGCGCGCGTGCGAGCATGAAAGGGCGCAGAGCTGTATCAAGGTGCTTATGAGGCTTATCGCACTACTGACGCTGATATTCGCCTGCGTCACCCCTGAACTTTTTGCACTACTCGCGCCAGCTGAATACAAGAGCGCTCTGCCTTGCGTCTATCCGATAGCGCTCGGCTGTCTGCCGCTATTTCTGTCAGGGCTTACCGCAGGATGTATTTTAAGCGGCAAGGGGCGCATTACTCTCGTCCTGCCCGCGCTCTTTACCGCCGTGCTTTCCTTATCCCTGAACGCCCTGCTTTTACCGAGCGTCGGAATATTATCAAGCGGTGTTATATACTTTATTTCCTGCGTATCCTTGCTCTTGCTTATGACGTTGTCAGTAAAGCAAAAAGGGGGCAAAACCCCCGTTAGTGTCAAGAATTATTTACAGACAGCATTAGTTTCGTCAGCATTTGTGTTTATAACGTATTTGTTACGCGATGCTTTTATCCCTCGCATTATAATCATAATTCCTCTTATAGCTATTCTTATCCGCACCGCCTGCCGCGCAAGAAATCTCATCAAGGAAGCGTGAGCGGGTGCAACTGCAATGATGCACACACGGCGCTTTACTTTATACAGAGTCGTACATTTGGTTTGCCGTGCAGTAATTTCCGCGAAACGAATATACGACCGTTTCGTCGCGGGGCGATACCGAAAATTACGCGAGCTTTGGTTTTAATAGAGCAGGCTCATTACTTTGTACAAAAGCATATGTTCGGTTAGCCGTGCAGTAATTTCCGCGAA
>JAZKYE010000043.1:0-7541 GCA_045611965.1 Eubacteriales bacterium
TCGCCTTCAGCACTACGTCTGCCTTGGGGAAGGGAAGGAAAACTGCCGCGCCGCCGATAAGCAGTCCGCATGCGCCTATGAAGATATAGGTCTTGAATTTTCCGTGTCTGTATTTTCTCGTGTCGTTGTCTATCAGCGTACCGATAAGCGGATCGTTGATAGCATCCCAGATCTGCACGACGAGCAGAAGGATAGAGAGAAGTCCTGTTTCCAGCATCATATATACGAGCCAGAAGGTCTGTACGGTTGCCTTAAGCGCGAAGCTCATGTTACATCCAAGGTCGCCTGCCGCATACGCGAGCTTATCTCTGATGCCAAACTTACGCTTTGCCGTGGTGTTTTGCGTTTCGTTGTTCATAGTGTCGTCCTTTCTTTGTATGAGTTGAGATGAGGGAAATTATTCTTTCCTCATATAGTATAATTTACAGCACCCACGATGCGTGAGTAAAATATTAATCATTTTTTGTAAAATTTTTATATTTTGACAAATAAAATGCTTGAAATTTGGATAAAGGTGTGTTAAAATAAGTCGCGAGAGGGGATTATATGTATGAACTGTACAAAAGAGCTTGATTTTTTATCCGAGGTGTATAGAAGAAACGGCATCCACACCCGTGTCCTGAGTCAGACCGAGCTTGCACAGAGGATATCCTCGGGTGAGCTTTTCTTCGGTATTGATACCGATGGCGAAAAATTTATTTCAATGATACTTCCGCGTGTGCTATACCGCGTTACCGATGCGCTTGAATGTCACTATAAGCTGCTTCTTCTTTCGGACGGCGGCGAAAAATCGCTGCTTGTAGTCGGCCCCTACCGCGGGGAGGTGCCGAGCGAAGAGCATTTGCTTGAGATAGCCGAGCATATAGGTCTACCACCCAAGAGCATGCGAGGACTTTCCGCATATTACGAGTCCGTCGGCCGCCTTAACGAGCAGAGTCCGCTTATGACAGCTCTGTCGGTTTTCTGCGAAAGGATATTCGGTACACCGTCGTATAGCTTGGAAGAGCTTGGTGTCGGTGATATATCTCGCGTGGATGTTCCTATGACAAAAACGCTGTCCGATGCGAGTGTGAGTGATACGATGCTTGATATGAGAGCTATGGAAGAGCGCTACGCCTACGAAAACAAAATGATGCGCGTCGTAGAGCTCGGTATGCTTCAAGAGGGTAACGCGCTTTTAAAGGCGTTTGACGGAAAGCTTTTTGAGGCGCGCACGAGCGATTCGCTCAGAAACGCAAAAAACTACTGTATAATAATGAATACCCTTCTTCGTAAGGCGGCAGAGCGCGGCGGCGTGCATCCTATATACCTTGACAGAGTGTCCTCGGGCTTCGCTTTGAAAATAGAGGACGGCGAATCGGTATCAGAGCTTGTGTCACTTATGGCAGAGATGCTTGACAGCTATTTAAGACTCGTAAGAAAGCATAGCTTCAAAAGCTATTCGCCAACCGTACAAAGAGTTATCCTTGCCATAGAAGCAGACCTCTCGCGTGAGCTCACCACCTCAACCCTTGCAAAAACGCAGGGTGTCAGCGTGGGATATCTGTCGTCCGTATTCAGGCGCGAAACGGGCAAAACCCTGACCGAGTTCATCCGTATCCGCAGAATGGACCACGCAAGGTATCTTCTTCGCTCAACCACCCTTCAGGTGCAGTCCGTGGCAATGCACTGCGGAATTGTAGATTTGCAGTATTTTTCAAAGCTCTTCAAGCGTCACACGGGCAAAACACCGAGTGAATACAGAGCAGCGCTTATTAAAAACTCATAAAACGTAAACCTAATTAAAGAAACCGAGAGAGCACCGCAGTACCCTCTCGGTTTCTTTAATCAGGCGAGAAGCTTCGATATAACCTTATCCGTCGTCAGCGTCATCATGCCGAGCGCCTTGGACTGTTCAATAAATTCCTTGTCTGCCTTGGTAGTACAGCCTGCCGATTCTTCCTCAACCACAGCAGGCTCGACGTCAAAATCCGTATACTCCGGCATAACAGAAGCATCGCCAAGGGACGTATAGAAGTCCATATACGATAGCGTCTCACCGTCAGGCCCTGTGTAAATCTGTGACATAATAAAGCCCCACGCGCGCATGCTCGCCCTGAAGCAGGTGCCGTCAGAGAATACGGGAACACCCGTCGGGGCGCATTGATGCTCTTCACCCGAAAAAATATAGTTTTTATCCATTAGCTCTTCGTGTATAAGTCCGATTACCTCACCAAGCGCCTCGCGTGAAAGCTTGGGTGTGGGATAATCGCATTCAAAGTCGGCCCAGCCAACAATTTTAAGCTCGCTCAAATTAATCTACCTCATTTCTTTTATGAATACAGTGTCAGCTTGCGTAAAGCGAAAGATACTGTGTGTACGTCTTGCCGAAAACCACCGTAGCGCATTGTGTGTCGCTTATATGGCTGAAATACTGACCGAAGGCATCTGAATTTGCGTGTCCGAAAACGATTTTGAGGTCGGTCGCGGCTTTGTAAAAGGGTGAGTCGTATGCGTTTTCGTCGGCGTAAATATCCTCAACAGTCGCGGGGATATATATGCTTTTAAGCTCGGTGCAGCCTGAAAAGGCGTTGTTTCCGATGCTGGATACGGCTTTTCCTATGGTAATTTTCTCGATGCTCTCACAGCCATAGAAGGAATACGCGTGGATTTTTCGGCATTCATCCGAAAGCTCTATTTCTTTAAGCGTAAAGGGAAGGTATCTGCCGTTTGTAAAATAGCTCGTAGCACCGAATATATATCCGACGAAATCGTTCGTAGTCGTGTGGCTTCCGCCGATAAAGGGAAGCTTGATGTATTCAAGCTGGGTGTCCGAAAACGCGCCAAAGCCGAGCGACATAAGCTTGTCGGGAAGTGCGATGCTTTTAATATTGGTTCCCGCAAAGGCAGACGTGCCTATTACCTGAAGATTTTTCGGCAGCTCAATATCCGAAAGCGTCGAGCCCCGGAACGCACTGTTGCCTATATTGGTAACTGTTTCGGGCAGGTAAATATAGGTTACACTCTTATTGTCGCGGAAGGCATCGGTGGCAATCGAGGTGACAAAAACGCCGTCAATTCTCTCGGGTATAACAACGTCAGGAGCAGTGCCCGCGTAGCCCGTTATCTGAATGGTTTCGTCGGCTCTCTTTGAGTAGGTAAGGCTTGATAAGGAGTAGTTGCCCGCTGATATTTTCATAGAGAGGCTTCTTGATGCTATCGCGTTATAGCATTTTGCGTCGTAGGTAAAGCTTACCTCAACCGTATACGTGCCTGGCATCTTATGCTTGTTATTCTCAAACGATGCGGTGACGCCGAGGGGAAGCTTACCCTTTATAGATACGGAGTGATATTTTCCGTCATAATCCACCGAAAGTCCGTTGAATTCGGGCGTGTAAGTGGCTTTGACTATCGTAATGGTTGCCACCATAGGCTCGATTTCCTCATCTCTGCCGTCCTCGTACTCGAAATACGCGGTAACGGTGTGAGTGCCAACGTCGCTAACGCCGTTACCCTCGTAGGTAACTGTGATACCCTCGGGAATGTTCTTTGCCTCTATTGATTTTTCGCCCCCGTCATATTCAAATTGCACATCCTCAAAGGTTATCGCGTCAAGGTCGGGCGTGTCACCGACACAGGCGGTAAGGGCGAAAATGCAAACGAGGGATAATAAAAGTAAAACGAATAATTTTTTCATATCCATAACCTCGCCTTACTTCGTATAGCCTACGGGCAGATTAAAGGTCGGCATCGGATGTCCCGATGCGTTTGTGAGATTTCCGTTAAATCTTGTTTCTATCACAAGTCCGCAGTTCGGCGTAAATACGTGCTTCGTTCCGTCAGATTCGAAAACCGTTGCCTGAGTTGAGTCTGAGTCGATAATTTTGTTATCAACGTGATTATAGGTGACAGCGTGACCGTCGTTCAACACGATGTCCATTCTGCCGTAAGCATATCTGACATAAGCAGGTGTGCTGACACCGCTTGCGGTAAGGGTCAGCTTATTGCCGAAAACGGTGCCGGTTGCCTTTTTGAATACCTTGCCTGAGCCCGCAAGCTCAAAGCCAATCGGAGCGTTTCCGTAGGATAGGCTTATATCCGTGTCAAAGGTAATGGTAACCTTGCTTCCGCTTACCTCTACCTTCTTTACAGAGGGTGCTTCGACAACCTTTTCTGTGCCCAATCCGTAGATATTTTTAAGCACCGAGTCTGCTATTCTGTGACCTACTGCCGATTTTCTCGACGAGTGAACGTAGCCCTGCGATAAATCGTATGCAGTCATGGACGAGCCCTCTCTTGCCGTGCTGATAAGATAGGTATCGCTTGCCGACTCGCACATAGTGTACTGAAGCGAGCGGAATTCACTTGCATCAAACTGATAGGGCGCTAACTGAACTGCGAAGAATTTTAAATTTGAATTGCTGAACGCCTGCTTGTACTGGCTCTTGAGCTCATCAAAAAAGGTGTTGTAGTTGGCTGTGAGATTGTCCTTGTCTGCCTCACCCTGATACCATACGACGAATTTTGCCGTGTAGCCGTATATGGGTGCAATCATAGTGTTGTAGCATATTCCGGGGGTAGTGCTGTAGGGCTTTTCCAGATAACCCGCAACCTCACTCGTCGAGGTAGGGTATCTTCCGTTTGCATTATAGAATTTTACGTAATCCTCGTATCTCTTTACATCAGACGCATAGCTCGACTGGTATTTTGTCTTGAAGGTGTTAAATTCAATGAAGGTGAATATTCCCGAGCCTGCATAAGCTGCGTCTATCAGCGCTATCGGAATATCGTCGCCAAGCTCGTCTGCAAGCCTTGTCGCAAGCACGTAGCCGATAGCAGATACGTCGCCGAGGTTTTCGCTGTTTTGCTTGAGCAGCGCCGAGCTTACTCTGTACCACTTTCCAATGCCTTCCTTTTCCTCAAAGAAGTCGTAGAGCCTTTCGGTGCTGTACAGTCGGATGTTACTGTAATTGTCGGCGTTGCTTATGTACTCATCGGCATCTTCCATCATATAGAGCTGATATGCCGCGTTGCTCTGTCCGCTGATAACGATAACCTCACCCACCGATACGTCGGTAAAGGTATGTATAACGGGCGTGGTAACCGAGAGCTGCTCTACTTTGAGTGTAAGCCCTGTCGCAGCAGGCATAGCAGGTAGCGTTGCCTTGAATTTTTTGTCACTTGAAACGGTTGCGGTGACCGATGCGTTTCCAAGCGTGACCTTCACCTTTGCGCCAACCTTGTCGCACTCACCGAATACGTTGATAGGCATATCCCTCTGGAATACCATTCCGTTATCGAAAACGCTCGTCATTCTGACGCTTGATACGTCTGCAGCGACAGCCTCGGTGCTGACAAGCATCGCCGTGCATACCGTAACTGCCACGCAGAATAGCAGAGCAAAGAGTATCCTTATTCTTTTCTTCATAAGACACATCCTCATTTAAATAATATCGCTTCTATTATAATCGCGCACTCGCAGAATTTCAATTAATAAACCGAAATAATCCCGACATATTTAAAATTCCTTAACGATTTAACAAATAGGCGCCCATTTATTTGTAACTATTTAACAAATGCGTGTGCGTATAGTGCAAAAAATCTTGACATACGGCAAAAAAAGGTGTAAAATAAATCAAACGACAAATTTATAGCAATAAGGAGAAATATTATGCCAACCGATAAGGCTTATAAAATCGCAACAAAGCGCAATAACCTGCACCTTCGCGTGTTAAAGGGACATTTTGCTACCAGCCATAGCCACATTAACTACTTTATTGACGTAACCAAGCAGAAGTCAAGGCTTACCGAGGCAAAGGCGGTTGCAGAGGAGCTTTCAGAATATTACCGTAATACGGTAGTGGATACCATTCTCTGCCTTGACGGTATGGAGGTTATAGGCACCTGTCTTGCAGACGAGATTACGAAGGGACACTTCGTCAGCATAAACTCGCACCAGACCGTCTATATCGTCACCCCCGAATATACGCAGGGAAGCCAGATTATCTTCCGTGACAGCTTAACGCCTATGATACAGGATAAGCACGTTCTTATTCTTGCCGCATCTGTTGCTACGGGCTACACCGTAAGAGGTGCTATCGAGGCAATCAACTATTACGGCGGAACGGTAGCAGGCATCTGCTCGATTTTCGCAACGATGGATGAGTATATGGGCTATAAGGTTGAGACGGTATTCAACCCCAACGACCTTGAAGGCTATCAGTCGCTTCCCTCGCACGAGTGTCCTATGTGCCGCCGCGGCGAGCGCATCGACGCACTTGTAAACAAGTTCGGCTTCTCAAAACTTTGATGATAGCTAAATTTAGTGCAAGTCCTGCAATAGAAAAATCCGACAAGCTTTAACTTGTCGGATTTTTTGAAAAACAAAGTTTTAAAGCGTTGTATTAAATCAATGCGAAGCATTGTATGGCATCCGACGTTAGTCGGTATGGAATCGACACGTAGTGGCGTATGGAATCAAGCCACAGAAAAATGCACCTACGGTGATGCCATGCGCCTTCGGCAATTCCATACACGCTGACGCGTGATTCCATGCCAAGCCTGCGGCTTGGATAAAAAAGAACGAAGCAAGCGCTTCGTTCTTTTTTTTGGCCTACCCGATAGGATTCGAACCTACGGCCTTCAGAGTCGGAGTCTGACGCGCTATCCAGCTGTGCCACGGGTAGATGTTAAGCTATTAACTCAAAAGCATCAAGAGTAATAAGCCAAGACTAATTTTAACATTTTATATTCGCTTTGTCAACACGCAAATGAGTCTAAATATCTATTTTATAAATTATTTTAAAACTACTTGACAAAACCGAATTTATTATGCTAAAATTACATACGATAGGTCGCAAGGCCAATAAACGAATGATAGAGGCGCACTGCACGAAAAGTAGCGGGAAGGTACAGTCCCCAAGACTGCCCGAATAAAGGCGTGGGTGCCGAAGTGAGCGCTGTGGGATGCTGCTTGCTGGCAATACGGATAACATCCGCCTTGCTGTCGCATTTTTGCGGAGTGCTATCTTAAAACGCGAGTTTTTTGGGATAGCCTTCGGGCTATCCTTTTTGTTTATAAGGGCGGCGGATTTCAATAATATTGTCTAATTTATAGCCATTTTGAGGTGGCAGAACGGAGATACTGATATGAAAAAGACTGTTTTTACGGGCGCGGCAACTGCAATAGTCACCCCTCTTACCAAGGACGGAATTGATTACGAGCAGTTCGCAAGACTTATTGAATGGCAGATTGCAGAGGGCATCGACGCTATCGTAGCCGTCGGAACGACGGGCGAGGGCTCAACTCTTACCGATAAAGAGCATAAGGATGCTATAAAGTTCTGTGTCGATAAGGTTGCAGGCAGAGTTCCGGTAATCGCAGGCACAGGCTCAAACGACACTGCTTATGCCGTTGAGATGACCGAGTACGCGGCAGAGGTTGGTGCTGACGCGGTTCTTCTCGTAACCCCTTATTACAACAAGGCAACTCAGCGCGGTCTTATAGAATCCTTCAAGGTAATCGCAGACGCATCAAAGATTCCCTGCATACTCTATAACGT
>JAZKYE010000044.1:0-4041 GCA_045611965.1 Eubacteriales bacterium
ATACGAGCACTCGATTACAAGGTTACCGGAATAAACCCCTATTCTGAAGCCGTCCTCGCCTGCATCTGCCACGGTGCGTATTATTATCTGTCTGTCTGATGCGGATACGTTCCTTTGGTCTACTAACTCAAGGTTATAGCCCGCAACCTCACTAATCTTGTTGCGAAGAAGTTTTACCGAGTATGGATAAACGGCAGCGTCATTCTCGTCGCAAACTATCTTGAAGTTAGTGATTTCCTTTCCGGCGACGGTTATCTTATCAATATTATAGTCGGTGGGCACGTAAATCTCAAGGTCCTCGTCAACCGCCTTATTCTCAAGCGATTGGGTACCCTCTGTGATGCCGAGGCAGTCCTTGATAAACATCTTAACGGTGCTTCGAGTGAGCGCCGCCGTGCCGCCGGCGATAACTATGCGGCTTCCTACCGCGCGGATAACGTAGCCCTCATTACCAAGGTCAGTGGCAAGTATTGCACATCCGTCGGGGCGGTTTTTAGCGCCGACACCGACGATTATCTCACAGTCGGTAACACCGTCTGCCTTCGAATCCTCAATAGCATCCTCGATTTCAACACCGAGCGCGCGAAGAGTATCGACAAGCTCGCCTGCGGCGCGTCTGCCCTCGCTTCCTGCGCCCGAAGCAATAACCACCTTGAACTGCGCTACGTTGTTCCTTACGAGCACAAGTCCGTCAAGGGGCACGTCATCAGGCTCATCATCAGGCTCTTCGCCCTGATTCAAATTACACAAGGTAAATACCGATATTACAAGTGTGAGGGTTATAAGCAAGATAAGCCAGAGCTTTAGGTTTTTTTTCATAAATAGCCTTTCTGATTTCTTTGTTAATCTTTTTCAATGCGTATTCCACGTACTTTGGTGCTTGATTCCTTTTTGCAGAGCAGAGGCTTTTCCATATTCTTGTAGGTTATAAGCTCGGTGAGCTGATAACCGCCGTTGGGAAGATTTTTATTAAACGCCTCATCCTCTACGCTGTTGTAAACGTAGAATGATCTTCCGTCAACCTTATCGTAGGTGAAGTTGTCAAGGTGTATCTCCCTCGGCATATAACAGGTATAGCCGAAGTCCCAGGTTGCGTACGATGACTTACCGTACTCGGGGTGGTCGTAGGTTTCGTCAACGTTGAACTCTGCTTCGATAAGGAAGAGAGTCTTATTATACTCTTTATTAAAATCTCCGTTCTTTGAGTTCCAAGTCTTGTAGCCGTTGAGGTGGCAATTCTTAATGGTTATAATACCGTCAAAGGTCGCGCCGTAGTCCTTTCTGAGCTTCATAAATCTGTCGCCCACACGCTTGGTTACGTTTTCGATATGAAGATTTCCGCCACCGATAACGTTGATGTCAAAGCCGATGGTGGAATTAAGAATGCTTACGTTCCAGAATCCGCAATGCGCGTCAACGCGCGAGATAGTCACGTTATCGTAGGTGAGATTTTTACAGCCGTTAGTAACGTTGATGCCCCAATATTTAGAGTCCTTGATATCTCTGTACTGGGTAATGTTCTTAACTACGATATAGGTGGAATCGGCTATTGCGAGGTCGTACGTGCCTACGGTGTAATGACGTCTGCCCGAAAGCTTCGAGTCCTTGAGGGTTACGTTGTGCGTATCAGCAATGCTAATGAACGAGGAATAGGAATAGCCCATAGTATCAGGCTCACCCTCAACCTTGTGGTCAATGTTAGTTACCACCGTATTGGGTCTGAACACCTTCAGTCCTCTTGCAAAGGTGGTGCTCTTATTGGTCTGGTAAAACTCGTCGTCGGTGGTCTTTGCACACTTGGTGATGAACTTGCCGCCCGAAATAGTCACGGGCTTATCGTCCGTCGGCTGAATCCGCATAACCGTAATCGTAGCGAAATCAAATGCCAAAGGCGTTTTTTCATCGACGTTGCCTTCCTTGTCAACGAGGATGGCGTCGCTTCTTACGTAGCCCTCGTTCTGATGAGTTCCGAATCTTATAAAATCACGCTTGTTTTTATTTTCTAGCTCGATAACGAACTTGCTTCCGGGCAGGTTCTTAAGAACCTCTTTAAGCCACGGAATGCTCTTCTGACCCGCCTTTAACGTAAGGTCGTCGGTAAAATTGCTGATGGAATTAGTCGTGCTTTCCGAGAGGGTGATAACCTCAATCTCAGCATCGACGCAGAAAATATGCTTCGCTCTTCTGCTGTTCGGATGAATTCCCTCTATGGTATCGTCGATAATGAAGGTTGCGTCTGCAAAATCCATATCGGTCTTAATAGATATGCTCTGTCCTGCATAAGCCTTTCCGCTGCGGTCACAGTCAACGACACCGTTTACCGTCTTGCCGTCAATCCAGGTCTTTCCGATATAGAAGGTTTTTCCACCCGTGCCCTCTGCAATTAGCTTCTGTCCCGTTACGTTTACGGCTTCGTGAGCTCTCTTGATTGCGAAGAAATCGTCGGTCTTGCCGTCACCCACAGCACCGAAGTCGGCGTATTTAACGGTGAGAATAGACTTTGAATAGGTAAAGCTTTGCTCAAAGGCAACGTTACCCGTTTTTGAGGATATGTTATCCTTTACAAACTCGCTGACGACATCGTAAAACATAGCGCCGAGCGCGCACTCGATAACCATATCAGAGCCGCTTATATATACGCGGAAGCCCCCCTCGCCTGCGTCTGCGACGGTGGCAAGTCTTATTTGCTTTTTATTTGCGGTAACGTTTTTGACATCGCAAATTTCAAGGTTTACACCAAGCGCGCCGTAAATTGTATTTTTAACTTCCATTACAGCCATCGGATATACGTTGGTATCGTTCTCGTCGCACACGATAACGTAATCCGAAACAGCACTTCCTGCTATCGTTATCGAATCAAGGCTGTATTCGGTTGGCACGTAAATCTCAAGGTCCTCGTCAACCGCCTTATTCTCAAGCGTTTCGGTATCCGCTGTGATGCCGAGACAGTCCTCGATAAACATCTTAACGGTGCTTCGGGTGAGCGTCGCCGTGCCGCCGGCGATAACTATGCGGCTTCCTACCGCGCGGATAACGTAACCCTCATTACCAAGGTCAGAGGCAAGTATTGCACATCCGTCAGGGCGGTTTTTAGCACCGACACCGACGATTATCTCACAGTCGGTAACAGCGTCTGCCTTTCTATCCTCAATAGCATCCTCGATTTCAACACCGAGCGCGCGAAGAGTATCGACAAGCTCGCCTGCGGCGCGTCTGCCCTCGCTTCCTGCGCCCGAAGCAATAACCACCTTGAACTGCGCTACGTTATTCCTTACGAGCACAAGTCCGTCAAGAGGCACGTCATCAGGCTCTTCGTCCTGATTCAAATCACACGAGGTAAATACCGATATTATAAGTGTGAGAGTTATAAGTAAGATAAGCCAGAGCTTTAGGTTTTTTTTCATAATTATCCTTTCCGATTCGCTTATCAGCCTTTTTCAAGGGTTATTCCCCGCACTTTGGTGCTTGATTCCTTTTTGCAAAGCGGGGGTTCGTCCATATTCTTGTAGGTGACGAGCGAGGTGATCTGATATCCGCCGTTAGGAAGCGACGGATCGAACGCCTCATCCTTTATGTTATTGAAAACACAGAATGATCTTCCATCAACCTCGTCGTAGGTGAAGTTATCGAGATGCACCTCTTTGGGCATATAGCAGGTATAGCCGAAGTCCCAGGTTGCGTACGATGACTCACCGAGCTCGGGGTGGTTGTAGGTTTCGTCAACGTTAAACTCTGCATAGATAAGGACGAGAACCTTGTTATACTCTTTGTTATCCTCAAAATTGCCGTTCTTTGAGTTCCAAGTCTTGTAGCCGTTGAGGTGACAGTTTTTTACTGTTATAGTGCCGTCAAAGGTTGCGCCATAGTCCTTTCTGATGCGTATAAATCTGTTGCCTACTTGCTTGGTTACGTTCTCGATATGAAGATTTCCGCCGCCGATAACGTTGATGTCGAAGCCGATGGTAGAATTAAGAATGCTTACGTTCCAGAATCCGCAGTGCGCGTCAACGCGCGAGATGTTCACGTTATCGTAGGTAACGC
>JAZKYE010000045.1:0-18604 GCA_045611965.1 Eubacteriales bacterium
TACGGATTTTCTGACAGTTTTCTATCATTTTTCTTGAAAATAGTCGGAATTTTCGCTATTATATGCTGGGATTTGCTATCAAATAGGGACGACGAGGGACGAGTAGGTATTAAACGGTTAATTACTCGAAATCAGTTTGTGGGTAACACCACACGAGGGTTCGAATCCCTCCCTCTGCGCAAAAAAAGGAAGCAGTCAGGCTTGTCTTGACTGCTTCCTTTTTTGGCGTAGTCGGTCGGTCTCGAACACTGCACCGAAAGGTGCGAGGGTGCGATTATTCCGCCCGAAGGCAGGCGGGCTCGCTTGTCAGGCGCAGGGCGAGAATATCCTCGCTAAGCGAGTATCCCTCTTTTTTTATCGGTGCTGTTTTTGATGAGGTTTAAAGATTTTTAATAACCTTTTGTTGTAAGATAAATTAGGGGTAGGTATATATTTTATTTTTACGAGATTGTTTTGGAATAATTGTAACTTTTTAAATATAAACCTTTAAAATATTACATTATTTGAAAAAAATTATAAAATCAATAGCATTTTCATAAAAAGTGTGTTATACTAAAAATACTGGAGGATTTATTTTATGAAAAAAAACAAGATATCTTTAGTTCTGTGGATAATATTTTCAATAGTTTTTATATCTTTTTTCACGATATTGGTTATAGGCGGAAGTAAAATTAATAATGACGATTTAGTTGTTACTGGAGCTTTGGGTTTGATAGCTTTTGTACCATTGTCTATATGGGAAACAATTTCAAATGTTAACAAGTTAAAAAAATCAACACAAATAACACTTTCCCAACATGATAAAAAACTTTTATGCCAGTTTGTTTCTATAAAGGAAGATGAATTTAATGATATTGGCTATGTTTCTTTTGTTAATGAAGGAATAAAATTTTCCGCAAAAGGAAAATTTGGTTGTGTAAAGGATTTTAATGGTAAGCAAGGTTATCATTTAGGATTTTACATAGAAGGATTAGAATTAGTTGATAAGCCAGAAGATTATGAAGATATAATTGATTATGAAGGGCTTTTATTCAACATATGTTTAGGATATTTCGAAGATTCATTACTTTCACAACCAGAAAATGATAATGGAATAATTGTAAGTGATGTTTCTAATTTAGAAGGTAAAGCAATTCAAATTCAAGGACACGACGGATATATTGCACATATTCATACCGCAGAGTCTGATGAAATAGATGTTGGTGAAATTAAATTTGTTGAATGGAAAGAAAACTCAAAAATTATCAAATTTAAATTTGTTGTTGGATATGGTTTATGCGATATTGTTGTCGGAACCATAAAATTAACAGAAGATAGAGAATAACTCTTATAGAGACTTATTTGAATCTCATTTTCTTTGAGGGTGTGTACAAACACTCCATCTCTGCGTCAAAGATCGACAAGCTCGCTTGTCAGGCGCAGGGCAAGAATATCCTCGCTAAGCGAGTATCGCTCTTTTTTTATCGGTGCTGTTTTTTGATGAGGTTTAAAGATTTTTAATAACCTTTTGTTGTACTATAAATTGGGGTTAGCATGTTTTTCCTCTACCTAAAACGTATAACTCAAATCAAAGCGCGCAAGATAAAACAAAAAGAGAGTTTGTTTATGGATAAGTGTAAAAACAAGAAGGACAAGGAAAAAGAGTACGGCGACGAGCACATTTGCACCGACCCTAATGGGTCATATACGGGTGTTCCGCTTGATGCGGATGAAAAGCCTGTGCAGGATGTTGACGATCTTTGAGGCAGAATAGCGGGGCTATCACATTTGGTAAGACCGAAAAGACCGAAAGTGAGCAAAAAGTCTAAATAAAATGATAAAGCGAAGAAATCTTGCGGATTTCTTCGCTTTATTTGTCTAATTCTTTTGCCGTTTCTTTCCTCTCGACGTATGTGTATACAAAAACATAAAGACAAATACGCGTGGCGTATTTGCTTCGGGGCGGATAACAGCGCTTCTTCCCTAAATCTGCCTATCCCCAAAAATACGCATTTGGGAAGGCTTATATTATAATACCACCACCGACGAGAAGATCGTCTTTATAAAAGACGGCTGACTGACCCGGTGTTACTGCTCTTTGAGGTGTATCAAGAACTACGGTTGCGAAATCCTTGTGAATAGTAACTGTTGCGGGGGTAGCAGATTTTGCATAGCGAAGCTTGACGGAAAGTCTGATTGTGCGAGGCTCGTTGCACTCGGGTAGTGCAACAAGGCAAACCGACAAGAGATGAACAGTCATTGAATACTTATCCTCGGGGCTTAAGGTGATATCGTTTGTTTCAGGGTTTATATCGGTAACGAAGATACGGCTTGATGCGGATATACCAAGCCCCTTGCGCTGACCTACGGTATATCTGATAATACCGTCGTGTGTACCTAAAATTTTACCGTCAGGTGAGATAAAGTTACCCTTGGGAAGCTTACCTACCCTGCGCTCAATAAAATCGGCATAGCTTTCATTCTGAATGAAGCAGATTTCCTGACTGTCGGGCTTATTTGCAGAGGGGATGTTATATTTTTCGGCAAGCGCTCTTACCTCATTTTTTGTCATACACGACAGAGGCAAAACAAGTCTTTTGAATACATAAGGCGGTACGCGATAAAGCATATAGGTCTGGTCCTTTGCTCTATCATCGCCAACCTTAAGAGTGACCGCTTCACCCTCAGGCAGGGTATCTTGAAAAGAATACGCGCCTATCTCATTCAGCGAAGAATCAACCCTGACAAGCGAGGCATAGTGTCCCGTAGCAATTGCGTCAAAGCCCATTCCCATAGCATACTCAAAGAGGTATTTAAACTTTATTTTCGCATTACAAAGAATGCAGGGATTGGGTGTTCTTGCGTTTAAATATTCGCTGACAAAGTTCTCTTTAATTATATTTGAAAAGGGGGTTTTACAGTCGAGAACATGAAGCTTAATACCTATGCTATCACAACAATGTCGCGCGCTTTCGATATCGGTATGCTCGTGCATAACGAGAACGCAGCCTTCAACCTGATGTCCCTTATCAATAAGAATTTTTGCAGCGCAGGCAGAGTCAACGCCGCCACTCATTCCGACGAGAATTTTCAAATCTCATATCCCCCTTTCTTTGTAGTATATTTCGCAAAACTGTATATATTTGCAAACCATTCTTTGCAAATATCAAAGATTATAAATTAAGACTACCCCGTGCATCGGAATAGTCTTAATGAAATCTTAATGGTCGTCGTGTGATTTTTCGATAACGAAATCGACGGGCTTGCCTATCTTGCCGTAGTAGTCAGCAACGGCAGTTTTAACTGCCTCCTCAGCGAGTACCGAGCAATGAACCTTTACTGCGGGAAGTCCGTCAAGAGCCTCAACAACAGCGCTGTTAGTGAGCTTAAGAGCCTCGTCAACCGTGTGTCCCTTAATAAGCTCGGTTGCCATTGACGAGGTTGCGATAGCAGCACCGCATCCAAAGGTCTTGAACTTGCAGTCAACTATTACATCGTTCTCAATTTTGAGATACATTTTCATTATATCGCCGCACTTTGCATTACCAACCGTGCCGACGCCATCGGCATTCTCAATCTCGCCGACGTTTCTCGGATTCATAAAATGATCCATTACCTTTTCACTATATTGCATTTCTTTTTACCTTTTTCCTTTTAGTTAGTTTCTTAATTTTTGTCTTTCTTTACAACCTCTTCCCAAAGGGGGCTCATATTACGAAGCCTCTCAATAATCGGGGGCAAGGTTTCGAGGATATAATCAACGTCCTCTTCTGTGTTTTCGTGCGAGAGAGAAAGTCTTACAGAGCCGTGTGCGCGCTCGTGAGGAACACCCATCGAAATCAGAACATGTGAGGGGTCGAGCGATGCAGACGAGCAGGCAGAGCCGGTTGACGCGCAGATGCCCATAAGATCGAGCCAGATGAGAATTCCCTCACCCTCTATAAACTCAAAGCCGATATTGACATTACCTTTAAGTCTTTTCGTTCTATGTCCGTTGAGAGTAGAATAAGGAATTTTAAGAAGTCCTTCGATAAGTCTATCGCGCATTTTTTCGACGCGAGAGAGCTCGGGAAGCTTTGCGGTGGCTATTCTTATTGCCTCTGCAAGTCCGAGAATGTAGGCGAGGTTTTCAGTACCGCCACGCTTACGGCGCTCCTGACCGCCACCCTCGATAAGATTATCTATAACAACGCCCTTTTTAACATAAAGAAGTCCTATGCCCTTTGGCGCGTGAATCTTGTGTCCTGAGAGTGCAAGCATATCAACGCCAAGCGAGTGCAGATTGATATCAACGTTACCTACCGCCTGAACTGCATCGGTAAACATCAATGCGCCCTTTTCGTGCGCTATTTTTACAATTTCCTCGATAGGCTGAATGGTTCCGACCTCATTGTTAGCGTACATTACCGCGACAATAGCAGTCTTATCGGTTATAGCCGCCTTCAAATCATCAAGCTTAACGATACCGTCAGAATCTACGTCAACATAGGTTACGGGATATCCCTCGCGTTCAAGTGCCTCGCAGGTGTGTAAAACTGCGTGATGCTCAATTTTCGTTGTGACGATATGATTTCTGCCGCGCTTTGCAAGTCTTTTAACTGCGCCGGAAATTGCCCAGTTGTCAGACTCGGTTCCGCACGAGGTAAAATATATTTCCGAAGGTAAGCAGCCGAGGCACTCTGCGATGCTCTCTCTTGCACCGTCGAGAAGAGCCTTAGCCTCTTTGCCCTTTGAGTGCATGCTCGAGGGGTTTCCGTAAACCGCCTCAAAGGCAGGCATCATAGCATTAAGAACCTCTTTGGATACGGGGGTGGTTGCGGCGTTATCCGCATATACAAATCTTGCCATTTTATCACTTCTTTCATTTGCTTTAATACTGTTAAAATCGACAGTATTTTTTGTCCTGATTTATTGTATACTAATTTTGTGTAGATTTCAATAGATAGGTAAAATTAATATGTTAATTTTCTGTGAACAGGCACTCGTGCACCTTCGCTTTTTCCAAAGAAAGATGCAAAAAAAACATTGACTTTACTCAGAAAATGAAGTACAATATGAGGTGTAATATATTTAGAACACAGGGGTATAAAAATGTACACGATAGGCGTTGACCTTGGCGGCACGAATATTGCCGTAGGTCTTTGTGATAAGGATTTAAATATAATTTCAAAAAAATCAACTCCTACGATGCCAGAGCGCAAGCCTGAGGAAATCGTAAGGGATATGGCAAGGCTCTGCGATGAGCTAATGACCGAAAAAGGTCTTACAATAGCAGACATCGCGTATGTGGGAATTGCTTCCCCTGGCACGGTTAATGCAAAGACGGGCATCGTTGAGTATTCTAACAACATTCCGTTCAAAAATTTTCCTATTGCAAAAACACTTCAGGGATTTTTTTCCGTAAAGGACGTATTTATTGCAAACGATGCAAACGCTGCGGCTCTTGCCGAAGCACTTAAGGGTAGCGCTAAAGGCGTAAGAAACTCGGTTATGATTACGCTTGGCACAGGTGTCGGCGGCGGTGTCGTAATTGACGGAAGAATATTTGACGGCGGTGTTAACCCCGCAGGTGCAGAGCTTGGGCATACAGTTATAGTTTCTCGCGGCAGACAATGCTCATGCGGAAGGCGAGGATGCTGGGAAGCATACTCATCTGCGACGGGACTTACAAATATGACTCTTGACAAGATGAATGAGTTATCTGCAAAGGGTATCGACTCGCTTCTGTTTGATGAAAAGCAAAAGAGCGGAAAGGTCAGCGCAAGAACCGCATTTAATGCTATGAAGCGCGGTGACAAGTACGCAAAGGAAGTCGTTGATGACTATATTTTCTATCTTGCAGAGGGAATTACGAATATGATTAACATATTCCAGCCCGAAATTTTATCTATCGGTGGGGGTGTATGCAACGAGGGGGATGCGCTTATTTTACCTCTTGTCGAGATAGTTGACCGCGACCAATACACACGAGATGCTAAAAATAAAACAAAAATAGTACGCGCAACGCTTGGTAACGACGCAGGTATAATCGGTGCGGCCGGACTTGGCATGAAAATATAAGAAAATATGACAAATCAAAGATTTTTTGAATTACGGAACTGATTTTCAGTTCCGTTTTTCTTTTCGATTTTTAGGTGCGGAAAATGAGGGAAAATATAATTTATCAAAGAAAAAAGTCCGATACACACATAGTTTTTCCGTAGTTTTGAATATTCGGTGCATTTTCATACATTTGCTATAAATTACGGTAAACCTATGGGAATAGCAAATGGTGTTATTCATAAATATTTTAAAAATATTTTATTATTTATTACCAAAGAAGCGCGCAAAATATATTACAATAATATAAATTATATATTTTAAGGTGGCATATGCGTTTTAGTAAAAAAATACGCTCGCTTTCTTTTTTACTTCTGCTCGCCCTCATGCTTTCGTTGCTTGCTTCGGTCGTCGGATGCACCCCGACTGACGAGGAAGATGAGGAAGAGCCAAAGAAGGAAGAAGGAAGCTCATCGTATCTTGATAAAATTATAACTCCCGAATACAAGGACTATGACAGAGATACCGTAATCTTTACGGACATAGTTTACTCGCGCCCCGATATTTCAGCTATGATAACGTTGGCCCAAAGCGTTACGGATGCTGTAAGCGCAAACACTCTTCCCTACTCTGAGCAGCTTGAGATGGTAAAAGAGCTTGACGAGAGTGCTGGCAGACTTCTCACAATGCGCTCACTCTGCGCTATATATGTGGCGAGAGATTCCTCTATTGAGTTCTGGAATGAGGAAAATCTTTATATTCTCACAAACTACCCGCAGTTCACTATGAAAACCGAGGCACTTTTAGTTGCCTGCGCCAAATCTGCACACGCAGAGGCGTTTGAGGACGATTTCTTCGGCGACGGTCTTATTGAAAAATACAAGGACGGTCCGAAGCTTACCGAAGAAATAATCACTCTAAAGGACGACGAAGCAGAGCTTATGGCAAGCTATGATGCGCTCTCTACCTCAAGCATAACGATTACCTACAACGGAACGACGGACACTGCCGACAAGATACTTGCTTATTACAAAAGCAAGTACGGTGATAAATCAACCGAGTACACCTCTATATCGACGGTTGTTTTACAGCTTTATGAGGAAGCGTACAACGCGGAAGCAAAGGCCATTCTTATTGAGCTACTTAAGGTGAGAAATCTTATAGCGAGCGAAGCCGGTAAGGATAATTATATTGATTATATCTACGGCGAGCGTGACGTTGACTACACGAGCGAGGATATTTCGAATTTTCTTGCTGATATTTCGACCTACGTGCTTCCCGTATATATTCAGCTATATTCTTACGTGTTCTACTATTATTTCCTCGAGAATGACGTTCCCTCTGTGACCTTCGATGAGGTAATCAACAACACCTATAAGACGGTTAAGGATATGGACGAGGAATTTGCCGACGTTTTCTCGTTTATGCTTCAATACAAGCTTTTTGATATTCAGAAGAAGTCAGAAAACCGTCAGTCGGGCGCGTTTACGACCTACCTCAATGCTTATGAAGCACCCTTTATCTTTATCAGCGGTAACGAAAACATCCTTGACTATTCAACGCTGATTCACGAATTCGGGCACTTCGTTGATATGTACAACAACGACGGAAGCATAAGCTCGGTTGACGTGTCGGAAATCTTTTCGCAGGGACTTGAGCTTCTCTCGCTTTCAAGCATGAGCAAGATTATAGGCGAGCAGCACAAGACCTATCTTACCTACTCTGCGCTCAACAACGCGCTTGAAGCGCTCGTATATCAGGCATTCTATGCGAGAATTGAAGAGGGAATGTACACCCTTCCCTACAACAAAATTAATGAGGAAGCAATAAACGGAATCATCGTTAGTGCAACCGAGGAATTTATGATAAATTCTTCTGTAATATATAAAATAGAGCACGTTATGATTCCTCACTTCTTCCATAGCCCTGTATATGTACACTCATACTGCACTTCGGTTGTTCCGGCTCTTGAAATTTTCTTTTTAGAGGATGAAAATATTGGCAAGGGCTTTGAAGCATACAAGAAGATGTTAAACAGAGGTGGCGAGGATATTCCCTTCCTTGAGCTTATTGAGTTAGCCGAGCTGACATCCCCCTTTGAGGACGGGCATCTTATGGATATTGCGGACAAAATTCATTATGAGATAATAGGCTCACACTATTATCAAAATGTAACACCCTCACAGCCTGCCGCATAGTTTTTGCAAATATTAGTTAACAAAAAAGAAAGCATACGGTAAAATCCGTATGCTTTCTTTTTTTATAAAAGTATTACTCAGTATATCTTTTTGCTTGCGTTGAGAAGAGATTATAATACTTTCCACCGAGCGACATAAGCTCATCGTGAGTGCCGCACTCAACCACGGTCCCGTCCTCGAGTACAACTATCTTTCCTGCGTTAACAGCGCCCGAGAGCCTATGTGAAACGAACACGGAAAGCTTGTTTTTTGAAAGCTCTTCAAAGCGACGCATAACCTCACTCTCTGCTATAGGGTCAAGCGATGCGGTTGGCTCATCCATAATCAGTATTTCGGAATCCTTAAGAAAGGCTCTTGCAACGGATAGCTTCTGCCATTGTCCGCCTGAAAGCTCAATTCCGTTTTCCTCAAAAAGCCTCGTCAGAGGTGTTTCATACTGCTGCGGCAGGTCGTTTATAAAGCCCTCGCCACCTGCGTCCCTTGCGGCGCGCTCGACCTCTTCGTGGGATACATCCTCTCTGACATCACCGAAGCGGATATTCTCTGATACAGTATCGGCATATTTGCCGAAGTCCTGAAAGATAATACCGTAGATTGAATAAAGCTCTTCTACATCGTATTCCCTGATATCAACTCCGTCGAGAAGTATTTCACCCTCAGTAGGGTCGTAGAGTCTTGTTATGAGCTTAATCAGGGTGCTTTTTCCAGCACCGTTAAGTCCGACAAGAACAACGCTCTCATTCGTTTTAAGGGTAAGACTTATATTCTTTATGACATCGACAGACGAGCCCGGGTATCTGAACGACACACCGCGAAGCTCAAGCGTGTGAGAGTGATTACGCAAGGGCGTTTTAGGCTCTTTGGCGGTTGGGACTACGGTGACAGGCTCGTTCATAAAGCCTATCATATTATCTATAAAGAGTGTTCCCTCATAAACAGTAGCGGTAGCACCGACTATTGTGGTAACATAGGTGGAAATTGAAGTTAACGCACCGGTATAAAGCGAATAGTCGCCTATCTGTCCGTTACCGAAAACAACCGTATATGCGACGAACACGAAAAGCGCAGTTCCTGCAAAAACGTGCAGCAGCGATACTGCCGCCTGCGAAATTCCCTCGCGCGTAATAATAGAGCGAAGCCCCTTGTAATACCTGCCGAAAGCACCCTTGTATTTATCGGTAAAGGTATCAGCAAGGCCTTGTAATTTAATTTCCTTTGCGTAATCCTTACTGGTCATAAGCGATGAATAATAATTCATCTGCCGTCTTTCTTTTGAGTGGAAGCGCATATAGTGGAAATTCTTATTTTTATAATAATAGTTTACAAAAGCACCGGGAATTGAAGCAATAATTATAATTATCGGCGCTATGGGACTTAGCATTGCAAGCACGAAAATAAACGAAATAACGCTTATTACCGAGCTGATAACACTAAAGCTTGCCGTCAGAATTCCGATAGGTCGCATACCTGCCTCGCGGTTTGCGTTTTCAAGCTTCTCGTAAAACTCAGGGCTATCAAACGAGCGCATATCAACGCGTCTTGCCTTGTCTATTATCATAAGCTTTATGTAATTGACTACAAGCTCGCCTGCAAGAGTTGACACCATAGTATTGAGGCGGCTGAGAAGCCGTTTCAGGAAATGGTGAACAAACTGAAGCACAAAGAGGAAGATAAGCGGTGACATCACCTCGAAAATATCATCAAGCACACTTCCCGTTGACGCAACGCCTATAAGGTTGGCTATCTCGTTTAAAAGTCCGCTTGAAATATACGCACCGACAACGGGCAGAAGTCCGTCGAAAAGGCAGAAGGCGCAAAGTGCAATCATTACCGCAGGCGAAGCCTTCCAAACGAGCGATATTATGTAAAACAGTCTTGTAAAGAAGCCCTTTGCACGAAGATACAGATATTTTGGCACATTACGAAGCCTTTTAGGCTTTGCAATTCCGTCGCTTAGCTTTTTTCTCATTGGTCGCATCTGCATAGCTATACCTCCGAGCGAAGCTTTTTAAGCCCCGACCACAAAAATACTATCATTTGCGACGGGATACCGAGGATGAATACAAGCCACATATTTTCTTCGGTTAAGAAGCGTGAGGAAAGATAGAAGGCAAGAAGTCCCGTCCATATCATAGCGGATATTATAAGGTAATTAAGCCGCTTTTTTCCCCATATTGAATTAAAAATGAGAAAAACCGTAAGGCTTACGGGCACTGCATATATAAAGGCTATCCACGATGGCAATACTGCGTTTGGCAGAAGAAGATTAAGCTCAACGAAGATAAAGGTCGCGACAAACCATACGAGCAGAACAGAAAGCCCCGTTATTATAAGGTTGTTTTTTCGCACTGCGCGTGAGCGTTGGCGCTTGTTTTCCTTGTACTGCTCGTGCTCCTCGCAAAGCAGATAATCAACGCTGACGTCAAAGCAATCAGCTATATGCTTCAGCACGACGATATCGGGTACGGATTCTGCGCGTTCCCACTTCGAAACCGCCTTATCCGAATAGTTAAGCAGCTGTGCAAGCTTCATCTGAGTCATACCCGCCTCGTTTCTAAGATCGGATATGTTAGATGCTATAATTTCTTTAAGATCCTTCACGTCGCACCTCCTTTTTTTAATAGTTTACCATCTTTTTTATATAAAATCAAGTAGATTTTCGCCTTTTTCTACTGCGAGTAGAGAGATTTTTGCACATTTCTACCCTCGCGCTATGCGTAGAGTGGTATCGGTAGAATAAGGAAAATGCACAGTAGCGTCAAAAAATACAACAGTAGGGTGACAAAGAAAAACAACTATATTATAATAAAAGCATCAGGCACGAGCATTTACACAGTACCAACGTAATGTTCCCTGAAACGCGCCAAGCTTGCTCACCACCACACCGCAAGCTCGGTGCCTTTTTTATTTTTAAACACAAAATAGCTATCAAATCCAAGGCGCTCATAATCCGCTTGAAATAAATGATTAAATACTGTATAATGTAATAAATAATATATGATAAAGGTGAGGAATAACAATATGTCTTTTCAAAGAGTTTACGATTATTTTAAAAAGCTTGGAGCTGAAGATAAAATAATTCAGTTTGACGTTTCATCCGCGACAGTAGAGCTTGCGAGTGCGGCACTTGGGTGTGATGAGGCACTAATCGCGAAAACGCTTTCCTTTATGGTTGATGAGCACGCTGTGCTTATCGTTACCGCGGGTGATATGAAAATTGACAACGCCAAGTTCAAGGCAACCTTCCACACAAAGGCAAAAATGCTGACTCACGAGCAGGCGCACGAGCTTATCGGTCACGACGTCGGCGGTGTTTGCCCTTTCGCAGCGAACGAGGGGTGCAAAATTTATCTTGATGTTTCGCTGAAACGCTTTGAGCACGTTTATCCTGCCGCAGGAAATGCCCACTCTGCCATAAAGCTCACAATTTCCGAGCTTGAGGAATATTCTGAATTTATAGATTATGTAGATGTTTGCAAGGCACGCGAGGTGGCATCCTGACTTTATTTGTAAAATAGAACTGCCGATTTGTAATTTAGAACACCAACAATCCATCAAATTGTATTAATTTCATACAAACACAACGTGAACAGTGCGTATATTGTGCAAGATGTATCTATATTTTTGCAGTGTCGCGTCAATTTTGTTCAGTTTAATTATTGCATATCACCGCGCTATATGATAAAATATATAGCGTTAGTACGCGTATGCGAGTGCATGTCACGCGGCTTCGCGTAAACAAAATAAAGATTTGCGAGGACTGGATTTAATCATGAGTATTCCAAGGACAACCGAGCTTTTTGACCTGACCCACACGCTTTGTGCACCGTTGCTTTCCGAATGTGAGTTTCCCTATGAGGCTTTGCCTAAAATTAAAGACTTTATTTTAGAGCTTCAGAAGTCGCTTCCCGCTACTGAGTACGACTGCATTGCAGAGGGTGTTTACGTGGCAAAGGGTGTTAAAATCGCACCTACTGCTACTATTGAAGCGCCTACTGTAATCGGCAAGGGTACTGAGATACGTCCAGGCGCGTTTATCCGTGGCTCAGCTATTATCGGTGAGGGCGTCGTAGTTGGAAACAGCACCGAAATCAAGAACGCAATTATTTTTGACAACGTTCAGATTCCGCACTATAACTACGTCGGTGACTCGATACTCGGATACAGGTCGCATATGGGTGCAGGCGCAGTTGCATCAAACTTCAAGCTTGACCATAGCAACATTTCTATTCGTGACGGCGGTGAGGTTGTTGACACGGGACTTCGCAAGTTTGGCGTTATGCTCGGTGACTTCGCCGAGGTTGGCTGTAACAGCGTTCTTTGTCCAGGCTCTATTGTTGGCAGAGAGTGCCTCGTTTATCCCCTTTCCCGCGTTCGTGGAATAATCCCTGAGCGTCACATACTCTCAGGCTCGGGTGAAATCGTTCCGAGAAGATAAGTGCAAGACTTAAAATTTATAACTGAATTAAAGAAGGATAGATTATGAGAAGATTATTTGGAACTGACGGTGTTCGCGGAATTGCAAACGAATACCTTAGCTGTGAGCGCGCGGTGCAGATAGGCCGTGCTCTCGGTACTGTTTTATCATCTAACCAGAAATACAGACCCAAGGTTATCATCGGTATGGACACGCGCATTTCCTCTGAAATGCTCTGCTCTGCGCTTTGTGCAGGACTTTGCTCGGTTGGAAGCGACTGTGTAACGCTCGGTGTTGTTCCGACCCCTGCGGTTGCATACCTCGTTCAGAAATACGGTGCAAAGGCCGGCGTTATGATTTCTGCATCGCACAACCCCTACCCCTACAACGGTATAAAGATTTTCGGTGCAGAGGGCTACAAGCTTTCTGATGAGCTTGAAGAGCAGATTGAATCTATCGTGCTTGACAATACCCCGCCCCCAAAGCCTGCATCCGCCGAAAAGATAGGTGTCAGACGCGATGCGCCTGATGCTATCAACGATTACATCGAGTATCTTAAATCAACCACGAGCGTACGCTTTGACGGAATGCGTATTGCAATTGACTGTGCAAACGGCTCGGCGAGTGCTACTGCAAGAAAGCTCTTCTCGTCACTCGGCGCAGAGTGCCATATGCTCTCAATGTCGCCTGACGGTGTTAACATAAACGAAAGGTGCGGCTCGACGCATCTTGATGCGCTCAAGGAATACGTTAAGACAAACGATTGCGTAGCAGGTATCGCCTTTGACGGTGATGCAGACAGATGTCTTGCGGTTGACGAGCTTGGCAACGAGGTTGACGGTGACTTTATTATGGCAATTCTGGCACTTGACCTAAAGCGTCAGGGCAAGCTTAAACGCGATACTGTCGTTGGTACTATTATGACGAACTACGGCTTCCCCAAGTTCTGCGAGGCAAACGGACTTCGCTTTGTTGCAACAAATGTCGGTGACAGATACGTGCTTGAAGCCATCAACCGCGAGGGCTACTGCTTTGGCGGTGAGCAGTCGGGACATATTATTCTTCGCGAATTTGCAACGACGGGTGACGGTCAGCTTACAGCACTCGCGCTTCTCGCCTGCCTTAAAGCTTCGGGAAAGAAGCTCTCAGAGCTTTGCACGGTTATGAAGAGATATCCTCAGCACATAGTAAATATCAACACCACCCCAGGCGGTAAGATCGCTATGTTTACCGATGAGGAAATCAAGGCTATCGTCAAGGAAGCCGAGGCAACGCTCGGCGAGCGCGGCAGAATAGTAGTCCGCCCCTCAGGCACCGAGCCCGTCGTAAGAATTATGATAGAGAGCGAGGATGCCGATATGACGGTTAATCTTTGCGAGGACACCGCGAAGAGAATATCTGAGAAGCTTAAGAATTATTAAGCTACGAAGATTTAGGAAGGATATACGAGGGATTTACGAGAGGCTTTGAAGCCAAAGCCCCTCGTGCTCCGAAAGCATATACGGGGGTTATAATTGGTATTCACTCTAAAACTGCCACTTCGCTACCCGAAAGCGAATATCGGGAAAAGCAATACAGTCAATGGGAATTTACCTAAAAAAATACATACTATCTTAAGCAGATGGAAGCATTATCCGTCTGCTTTTTCTTTTTTGTGTACTCATATATTATCTCATCAAATTATTGGCAAATAATTGAGAGCCATTATGATGAAGAAACGAAAAATCCCCACTGATTTCGAGGTAGTGAAGCAGTGGGGATTTTGTTATTAGGGGGTTACTCAATAATCCCTATGGACGCTTGACGCGAGAAGAAGGACTATGAGGAAGAATATTATGCTTACTGTGAATACAGTGTGGGAAATTCGGTTTGATTTCTTTGTGTTATATACCAAGGCGGCGAGAGATGACACTAATGCAGTGACGAGAAGCGCGATTGAGATATTGACGAGGTTCATACTGCTGTATTTCAGGTTATCTATTATGGAATAATAGTGGTCAGTGCGCTTTAAGACTATTTCGCCTGCATCATTGAAGCCCTCACGTATTGAGACCTCGTGGAATATTTTGAGGTTAAAGACAGGCACAAGGCACAGGCTTATCAGCGCTTCTAATACAAGGGCGATTTTATGGATAATCTTTTTCATATAGATACCTCCTATCAATATTTCTGCTGTTATTGCAGGTAGCTTTATCAGTTAAACGTGCCGTGAGAAAAGAGCGGATTTTCACCCTCCGCGAGTGTGAGTATGCCGAACGTGGGAACGCCGTCACGATAGCAGATGCTACCCGGATTGAAGAGGTAGTAGGGCTTCGGTGAGAAATCCTCAGGAAGAATTCCGCTTGCCGAAAGGTCGCGGTATGCGAGCTTATATTCCTCGCTGTCGGTGGGCACAAAGATTTCGCAGGGCATATGAGTATGTCCAAAGAGGACTATATCAGCACCCCTTGATATAGCGAGGCGCGACAAATCCTGCGTCGTGCTCTTTACCGAGTAGAGGTCACCGTGTGTAAAGATTATTTTTTTACCGTCCAAGAAAAGCTCGTCGGTCTTTTTTACATCGGGATAGTAGCTTGATATGCCGATATCACAGTTGCCCTTAACCTTATATATAGGAATAGAATACTCGCCTTCGAGCGAGTACATAACGTCCATAAGTCCGTCACCGAGGAAAATTATGGCATCGGCATCCCTATTTTTTAATACAGCGCGACGCATATAGCCTGCGTCACCGTGTGAGTCGGAAAATATTAGAAGCTTCATAAATACACCAAAAGCATGTAACCGCTTTTACCCCTTATGAATATATTAAGGATAGATTAAAGAAGCGAGGTTACAGAATGAAGATAGACAAAGAAAAGCTACGCGCACTCTCGCAGCTCTCCGACGATGCCCTATGGGCTACGATACGGAATATCGCTGAAAATAACGCCATAAGCATACCGAATACACCGCCAAGCCCCGAGGATATGGCTAAAATCAGAGAGGCTATGAGCGACCCTACGAGGCTTAATCTTTCAGGGGCACTTAAGGTTATAAAAAAACATAAAGGGGGTTAACGGTATGGATACGCCTGATATTTCAAAAATAGTCGGACTGATTATGCAAAGACCCGAGCTTATTGAAACTATACGCGGTATTATGAGCGAGGATAAGGAAGCGACGTCGACTGACGAAGCGTCAGCACCTGAGCAAGAGCCAGCGCAAGCACCCGAAAACAAGACTTTGGCACAACCGCAGGACAACGGCAAGCGAAAGCGAAGAAATACCCTGCTTCACGCGCTGAAGCCTTACGTTTCACCGTCGAGGGCGCGAGCCATTGACACGATGATGACGATAGCGGATATGCTTGATGCCGTAAAGGGGGATGAGTGAATGTACACCCGAAGCTATTACGATAACGAGGGCGTAGCCCATCCACTCAGCGTAGGCTATGACGGTACTGCGCTTTGTGATGAGCCGCCTGCACCTAAGGTGTCCGTAGCTCATACAGAGGTCGGTGCACAAAAGGCACAGACTAAGCTGTCGCCAAAGGAAACAGAGCGACCCGTCATAGAGGAATGCAGCTGTACAGATGACAGTAACGACAAGCGGGGCGAGGGTGGATTTTTCGGGCAGATACGCTCGATTTTCTCCGGTTTTTTGCCAAGCAGGATACTACCCGAAAAATTCGGTCTTGAAGAGCTTTTAATTCTCGGTCTTGCAATTTATCTTTTCTTTTCAAGCTCACATGACCGAGAATTTTCGCTTATGCTTTTAGCTCTTATTTTCATAAGTAATTAAACAATACTTTACATTATCTACAAGTTACAGCACATCTTCTTAAAAATCAGAAGAATGAAATCTGATTGGTTCGGCTTAAATTACCGAGCGCGCCGTTGTTAGCGAGAAGCTCTATTACAGACTTTGAAACGCCTGAAAGCTCACGAAGCTCTTGCATTGAGAGAATGTTGTAATTATCTCTTGCATGTGCGAGCTTTTCACCTGCGGTATCACCAAGGCCCGGAAGCGAGTTAAACGGCATTCTTATCTTTCCGTCCTCGGGCAAAAATGCCTTTGCGTCCGACTTCCAGAGGTCAACGGGAAGGAACTTAACGCCTCTTGCAAGCGCCTCTCTGACGAGCTGCATGGTCGCGAGCATTTCGTTGTCCTTTGCCGATGCCTCCTGACCCTTTGCCTCGATTTCAGAGATAGCCTCACTAACGGCGGTATAGCCCTTCATAACAATTTCGGCATTGAAGCCGCCGGGGGCAACCGTAAAGAATGCGGCATAGAACTCCATAGGATAATAAATCTTATACCAGCACAGACGTATTGCAGACATAACGTAGGCTGCCGCGTGCGCCTTCGGGAACATGTATTTTATCTTCTTACACGAGGCTATGTACCAGTCGGGCACGTCGTGCTCACGCATAATCTGCTCCCATTCGGGGGTAAGTCCCTTACCCTTTCTTACCGCTTCCATTATGTTGAAGGACACCGAGTTGTCGATATTATGGCGTTGAAGATATAGCATAATACCGTCGCGTGTGCCGATAACCTCTGAAATGGTACATATTCCCTGCTTTATCAGGTCCTGACCGTTGCCGAGCCATACGTCCGTGCCGTGTGTAAGTCCTGATATCTGAAGCAGATCGGCAAAGGTTTTCGGCTGTGCGTCGATAAGAACCTGCTGAATAAATCTCGTTCCCATTTCGGGGATACCGAAGGTGCCGAGCTGACATCCGCCTATATCGTCAGGGGTGATGCCAAGCGGCTTTGTTGAATGGAAGAGCTCATAGACGCTCTTATCGTTCATTTTAACGTCAAGGACACTTGTGTTTGTGTACTTTTCAAGCATCTTGTACTTGGTAGGCATATCGTGTCCGAGCTCGTCAAGCTTAAGTATCGTATCGTGAAGATACGAGAACTGATAGTGAGTAGTAATTATGTCGGAATTAGGGTCGTCGGCAGGGTGCTGAATGGGCGAGAAATCGTAAATCTCGTATTCCGTCGGAACAACTATAATTCCGCCGGGATGCTGGCTCGTGGTGCGCTTTATGCCCACCATCTGCGTAACCATATAATCGACCTGCGCCTTGGGGATGGCAATCTGCTTTTCCTCAAGGTATTTATTTATGTATCCCCAAGCGGTCTTATCGGCAAGAGTACCGATAGTACCTGCGCGGAAAACGTGGCCCTGACCGAAAAGCTCTTCAGTGTATTTATGCACCTTACCCTGAACGTCACCTGAGAAGTTAAGGTCGATGTCGGGGGATTTTTCACCGAAGAAGCCGAGGAAGGTTTCAAAGGGGATGTCGTGGCCGTCCATTATCAAGGGCTCGCCACAGACGGGACAGTTCTTGTCGTCGAGGTCAAAGCCAGAGCCGACGCTTCCGTCGGTGAAGAATTCGCTGTATCTGCACTTCGGGCATCTGTAATGAGGTGCAAGCGGGTTAACCTCGGATATTCCTGACATCGTAGCAACGAAGGAAGAGCCAACCGAGCCACGTGAGCCGACGAGATAGCCGAGCGATTCAGAGTATGCAACGAGCTTAACGGCAATCATATAAAGCACGGCAAAGCCGTTGCCGATTATAGAGTCGAGCTCGCGTTTAAGACGCTTCTCTACTATTTCGGGAAGCTCATCGCCGTACCATTCGTGTGCACGGCGCCAGCAGGACTCGGTGAGCTCTTCTGCCGCACCGTCGATATTGGGCTCGTATCTTCCCTTCGGTATCGGGCGTACGTCCTCACACATATCGGCAATAAGATTTGTGTTTGTAACAACTACCTCATACGCGGCATCCTCACCGAGATATTCAAACTCGGGAAGCATTTCTTCCGTCGTACGAAGGTAAATAGGAAGCGGCTTGTCCGCATCCTTGAATTTCATTCCGGCAAGAAGTATTCTGCGGTAAAGCTCGTCTGCGGCATCAAGGAAGTGCGCGTCGCAGGTAGCCACAACGGGCTTGCCAAGCTTTTTACCAAG
>JAZKYE010000046.1:0-5096 GCA_045611965.1 Eubacteriales bacterium
TGTAGTCGAACAAGCCGCGTCGTCCTGAAAAGTACAAAAGTTTTCGACCTCGGTGGCAGGGGGAGCACGGGCAGAAAGGGATAGCCGAGGGAGAGGCGAGGGAAGCGTAGGTCGTCGGCTTCGGGAGAGCAGGGACGAGGGCTTGAGGAAGGAAGATTTCTTTAGCTTTATGTAGGGTATTAGAGAGCTAGTACTAAATATTTATATATATATTTTAGGACAGAGGGCGAGGGAAGAAGAGAGTTAGGCTATATATTGGTCGTAGGAAAAAGAAAAAAGCACTTTGCTGGATTAGCAGAGTGCTTTAATGCTTTTAAGTTGTTTTTTTGTTGCTATAGACAATAAATATTAGGTCGAAAGCTTTTGTTGTTTTCGTTTAAATTGATATTGTCTTATAACAATATTCAAATATTAGTTTGAAACGTAGGGAAGAAGTGCCATCTGACGAGCGCGCTTAATAGCGACAGTAAGCTGTCTCTGATGAAGCGCACAGTTTCCGCTGACACGTCTGGGAAGAATTTTTGCACGCTCAGTGGTAAACTTTCTGAGCTTGTTTACGTCCTTGTAATCAATCTCGCTAACCTTATCCTGGCAGAAAATGCAAACCTTCTTTTTTCTGTGGGTAGGACGGAAAGCAGGACGCTGAGTATCGTTTCTATCCATTGTGAATAGTCCATAACCTTTCCGAATCACTATTTCTATATACACCCGACACAGTGATTCTTGCTTCGGGCGGACGCGACGCCTTAATTAAAAGGGAAGGTCGCTGTCGTTAGGAATTTCTTCAAAGCTTGCTCCCTGGGCATTGTTGAAGGTGGGAGCGCCGTATGCGTCAGGTGCATAACCGCCACCCTGCGCGGGTGCTGCACCGTTAGCTGCGGGGGACACAAAGGTCACCTCGTCACATACGACCTCGGTAGCGTAACGCTTCTGTCCCTGATTATCGTTCCAGGTACGAGTCTGAAGCTGTCCGCATACGAGAATGGGATTGCCCTTCTTAAAGTAACGGTTGACAAACTCTGCATTCTGACGCCATGCAACGACAGAAATGAAATCAACCGTCTGCTGACCCTGCTCGCCCTTACCTGCGAAGCGACGGTTAACAGCGATAGTGAAGCTGCAAACCGAAATGCCTGCGGCAGTCTGCTTAAGCTCGGGGTCTGCGGTAAGATTACCTATGAGTATTACCTTGTTAAAGCTTGCCATAACTCAAAAGCTCCTCTTGATTATTCTTCAGTAGTATCGGCAGCTGCCTCAACCACGGAATTTTCCTCAGTAGCATCAGCTACGGGGGTCTTTGCTGCTTCCTCGATAGCTTCCTTGGTGGTGGTCATATAACGAAGTACGCCTTCGGTAATACCAAGCACACGCTCAAGCTCACGGGGGAAGTCAGGCTCGCTCTTGAAGCAAACGAGAACGTAGTATCCCTCGGTAACGTAGTTGATAGGATACGCAAGTCTGCGCTTGCCCCACTCGTTAACAGTAACGTCAGACGATGCACCGTTAATAAGCGCTACGAACTTATCCTTAACTGCAGCATAGGAATCCTCACCGAGATTTCCGTTTACTACGAAGAGAAGCTCGTAAGAACAAATCTTCTTTTCCATGTGTTTTTACCTCCTTATGGTCATTGTGGCCACACTCTCGTGTAGCAAGGAAACGAATCCTCATGATTCGCCACGGTTAATGATTTTACCATACCGCACAGCATTTGTCAAGTGATTTTTAAAATTTATTCAGTATAAATTACTATAATATATATTTTTTAGCAAAAATGCGCGTAGTTTCTTGCTTTTTTTCTTTCCGTGGTGTATAATCATATGGTAACGTGTAAAATGGGGGATGTGTGTATGCTTGCGGTAAAAGAGTATGCTTATGCGAAGATTAATCTTTTCCTCGGCGTGCGTCAGGCGCGTGAGGACGGCTTTCACGAGCTTTCAAGCATTATGCACGCGACGGGGCTTTGCGACGAGCTTACCGTTTCATATGACAAGAGTGGCTCCGGCATCAGGCTTCGTATCGTCGGGGACGCGCACCTTCCGTGTGACGGGCGCAATATCGCATGCGCGGCGGCAGAGCTGTTTATGACAACGCTCGGAATTTCGGGCGGTGTCAGCATTACGATAAAGAAGAATATTCCCATAGCGGCAGGACTTGCAGGCGGCTCGGCTGATGCTGCGGCAACGCTTCGCGCGCTCAACCGCCTTTTATCAAGACCCCTTACGCAAAGGGCACTGTGCGATATGGGCGCTGTGCTCGGCAGCGACGTGCCGTTTTGTATCGTTGGCGGAACTGCGCTCTGCGAGGGCAGAGGTGAGAGGGTAACACCCCTTCGCCACGGCTCGTACTATTTAGTTATAGCAAAGTCTGACGAGCGCGTTTCTACAAAGGAAGCCTACGCTCGACTTGACGAGTATTATATGGCGCACGACGAGGGTGACGCAGGCGACACTGCCCTTGCCACTCTATTAGATGAGGTTAAGGCAGGAAAAGCACCAAGCGTGCTTTACAACTCGTTTGAAGCACCCATACTTCCGACAGTTCCCGAGGCTATGCGTATCAAGCGCACTCTTTATGACTGCGGCGCGCGTCTTGCACTTATGTCGGGAAGCGGACCGTCGGTTTTCGGTATCTTTGATACCCAGAGTGCCGCAAGCGCGGCGGCGTCTGCGCTTTTGTCCGAGGGATTTTTTGCTGTGTCTTGCGTCAGCGCACCAAAGGGTTAAGGCAGGTAGATTATGATATACGATTTATTAGCGCCCTACTATGATGAATTTATTGACGGGGTGGATTATAACGCCTACGCATCCTTTATAGAGGGGTGCTTTGATAGGTATTTAAAAAAACGCCCCGAGCTTGTGCTTGACCTTTGCTGTGGCACGGGCGTGCTTACAACCGCCCTTGCCGAGCGCGGCTACGATATGACGGGCGTTGACCGGTCGTCAGAGATGCTTCTTTTAGCAAGAGCGCGCGCGCAGGGGGCAGGGCTTGGGGACAAAATCCTTTATCTTGAACAGGATGCGTGTGAGCTTGAGCTTTACGGCACGGTAGGTGCTTGTATCTGCACGCTTGACGGTATTAACCATATAATCCTGCATAGTGAGATGATTAAGGTGCTTTCGCTCGTGCATAATTATCTTGACCCCGACGGACTTTTTATCTTTGATATTAACGGCAAGGGTAAGTTTGAGGGGGCACTCTCGGGCAGGTCCTACGTTTACGAGCGCGGTGACGATATGTGCGTATGGCAGAGCGCATATAACGAGCGCACGCGACTTTGTGATTTCTACATCACGCTTTTTGCGGCGCAGGATGACGGAAGCTTTATCCGCTACGATGATTGTCAGCGGCAGAGGATGCGTACGATAAGACAGATGAAGCGCGCACTTCTTTGCTGTGGCTTTGAATTTATCGGCGCGTTTTGCGACTATGATTTTAACGACGCTGACGATGACAGCTCACGCATATATATCGTTGCAAGATGCAAAAAATAAGCAAGAAATAATATAAAAAGGGTAGATGGTATGGCAAAATCCAAGATTTTAAGAGGAATGACGCACGACGGCTCGGCTCGCGTGCTTGTTATCAACTCAACCGAAATGGTAAACGAGATGCAAAGGCTTCACGGCACGTATCCTACCGCAACGGCGGCGCTCGGCAGACTTATAACCTGCGCCTCTATGGTGGGCACGATGCTTCCTGCCGAGGGGGATACGGTTACTGTGAATATAGCATCTGACGGTGAGATTTCAAAGCTTATTGCGGTGGCTGATTACTACGGTACGGTCAAGGCTTATATAAACAATCCCTATTCCGACCCCGCAAGACGCCCTGACGGAAAGCTTAACGTTGGCGGCGCTGTCGGTGCAGGTAGCATTTCCTTTATCAAGGATATATCGGGGCACGAGCCGCAGATAGGAACGGTTGAGCTAACCAGCGGTGAAATTGCCGAGGATATAGCAACCTACTTTGCAAGAAGCGAGCAGATACCGACGCTTCTTTCGCTCGGTGTGCTTGTTAATCCCGACCTCGGCTGTCAGGCGGCAGGCGGTGTGCTGATACAGCTTATGCCGTATCCTGACGATGCTACGGTCGATGCGCTTGAAAAGAATGCCTCGCGGATTTCTAACGTGTCGGGACTTATAAATTCAGGTATGACGAGTCAGGAAATTTTCGCCCTTGCGTGTGAGGGAATTGAGTACGACCTCTTTGATGAAATCGAGGTTGACTACAAGTGTGACTGCGAGCGCGCAAGGATGCTTGAAAAGATAAAATCGCTCGGTAAGGGGGAAATCGTGGGAATGCTTGACGAGCAAGAGGCAGAGGGCAAGGGACGCTCGCTTACGGCAGTTTGCCGCTTCTGCAACACGAATTATACCTTTAATGAAAAAGAGCTTCTCGGCTAATCTGCCGAAGAATAAATACCTAAAACTCAAAATATATCAATTCAGAGGTGCAAAATGAGCATACTTCACGGAAACGCAGTAGTAGGTCAGTCAGGCGGTCCTACCGCCGCTATAAACGCAACGCTCGCAGGTGTTATCGAGGGCTGTGCGACACTTAATTCAGAGGGTATTGTAGACAAGCTCTACGGTATGAAAAACGGTATTGAGGGACTTCTTAAAGAGGACCTTATCGACCTCTCGACGCTCTTCGGCTCGCAGGACGTCGAGCTTTTAAAGGTGACACCCTCGGCGGCGCTCGGCTCTTGCAGACGCAAGCTGAAATCGCACACAGAGGATGCCGAAACCTACGAAAGACTTCTTTCGATTTTTAAAAAGTACGATATTAGATATTTCTTCTATATCGGCGGTAACGACTCGATGGATACGGTGCTTAAGCTCTCGCAGTACGCGAGCGCACACTCGTACGAGCTTCGCGTTATAGGCGTGCCCAAGACCATTGACAACGACCTTCAGGCAACCGACCACACCCCCGGCTTTGGCTCTGCGGCAAAGTATATTGCCACCACCGTCAAGGAAATCAAGCGCGACGTGTCGGTTTACGAAATAAAGGCGGTTACTATCGTTGAGATTATGGGCAGAGATGCAGGCTGGCTTACTGCGGCATCCGCGCTTCCTTCGCTTACGGGCGAC
>JAZKYE010000047.1:0-4041 GCA_045611965.1 Eubacteriales bacterium
TGCAGACGGAATTTATCACAAGGTTGCCTGCCGCGACCCGAAGATATTCCCCATAGCAACAGAGAACGGCAAGACTACCGCCTGGGGTATGGCTCTGACGGGTCAGCAGGAAAACAGAGTCTGGTTCTTGAAATCGACCGACCTTCTCAACTGGTCATACGCGGGTCAGTTTAACGCAGACGTACCCGAGTGCCCCGAGGTTGTCACCCTGACGGCAAACGACGGTAAAACCTACGTAGTAATGTCCCTCTCGGGCAGAGAATACATAGTAGGTAAGATTGCTTACGACGGAAACAGCATCGTATTTACCGACAAGGACGGCGGTGCGATAGATAAGAGCGACTTCCAGAAAATGGACTTCGGTACCGACTCCTACGCGACACAGACCTTCAGCATCAGAGATACCGATAGCGCATACTTCGGCAAGACGGTATCGATAAGCTGGTATGCAGGCGTGCCTGCGGATACCGACAGCGGTATTTACGCCAACGCACGAAAGGTCTGGAACGGAAGCGGTATGACGATCCCTGTAGTATGGGGACTCGTGACAGAGGGCGACGGATATATCCTCACCCAGACTCCTATCGTCAAGGATAGTGACACATTCGATAAAACCAACCTTATAACAGTAAATAATCAGAAGATTGACGCATCAAGCGACAATATTCTTGCAAGCGTAAACACTCATATATTTGAAATGCTCCTGAATATTGATAACCCGACCAACGCTGCGATTTCTATCAAAATCAACGTAAGCGACAGCGAGTACACCGAAATCGGCTGGAACAAGGACGAGGGCTACTTCGTAGACCGTCGCTTCACCTCGTCGGCAGGACTCAATATCAAGGATTATCGCTTCAGATACACCTCGGGCCCGAGAGATTTCGGCTCGCAGAGCTTCTATATACTCTCCGATAACGGCGGTGTCGAGGTATTCTGTGACGACTTCAAGATTCCGTTCTATCTTCTGACTCTCGCTTCTCCCTATTCGGTTAAGGCGGAGCTTGCGGTAGACGGTGAGGTCACCGTAGAGAGCCTTAAGCTCAATGAAATCGCATCTGTATGGAGAGATGCGGAGTCGGTAGAGGGCGAAACCGTGCTTTACGTCAGCGACGAGACGCTTGAGCTTGATACCTGTATCACAAACAAAAAGCAGCTGACCGCATATTCAACCTCGGGTGATGACATTACCTTTGAGATTGTAAGCGGAAATACCGTAGTAGAGCTTGAGAACACGACGGGCGGAGTTATCGTCAAGGCTCTCGGCATAGGCAAGGCGACTCTTGCCGTAACCTGCGGAAATCAGAAAAAGCTTGTAAGCGTGACGGTTTACAAGGGCGCGCCCGAGTCCGACATTTCCTTCGGTGGCGACGGCATCATCTCGGGCAACTGGATTGCAAACGGCTCGGATATAATTGCCACCAGCCCTGCAGGCGACGGATATATTTTATCGACACAGAGCGCATCTGATTTCAACTGCTCTGTAACATTCTCTCTTGATGCGGTTGCTGCTGCATTTATCTTCAGAGCAAACGCCGATATGAGCGAATACATCATCTTCAACTACGATAACAATGAAAGGGTTGTCAAGATGTGGTCGCACAACGGTGAAATCGGCAGAGCAAGCGCTCCCGACGTAAATCTCGGCAACGTGGTCCTGAGAGTAGAGGCCAAGGGCGCATCTATCAAGGCTTATATCAACGGCAGACTCGCTATCGACGTGATTCTTAATGAGGATGAAAGAAGCGAGGGCTTCTTCGGCCTGAACGTTTATTCCGGTAAGGCAACCTTTAAGTCCGTCGTTGACTTTAAAGATAAGTACGATTATAACGGCAATGGAAGCTTGACCGTTGTTGGAGATTCGAATCGGTTTATTACCGAGCTTTACAATAGAACCCTAAACAATACGCTTGTTGATAGAGCCTTCTATTCGAGCAATGGTAAAAATCTTGTAATAGATGCAAGATACTTCGAGCTTTTACCCATTGGCACGTATACCTTTAAGGCTGTGGGCGGATCAAGCGCATACGAATTTACGGTAAACGTTACCGCCGTTACTCAGACCGTTCTGAAGGATATGGTTATTCAAAAGGGCTGTAACGCAGTGATTTATCTTGGAAACGTTGAGGTAAATTCGGTTTCCGTTAACGGAAAGCAGCTCGCAGGCGGAGATTATACCGTAGAAAATTTAATGCTCACCATTGATGCTGCTCTTTTGACCGAAAGCGAGAATGAAATTGTAATCAATGGCAAACAAACCGTTACTGTGACGTTGGAGTAATATAGATAGGAAATCTAAATTTCTTCCGTGATTACAGTTGGAGATTAAAAATGGAAGCAACAATTATAGACATAGCAAAATACGCAGGAGTCGGCGTAGGTACGGTTTCAAGAGTTATCAATAACGAAAAGTCGGTAAGTGAAAAGACCAGAAAAAAAGTGCTTGAGGCTATCGAAGCCCTTAACTATTCACGAAACAATATGGCTTTTCAGTTTAGAAAGAACGAAACACGCATCATAGCCTTGCTGGTGCCTGTTATAAATCACCCATTCTTCGCCAAGCTTGCATATTACGTTGAGGACGAGGCTGGCAAGTTCGGGTACTCGGTAATTTTGGTATCCTCGCAGCAAAAGGTTGACAAAGAAACTGAAATTATCAAAAAAATCACTCACAGAGAGGTCGATGGGGCTGTTTTCGTAACCCACTATATGCACGAGGAGGAGGACTTGAAAAAGTGCCCGATCGTTTCAATAGACAGGGCGTTTGGCGAAAACATTCCCTACGTTACCAGCGATAATTACGATGCTACTAAAAAGGCAATAAAGTATATAATAGAGCGCGGAGCTAAAAGCGTTGGCTTTATAGGCTCCAAGCCGCTCGTAGCATCGGAGGTTCTTGAAAGAGAGCGCGCTTATCTTGACGTAATGGCAGAATACGGTATGCCGCCTCGAATAGTAAACGAGGTTATGCAGCACGGAGATGAGACTGTGGTGATTGCAGATTTTATGGAAAGGTATCCTGACGTTGACGGAGTCTTCGTCTCGGGATACACGCTATCTCAGGTTTTCTACGATGCAGCGCTCGAGCTTGGCAAAAAAATACCCGAGGATCTGCAAATCATATCGTACGACGGTGTTTTCAAGCAATGGAGCTCAAGCAATATGACCAGCGTTGAGCAGCCAATCGAGGAGATGGCGCGGCAGGTAGTAAGACTTCTCATCAAGAAAATTCACGGTGAGGAAACCTGTCAGAGAACGGTTCTTAAAACCAAGTTTGTGCTTGGCACAACCACAAAGTGATGAATTAATAAAAAAATAAAAATATAAGCAGCCAAAGGCTGCAATTGAGGAGGAAAATATGAAAAAACTTTTAACTTCAATCGTTGCAATGATGCTCGTTGTTGCATCTCTGTTTGGCATGACCGCATGCTTCGGTGGCGGCGGTAACGGCGGCGAAGATTCAGGCGTTGATGCCGAGGGTAACACTATCGTAAAAATTATGTTCCACGTTGACAAGTCTTCGACCGAGGGTCAGGCTTATCAGAAGCGAATCGACGCATTCAATGCAGCCTATAAGGATCAGAAGATCAAGGCACAGGCTATATTTAAGGCTCGCAGCGCAGGCGCATCGGGCTATGAAACCGAGCTTCAGAACAATCAGCTTGATGGCACTCTTGCGGATATTATCACATTCGATGCTCCCAACACCGCTGCATATGCAAGCTCCGGACTTCTCTACGATATCAGCAGCTTGATTTCCGAAGAGGAGCAGAGCAAATTCTTCTCTCTTAACAAGTATAACGGAAAGCTCTACGGTCTTCCTATTCAGGAATCCAGCGCAGGCTTCTATTACAACAAAAAGATTTTCGCTGCTGCAGGTATAGACGTTAGCGCTTATACCGCAGAAAATCCCTGGACCTTTGCTCAGTTTAAGGACGTTTGCGCAAGACTTCAGGCACACGGCGTAACCGCAGTTGATATGCGTCTTGATGCAACCAAGGACGAAACCGCGCCTTATCTTCTTTACCCCTTCATTTATGC
>JAZKYE010000048.1:0-77396 GCA_045611965.1 Eubacteriales bacterium
ATATGCCTCACTCTGTTCGGCTCGATATATTCTCGCTATGCTCGAATTCGATATAACTGCTTACGCAGTTTCGATATGATATTCGCCCATTTTCTCGTGCGTAGCACATATCGAATTGCTGATGGAATATAGTTGCCATCAGCAATTATATCGAGCACGAAGTGCATATCAATCGCCGTCAGGCGAATATCGACGCTTTGTGGCATCACAAAGCCAATATGGCAGACACGGGGACTGCATTTCGGACAAAAATGGAAATTATATCATTCCGTCGATATGCCTCACTCTGTTCGGCTCGATATATTCTCGCTATGCTCGAATTCGATATAACTGCTTACGCAGTTTCGATATGATATTCGCCCATTTTCTCGTGCGTAGCACATATCGAATTGCCGATGGGACATAGTTACCATCGGCAATATATCGAGCACGAAGTGCATATCGATCGCCGTCAGGCGAATATCGACGCTTTGTGGCATCACAAAGCCAATATGGCATCCCCCTTGTTTTATACGATTTTGCGAAGCGTAACCTTATCCATCGGCGCGATGCCGAGAGCCTCGCAGAAATCCAGAGTAGCGCGAATCTCACTTTCAGAATACACGCGCTCTTTCGTGTGTGCGTCGATGCCGAGCACGGTATCCGCCCCGAGTGCCGCTACTCTTTCAAAAAATCGTCTTGACGGATAGTGACGGGCGCGGCTATGTCCGAAAACATTTACCTCAAGCGGCACGCCGTGGCTCATCGCGGCGCGGATAAGGCGGTCAGCCTCGCTTATGTAAAATTTCTCATCCCCCGTAAAGTAAAAGCAGTCGGGATGCGCGATATAGGATATAAGCCCCGTGCCAAGTGCCTCGATTACGCTGTCGGTATATGCCGAAAGACCTGCCCTGCTATTGGTCGGGTGATACGAGTTGTACGAGGAAGGCAGGCTCTCATCATCGGTAAAGTGCTGACCTAATATGAGATATTCAACACCCGCACTTTTGTAAAACTCAACGTCGCGCCCACAGCTCGGTCTGTAATAATCGTATTCAAGCCCAAGACCGATATTTATATAGTCGCGGTATTTGTGACGAAGCGACAGCACCTTATTCGCATACAGGTCAAGGTCGGTGGGAAGCATACGGATAGGCGACTCGTATCCCCCCTTAAAGAGGTGCGGCGCGTGGCAGGAAAAGCCGAAGAAATCGAGCCCTGCCGCTACCGCTTCCTTAACATAATCCTCAGGCTCGCCGAATGCGTGATTGCATAGGTAGGTGTGGTTGTGATAGCTGTATTTCATTTTTACCTCGTTTGAAGTCTGTCTGATTTCGAAAGGAAGAACATAGCTTCAATTATGCTTCTGTGATAGGGTATAAACACACCCTCGTCTATCATAGCGAGTATTTCGTCAAGCGTTGCGTAGCGAGCATCGCACACCTCGGACTCCTGCAAGGTAAGCGAGCTTATAGGATAATCACCAAAGAGAATATATACATCAACGAAGCCCCTGCCTATACCGTAGCTGACGCGTGGGCGTTCGCACGAAAAATCGTGGCGTATGCCGAGCTCTTCAAAAAGCTCTCTTTCAATTCCCGCAGCGGAATCCTCACCGCTAACGACGCTGCCGCCGCAGGATATATCCCAAAGACCGCTCCAGCCCACTTTATCCTCACATCTTCGCTGAATAAGCATTCTGCCGTCAGAGGAAAAGACGCAGGCACAGACTATAAGACGGTATGAGCCGTCGGGCACCTTATCGCCACGGACCATAGTCTTACCCGTTCTATTACGCTTTATATCGTATAAATCCCAAATTTCCATAAATACCTCACCGTACCGAGCCACGCTCTATTAACCTATCATATATAAAATTTTATCACACGCGCGCAAAAAATGCAATACACGCACGCGATATTTGTTTTGCACCTTGAAAAGTGAGTGCCGATATGATAGAATATAATAAAAAAGCAGGGGGGCTAATATGGCGCAAAGACTTAACGAAAATACTGTGGTATATCAGATATACCCAAGAAGCTTTCAGGACAGCGACGGTGACGGCATCGGTGATATTGCGGGCATTATTTCAAGGCTTGATTACCTCGCATCACTCGGAATTAATACGATATGGCTGAGCCCGATATACAAGAGCCCCGATGATGACAACGGCTACGACATCGCAGACTACAAGTCCATTCAGCCGAGGTTCGGCACTATGGATGACTTTGACCGTCTTGTAAGCGAGGCGAGGGCGCGCGGAATAGATATCGTTATGGACCTCGTTATCAACCACACATCAGACGAGCACGAATGGTTTCGCCGCGCGCTCGAAGGGGATGAAAAATACAAGAATTATTACATAATCAAAAAGGGCACTAAGGACAAGGTTCCCAACAACTGGGGCAACTTCTTTGCAGAGTGTCCGTGGACGCGCTTCGGCGAGAGCGAGGACGAGTATTATCTGCATCTGTTCTCGAAAAAGCAGCCCGACTTAAACTATAAAAACCCCGAGGTATTAGCCGAGGTCAAGGATATTATGAGGTTCTGGCTCGACCGTGGGGTAGCAGGCTTCCGATGTGATGTTATAACCGTAATTTACAAAAACACACTTGACGACGGCAAGCGCTCGTTTATCCTGACGGGAAAGGAACACTACCTCTCTACTGACGGATGCCACGAGATACTTAAAGAGCTGAGGCGCGACTGCCTTGAGCCCTACGGCGCGTGGGCGGTTGGCGAAACCGTATTCGTTGACGAGCATCAGGCAAGACGCCTGACCTCCGGTGAGCTTGATATGGTATTCACCTTCGAGCATATGGAATGTGACCAGATTATAGTCAAGTGGTTTAAAACCAAGCTGAAGCCGAAGCGCCTTATGCGCGTGCTTTCAAAGTGGCAGAGGGCACTCTCTTGGAATTCGGTGTACTTTGAAAACCACGACCAGCCGAGATTTGTGTCAAGGCTCGTGGGGGCTGAAAAGCATCCCGATGCGGCGGCAAAGCTCGTCGGTGCTCTCACTCTCACCCTGAGGGGCACGCCCTTTATTTACGAGGGGCAGGAAATAGGTATGACGGGCGGTGACTTTGGGTCGCTCGACGAGATAATGGATATTGAGAGCCACAACGTCTATAAGATGGCAAAGGACCTGCACATCCCGAAGCGGATGCGCTGGAATATGATAAGGCGCACCTCACGCGACAATGCAAGATGCCCGATGCAATGGACCGACGCTTATGGCGCAGGCTTCACAAATGGCACGCCGTGGCTTAAAATAAACGAAAACTATGAGAAGATAAATGTAAGGGCGCAGGATGCCGACGGCGGTAGCGTGCTTAACTTCTACCGAAAAATGATTGCTCTGAGAAAAGAGCTTAACGCCCTTCGCCTCGGTGACTTCACCTCGCTTTATGAGGGACGGCACATCTATGCCTTCAGGCGTATGCACGAGGGCGAGAGCGTCGCCGCGCTCTTCAATTTCTCACCGAAGCCAAGAAGGCTTCCGAAAAAGCTCTCACAGCTTAAAGGTTCAAGGATTATCGTATCGAGCACCGACGGTGGTGGGGATACGCTCTCACCCTTTGAATTCAGACTTGTATATGGGGTAGTGGACAAATGAAAATGAAGAATAACCGCTTCTGCTTCGGTCTTGGCACGCTGGGACGCGACGCAGTCTATACGCTTATCTCAATGTATCTTATAACCTACCTTACCGAAACGGTAGGTCTTGGAAATGCAGAGCTCGCAATTATCGGCGGACTTATGGTTGCATTCCGTATATTTGATGCATTAAATGACCCGATTATGGGAACGATAGTTGACAATACAAGCACAAGATTTGGAAAATTCAAGCCTTGGATAATCTTCGGCTCGATTGCATCAGGTATAATGACGGTGCTTCTGTTCTGCGACTTCGGGCTTTCGGGCGGCGCATATATAGCCGTTTTTGCCGTATGCTATCTCTTATGGGGTATGGCGTACACAACCAACGATATTTCCTATTGGTCTATGATGCCTGCGATAACCAAGGACCAGAAGCTACGCGAGGGCATTGGCGCTATTGCAAGAATATGCGCGAATATCGGTATGTTTGCCGTAGTCGTGCTTTATACTATGGTGCCCGACATCTTCGGTATTCCGCCAAAGCGCGCATATCTTCTCTTTGCGGTAATACTCGTGCTTCTTATGTGGGGCTTCCAGCTCTTTACTATCTTTGGTGTAAAGGAAGAACGCCGCGAGGGTGTGTCGGTTGAAAAGACCTCACTCAAGGGTATGCTCGGTGTGCTTGCGAAGAACGACCAGCTTATGATAGCCGCAGTTGCTATGGCTTTGTTTATGATAGGCTACTGCACGACAACCTCGTTTGGCGTTTACTATTTCAAGTACGCATACGGTGATGAGGGCACGTATATGCTCTTTGCCGCGGTGCTTGGTGTAGCACAGCTCACCGCCCTTTCGGTGTTCCCCATCTTCTCAAAGCGCTTCAGCAGAAGGCAGCTTTACTTCGGCTCTATGATAACCGTTGTAGCCTCGTACATCCTATTCTTCTTCTCGTTTGAGAAGCTCGCGCTTATCGTTGTATCGGGTCTTGCGCTCTTCTTCGCGCAGGCGTTCATACAGCTTCTTATGCTTCTGTTCCTTGCGGATGCAGTTGAGTACGGTGAATGGAAGCTCGGCAAGCGAAACGAGAGCGTATCCTTTGCGGTACAGCCGTTTATCAACAAGCTCGGTGGCGCTGTCGGAACGGCAGTCGTTACCGCAACGCTTATAATCTCGGGCATCAACCCCATATCGCAGAAAATAGCATCGCTTGAAGATGCTCTTGCGCTTACAACCGACCCTGCCGAGATAGCCGCTATTCAGGGGCAGATTGACGCGCTCATTTCGGGCGTGCCAAGCTCGGGTGTATGGATTATGAAAATCGCGATGATGATTCTGCCGCTTATCTGCATATTGGCAGGCTTTATCATCTATCAGCGCTTCTTTAAGATAGACGAAGCGACCTATGAAAAAATAGTAAATGAGCTCGACGGGCGCCGATTGGTAGCCGAGAATGCCACCGAGGCGGTAGAGGCTGGCGAGGGTGCGTGTGTCGATGCTGTGGGGGTAAAAAATGATTAAGGCACTTTTGTTTGATTTCTTTGGCGTAATCTCTGACGAGGTTGCACCGCCGTGGTTCTCGCGCTACTTTAACGAAGAGGACGCCGTGCGACTTAAAGCGCAGATTTTCGAGCGCGCAGACCTCGGTCTTATCACCGAGGACGAAACCTATGCCGAGATGTCGGCTCTGACGGGCATTCCAAAAGAGCAGGTGAAGCAGGAATTTTATTCACTCGTAAAAATCGACACCGAGCTCGTTCAGTTCATAAAAAGCCTGAAAGAAAAAATCCCCGTTTATCTTCTCTCAAACGCGCCCGAGGGCTTTCTTCGACGCGTGCTTGAAGAAAACGACCTCTATCCCCTCTTTGACGGGCTGTTCATCTCGTGCGAGATAGGACTTAAAAAGCCCTCTGCGGCTTACTACACCTACGCGCTGAAAAATATCGGTGTGCGTGCCGAGGACGCATTCTTCACCGACGATAACGAGCAGAATGTAAAGTCAGCAAGAGCCTCGGGAATTAACGCTGAGGTTTACCTCGGTGTAAAGGGACTTAAAAGACAGCTGATGTCACTCGGTGTGATGTAAGGCAAAAGCGATAAACAAAAATGGTATGAGCAAATCTCTGCTCATACCATTTTTTATTACTTGCTTTTTTTATTCTTTCCCGTAAGTCTGTAATCCTTGCCGTAAAACTGCACGCCGATATAATCACCTATCAGGCGCGAGAAAATTCTCGCCTCGTAGCGCTGTGAAAGCTCTTCTGCCGAGAGGTTTGTCGAAAGCACCGTAGAGAGCCCTCGGTTAAGTCTTGTGGTAAGAATATTATAAATACAGCTTGTGGTAAACTGCGTATTGAACTCGGTGCCGAGGTCGTCTATTATGAGTAGGTCACAATCAAGATACCTATCCATTACGGGCTCGCTTACCGTCTGGGGTCTGAACTTTTCCTGCTCAATAGCAGAAACGATATTTATAGCCGAGTCGTACACCACGCCTGCGCCAAGCTCAATTACACGCCTTGCAATAGCGGTGGACAGATGCGTCTTTCCCGTACCCGTAAGCCCCATGAGAAGAAGGTTTTTTCCGCGGAATTCACCGTTAAAGCCATTCGCATAGTCACGAAGCACCGACACGACGCGCGTCATTTTATTCTTAATCTTTTCGTCATAGTCGTACACCGAGAGGTCAAAGGTGTCAAAGGTCTGCTTGTCGATAAGGTTGCCTATTCCCGATTCCTTGATAGCCTCGGTGTAAAGAAGCTCTTTCATACAAGAGCAGGTGTGAATATCAACAGAGCCCGAGTCCTGACATTTAGGGCAGGTGTACTTAACCTCTGCGTAGTCCGCGTCATATCCAAGGCTTACGGTAATTTCGCGACGCCTTGCGTTAAGCTCTTCGTTGCGCGCCTTGATGGGTGCTATATCGCCACCCTCGCAGGCAGTTTTGAGAATAAGCGGTCCTACCGTGCGAAGCTCTTTGCCAATTTTGGCAAGCTCGGGCGAGAGTGCTTCAAGCTCTGCGGTCCTCATTTCGGCAGTAGCTCTTGCGCGAATTCGTCTGTTATGTATTATCTCTCTTACTCGGTTGTATATTTCGTTTGAAAACATATTGTAAACCTTTCGTTACATATAGTGGTTATATGGCGTTATCAGTCCTCATCGTCATCATCGAAGAAGCCACTGTTCCGTATAGCATTTTTAAGCGCTTCCTCAGGGTCGAAATCACCGTATTTAAGCTTAGGCTTCGCATCGCGCTTACTGCTGACGGAAGTATTCTTCGCAAGCTCCTTGCCCTTTGCCTCGTGACGCGCCTTACACTCTGCCTCGGTCTTACAGCCTGCGCTGTGCCAATCCGAGAGAAGCGTGTCCATATATTTGAAGCTTACCTTATTCGTATTAAGCACGGTAATATCGTACGCGAGCGATACTATGGGTGTCGAGTAAAGGAAGTCCTCCGTCCACTTTCGTATATAATCGCGCTCGCTTGGTGCAAGCTGTCTGAAAATGCCGAGCGCGCTCTTGATTTCGCTCTCTGCAAACGACGAGGATTCGACGTGCTTGATATATGCTTCAAGCGAATCGAGCTCGCGTATTTGCATATCGAAAAGTCTTTTTGCACCGCTACAAAGTGCCGCCGCGCTTTTAAGCTTTCCCATACCGTCAAGGTGCGCCATATAGAGTGAAATAAACTCGGCTGAAAAGCCGTATTCCTTGGCGAGATTGGTTATTTTAGCAGTTTCCTCATGCCTTAATGCGCCCTTGCCAATCCGCTTTGTAAAATCGTCAAGAACCTCTTGAAGCTTTGCATCCCTGACAGTCCTTGCGACCTCTACCATACTCTCTTCGGTATCACCGCCTGCGATATGGCTCGTTCTGAACTCGTCAACTATTCTCGCCTCGCCCTCAGGGGTTATAACACCCTCGGCTGAAAACAGCGCGATAGCCGACTTGATTCTCGCCTCAGAGCATCCGCACATCTTAGCAAGCGCGTCTGATGCTACCACACCGTCGTTTGCGATAAGAGCGAGAAGCACGCGAAGCTCGTCAGCGCTCGCTTCTTTAAGAATACTGCCGTCTGTGAGAGTGTCCTTATGTATTCTGAACCTATACTCCCCCATCGTCATTCTCCTTTTTCGCAGTACGCATAGCGTAGGTCAGCTGAAGAAGCGAGTCACCGAGGTGAACGTTCTCTATAACCGCGCCAGCCTTCGGCTCAAGCTCGTTGCTTGCAAAATTCCATATGCCGCGAACACCGCCCTCGCAGAGCGTGTCGCATACTGCCACGGCAGAATCCTTCGGCACGGTAAGAATACCGATATCAACACGGCTCTCGGAAAGGAAGCGAGGAAGCTCTGCGACGTCGTAAATCGGAATACCGCTTACACTCTGTCCTATCACGCTCTTATCCGTATCGAAGAGCGCAACGCAGGTGACACCCCTTCTCATAAACATGTGCGAGCTCGCAAGCGCGCGACCAAGATTTCCCGCACCGACTATTACCGCGCGATATCCCTCGGTAATGCCGAGAAGCTCACCGAGCTTTGAATGAAGATAGCTTACGTTATAGCCGTAGCCCTGCTGACCGAAGCCGCCGAAGCGGTTAAAGTCGGCTCTTATCTGGCTTGCGGTAACGCCCATAAGCTCGGACAGCTCTGCGCTCGATATGCGAAGCGTACCCTCACGAAGAAGCTCGCCTAAAAATCTGTGGTAACGGGGAAGCCTTCTTATTACTGCAATCGGCACGTCTTCATCCTTGATTTCAACCGTTCTGCCAAAGGTACCCTTTACCTTATCTATACTTTCCATCAGTCTATACTGTCAAGAGCCGAGGCGTTAAGACTCGAATCCTGAATATTTCCCCTTTCGTATTCAAAATAGCCGGCAACGGCTATCATAGCGGCATTGTCACCGCAAAGCGCCCTCGGCGCGATAATTATTTCTCTTGAAAGCTCACGGGCAAGCTCGGTGAGCCTTTGACGAAGATGCGAGTTTGCCGCAACGCCACCCGAAATAAGAAGCTGGCAGTCAAGATTTTCCTCTCTCATCAGCGCATCCTTAAGCTTCGTATAAACCGCCTCAACCGCCTCGTAGGTGTATCTTGCGGCAAATGCCGCGCGAGGAAGCTCTTCGCCCCTTTGCTCGTAGCGGTGTATAAGATTTATTGCCGCCGTTTTAAGCCCCGAGAACGAAAAATCAAGCGTTCCGTCACGAAGCGCGGGGCTCGGAAGCGTCAGTGCGGGATTTTTATAGTCCGCACTCTTTTTATATCTTTTGAAGTAGCCGTCATCCATACCAACCGCGGCGGCAAAGCCCTCTTGCGAAAGCATATCAAAGCCTGCGCCGGCAGGATACGGAATACCTATAATTCTGCCTATTTTATCAAACGCCTCACCGATAGCGTCATCCCTCGTCGAGCCTATAAGCTTAACGTCATCAAGAGAATTTACCCTGTATATGCCCGTGTGACCGCCCGATGTGACCAGCGCTATCTGCGCTGTGTCCGGTGCTTTACCAAGGGCGAGATATGACGAGGCGATGTGTCCCTTTATATGGTCAACCGCAACGAGCGGTATGCCACGGCTCACCGCAAGCGCCTTTGCAAAGCTTACACCGACGAGAAGCGCACCGATAAGACCCGGTCTTGCGGTAACCGCAATCAGGTCGATGCTATCAAGCGTCAGCCCTGCCGTATCAAGCGCCTCGTATGTAATTCTGCTTATAGCCTCGGTGTGTGCGCGTGAGGCAATCTCAGGCACGACGCCCCCGTAAAGACGGTGAGTGTCAACCTGACTTGCAATTATATTCGATTTTACCAAAAACTGTCCGTCCGAAACGCTTACCACCGCGCACGCGGTTTCGTCGCACGAGGACTCAAATGAAAGAATATTCATCCTAAAGACGCTAATCCTTTTTTAAGTTATGTTTTTTAAAGCCGCCTGTCAGTTTATCATATCCTGCGGGGAAGAAAGTATCATAACCACCGCATCGTCATCGGGATTTTTATAGTATCCGGGGCGGATGCCACAGTCTATAAAGCCGAAGGACTTATAAAGATTTATCGCGGCAATATTTTTTTGCCTGACCTCAAGAAAGAGCGTTTCAAGTCCGCGCCCCATCTCGCACTTTCGCATATAGCTCATAAGACGGTAGGCTATGCCGCGCCGCCTGTTGCGAGGTGCAGTAGCAATTCTGTATATCTCGCCCTCCGGCGCGATGGTTCTGCCTATTATATATGCAAGAAGCGTACCCTCGTCATCCGTCGCAACATAGCACGCGCCCGTCGGCTGACAGATGTAGGAAAAAATGTCCTTTACCGAATACGCATCAGGAAAAATCTCTTCCTCAAGCGCCGCAATTTTCGGCGCGTCGTCAGGCACCGCACGCCTTACCTGCATCAGAGCGTACCTGCAAGGGCGCGAATGAACTCGCGAAGGGCATCTGCGGTTTCGCTATGCTCAAGACCCTTGACAATATTCGCCTTAAGGAAGCCGAGCTTTGAGCCGAGGTCGTATCTGTCGCCCTCAAATTCAAGTGCCATAACACCGCCCGCGCGAGCAAGAGTTGCCATAGCATCGGTAAGCTGATACTCACCGCCAGCACCCGGGGCGAGGTTGTCGATTATGTCAAAAATATCGGCTGTAAGAAGCACTCTGCCCAAAATAGAAAGATTTGAAAATTCCTGACCTGCCTTGGGCTTCTCTATCATATCGGTGCAGAAGAATACCCCCTCGGTGTCGGTGTCGTCAACCTTGAGCGAGCAATACTTCGAAAGCTGCTCTGTGGGAACGCGCTTAACACCCACAACGGGCTTGTCCCATCTTTCATAAACGTCAATAAGCTGACGGCAGACGGGTGTTTTTGAAAATACTACGTCGTCACCGTAAAGCACCACGAACGGCTCGTCACCAACGAAGCTTCTCGCTCTGCCAACCGCGTGACCGAGTCCCTTGGTTTCCTTTTGGCGAAGGAAATATATATTAGCCATATTTGCAATATCGCGAAGGCGCTGAAGCTCGGCATTCTTTCCCTTTGCCGAAAGATTTGCCTCATACTCAATAGAGAGGTCGAAGAAATCTTCCATAGCATCCTTGTCACGGTTGGTGATGATAAGTATATCCGTAATACCCGACCTTACCGCTTCCTCTACGAGGTAATAAATAGCGGGAAGGTCAACAATAGGTAGCATTTCCTTGGGTACTGTCTTGGAAATGGGTAACATTCTCGTGCCGAGTCCTGCGGCAGGTATAATTGCCTTGGTTATCTTTTTCATAGTCCTGAAATTCCTTTCGTGAGAAATATTAGGGTAGGCTTATCAAAAGTATCTTTGCTCAATAGCGGCTCTCAAAATCTCTGCCGCATCCTTGGCGCTGTCTGCCTTAACGGTACAGCCTGCGGCGTGAATATGTCCACCGCCCGAAAACTCGCGCGCAAGAGGTGTCACGTCAACCTCGGTAGAGCGAAGCGAGCCCTTGAACTCACCGTCGTCGGTTTCCTTGATTATAAACGAGATTTCAGCGCCGCGCACAGCACGGACAAGGTCTATTGCGGTTTCAAAATGCTCAAGAAGCAGACCTAAATCATCACGCTCGCGCTTGGATACGTAGGAATAAGAAAGTCTGCCGTCAGCCGAGGTGAGAAGTCTTGTCAGCACGAAGCCCTCACCGCGCATAAGCTCTGCAGACTTCTGCATAAACAGCTTGCGGTTAACACCGATATAGTGAGCGCCCGCGTCGATAAGCTCTGGCGCGGCACGATAGGTGTCAGCAGTAGTGCTGGAATATGCAAACTGTCCTGTGTCCGAGCAGATTGCCGCGTAAAGCGAGGTAGCCAGCCTCTCGGTCATCGTTATAAGACCTCTGTCGATAAGCACCCTTGCTATACCGTAAACCACCTCGCCCGCGCTCGACATACCGCGCACGGTGTAAATATCCGCGAAGGGCACAGATGCCTCGTGGTGGTCTATCATAAGCGAAATCTCGGGTAGCTTGTCCTTTATTCTACCGAGCTGCATAGGGCTCGGCACGTCAACCGACACGGGTGTGCGCGAGGAATATTCCCCCTCATCTGCCATCTCTATACCATCAAGCAGAAATGAAAGTCGGTCGGGTATTTTGTCACAGCACGCATATTTAGCTTCCCTGCCGAGCATACGGAATATCTCGACGAGCGACGCGCACGAGCCTGCGGTATCACCGTCAGGTCGCACGTGCATAAGCACGAGGGGATTTTCCGTAGCGATAATTCTGTCGACACACTCGGCAAGCGTTATCTCACGAAAATCACTCACCGTCACTATCCCCCTCGTCCTTTGCGTTTATCTCGTCAAGAAGCCTTGCGATTTTAGCACCGTGAAGAAGCGATGCGTCAAACACGAAGCGAAGCTCGGGCGTTACGCGAAGATTGAGCGTTGTTGCGAGGTGATGGCGAAGCATACCCGTGCACTTTTTAAGTCCGACAAGTGCTTCCTTATCATCGCCTATGCAGGAAAAATATACCGTAGCCTGCTTAAGGTCGGGGGCTACCTCTGCTCTGGTTATAGAAACGAAGTTGTCATTAACCTTGGGCTCTCTCACCTCACCGAGTGCTATCGCAAGCTCTTCCTTTACCGCGTCGTTTATTCTGCCGCGTCTGTAATTTGCCATTTTAAATTCATCCTTTCTTTTTTGGCACCGAGTGCCGTATATCGTATAGCAGGATAAGGTCCTGCCTGCCGTCCTTTTAATTATTCCTTCCCGAGAAGCATTCTCGCGAAGTGTCGCGCACCCGACGAGGCGGCGCTCACGGTTTTCATACCCGTAATTTCACCGAGCGTATTTTCAAGGTGCGAAAAATGCGTGCAGCCTAAAATCAGCGTGTCAGCGCCCGAGTCTATTGCCCCCTCGCAGGCCGCACAGAGCATCTGCCGCTCACGCCTGCCCACGCATCCGTCGCGAAGGCCTGCCTCGACGAGCGCAACGAGAGGCTGTGCCGCAAAAGCGCTTATTTCGATATCCGCGTGAGTTTTATATGCCGCAGCTTCAAACGCCGCGCGCCGCTTACTGACCTCGGTACAAAGCACCGCGATTTTTCCGCACCTGCTGACAGAGATAGCGTCAGCCACGGCAGGCTCGATTATCGGCGTGCATACGCGACGAAGCTTATCATCAAGCATATCAAGCACCGTGCAGGCAGTACAGCATCCGACTAAAATCCTCTCTGCACCTGCGCGCATAAGGCGCAGGACATCCTCGCTGACGAGGTGAACAAGCTCGCTCTCTGATTTAGTGCCGTAGGGCGCATTCTCTCGGTCTGCGAGAAACAGAGTGCTCTGCTTCGGCAAAAGCCGATGAAGCTCACCGAGCGCCGCAAGACCGCCAAGTCCGCTGTCGAATACGCCTATCATATAGGCTCACCCGTGTTAAGAAGCCGACGCATCAGCTCTCGGTCATCAACACCCGCCCCGCGAACAAGCCGAAGATAAAGGCTTGCATCAGTAAAGCCCGGGAAGGCGTTTATTTCATTGAAATAAAGCTGTCCGTCGCGCGAAAGCAGGAAATCCACCCTCGCAAGCGAGCGCATCTGAAGAAGTCTTACAAGCGTGGCAGAGTATTCAAGCACACGAGCTTTAAGAGTACCGTCTATGTCAGAGGTGGGACTTACAACCGTGCCCGCCTTGCCAAGGTATTTCTTTTCGTAATCGTAAAAGCCCTGCGCCCTGACCGAGGCAGGACCTGCAAGAATTTCAGGCTCGCCACCAAGATAGGCAACCTCAAGCTCTTGCTCGGTATCAATATATTTTTCTATAATCACGCGCTTGTCGTAGCGCGAGGCATGGGTTATAGCAGGGATAAGCTCATCTCTTTGCTTAACCGCCACGCATCCTATCGACGAGCCTAACGAGGCAGGCTTTACGAATATCTCATAGCCAAGCTCTCGCTCGCAGAGCGCGAGGGCATCCTCCAATGAATACGCGTGTAGCCTTCCGCACGGCGCGCCTGCGTGCCCCTGCTCGTATATCACGAATGGCACGGTAGGTATTCCCTCGGACCTTGCAATAAGCTTTGCCACCGCCTTATCCTGCGATAAAGCGCCGCCGAGGACATCTGCGCCGACGAAATTAATCCCCGCACAGCAAAGCGCGCCTGCTACTCGCCCGTCCTCACCGAAATCACCGTGAAGAGCAGGTATAACGCATCCGACAGAGATTACTCTGTTCCCGATAAGAAAGCCCGATTTTCCACCGAGCCTGACGGGATAAGCAGGAACACCCGTACCGCTCTCGCACGGAGCGCACTCACCGCAGACAAGCGCAGAAAAATCCCCATCCGGCGTTATAAAAACGCACAGCGTGTCAATGTCAAGCGACCGAAGCAGACGGTAAAGCGTCTTTGCCGAGCACTTAGAAATATCTCTCTCATACCCTCTGCCCCCAAACATAAGGGCAACGGGATAATATTCCGAAAAATTATCCTTTTCTCTCATATCACACCTCTTTCGTAACGACTCACGAAAATGATATGAGGTGTCAGATAAATCGGTTACTCGTATGTGTATGGCTCACCGACGCGTCGAAGCAAAACGACGCGGTTGTGGTTGCAGAAATCCTTGCAGATTTCGTAGGTAAAGCCGAAAAGCTCGGCAAAATTGCCAACCGCCTCCGCCTGATTGTAGCCGACCTCAAAGGCGGCAAAGCCACCCTCGGTAAGCATACCGTCAAGGCGCGGTATTATAGCGCGGTAAAAGTCACATCCGTCCTCACCGCCGAGAAAGGCAATGCTCGGCTCGCGGTAAAGCTCCGGCGCGAGCGTCTTGTAATCAGCCTCGCTCACATAGGGCGGATTTGACAGAATGGCATCAAATTTGCCAGGCGGAAGCTCGCGAAGAACGTCCATTTTAGCAAAGCTTACTCTGTGCCCCACGCGGTTTTGCTCGGCATTTTCCTTTGCAATATCAAGCGCGCGCTCGGATATATCGACGAGAAGCGCCGTCGTGCGCTCGCTTGCTACAAGAGTGGATATACCGACACAGCCCGAGCCCGTGCAGAGGTCGAGTATTCTCTCGCCGCCCTTAAGCTCGCGTGCCGCCGTAGAAACTAAAAGCTCGGTATCCTGACGCGGTATCAGCACGTCGGGGGTTACCTTGAATTTTCCAAGATAGAAATACTGATAACCGAGTATATAGGCAAGCGGCTCGTGCTCTTTCCGCCGCCTTATAATTTCCTCAAGCATCGCGTTATCAAGCGTTACCTGCCCCAAACGAAGCTCGGCCCCGCTCTTGCCGGAAAGCTCGCGGAAGATTATCCCTGCCTCACACTCGTTTTCCTCTACACCGACGTCCAAAAGGCGTGCGGCAAGCTCGCGCTCGGTCACTGCGTATCACCCTCGTCAGAGGCGGTAGCATCTGTAAGCTCGCTATCCTCTGCTACGGCATCTGCCTCGGCACTATTTTGTGCATCCTCTGCGGGTGCATCGGATACGGGCTTAACCTCCCAAGGGCGCGCAAGGTAGTATTCCATAAACTCGGGAAATTCCTCGCGAAGAGCGCACTTGGTCGAAACTATCGCAACCTCAAGCATATCAAGCGTCGGCTCGCAGGTGGTAATTCTCTGCACCCAAAGACCGGGGGCGGAAAGCGCACGGACAAAGAAATTCTCGTGCTTTCCTGCGTACATAATAAACTCGTAGCCGATACCGACCACAAGCGGAAGAATAAGAAGTCTTATACCCACGTATGCAATAGTAGGCAGGGTAATTCCGATAAGATTTTCAAAGATGATACGGACGAAAAGTCCTGCAATTATACCAAGCAAAATCATAAAGAACATAAATGACGTGCCACAGCGACGGTGGAAGCGTGTGTGCTTCTTCGCGTTTTCGGGGGTAAGCTCTTCGCCGGCCTCAAAGCAGGCAATAGTCTTGTGCTCTGCACCGTGGTACATAAAGGTGCGCTTGATGTCGGGCATAAGCGCAACGAGCCATAAATATCCGACGAAGATAAAGACCTTTGCAACACCCTCGACAACCGCGCGCCATACGCCGATTGAGGTGCCGCCAAGAAGAACTATCAGCGCGTCAATGCCGTTTGCCACAACGGTGGGTAAAAACATAAACAGAAACAGCGCAAGACACAAGCCGAGAACCGTGCCGAGTATCATTATAAAGTCGGTAAGACCGATGCCGAGATGCTTCTTCATCCACTGCTCAGCCTTTCCGTTTTCTTCCTCAATGCCAAGTGCCTCGGCAGAGTTTGAAAGGGTTTTGACCGAGAGCTTAAGCATCTCGATAAAGTTAACGATACCGCGGATTATCGGCAGATTAAGAAGCTTGCTCTTCTTTCTTACCGAAACGAAGGTATCGTCGCACACCACGAGCGTGCCGTCCTCTTTTCTGCAGGTCGTAACCGAGTGCTCGCCTGCCTTCATCATAACACCCTCTAGTACTGCCTGACCGCCTACCTTACCAAGGCGCGACTTAAGTCCCTCGCCGCACGGCGTGCAGACTTTCTCGTCACAAGCGTCGGATACAGCAAGCTCTGCCGTCGGTTCGCAAGACGCTTCATCCGCTATCCCTACGGGGGCTTCGGACGCGACCTCATCCACTAATATTTCCTTCTCATCCATAAAAAACACTCCTCACATACAAGCGCGCACGAGCCTCGCGCGCACCAAAGTTTAAATATATTTATAATATTATAACATAAATTTTTATAAAAATAAATACCTTTTGATAAAATTTAAAATTCAAAGCGTAATTATACCTTAAAAGAGGGCATCTATTAACACGCCGCGTGCCTTCGTGATAAAATATCCTCATCACCTAAAAAAGCAAAAAAAGAAACGACACTATGCCACTTCTTTATAAGCTCACCCCCGCGGTAAAAAGGCTATTCGTGGCGTAAAACGACCTTTAACCTCGCCAAGTCAATGACTATCACCTCCCGCAGGCGATACCCACCTCGCAAAACGCATAAACGGTGAAATCACCGCACGCACAAACGGCACTATTATAATAGTTTGTCTTGATTGAATTTAGCAAAACCTAATAGAATCTGACTATAATTGTTTGCATATATCGCGGTTATTCCGAATTTTTAGTTTGATAAAATACCCATACATTTTGTTTTTCAACACAAAAAAGAGCAGAGGCAAACCTCTGCTCTTTTCTATGCTTTTCTTTCGGTATTATCCTATTCAGGTTGTGGAGAAACATTAACCGTACAGCGTCCCTATCTCTAAAACTCCCCTGACCGAGAATTAGCAGTCATCGGATAACGGCAGACCTGCCACCGTTGCTAAAAGCGTCCACGCCTCGCACTATTAATATACTACAACTTATACTTAAATGTCAAGAGATTTCCCCAAAAAATGCTTTTTCGGGGGTTTGGGGGTGCTTTTTGGCTTCAAAAAGCACCCCCATTTTTATTACCTCTGATTTAACAGTTCGATGGACGAATGACTACTCATCCACCGCAAGCGGTCCCCCTTCTCTCACAAGAGAAGGCATTTACTTAATCGAGCCGCTCTTATCCTTCTGGATTACGTCGTGAGCGCCGCCCTCAACGATACTCGTTGCACTAACGAGGGTGAGGACTGCCTTTTCCTGAAGCTCGGGGATGGTGAGCGCGCCACAGTTACACATAGTGGACTTAACCTTTGCCAATGACATTGCAACGTTATCTTTAAGGCTTCCTGCGTAGGGAACGTAGGAATCAACGCCTTCCTCAAACGAGAGCTTCTTATCTCCGCCGAGGTCGTATCTCTGCCAGTTTCTTGCTCTTGCCGAGCCCTCGCCCCAGTATTCCTTATAGTAGGTACCGCCGATAGAAACCTTATTAGAGGGTGACTCGTCAAAGCGAGCGAAATATCTACCGAGCATTACGAAGTCAGCGCCCATTGCAAGAGAGAGGGTGATGTGGTGGTCGTAAACGATACCGCCGTCAGAGCATACGGGAATATATACGCCTGTTTCCTCGAAGTATCTGTCGCGCTCTGCACATACATCAATAAGTGAGGTTGCCTGACCTCTACCGATACCCTTGGTTTCTCTGGTGATACAGATAGAGCCGCCACCGATACCGACCTTGATAAAGTCAGCACCGCAATCAGCGAGGAAGCGGAAGCCTGCCGCATCAACTACGTTACCCGCGCCAACCTTAACGGTGTCGCCATAGTTCTCTCTTATCCACGCGATAGTGCGCTTCTGCCACTCGGAAAAGCCCTCGGACGAGTCAATGCAAAGAACGTCAACGCCTGCCTCAACGAGTGCGGGAACGCGCTCTGCGTAATCTCTGGTGTTGATACCTGCGCCAACCACGTATCTCTTCTTAGCATCAAGAAGCTCGTTGGGGTTTGCCTTGTGGAACTCATAGTCCTTTCTGAATACCATATAGAGAAGCTTTCCGTCGCTATCAACGATAGGAAGCGAGTTAAGCTTGTTATCCCAGATGATGTCGTTTGCTTCTTTAAGAGTAGTTCCCTCGGGTGCTACGATAAGCTTTGCAAGAGGGGTCATAAACTCGCTGACGGGGGTATTGCTTTCCATACGCGAGGGGCGGTAGTCACGGCTGGTTACGATGCCGAGAAGCTTACCGTTTGCCGAGCCGTCATCGGTTACGGCAACAGTCGAGTGTCCCGTTCTCTCTTTAAGTGCGATAACGTCTGCCATCGTTGCGTCGGGGGTGATGTTGGAATCCGAAATAACGAAGCCTGCCTTGTTGCTCTTTGCGCGTCTTACCATACCCGCCTCGTCCTCAATCGACTGCGAGCCGTAAATGAAGGAAACTCCGCCTTCCTTTGCAAGTGCTACTGCAAGTCTGTCGCCAGATACCGACTGCATTATCGCCGATACCATAGGAATGTTCATAGTGATAGCCGACTCCTCACCGCGCTTAAACTTAACGAGGGGGGTTTTGAGGCTGACGTTCTGGGGAATACATTCAGCCGACGAGTATCCGGGGATAAGCAGATATTCGTTAAAGGTATGTGACGGTTCGTTAATAAATCTTGCCATTTTCTTTTTCTCCACTTTCATTTATATCATAATTTTTATTTTAACTTAAAATACTGCTTTGCCTCGCAGAAAACGCATCTTGCAATTCCCGCCTCGGCATCGGTTACGGTAAATAGGCTATCAAGCTCCTGCTCGGTCCTCGTGATACAGCTCGGATTATTGCACACAAGACCGTCGAGCTTAATTCCGTCAGGGGCTCTTCTCGCTTTGTCCCCGTCATTTGAGAGAAGCTTCAGTATAAGCGCCATTCGCATATACTTGCCGTAAAGCGCCTGTCTGAAATAAGCCGCGCGTGGGTCATCATCAACCTTTACCGAAATCTCGTTTACTCGGGGAAGGGGGTGAAGCACCGACGACTGCTGTTTCATAAGCGACATTTTTTCCCTGGTCAGAACATAGCTGTCCTTAAGACGCTCGTACTCGGTGGGGTCAGAGAAGCGCTCGCGCTGTATTCTCGTCATATAAAGCACGTCGAGCTGAGGCAGAGCCTCTTCAAGCGAGGTCACCTCGGTATATTCCATACCGTACTTATCTATTATCTCGTATTTTACATAGCTCGGAATTTTGAGCTCGGGCGGTGAAATGAGCACGAGCTTAATGCCCTCGTAGCGGGCAAGCGCCGCTATGAGCGAATGCACCGTGCGTCCGTATTTGAGGTCACCGCAAAAGCCAACCGTCATATTGTTGAGCCTGCCGCGCTCAACGGATATCGTGAGCAGGTCTGCAAGCGTCTGCGTCGGGTGCGCGTGGCCGCCGTCACCTGCGTTGATTACGGGAATATCTGCATTCATTGCCGCAACCAGAGGCGCGCCCTCCTTGGGGTGGCGCATTACCATTATATCCGCATAAGAGGTTATAATCTTAGCGGTGTCGGCAATGCTCTCGCCCTTCGTTGCGCTCGACGAGCTCGCCTCGGAAAATCCGATAACGCTGCCGCCAAGCTCAAGCATAGCCGCCTCGAAGCTGAGCCTCGTTCTCGTCGAGGGCTCAAAAAACAGAGTGGCAAGCTTGCGTCGCTTCAGCTTCTCGGAATATTTATCGGGGTTATTCATTATATCCTTTGCAACCTCGATAAGCCCGTCAAGCTCGCTCACGGAAAAATCGTGAATATCAATAAGGCTTCTCATTTCTTCCCTTTCTTTTCACATAGTAAACCTTGCCAAAGGCAAAATATCACTCGCTAAAAACTAAATATTATTCCTGCCGACAAAGCCGAATTAAGCACCGTAAACCTTGAGGTAGTTCTTAATTCTCTCAACGTTTTCCTCGTTGCCGCCCTCTGCTTCAAGATACTCGATTATATCATAAACGTCAACTACGGAATACACGGGGAAGCCAAATTCCTCGGAAATCTCTGCCATTGCGCCCTTTTCGCCCTTGCCCTTTTCCTTGCGGTCAACCATAACGAAGCAAGCGGCAACCTTAACGCCGTCGAGGGTTTTCATAATTTCCATAGTTTCGCGGATTGCGGTGCCTGCGGTTATAACGTCCTCAACGATAACGACTTCCTCGCCTGCGACGGGCTTGTAGCCAACGAAGATGCCGCCCTCACCGTGGTCCTTTGCCTCTTTTCTGTTGAAGAAGAAGGGCAGGTCAAGACCTTCCTTAGCGAGCGCAACGGATGCGCTTACCGCGATAGATATACCCTTGTATGCAGGGCCGAAGAGCGCAGAGCGCTTTGCGCCAAGCTTGTCAAAGTATGCCTTTGCATAGAACGAGCCGAGCTTCATAATCTGCTCGCCGGTCTTTATCTCGCCTGCGTTAACGAAATAAGGAATTTTTCTTCCGCTCTTTGCGGTGAAGTCACCGAATTTAAGCACGTTAGCGCTTCTTAAAAAGTCAATAAATTCTCTCTTATAGCTTTCCATTTTTATATCTCCTAAAAATAATTATTTTCTCTTTGCAATCTCGTGCTTGTCGCTCTCGCGAAGCCCGAGGTAATCTATGGCGCGCTCAAATATTGCCTTCACATTTTCAAGCCTATTCGGGTGGTGCGCGTCACTTCCGAGGTAGAATTTACAGCCGCACGACCTTGCTATCTCAAACGGACGAAGCACGGTTGCCGCCTCGCCTTCATTAAATCCCATATCAGTAGAATTAAGCTCAATTGCAACACCGACGTCCGCTGCCCTTGTGAAGAGCCTTTTCAGCTCGCGCTCAGGTAGGCTGTCAAGCACCGCAAGCACCTCTTCGCGCTTCTTTGAAATAAGACAGCACGCAAGATGAGCCGCACCCGTTTTGTGAAACGGCATATCCGAATATACGAGCCCCTCAAGCTTTCTTAACCAAGCATCCCGTCTGCCCTCGACACTCTGCGCCTCAACCTCAGTCAGCGAAAAGCCCGGGTTCTTAAGATGCGTGGTCGGCACGATGATAAAGTCGAACACATCGAAGTAGCGTTTGCCAAGACCGATAGTAAGGTTCTTGTCCATCTCAGTTTCAGCACCGAAGAGGAACTGAACCCCCTCTGCCTTTGGCAGGGGCAGAATTTGCGATATCCACTCGAAGTTCTGCTTCTTATACCAGTCGGTAGCCCCCTCTATCTCATCATCCCAGAAATGGTCGGTGACGCATATCTTGTGAAGTCCGTTGTCGAGCGCATATTTGAGAATACGCTCAGCAGACTGCTCCGGGTCGTTTGAGCAAATCGAGAGCTGTGAATGGATATGAAGGTCGTGGTCGTAAACGTATCTCATAAATTTACTTTATTAACCTACAAATTCTCTGACGCATCTCTCGTATGCAGCTACGGGATCCTGCGCCGCAGTAATGGGTCTGCCGACAACGATGTAATCAGAGCCGATTCTCTTTGCCTCAGCAGGTGTCATAACGCGCTTCTGATCTCCGACGTCACCGTCAGCAAATCTTACACCGGGGGTAACGGTGAGGAAGCCTGCGCCGCATCTGTCGTGAACCTTGCCAGCCTCAAGAGGCGAGCATACGACACCGTCAAGTCCTGCCGCCTTTGCAACGCTTGCGTAGTGCATAACAACCTCGTCGATAGGACGCTCAATAAGAAGGTCGCTTCTCATAGTTTCCTCGTCGGTAGAGGTGAGCTGTGTTACTGCGATAAGGATAGGACGGGTGCCGTCAGGACGGGTAAGTCCCTCGATAGCGGCAGACATCATTCTGCCCGTGCCGCCCGCGTGAAGGTTGGTCATATCAACGTCAAGACGCGAAAGCACCGCCATAGACTTCTTTACGGTATTGGGGATGTCGTGAAGCTTCAGGTCAAGGAATATCTTGTGTCCGCGCTTCTTTATTTCACGCACGATTTCGGGGCCCTCTGCATAGTAAAGCTCCATACCTATCTTGACGAAGGGCTTAACACCCGTAAACTTGTCAAGAAACTCAAATGTCTTTTCCGCGCTGTCAAAGTCACACGCGATTATTACGTCTTTTCCCATTGATTTGTAAACCTCTCTTTACTTATATAATATATAGTTGCCTTTGCAACCGTTGTTAACAAAATTACTTTCTCGCAAGTCCGATTATATCGGAAAGCGAGCTAATGCCGTATTTTTCCATAGCGCGGGGAAGGTCGTTTATGATGTCGCGGCAAGCGTAGGGGTTAACGAGATTATACGCGCCCACCTCAACTGCCGTAGCACCTGCGAGCATCATTTCTATCACGTCCTCTGCCGATGATACACCGCCCATACCTACGACGGGAATGCTGACGGCACTTGCCACCTGATATACCATTCTCACCGCTACGGGGAAAATGGCAGGACCGGAGAAGCCGCCCATCTTGTTTGCTATAACGGGCTTCTTCGTGCGAAGGTCAATTCTCATACCGAGAAGCGTATTGATAAGCGAGATGCCGTCGGCACCTGCCGCCTCACACGCCTTTGCGATAGAAGCTATATCGGTAACGTTTGGCGAAAGCTTTATAATTACGGGCTTGGTTGTAACCGCCTTTACCGCGCGGGTAACCTCTGCCGCAGCCTCGGGGGATGTGCCGAATGACATTCCGCCGCCGTGCACGTTGGGGCAGGAAACGTTGACCTCAAGCCAGCCGACCTCGTCACACTTGTCAAGTCGCTCGCAGGTGTAGGCGTAGTCCTCGATTGAGAAGCCCGATACGTTAGCCATAACCTTTTTGTTGAATACCTGACGCATCCTTACGAGCTCCTCGGATATTACCTTATCGACACCGGGATTCTGAAGTCCTACTGCGTTTATCATACCCGACGGACACTCTGCTATTCTCGGCGTCGGGTTGCCGAATCTTGCATCTCGGGTAGTTCCCTTAAAGGAAAACGTTCCGAGCATATTTATGTCGTAAAGCTCGGCAAACTCGTAGCCGTAGCCAAACGTACCGCTCGCGGGAATGACGGGGTTATCCATCTCGATACCGCAAAGGGTAACCTTGGTGTTCTTATCGTTTACCATATTATGTCCTCCTTGGTCAGCACGGGGCCTTCCTTACATATGCGCTTATTACCCGTAACGGTCTTGCACGAGCATCCCATGCACGCGCCGAAGCCACAGCCCATTCTTTCCTCAAAGCTGAACTGTCCTGAGCTCGCGGTAGCCTTGTAGAGTGCCCTTAGCATAGGCTCGGGTCCGCAGGTGTAAAAGTAGGTGTAATCAACGTTACCGATACAGTCGGTAACGAAGCCCTTAGTTCCCATAGAGCCGTCAACGGTGCTGACGAACACCTTAGCGCCAAGCGCCTCAAACTCATCCTTATAAAAAACCTCGTCCTTGGTGTTAAAGCCGAGAATTACGCTGACATCTTTTCCCTCGGCAATAAGCTCGCGGCAAAGTCTGTAAAGCGGGGGTACACCGACACCGCCACCGACGAGCAGAGGACGCTCGCCCGAAAGCGACTTATCGTATCCGTTTCCAAGACCTGTAAGTATATCGAGTTTGTCACCCGATACCATTTTGCTCATAGCCTCCGTTCCCTTGCCTACAACCTTGTAAACGAGGGTAAGCACGCCCTCGGTGCTGTCGCACACCGAGATAGGACGGCGAAGAAAGAAGCCGTCAAGAGCAATATTAACGAACTGTCCCGATGAGGTAATATCCGAGGTATCGCCGAGCAGTACCATTTTATATACCGACCTTGCGATAAGCTCGTTTGACTTGATTTTAAAAATAACCTGTTTCATTATTTCATCCGTTCCTAATATATTATAAACAATCCTTTACAAAAATCAGCCTACAAAGACGTCGTTACGCCACTCACCGACGCGAATGCTTCTGTCGTAATTTTTGAAATATTTTCCGTATCCGTGGCGTTTTCCCATATAGAATTCGCCCTCGTAATACGAGCCGTCCTTTTCGGTATATTTTCCGTGTCCGTGCGGAAGATAGTAGCCGGGTGCTATCTCGCCCTCATATTTTTCAAGGCAGTAGTACTCGTCGCCGCTCTTTTTGAAGGTTATGCTGCCCTTTGTAATAACGCCCGAGCTCCAAACACCCCTTACGAAAACCGCGCTCTCGTATTTTCCTGCCGTGCATCCGTACTGTACCGAGCTGTAATATCCCTCGCCGTCATAGACGCCGTTCTTGAAGCTGCCATCAAAATACGCACCGCTTTTGTAGGTAAGCTGTCCCTTGCCCGAAAGTCTGCCAAAGGAAAACTCTCCGGAATAGGTGTCACCGTTAGAGTAGCGGTAGATGCCCTTGCCGTGCGGCTTGCCGAGAGCCGATACAGGTCCTTCGTATCTGTCGTCCTTATCTGCTCCCGCGCTTTTTCTGTCGCAGGGGTTTAATTTTTTTGCGTATTCCTTAGCATCTGCTTGCGCGCGCGCGAGCGTTTTATACGGAAGTCCTGCAGGTGTGGGCGTAGTCTTTGCAGGCTCGGTCCATTCATTTTCGTAATAGTAGCTCTGTCTATGGTCCTTATCGGTCTTGGTGAACCTACCGAATTTCAGTCCCATGTGGTACTGACCGTAATGACTTTCTTCTCTGAAGCCGTCTACGTGCTTATAGTAAGTGCCCCAGCCGTGCTTTTTGCCCTCCTTAAACATACCGTCGAAGCGGTCGCCGTTGCGATATCGGATAACACCGTGCCCCTCGCGCTTACCGAGATGATAAAACCCCTCGTAAGACAGAACGTCGCCCTTGGCAAAGGTGTAAGTGCCGTAGCCCTCTCGAAGTCCGTCCTTAAAATATCCCGAGTAATGATCGCCGTCACGGAATCTCATATCACCCTTGCCGTGAGGGTCATCGTTTGAATTAGTCTCACCGATATAGAGCCAATTAGGTCCTTCAACAATAGCCATGATAATCTCCTTATACTAAAAAACCACGCCACAATTCTCGGTACAAAACTAATAGGGTAGCCACAAATCCCGCACCGTGTAATCAGCGAGTGGATTTTAGGTTAGGTTTAGTGGCTCTGCGCCCGAAGCCGTAGAAATCTACGGCGAGCCCCCAGCAGAACGCTAAAGATAGCCAAAATTTACCGCTGATTTATGCGTCGATAGTGGAAATTCTGATTGTATTTTCGTCGAGTACGTCAAGAAGAACCTTAACTGTATCGAGAGAGGTGAAAATTGTTACGTTGGATTCGGTGGCGGCCTTTCTTATCATGTAGCCGTCACTCTCGGTGCCTATGGCGCCAACGTCAGAGGTGTTAATGATGTATGCCATATGTCCCTGACGGATGGATTCGCAAATCTCGTCGCTTCCCTCGCCTATCTTGCGAAGAACGTGAGTGCGGATGCCGTTTTCCTTGAGGAACTTTGCAGTTCCTGCGGTAGCCTCAATGTTGAAGCCGAGGTCGTAGAAGCGTCTGATAAGAGGAAGAGCCTCTTCCTTATCCTTATCCGCAATAGTAGCGAATACGGTACCGTAGTTCTGAAGGTGCATACCGCTTGCCTGAAGTGCCTTGTAAAGCGCGCGGTTAAGTCTGTCGTCGTAGCCGATAGCCTCACCCGTGGACTTCATCTCGGGGGAAAGATATGCGTCAAGTCCGCGAATCTTGTTGAACGAGAATACGGGAACCTTTACATACCAACGCTTCTTCTCGTCGGGGTAGATATCGAATATTCCCTGCTCTTTAAGGCTCTTGCCAAGAATAACCTCGGTTGCAATATCCGCAAGCGAGTAGCCCGTTGCCTTCGAAAGGAAGGGTACGGTACGCGAGGATCTCGGGTTAACCTCGATAATAAATACCTCGTCGTTCTTGTCAACGATAAACTGAATGTTATAAAGTCCTACGATGCCTATACCAAGACCAAGCTTCTTTGCGTACTGAAGAATAGTACCCTTTACCTTATTGGATATTGAGAAGGTAGGATATACCGAGATAGAGTCACCCGAGTGGATACCCGTTCTCTCAACGAGCTCCATAATACCCGGAACGAACACGTCGCGTCCGTCGCAGATTGCGTCAACCTCTACCTCCTTACCCGTGATATACTTATCTACAAGAACGGGCTTGTCCTCGTCAATTTCAACGGCGGTCTTGAGATAGTGGCGAAGCTGTGCCTCGTTTGCAACTATCTGCATTGCTCTTCCGCCAAGAACGAAGCTGGGACGGACGAGCACGGGATAGCCGATTCTCGCCGCAGTCTTAACGCCGTCCTCGATTTTGGTAACCGCGCTTCCCTCGGGCTGAGGAATTCCGAGGTCCTTAAGAAGCTTCTCAAACATATCGCGGTTCTCTGCCTTGTCGATAGCGGCACAGTCGGTACCGATAATCTTAACACCGCGCTTCATAAGCGGGTCTGCAAGGTTGATAGCCGTCTGACCGCCGAGCGATGCGATAACGCCCTCGGGATTCTCAAAGTCGAGAATGTTCATAACATCCTCTGCCGTAAGGGGCTCGAAGTAAAGCTTATCCGCAGTAGTGTAGTCGGTAGAAACCGTTTCAGGGTTGTTGTTAATAATGATGGACTCGTAGCCAGCCTTTCTGATGGTGGTTACTGCGTGAACGGTTGAGTAGTCGAACTCAACGCCCTGTCCGATACGGATAGGACCTGCGCCAAGCACGACTGCCTTGCGCTTGTTCGTAAGACGGCTGTCCATCTCGCCCGTGTATGACGAGTAGAAATAAGGAATGTACGCGCCAGAGTAGAGCGTATCAACCATTCTGAATACGGGCTTTATGCCGTTTTCGCGGCGCATATTCCATACCTCAAGCTCGCTGACACCCCACAGCTTTGCGATGAAGGAATCCGAGAAGCCCATCTTTTTAGCCTCGGTGAGCGTCTCGAGGTCCTTGTTAGCAGAAAGCTTGTTTTCCATATCAACGATGGACTTGAAGCATTCGAGGAAAAGAGGTGTAATCGAGGTCATAGAATTGAGCCTCTCTACGCTGTAACCGTATCTTAAAAGCTCTGCAACCGCGAAGAGCGTATCGGATCTGAACTCAAGCGCGTACTCGTAAAGCTCGCCCTCGGTCATCTCGCCGCCCTTTGCAAACTTGGGAAGGTAGAGGTGGTCCGCGCCGATTTCAAGCGAGCGAACCGATTTAAGGATACATTCAGCAAGGTTAGAGCCGATACCCATAACCTCACCCGTAGCCTTCATCTGCGTGCCGAGTGCGTTTGAGGCAGAGGTGAATTTATCGAAGGGGAATCTCGGGAACTTTGCTACCACATAGTCAAGTCTTGGCTCGTGGTCAGCGGTAGTGCCCGCTACGTGAATTTCGTCAAGCGTCATACCGACAGCAATCTTTGCCGTAACTCTTGCGATAGGATAGCCCGATGCCTTTGACGCGAGTGCCGACGAGCGCGATACTCTGGGGTTTACCTCAATGAGGTAATACTCGCTGGTATTGGGATTAAGAGCGAACTGAACGTTACAGCCACCCTCGATTTTAAGCTCTCTTATAATCTTGATAGCCGAATCGTTGAGCATCTTGAGATCCTTGTCGGAAAGCGAAAGGATAGGTGCAACGACGGCAGAGTCACCCGTGTGAACTCCGACGGGGTCTATATTTTCCATACCGCATATGGTAATGGCTCTGTCGGACGAGTCACGCATAACCTCGAACTCGATTTCCTTGTAGCCTCTTACGCTCTTCTCGATAAGCACCTGATGCACAGGTGAGAGCGCAAAGCCGTTCATACCGATTTCAACGAGCTCAGCCTCGTTATATGCAAAGCCGCCGCCCGTACCGCCGAGGGTAAATGCAGGACGAAGAACTACGGGGTAGCCGATTCTTGCAGCAGCCGCCTTAGCCTCTTCAAGGTTGTAGGTAATTTCAGAGGGGATAACCGGCTCGCCTATCGACTCGCAGAGCTGCTTGAACATCTCTCTGTCCTCTGCGCGCTCAATGCTCTCGCTCGACGTACCGAGAAGCTCAACGTGGCACTCTTTGAGAACGCCCTTCTTTTCAAGCTGCATAGCGAGGTTAAGTCCCGTCTGTCCGCCGATGCCGGGTACTATCGCGTCAGGACGCTCGTAGCGAAGTATCTTCGCAATATACTCAAGCGTCAGGGGCTCCATATAAACCTTGTCCGCAATAGTGGTGTCGGTCATAATCGTCGCAGGGTTTGAGTTGCAAAGCACGACCTCGTAGCCCTCTTCCTTAAGAGCAAGACACGCCTGCGTTCCTGCATAGTCGAACTCAGCGGCCTGTCCTATTACGATAGGTCCTGATCCTATGATAAGAATTTTCTTCAAATCTGTTCTCTTTGCCATATTAATTCGCTCTCCTATATATATTTACAAATTTTAATAACTGAATTAACCTTCCCACACGGCTTTGCCGTCCTTCACGGTGAGGACGCATTTTCCGCATAGGGTGTGCCCTGCAAAGGGCGTTGCTCTTCCGAGCGATATGAATTTTTCAGGGTCGAGCTTGTACTCACCGTCAAGCGAGAACACGCAGAAGTCGTTTTCCTTAATCGGTATTCCAAATCTCTTCCTCGGGTTCACGCTCATAAGCTCTTCAAGTCGCTCAAGAGTGATTATTCCCGTCTTAACGAAGTGCGTGTACATCGCGCTGAACGCAAATTCAAGTCCGACAACACCGAATGCCGAGCCCGCAAGCCCCTGCGCCTTATCCTCTGCCGAGTGAGGCGCGTGGTCGGTGGCAATCATATCTATCGTTCCGTCAAGAAGTCCTCTGACAAGTGCCTCTCTGTCCTCAGGCGAGCGAAGCGGCGGATTCATCTTAAAGCGTCCGTCCTCTTCAAGACAGCCATCGTCAAGTATGAGATAGTGCGGCGCGGTTTCGCAGGTTACGTCAAGCCCCTCGCGCTTTGCCTGCCTGATAAGCTCAACCGACTCTTTGGTCGAGATATGGCACACATGATACGAGCAGCCCGTCTTACGCACAAGCTCAAGGTCGCGCTTGATAGGTCCCCACTCGCTTTCAGAGAGGATACCGAGGTGTCCGTGCTCCTTTGCATACTGTCCTGCGTGGATATAACCGCCGTACAGAAGTGAGTTGTCCTCGCAGTGAGCCACGATAAGCTTACCGAGTGATTTTGCACGCTTCATTGCCGCGAGCATCATTTCCTCGCTCTGTACACCGCGTCCGTCATCGGAAAAGGCGCAGCACAGCGGTGCTAATTCATCCATATCTGAAAGCTCAAGTCCAAGCTGCCCCTTGGTTATCGACGCGTAAGGATACACATCTATTACCGCATCGCGCTCGATTATATCCCGCTGAAGCTTTATGCTCTCAACACAGTCGGGCACGGGCTTGAGATTCGGCATCGTCATAACCGTCGTATATCCGCCTGCCGCCGCCGCGCGCGAGCCTGCATAAACAGTGCCCTTATATGAAAAACCCGGCTCACGAAAATGCACGTGCACATCGCAAAAGCCGAGTAAAGCAACATATTTTTTACCTCTGGAAAAATTAGTCGAGCAAGAGGATACAGCCGAAACAGCGGCGGGGGAAAGTCTTTCAGAGCAATAAATTCCGTCGCAAAGCTTAATCATAGTTAACTCCTTTCCCGCCCTCAGGCGCACGCTCGAATTCTTTATTTTTTATATTATAGCACTTCCCTATACAAATGTCAATAAAATAAACCGACAAACTTCCCTAAAATTATCAGTAAATTTACCTATAAAATACACAAATCACTTATCGCTGCGCTTGACAAGCGCCCCGAGTATAGAGTAAAATTGAATAACTGACCGAGGGGGATATGTATATGAAAAACAGCGACGTGCTTCTTGAGCGCGTATATCTTGAAATATCAAACATCTGTAATCTGCGCTGCTCGTTCTGCGTCGGAACGAAAAGAGAAAAGCGAGTAATGACGAAGGACGAGGTCACTCGCGTGCTGAAATCACTTGCAGGCAAGGTTGGCTTCGTTTATCTTCACGTTCTTGGCGAGCCGCTTCTTCACCCCGAGCTTGATTATATTCTCACAACAGCTTCCGAGCTTGGCATGCGCGCTTGCATAACGACAAACGGAACTCTGCTTGACACGCGTAGCGAGGTGCTTCTTCGTCACGCAGACTGCATTCACAAGGTATCGGTGTCACTTCATTCACCCGAGGGAAGCGGAATTTCGGATATTGATTTATACACGGCGTCCGTATGCGATTTCGCTAAGCGCGCGGCAGAGGCAGGAATATTCACCGTAATGCGCCTATGGAATCTCGACAGCGAGATACGAAGCGGTAAAAATACGCAAAACTCCCGCATTAAAAAAATCATTGAAGAGCGCCTCGGCTCAGAGTGGAAAAGGCATCGCGGCGGCTTTCGCATCGGTGAGCGGATATTCATTGAGTACGGCGAGATATTTGAGTGGCCAGCCGAGAGCACGGGCGATGAACGCTCACGGCTTTACTGTCACGCGCTATCCTCTCAGGCGGCAATTCTCGCAGACGGCACGGTAGTTCCCTGCTGTCTTGATGCCGACGGCGATATGCCGCTTGGGAACATATTTGATATGTCGCTTGATGAAATCCTGGGCGGTGAGCGAGCGGTGAAAATAAAAGACGGCTTCGCAAGACGCGAGGCGGTAGAGCCTCTTTGCAAAAGATGCACATTCGCAAGAAGATTTAAGGTATAGAAATCAAAAAACGACGCAAAAGCAAAGCATTTGCAAATTGTTATTTACATATAACGCAAAAGCACTTAATTACTGCTACATAGCGTAGCGCAGTTAAGTGCTTTTTTTATTTTACAAAAGAGGGGCGAAAATTCTCACAAGATAACGCACCGCACGCTCGTGGGGCTTAAGTCGAGCCGCCCTTTCATCTATCTCTCGGCTCGCACTAAGGCTCGCCATAAAGCCGCGCCTCATATCGCGAAGCACGGGTGATGCGTATATCCACAGCGCGTTCTCGTAATGATGCACAAGGCTTCGGTAATCAAGATTTATCGTTCCGAGTATAGCGCACTCACCGTCGGCAAGAAGCAGCTTCTCGTGCATAAAGCCGGGCGAATATTCAAATATTCTCACCCCTGCTTTAATAAGCGACAGATAAGAGCTCTTCGTCATAAGCTTTACCGTCGGCTTATCCGGAACCGACGGTGTTATTATCCGCACGTCAACACCGCGAAGGGCGGCAGAGCGAAGTGCCTCGGTAAGCTCGTAATCTATCACGAGATAAGGCGTAGTTATATAAAGGTAGCTTCGCGCGCGGTTTATCGTATCAACGATAGCACGCTTGCCCACCGACTCGCGATACACGGGATACGGGCCCGAGCCAAAGGGTATAAAGTAGCCACCGTCGCTCTTGTTAACCGTAGCGTCGGTTCTTCGCGTATTCAGCAGTCTTGCATAGTCGCTTACGGTTTTTGAGGTGAAGTCGTAGAGTGACAGAAACTGTCTGACAAACCCGAGCGCAGCATCACCCGTGACACGCACGCCACCGTCCTTCCAATGCCCGAAGCGCTCGACCTTGCCGATATATTCGTCGGCAATATTCACACCGCCCGTAAAGGCGACACATCCGTCAACAACGAAGATTTTTCTGTGGTCGCGGTTGTTATGCACCGAGCTTACTCTTGGTGTTACCTTGGCAAAGCGGAAGCAGGATATGCCGGCCTCACGCATTTTCTTATCAAAGCTCTCTGGCACACCGCTCATGCTTCCTATATCGTCATACAGAAGTCTTACGTCAATTCCATCCCTCGCCCTCGCGATAAGAAGCTCGGTGAGCTCTGAAAGCATCTGCCCCTCGCAGAGGATAAAATATTCAAGAAAAATATACTCTCGCGCGCCGAGTATTGCCGCCTTCATATCCGCGAACATACTCGCCCCTGACGGGTAATATTTGCACTGTGTCCCCTTATAAATTTTAGCAAGCTTATCAAGGCGCAGGATAGAGAGCGCGTGTCCGGCATACTCGGGGCTAACGCCTGCAAGGTCGTTAAGTGCGGCATAATTTGACGAAAGGTGCGTGCTGTCGGCATTATCGAAATTCGAAACGGTATCGCTGACGGCGTTGATTTGCAGAGCCTCGTGCATCGGGGCGCGACCTCGGTAGAATATAAGATAAAGCACAGCGCCGAACACGGGCACAAGCGTCACTATAATCAGCCACGAAACCTTAAATTCAGGATTAGTATCGCGGTTGACAAGGCTTAATATTATAAAAATATCAACGATAGCCCCAAGCGCCGCAAACCAAAAATAAGCGGCCGCGGAATACGCCAAAAGCAGCGTAACCGCGACCAGATACAAAAGAATTATTAGTGCAGATATAGCATATCTTGAAAATAATAATCTGCAAAGTTTTCTCATTTTAAGCACTTCCTTTGAAAACTGTTGTTAGAAATATTTTAATATTACAAGGTCAATACTCAAAATGAATAAATCTTACTTTACTACTTCTACCTTAAGAAGATTAGTAGTTCCAGACAGATTAAGCGGAACACCTGCGGTGATTACCGCTCTGTCACCAACCGATGCAAGCCCTACAAGCTTTGCACAGTCGATTGCGTGACGGAAGAGTGTTTCCTCATCGTTTTGCGAGAGCGACAGCACGGGAAGCACGCCCCACGTGAGCGCCAGCTGATAAAAGGTCTTTTTCTCGGGTGTCGCGGCAATAATAGGCTGTTCGGGACGGAATTTTGACACGCGTCTTGCCGTGTGACCCGATTTCGTTACTGCTATTATGAGGTCTGCGTTAAGGTCACGCGCGGTGGTAACAGCCGCATCGCAAAGCGCGTTGGTTATGTCGCGCGACTCGTTCTCATAGCTTCTTCCTGCGTATGCGCCCATATCAATAGCGTCGGTTTCCGCCTGCTCTGCTATCTTCGCCATAACGCGGATGGCAAGATCGGGGTGGTCGCCCGTAGCCGTTTCGCCCGAAAGCATAACTGCGCTCGTTCCGTCGAAAACTGCGTTTGCAACGTCGGTAATCTCTGCTCTTGTAGGGGTTTCGCTGTGCACCATAGACTCAAGCATCTGGGTTGCGGTGATAACCATTTTACCTGCCGAGTAGCACTTTCTTATAAAGCGCTTCTGTATGCCGGGCAGACGCTCAAACTCTATCTCAACACCCATATCGCCTCGCGCGACCATAATGCCGTCACAGTGGCGCAGAATTTCCTCGAAGTTCTTAACGCCCTCCATATTCTCTATCTTTGCGATAATTTTTATGGTGTGGCCGCCGTGATAGTCAAGAAATCTGCGAAGCTCAATAACGTTTTCCTTGCAGGTGACAAAGGATGCGGCAACGAAGTCAACGTCCATCTCAATACCGAAGAGCAAATCGCGCTCGTCAGCCTCACTTATGTAAGGCATCTCGATTTTAGTGTTTGGAATATTTATACTCTTGCGGTCAGAAATAACACCGCCGACCTCAACCTTGGTGATAATATCGGTTTCGGTGGTTTCCTTAACGGTGAGCCTCACTCTTCCGTCGTCAATAAGAATCGTCGTTCCCTCTTTAATCTGACTGACAAGTGGCGCGTAAGAAATTGATGCCTCTGACGAGCTTCCCACAACCTCGCGCGAGGTTAAGATAAATTTTGCGCCACGGCTGAGCCTTGCCTTGCCGCCCTCGATAAGCCCGAGCCTGATTTCAGGGCCCTTGGTGTCAAGAAGCACCGCAACGGGAAGCTTCATTCTGTCACGGACACCGCGAAGCCTTTCCATCATTTTCTTGTGATACTCATGAGTGCCGTGTGAGAAATTAAATCTCGCCACGTTCATGCCCGCCGTGAGCATCCTTTCTATCATTTCCTCACTCTCTGTACTCGGACCGAGAGTTGCTACGATTTTAGTTCTACGCATCTTAAACCTCAATTTGCTTTTCTAAAAATTATTATATAGCTGCTTTGATTTTATTCTTATGTCAGAAAAAATTATCCCTCGTGCTCTTCAAAGCGTCCGATACCTACGAGGTCATCAACGGGAAGCGAGAATATAACCGCGCCGCCCTCGGTTTTAAGACCTGCCGCGTCGCGAACGGCTTCCATAATCTTCACTCTGTACTCAAACGAGGTGAGAAAGAATACCGTATCGGTTTCGGTGGAAAAGCTCGTGCCGAGCTTCTGCTCAAATGCCTCGTTTGCAATACTGCTCGTGTGGAAAACGGTAGCGCCCGTAGCACCGGCCGCACGTGCCGCTTCGATAGCAACCTCGGTATATTTTTGATCTACTACTGCAACAACAAGCTCGTGCATAGTGTTTTTCTCCTTTTTAGATACTCGTCTTTTCTTTTGTCCGTCGCTATCTGCGCGCTCGGGTGACTGAAGCACTACCCCGGCTATAACGTCGGAAACCGAGCTTAGCGGCAGAGTGAACGCAATACCGCGACCAAGAAGATATAGCTTCAGTGCATGCGCCACGGCAAGAAGCACCTGATGCTCTTTATAATCGGGAATGAGAGAGAACACCGTCTTTTTCTCTATCTCATTGATACCGAAATAGCTCAGGTGGTTTGACGAGGCAGTGCCAAGTGCCATTCCCGAAAAGTTGAGCGAGGTGCACTCCGTTCCGACAGACTCTGCAAATGCCTCGGCATCGGCGCTGTTAATAATACCGATAAGAAGCTTAACCCTCTTCTGCTTCGCTCTTCTCGCCATAGCCCGAGTATCTCCTCTCTCTTGAATATTCGTACTCAACAAAGCTCTCCGTTACCGAAATAAAGCGCTTTGCATTCTTCTTTGAATTAATCTTATACACAAGACCGCACACCTCTATTGCGATAATGGGTGCCATCGCAACGAAGGCAACACAGCCGAAGGCGTCGGTCATAACGCTGTCCGCGCCGCCAAGAACCATACACGCGCCCGTAGCAAGCGGAAGAACAAAGGCGCTCATCATAATACCGCTGGCAACGCCGCCCGAATCGAACGCGATACCCACGAAGAGCTTCGGCACGAAGAACGTCAGTCCTATTGCGATAATATAGCCGGGGATGAGAATGTACATAATCGGTATTCCCGTCATAACGCGAAGCGCGGAAAGACCGAGCGCCGCCGCCACACCGAGAGAAAGTCCAAGCCCCGTCGTCTTGCCCGACACGGCACCTGCCGTCATTTTTTCAACCTGACGGTTAAGAACGTAAACCGCAGGCTCTGCCTTAACGATGAAGAAGCCGAGAAGCATTGCTACGGGAATAAGAAGTGCGCCCGAATAAAGTGATGCAAGCTGCTTTCCAAGCTCTGCGCCCGTTGGAAGGAAGCCCTCGTTTGCGCCCGTGATAAACAGCGACAAGCCGAATACGACGTATGCAAAGCCAACACCGATACGGATAAGCTGCTTTTTCGAGTAAGGTCTTGCTACAAGCTGGAAGATAACGGTAAAAATAATCATCGGCGCTATCGCAACAAGCACGTCGGGAAGATGATGCGAAATTCCCTCAAGATACGAGAGCATTCCGTCCTGCGTGGTCGCAGGCACCTCGGGTGCGACGTACTCGTAGTCACCGCCCTGAACCTTAATAATGATACCAAGCACAAGCGTTGCGATTATAGGACCTACCGAAGCAAGCGCGGTAAGACCGAATGAGTCACCGCTGCCCTTACCTCTGCGAACCGTGCTTACGCCGGCACCGATAGACATAATGAACGGAACGGTCATAGGTCCCGTCGTAACACCGCCCGAATCAAACGCGAGAGGTCTGAAAAATTCAGGCAGGAAAAATGCGAGAACAAACGCAGTTATGTAAAATATTATTAACAATATGTTGAGTTCAACACCAAATACTATACGAAGGACACCGAAGATAAGGAAGATACCTACGCCTATTGATACAGTAAGAATAAGCACCATATTCTCAATGCCGGGCACCTGCTCTGCAAGTATCTGAAGGTCGGGCTCGGATATCGTGATTATTATACCTATTATAAAGCTTATGAGCGCGATAAGCCATATTTTTCCCGTCGATGCCATCGTCGAGCCGAGCTTTGCACCGAGCGGCTGCATAGACATTTCAGCACCCATAGTAAAAAGGCTCATACCCACAACCAAAAGTGCTGTGCCCATAATAAACATAAGCATCGAGCCTACCGTAAGCGGTATCAGTGTCAGCGATAGTGCAAACACGATAAGCGCAATAGGCAAGACAGAGGACAGCGACTCTGAAAGCTTATCTCTCATTTGCTGCATAATTTACCCCCTAAAAAAATCCATAGCATACATCCTCAGTAACAGCGACCGCCGTATGCCCATATAATACCTATTATATTCTATCACACAAGAATACGAATTTCAAGTAAGCTTTTTTATTTTTTTTACTACTTTAGGTATCTTCACGTTAAGCTTCGTTTATCGTTTAGCTTTTAGAGCAACAAACCAATCCGGATGTTCGGATTATTAATTTTTGCAAAAAACCTCGGCTTGGTAGCAGCATTATACCGAAAGGCGGTGGAAGGTAAAAATTTTATGAAGGCTACGGGTGATGTTCTTAGTGCAGAATTGGTGTTTTGAAAAAAGTGCCGGCATCTCATTTGACAGGTCAAACACAAATACGGGCTAATCCCAAACCCTTGTAACAAGCAGAATTAAGAGTATAACAAAGAATTAAGTGGCGTTTGGCAGCCAAAACGCCCCCTATAACACTCAAAGACTATTTTGGGGGATTTTTAGAGAATATGACTAAAAAAAACCAAAAAAATATTGCTTTTATATTTATAAGGTGTTATAATACAACTGTAAATATTTAAAATAGGAGGGAAAAATGAAAAAATCAGTTATTTTCCTTTTAATTCTTTGTCTTGCATTTGCATTCGTTTTGACAGCATGCAACAAAACCGATGATGACCAGAAGGAGCCTCAAGAGCCTCAGGATCCTCAAGAGCCTCAAGAGCCTCAAGAGCCGCAAGAGCCGGATACCACCCCTGATAACGACACTGACACCAAGCCAAACACCAACAAAGCAACGGTAAGCTTCGGCAAGTATTCGGGCGGTACGGCGGGCATTGCCAACGGATATAGATGGAACGAGGAACAGGGTGCATTCGTTACGAAAACGCTCACGAATGGCGACGCTGCCTTCATTCTTCCCGAGGGTACGCCTCTTATGGTTGACTACTTTTTTAACGCCGAGGTAACCATACCACGCGTTATAAAGGACGGTGGCTTCTATCTTATCGCAAAGAAGGGCAGCACCTACGTGCGCTTTGGTATAGAGGCAACCTCTACGACCTCGTTTTCCGTTTTCAGCGATTACGCGGACGGAGGTGAGGCAAAGAACAGACTTCAACATAGCGTAATAAACAACTACACGGGTACGCCTATAAAGCTTGGCGTTGCGGTATACGGCAACTCGGTTGCGATGCTGCTTGACGGCAAGATGATATACAGAAGAGCCGTCGACGGTATAAGCGACTCGGAGCTTGTTCTTATGGGAAGCCAGTATATGATAGCCGAGATTAGGAACATAGAGTACGAGGACGACAGCGCAAAAACCGAAACCTTTTACAATAGGTTCACGACAAAATACTACGATGCTCTGATAGGAAACGCACAAAATTCATCAAAGATTACCGAAAACCGCGAGGCGGGTACGATTGCGATTCGCCAAAGTGACAGCAACACTGATAAGCCCTCGTTTGAATTCTATCACAACGGAAACCATCTTTCGGGAAACGCCTGGGCGATAAGCGGAATTCTTTCCACCAAGGGTACTGACAAATCGGGACATATACATTTTACGGCAAAGAAGGACGCGGACAACTACACTAATATCATAGTCAATAAAAATCCCACGGGCTCTAACGGAGTGTGGAGAAAACTTTGCGTAAACGGCGTAAAAACTCCCGAAGGAAGCGCAAACCAGCACATAAGCGAAACCTACAAAGCCGACAAGGTGTGGCAGATTGATTTCACTTTTATTTATCACAACGGTGAAATATTCTTCTACACTAAGGAAAAAGGCGAGGAATACGAATTTATCACCTCGTATTCAACGAGTTTTGGGCAAACCACACCTACAATCACCGTTGCACAGTACATAGATGCAACCTTTTCAAACCTCAAAATAACGACCTCAGAGTCCGAGGTCAAATCAGTCATAAACGAGCTTAGCCCGAATGCCTCGGGAAAAACTACGAAAATCTTATTTATAGGAAACAGTGCAACCTCAACCAACAACGTCCCTGCACTTCTTCAGCGATTAGCTGCAGAAGCAGGCTATAATATGACAGTCAAATCCATCACCAAAGGCGGAGCCACCTTACCAGAGCACGCCGACAAAACCACCGAGCACGGAAAAACGGTATATGCCGAGATTGCCAAGGGCTACGATATCGTATTCCTTCAGGACAACGGAAACTGTGTCGCCAGCGATGCAAACAGTAAGGCATCAACCGAGGCGTGTAAAAAGCTTTCCGATGCCATAAAGGCAACAGGCGGAAAAACCTATATCTACGTTCGTCCGCCCTACGGAAGAAATTCTGCCGGAAGAGTGCCGTTTGACCAGTGTAAGGCGTATGACGAGCTGTTTACGGGTATAGCCGCCAGTAACGGTGCAACCTGCGCCTACGTAAACCGCGCCTTTGCTTACGCTATCAAGAATCATAGCGCCATTTCGCTCTGGGGCTCGGATAACGCGCATACCAGTACCCTCGGTGCATACCTTGTTGCAAGCGTAATGTTCTCAACGATTTACAACACCACTGCAACGAAGCTGCCCTGCGATACGCTCGCCCAAGCAGATGCGGCACTTCTTCAGTCTATCGCGGACAAAATAGTTATCGATAAAGTTATTCCTTGGAACTAAAGCGCGTGTAGCGAAGCAACTCTTATTTTATAAAAACACTTCAAAGGTAGTGTCTGCTATAAAGCAGGCTTTCCTGTAAAAATCAAGGGGCTATCTCAAATGCAGATTTTATAGCATTTGAGATAGCCCTTATTCTTAACCGCCTTAAAACGAACGGCTATTGCTTTTTGCCTTCAAATAAAGGCAAAGCGTTGAATGTAATCCGCCGTAGGCGGTATGGAATCAACACAGAGCGTTGTATGTTATCAAGGCGACGAAACATACACGCTTACGCGTGATGCCATGCGCGACTTCGTCGCAATTACATACAATGCACAAGCGCATTGATTATATACCAAGCCTCCTTCGTCGGCTTGGATAAAAATTAAAGCGACCTCGAAAGGTCGCTTTAATTTTTGGAGGTGCCACCCAGATTTGAACTGGGGATAGAGGTGTTGCAGACCTTTGCCTTACCACTTGGCTATGGCACCGTATTCCATTTGTGCTTATATATTATAACAAAGGAAAAAGCTTTTGTCAAGCCCTTTTTATCTAAAATTTTAATTGGGAAATTTCGATAAAAAGCATCAAGGTCCGTCAGAGCGTTGATAATATGCAACTCGCTTCGCGAGATTGCGCCGCATTTGCGTCGCAAATGCTGGGGCTCTGTGCAAAAAACACCTGATGTTGTTTTTTGCAGAGCCCTATCAAGCTCCAAAAAAGAAAAGCAGACTATGAAAGTCTGCTTCTTTTTTGGAGCGGATTACGGGGCTCGAACCCGCCACCTCAACCTTGGCAAGGTTGCGCTCTACCAAATGAGCTAAATCCGCATAAATGGTGCCTCCGGTCGGAATCGAACCAACGACACGAGGATTTTCAGTCCTCTGCTCTACCAACTGAGCTACAGAGGCGAATAGGGATGGCGACTCGGATGGGGCTCGAACCCACGACCTCTAGCGTGACAGGCTAGCGCTCTAACCAACTGAGCTACCAAGCCATATCCCCAATCGTTGGATTGCATAGGAACTATGAAATCCTTGGTGGAATGAAATTCCAATGGTGGAATAATTCCAATGGTGGAAAGTACAGGGCTCGAACCTGTGACCCTCTGCTTGTAAGGCAGATGCTCTCCCAACTGAGCTAACCTTCCGTAACACGCTCATATAGTATAGCAAAACATTTTTTGTTTGTCAATACCTTTTTGAAAAATTTTTTATATTTTTATTTTTTGTCGGTATCGGATAGTTTTTTACACTTAACAAACCTCTCTCAGCGTAGCCTTATCAATTAAAAAAACTCGGTGATATAATTCAATTTACGAGCACGCGCACGCGAGAACGACAAAGCTGACATTTCAACCGCAGACATTATGGGGCTCAGCGAAAAGAGTGGGCTGATAAGGGACACGATGCAGATATCGTAGCGTTCGATGATAATTTAAACGTCACCGACTATTCGTCAGTGGTGCAAAAAGAATATAAAAACAGTCCGTTCCGAAATGGAACAGACTGTTTTATGACAAACACTTAATTCATACCGTTATTGTATGCACTCAACAGTAGATAGTTCTGCCGTTATTTCTTGCCCTTACTTACTTTGTTTATATCGTAAGGTGTTGTCTGATAGACGAAGTAATTGAGCCAATTTGAAAATAGCAGGTTAGCATGGGCGCGCCATCTTACGACGGGCTGACGCTTTGGATTATCGTCGGGGAAGTAGTTTTTCGGTATGCTTATCGGCTTGCCCTGTGAGAGGTCACGAAGGTACTCACCCTTTAAGGTATCGGGATCGTACTCGCTGTGTCCCGTAATGAATATCTGCTTTCCGTGCTTGGTTGCGACGGCATATACACCGGCCTCATCAGAGCTTGAAAGTATTTTAAGAGCGGGCACCGCCTCAATATCCTCGCGCTTTACTGTGGTATGCCTTGATTGCGGAACGAAGAAATCATCGTCAAAGCCACGGAAAAGAATAGACCTCTTATAGTCCACCTTATGATGAAATACACCGAAGAGCTTTGCATCAAGCGGATATTTTTTAACACCGAAGTGGTAATAAAGTCCTGCCTGAGCGCCCCAGCAGATATGAAGCGTTGAATGAACGTGCGTCTTTGACCATTCCATAATGCTGACGAGCTCATCCCAATACTCAACCTCTTCAAATTCCATATGCTCGACCGGTGCGCCGGTAATTATGAAGCCGTCGTAGTTGTTGTCCTTTATCTCGTCGAAGGTCTTGTAGAACGCAAGCAGATGCTCTTCTGCAACATTCTTTGCGATATGGCTTTTGGTATGGATAAGCTCAAGCTCGACCTGAAGAGAGGTGTTTCCGAGTAGCCTTGAAAACTGCGTTTCGGTTTCTATTTTCTTCGGCATCAGGTTTAGAAGAAGAATTTTAAGAGGACGGATGTCCTGCGTCTGCGCTCTGTCCTCTTGCATTACGAAGATATTTTCGTCTGCAAGAATTTTAGCGGCAGGAAGATTGTTTGGAATTTTAATCGGCATTTTAATACCTTAACCTTTATCTTTGAATTAAGCCTTGTCAAGGGCGGCGGAAATATCTGCTATAAGGTCCTCGTAGCTCTCAATTCCGCAGGAAAAACGAACAAGGTCGGACGGAACGCCTGCCGCAGCAAGCTCTTCGTCGGACATCTGTCTGTGTGTCGAGCTTGCAGGGTGCAGACAGCAAGAGCGCGCATCTGCAACGTGCGTTTCAATTGCGGCAATTTTAAGCTCTTTCATAAAGCGCTCTGCGGCACTTCTTCCACCCTTGATGCCGAAGCTTACGACACCGCAGGTGCCGTTTGGCATATACTTTTCTACCAAGGGATAATACTTGCTCGATTTAAGCGCGGGATAGTTCACCCACGCAACCTTCTCGTGTCCTTCGAGGAACTCGGCAACCTTTGTTGCGTTAAGACAATGACGTTCCATTCTTACGTGAAGCGACTCAAGTCCAAGGTTGAGAAGGAACGCGCTCTGCGGTGACTGTACGCTACCGAAGTCACGCATAAGCTGTGCGGTTGCCTTGGTAATAAACGCGCCCTCGTTACCGAAGCGCTCGGCATAGGTGATGCCGTGGTAGCTATCGTCGGGTGTGCAAAGACCGGGGAACTTGTCCTTGTGCGCCATCCAGTCAAACCTGCCCGAGTCAACGATGCAGCCGCCTACCGCGCCGCCGTGACCGTCCATATACTTGGTCGTAGAGTGCGTTACGATATCAGCGCCGAACTCAAATGGACGGCAGTTTACGGGGGTGGCAAAGGTGTTGTCTATGATAAGCGGTACGCCTGCGGCGTGCGCTACGCGCGCAAACTTTTCAATATCAAGCACGGTGAGAGCGGGGTTTGCGATAGTTTCACCGAACACCGCCTTGGTGTTAGGTCTGATAGCCGCCGCAAGCTCTTCCTCGCTGCAATCGGGATTAACGAAGGTAAAGTCAATGCCCATACGCTTCATCGTAACGGCAAAGAGGTTATACGTGCCACCGTAAATGCTCGACGAGGAAACGACGTGGTCACCCGCAGATGCAATATTGAAAACAGCAAAGAAGGATGCCGCCTGACCTGACGAAAGAAGCATAGCCGCGCTTCCACCCTCAAGGGCGCATATCTTTGCGGCAACGGTGTCGCAGGTAGGATTCTGCAGACGCGAGTAGAAGTATCCGCTCGCCTCAAGGTCAAAAAGCTTGCCCATATCCTCGCTCGTCGCATACTTGAAGGTTGTGGACTGGATTATCGGGATTTGTCTTGGCTCACCGTTACCCGGGGTGTAGCCGCCCTGAACGCATTTTGTTTCAATTTTGTAGCTCATTTTTCATTCCTCACTTTAATAGGTTATTCTAAGCGCAGAAGGCTTGGCGTTATCGTCTGTCGCGCTGTACATTTTCGGTGTCTGTGTCCTCTGGCTTTAAGGTTTATTATACTCTAATATTTTATCATACGCCCACGCGTATGTCAAGCGCAAATATAACGCTCACGCACTATACCCTCTGATAGGCAATTCTCTCTGCGCCCGAGGCGAGGTAAATTGTTCCGCGCTCGGAAAAGCCTGCCTTAACCAGCGATTTTCTCATAGGTGAATTATCCCTATGCGTGTCAATTCTCACGTTTGGAATTATGCCGAAGCAATAATCGAAGCAAAGCCTTCCAACGCCTCTGCCGTGCGCCCTCTGCGACAGAGCAATTCGGTGTATGACACCGTACTCGCGCTCAGGCTCAAGCCACTCGCCGCCGTATATTCTCAGATAGGTAGGGTCATCACCTATCTTAAAGAAAAAGACCGCGATAGGTGTATCGTCACCGTCATCACATACCTTGTATAAGCAGCCTGATTCGATATCGGCAAGTATAATCTCTCTTTGCGGATATCCGCCCTGCCACTGTTCAAGGTTTCCGCTCAAACGCATAAACGCGCGCCCCTGCGCGTAGATGTCCTCAATTATATCAATGTCCTGAAAAAGCGCCCTTTTAATCTGCATTGTAAAAGCTCCTTAAATTCACTTATTATATTATACCATAAAAGACTTGTCAGAGCACTAACGCAGTGAGTGCTCCGGAGCGGTTATGCAAAACCGCTCGGCTGTGCATCGGCACAGCCTGCCTTTTTGACAATAGTTACACGGTAAATCAAAGATTTATAAGGCTTTGCTTTTTTGCTCGCTCACAGCGAGAGCGAGCCCGTGTAACTATTATACCATAAATTTTTATGAAATCAATATTTTTTCAAATATCAAGGTATATACAGTGCGCGGCAGTGCATAAAATAAACAAAACAAAGGCATCGGTGAATTATAATGAGAATTATGAATTTTATAAAAAAATATCTTCCGTATATCGTATCCTGCATAATCAGCCTTGGCGTAGGAATTATTTCTGCCATAGTCACGCGCGGCAGTATGGATATCTACGATAAAATAGTAAAGCCCCCGCTATCTCCGCCTGCTATCCTCTTCCCTATTGTATGGGGTATCCTGTATATTCTTATGGGCATATCGGCAGCAAGAATATGGCTTGTGAAAAAAGAAAATCCTGCCGAGGTAAAGGATGCGCTCGCGGTTTACGGTATGAGCCTTGCGGTGAATTTTCTTTGGAGTGTGATATTCTTTAACTTTGGCGCTTTTCTCGTGTCATTCGTGTGGATTCTCTTCCTGCTCGCGCTTATTATAGCAACCGTGGTGCGCTATGTAAAGCTCGATAAAATAAGCGCATATCTGCAAATCCCCTATATCGCTTGGGTGGCGTTTGCAACCTACCTTAACCTTGCGATATTCCTGCTTAATAGTTAATATTGACAACTGCACTTTGCTTTTTGCAATAAAAATCAGACCGACTTCTCTATCTTGCAGTCGGTCTGATTTTGTTATATCTTCTTTTTGGTTTGCTCTTTAATTTTCTTCATATCACGGACGTGCATAAGCTTTATCGCGTTGACAAACTTCTGTGCAAGCTCGCCGTGCTTCAGGTGGCATCTGTAAGACTTTTCCGTGTGTTGAAGCTCGATATATACACCCGGTGAAAACGGAACTGACGGATAGTGAAGCGCAGATACGGTGAAACCAACCTCGGCACCATTGTCAGTGCCTTTAAGCGAAATTTCGCCATCGCGCATTGTAACAACACCCTCGCCGCACCTGACGTACTTCTTAACCGAGTCGTCTATCGCATAGAGCTCGCACTCATCGGAAAGCTCAAAGCCATTACTTTCAATACTCTTTTCAAGCTCACCCGAAATCAGCCTCGACCAGTCGGATACGTAGCGGATTTCCTCGCCGACCTCTGACGTCTTATGCAAAAAGCCGTACTCGTCAGACCTCTCGGCATATCCGCACTCGGTGCAGTATATCTCGCTTTTATCTCTTACCGCCATAGTGAACTCACGCTTGCAGTGAGGGCAGAGGTAAAGCACGTTTTCAAGTCCCTCAACGTTGTCTGCGCCCTTGTATTTGAAGTGGCGCTGTTCCTGATCAATATACGCGTCAAAGTCAAGCGCCTGCGTAGCGCGAGCCGCAAGCTCGTCGTTGCTTAATTTCATCAGCTCTTCCTTGTCGAAGAGCTTGTAAATATCAATATCAACACGGCCCTTGCGCGTGCCCTTCGTCCACTTCGGCATAACGAAGTAGCTTCCGTAGCTTCTTGCCATATAGATATCCACACCGAGCCACTTCAAAAAGCGGAAGGTTGCCTCGGGTATCGGGGTTGACAGACCGTCCTCGCACATAAGACCCGCAGGATAAATAACGAGATTTTTGCCCGCCTCGATTACAGATTTCATTTTTCGCATATCAATGACGCTCGTTTCAAACTGTCGCTTCGGAATAACACCGAGCTTCGTCATCGCGCCCTTTACGGGCATCGTGCGGTAAAAGGAATCGCTTATAACAAAAAAGAGAGGCTGCTTTACCGCCGACATAATATTTACAAAATCCAACGCGCACTGGTGGTTGGCAATAATAACGAAGGGACCCTTTTTGCCGCGAAGCTCGTTTCTTATCACTCGCTTTTTGAACACGGCGGCGCTGTATATTTTAGTCAGAAGCCTGGTAAAACGGTACACAAAACCGCTCTGCTTTACCGTTTCATTCATAATGCTTACGTCCTTCCTTTAGAGAAATGATAGGGATATTCTATCACAAAACAAGAAAAATTGCAAGCCCCACGGCGTGATGTCCCAGGCGGACAAATCACGCCAACTAAGTTTGCCCTGCGGCAAGTGAAGTTATCTTCGATAGTGAAGTTGACTTCGTGAGTGAAGTTTCGCCTGATGGCGAAGTGATAGGCAAGCTTAACTTCACTGCGAGCTTAGGCTACGCAGCTTCACTGTGTATAACACAACTTCACTTTTGCGTCAGCAAAAACATCACGAACAGAAAGTATAAATTTAGCGTGATACCCGATTAAGAGTATCACGCTAATAGTTTTTTAAGTACCTGAAAGAGTCAGAGTAGGAACGCTCTTACTGAAGGAGAAGGTGTCCTGTGAGAAGAACCCAGATAGCGTCAAGCCAACCGATAACAATACCGCCGAAGGTAACTACAAGGCAGATGATGAGTCTTAAAAGACCGCCCTTTTTATTCCAGGTGGACCATCTTACAACAAGCTCGGTAATCCAGTTAACAACGGGAATGAGAAGAAGAAGAACCTGAACGAGCTTTGACTGCTTGCTAAACCATTTCATACAAAAAAACTCCTTTTAATAGATTAAGGTTATCCCTTATGGATATAATACCATAAATTACACTTATTGTCAATAATTTACGTTAGATTATGATAAAAATAATATACGCAACTCATCTTATGCAACCGCGCGTTGCTTGACAAAAAGCATTTTTATGATGTATAATGTTCTTACTTAAATGCGCCCTTTGGCGCACAAGGCTTTATTATTTTGGGAGAAATGTTTATGAAAAGCAAAATCACTTCATTCAGATGGGGCTATATACTGCTGTTTCTGATGCTTGCGGCTATCGGCGTGTGCTTCGTCGCATTCCGTGAAACTCTTTCAACCCTCGCTCTTATAATCGGAATTCTGCTCGCCGTCTACGGCGCGTTTTCCGCGGTAATTGCAATAGCCGATAAGAAGCGCGGCGGAAAGTACGTATTCAAAATAAGCATTGCACTTATGTGTATCGTATGCGGTATAGTCACAGCAATTATGCGCGACGGCGCAATCGACGTTATTTCATCTCTTATCGGTCTGTTCCTTATCATCGACGGCTCGTTTAAGCTTAACACCGCCGCTATGTCAAAGAGATACAAGCTCGTTAGCTGGTGGCTTATGGTCATTCCCGCCCTGCTCGTTATCGTTGGTGGCTTCACGTCAATTAAGTTCGGCTATCAGCTGGCATCAGAGGGAAAAGAGCATTTTCTTTCCGTTATCATCGGTGTAACTATGGTCGTTGACTCTATCGCAAATCTTATAAGCGCCTTTTACGTAGGTGGCTTTGAAAAGCGTATGGTGCGCGAAATCCGTCAGGAAATTACCGAGGAAAACGAAAAGAAGCTTCTCGCAGAGCAGAGCGAAGAGAAAAACGAAGCCGAGTGCGTAGCAGAGGATGCGCCCGCTAATGACGAGGTAGCATATACTGACAGCGAAGCTGTACCAGAGGCAGACGAGGCAGTATGCGCGAGTGCGGAAGCCGAGGCAGAGCCCAAAGCAAAAGCCGAGGCAGAGCCTGACGAGCCCACCGCGAGCGCAGACGAGCAGGGTGCAAGCGCAGACGAGCAGGGTGCAGGTACAGACGAGCAGGACGCGAGCGCTGACGAAACCGAGGTGGTGGCGCAGGTCACCGACACCGACTCTGACGCACCTGAGCAGCAAGCCAATGACGATAAAAAGCAAAAGCGCGCTAAAAAAGAAAAGAAGAGAAAAGGCGGCAGGTAATCGCTTGCCATATTTCAAATGAAGCTGTTTAAAAAAATTCTTGAAATTAACAAGACCTACCCCACCTATGCCGCGGTAGCGGTGCTTTGCGGTGCGCTTTGCCTCGCACCCATAGAGGGTGGCGCGACTGTCGCAATGCTTGTCACGAGCGGATTGCTTCTGCTCTACTCAGTGCTACGTATATCGGGTGCATTTATGCTTGAAGGCAGTGGCGGCTCTGCGTTCTCAATATTTATCTCGGTTGGCGTTATGCTTTTCGCGGCGTCAATTATCGCGAGCCCTGAGGCAACGTACGCTTCTCTTCCCGCCCTTGCAGGTCTTTATCTTGTAATAAGCGGTGGCGGCAGTCTTTTCACACTCTCGCTTTACCGTAGCCCGACCTATATCAGAATAAGCGGCAAAAACCCTCTCTCGCGCCCCACGCTCGCTATTATTGCCGTGATTTATGCCGTAACGCTCGCCCTTGGCATACTTCTTTTATCCCTGAAGCCAGAGCATGCCTACACGCTGTGCGCGCTATCGCTTATAATCTCAGGCGTCGCATCCTTTGTAGCGGCATTTCTTAAAGCAAGACCTATGAAAAATCCTATTCAGTATGGCGAATATATTGAGGCGGATTTTACCGACAAAACAGACCAGTAGAGAAAGGGGGATGCCCTGAATGTTCCATATTCTTATCGTTGACGACGACAAAACGGTAAGGTACGTTATGAAGGAAATCGTCGAGAGCGCAGGCTATATTGCCTTCCCCGCCAAGGGCGGTGAGGAAGCGTTTGAGATTCTCGCGCGCGAGCATATCGACCTTGCTATTTTGGATATTATGATGCCGAAGCAAAACGGCTACGAGCTGACGCGTGAGATTCGCTCGTTCAATCAGGACTTCCCTATCCTTATGGTATCGGCAAAGCAGCTTCCCGAGGACCGAAAGCTCGGCTTCCTCGCAGGAATCGACGACTTTATGTCAAAGCCCATCGACCCTGACGAGCTTCTGCTACATATCAAGGCTCTGCTTCGCCGCTTCCGCATCGTTAACGAGCGCAAAATTACGGTGGGCGACGTGACACTTGATTACGATTCCTTTACTGTAAAGCGCGGTGACGAGATAATAGAGCTTCCGTCAAAGGAATTTCAGCTTCTGTACAAGCTTCTCTCATCCCCCGGTGTTATCTTCACGCGAATTCAGCTTATGGACGAGATATGGGGTGTTGACTGTGACACCACGCCCGAAACGGTTACCGTGCATATAGGCAGGCTTCGTAAGCGCTTCGAGGACTTTGATGAATTTGAAATAGAAAACATAAGAGGCCTTGGCTACAAGGCGATAAAAAAGGCTTGAAATGTAACTCAAGCCTTACTTATTATCAAAAATAAGAACTGCATCGGAAGAAATTATGAAAAAACGAACCAAAAGAAACAGCGCGCAAAGAAGAATGTATTTTTACTTCATTCTTTCAACTGCTGCGGCACTTCTCGTAGCCCTGATATGTGCTACGGCGCTTGAATTTCTCTTTACGCACCTTGATATTATTTCCCTGACGCCGCTTCAGGACAAGGGGTGGTACTGGATACTTATCTTCGCATTTACAAGCACCATTATCGGTCTTATACTTGCAAGCATACTCAGCCGATTTATGTTCAACCCCATAAACACGGTTATGGACGGAATGACCAAGCTTGCCGAGGGTGAATTTTCAACGAGGATAGACCTCAGCCGCTACGAGGGAATGCAGAGCCTATCCAAGTCCTTTAACTCGCTCGCACAGGAGCTTGAAAAGACGAAGATACTTCGTCAGGACTTCGTAAATGATTTCTCGCACGAGCTGAAAACCCCCATAGTTTCTCTCGTCGGTCTTATCGGACTTATGAAGAACGAAAAGCTATCCCCTGCCAAGCGCAAGCACTACCTTGATATAATAGAAGCCGAGGCAAACCGACTTCGCGCTATGACCGAAAGCACGCTTTATCTGTCAAAAATAGAGTCGCAGAGCATCCTCACCGACAAGGTGCGTATCAACGTGTCAGAGCTTATCCGCTCGTGCATTCTTCTTTATGAAAAAAAGTGGACGGCAAAGGCGCTCACTCTATCCCTTGATTTTGACGAGCATTACCTGATGGCAAACGAGGATATGTTAAAGCAGGTGTTTATAAACCTTATCGACAACGCAATTAAGTTTGCGAGCGAGAAGAGCGAGCTTCGCATCGACCTTGCCAATGACGGAAAGAGCCTCACCGTAGGTATCACCAACGAGGGCGAGCCTATCCCCGAGGGCGAGCTTGACGCGATATTCACAAAATTCTATCAATGCGACTCATCCCGCTCTACCGAGGGCAACGGCATAGGTCTATCAATAGTCAAGCAAATAGTAACCCTTCATAGCGGATGCGTCTATGCAAAATCCGAGGACGGCAAAACCACGTTTACAGTAAAGCTGCCTGTAAATTAACAAAAACACAAAAGCATATTTTATATAAGTTATGAGCCGAGCGGAAAATCCCGCTCGGCTCGGTTTTATTTTAAGATTGCTAAAACTATTTGCGATTAGCTGCGGTGCCAGTAATAATCGCAATACGTCGATTTAAGATATGTCGCTGCGGTTGAGGTGTTAGCAAGTTCAGTCGACGATATACTTGTTCCACTCGTTGCGCTGCCTGACGGTGAATACCACCAACCGTCAGGATTATCAAAGGTCACACTTGTAAGCGAGGTGCATTCAGAGAACGCAGAAGAGCCGATAGATATTACGCCATTCGGAATGGTTATGCTCGCAAGCGAAGCGCAACCAGAGAATGCAGCACCACCGATAGTGGTAAGCTGACTGCCCTCGGCAAACGTCACACTCTCAAGCGAGATGCAACCAGAGAACGCACCCGAGCCAATAGCGGTTACACCGTTCGGGATAGTTATGCTCGTAAGCGAAGTGCAACATGAGAACGCATAATCGCCGATAGTGGTTACATCGCTTCCGATTGTTATGCTAGTAAGCGAAGTGCATTCAACGAACGCACCATAGCCGATAGTGGTTACGCTACTCGGGATAGTTATCTCTTCAAGCGAGTCGCAAGCACCAAATGCACCATAGCCAATAGAAGTTACGCTGCTCGGGATGGTTATTTCCTCAAGTGAGCTGCAAAAAGCAAACGCAAGAGAGTGAATAAATCTGGCATCACTATTGATAGTACAAGTCGTTATCGAAGCATCCTTAACTTTTACAAGTACTAAATGGGGATTCTCATTATTGCCAAGATAGTCTGCGTTATCATATGTATTAAAGTTAAGCGAGGTACAACCAGAAAATACCTCTTCGCCGATAAATGTTACGCTGTTCGGGATGGTTATGCTCGCAAGCGAGGTGCAATCATAGAACGCACCACTACCGATAGAGGTTACACCGTTCGGAATGGTTATACTCACAAGTGAGGAACAACCCTCGAACGCACAATCAATAAATCTGGTATTACTATTGATAGCACAAGACGTTATAGAAGTATTCAGAGCCTTAACAAGTACTAAATAGGGATTCTCACTATTACCGAGATAGTATGCATTATCATATGTATTAAGGTTAAGTGAATGGCAACCCCTGAACACAGAATTGCCGATAGATCTAACGCTACTCGGGATAGTTATATCCTCAAGCGAGGTGCAATAATAGAACGCAGAATCGCCGATAGAGATAATACTGCTCGGGATGGTTATCTCCTCAAGCAAGCCTCGACCAGAGAATGTATTAGAACCGATAGAGGTTACTAAAATGTCATTATATGTCGCGGGAATTACTATGCTTGAAGCATCAACTGTACAATCGGTTACTGCATAGGTGTTATCGCTTTGCAAGGTAAACACTAACCCACCAAATGAAACTAAACCGCACCTTGTGCATAGGTCAGATGATGCGGATGCGTTGTGTTCCGCCGCAGGTATTACAACCGAGCTAACATCATTTTGAGCATTAGCATCGGAATAATTCTTATCGCATACCGAGCAGTGCCAATATTCAATAGTTCCGTCGGAAGTACAGGTTGCATCCGATTTAGCATTATGGGTCAACGAATGAGGTTTTTTGGGAATTGAAACGTCAGAGATTTCTATCGTAGGATTGGAATAAGAAAACGATTTTGCGCACACCGTACATATATAATGCTCTATATTACCGAGAGTGATACAATCGGGACTGATTGCTGACCTATACGCTAAGGTATGTGATGCTTTGGGGATTGATATTTCAGCAATTTCGGTAGTAGCGTTAGCGTTAGAAAAAAGCTTTTCGCAGCCTGAGCAGGACCAATATTCTATTGAGCCTGCCGCCTGACAGGTTGTCGCAACCTCGGCATGATGAATTAAAGCGTGTGTGTGCGTATCGGGCGCAGGCTCGGTGACAGTCTGCCATTTTGCATATACACTCATATCACTTGACAACGGCACATCGAGCAAGGAATTTGCCGTGAATGGCTTCTCCCATACATCCTTATCCCAATACCAGCCTCCAAAGGTGTAGCCCTCCTTTGTCGGATTTTCGGGAATTTTAACCGTTTCGTTTCCTGCAGTCGTTACAGTATCGTAAACCACACCGTCTACAATAAACTTTACCTCAAATTCCATGTCGTTGCAAGCGGTAAGACCAACTACAGCAAAGAGCGAGATAACGAGAGCAAGCATAAGAACCAATGACTTTTTCATTCGTTTTTACTCCTTTATAAATTATAAAAATACAAATTTAATAAAGGCGCAAATAAAAAATGCGCCCGCAAAGCGAGCGCACCCCATAATGTACTCCACTTTGCCGCGACGCAAAACCTCTCACACAAGAATATGAAAAGACAGGAAGTACTAAAATGGCATAGTACACCCTTGTGTGAGAATATTCGATTTTACGTCGCAGGTACATTATAGCATAGCTATAGTCTAATGTCAATACATATTTTTCTCCTGTAGAATGATTCCGTGTATAGCTAACCAATGTTTCTCGGGAATGGAAGCAGCAATTAACACCCCATAAATGCTTTCGGGGGGTTGGGGGTGCTTTGGAGTCAAAGCACCCCCAAGGAAAAAACCTCGTAAAAAATGCGAAAGTTTATTTACAGTTTATTTTTATTTGTATAATAGATAGTGTAAAATCAGGATTTATGCGTTTTTTATGCGTTGCGAAAGGGGTATTTTTATGAGCAAAATCAATACTGCCGTGATTGATGCGAAGCTTTTTGAAGAGCTTGCTGCATCGGGTGCGGCGTGTCTTAAATCCAACAAGAAAACCGTAAACGACCTTAACGTATTCCCTATCCCCGACGGCGACACGGGTGATAATATGTATATGACGCTCTCGGGCGGTATATCCTACCTCAAACGCGAGAGTGAGGATTCCATATCGGCAAAATCCGAGGCGCTTGCAAACGGAATGATTCTTAACGCAAGAGGAAATTCGGGCGTTATCCTCTCACAGTTCTTTGCAGGTATAGCAAAGGGACTTGAGGGTGTCAGCGAGGCTTCTATGAGCGTATTTGCCGAAGCGCTCGGCAAGGGTGTAAGTCAGGCGTACTCTGCCGTGGCAACCCCCGTCGAGGGAACGGTGCTGACCGTCGCAAGAGAGGCAACCGAGTATGCTATGTCACATCTTGAAGAGAACGTATCGCTTCGTGATTTCTTCCGTCATTACGTAGAGCAGCTCAAAGCATCGCTTGACAGAACACCCGACCTGCTTGACGCGCTTGCCGAGGCAGGCGTGGTTGACTCGGGCGGTGCAGGACTTGTAGCGATATTCGAGGGTATGCTCGCCGCTATGGAAGGCGATGCAATAGAGCTTACAACCGACGGTGACGCGCCTGCGGCAAAAGAGCTTGACTTCTCTAAATTCACAGCCGACAGCGTTATGACCTTTGGCTACTGCACCGAGCTTCTGCTTCAGCTTCAGTCCTCGAAGGTTGAAAACCCGAGCGAATTTGAGGTAAGCACGATAATCGACTATCTTAACGGTATCGGTGACTCTATTGCCGCATTCAAGACGGGTAGCGTTGTTAAAATTCACGTACATACTATGACGCCCTACAAGGTGCTTGAATTCTGCCAGAGATTTGGCGAATTTCTTACCGTCAAGATTGAAAATATGACGCTTCAGCACAACGAAACCGACGAGGACTTTGCGCTGAATAAGAAGAAGGATGTAAACAAAAGGCGTCGCGCAAGGCGCAAATTCGCTCTCGTTACCGTTGCGACGGGCGAGGGACTGATAAATACCTTCCGCGAAATGGGCGCAGACCTCGTAATCGAGGGCGGTCAGACGCAGAACCCCTCTGTCGAGTGCTTTACCGAGGCGTTCGACGAGGTAAATGCCGACCACGTATTCGTGCTTCCCAACAACAGCAACATCATAATGGCGGCAAACAGCGCACGCGATATTTACAAAAATTCCGAGATACACGTTATCGAAACAAAGAGCTTCGGTGATGCTTATTCCGTGCTCTCGATGCTCGACTACTCGTCAGAGGACGCGCAGAGCATTGCAGAGGATATGCGCGCCGCTATCGGTTCGAGCGTGACGGGTATGATAACAACCGCTATCCGCACGGTATCCCTTGACGGTGTTGACATTGAAGAGGGTGACTATATCGGCTTCACTCAGAAAACCATGCTCACCGCAGAAAAGACGAAGGACGCTGCGTTCTTCTCGCTTGCAAGAAGGCTTTGCGCTGACGAGCGTGATTTTATGATAGTATTCTTTGGCGCAGACGTCACCGACGGTGAAATGGATGCTATCGGCAAGCGAGTTTGCGACGAGTATCCGAATATCGAATACTATCCCGTAAGAGGCGGTCAGGACGTTTACTCTTACATAATGATACTTGAATAAAGGGAACGTATATATGAAAATACTTATCGACTGCTTCGGCTGTGATAACCACGACGATTTTATCAGAGGACTTTCGCTTGCAATCAACGAAATTCCTGAGGTAACGCTCGTCGCGGCAGGCAGCCGTGAATATATCGAGAACATTCTGAAGGACGAGGACTTCGACAGAAGCCGTCTTGAATTTCTCAACACCACCGAGGTTATAACGGGCGAGGATTCCCCCGTTATGGCAATCAGAATGAAATCGGATTCCTCTCTTGTCAGAGCCTATCGCTATCTTCGTGACACCGATGACGTGCCCGTAATGATAACGGCAGGAAACACGGGCGCAGTTATTGCAGGCTCGGTGCTTCTGCTCGGCAGGCAGGACAGAGATACCCAACCGACGTTAGTAACCTTTCTTCCCAACGAGAAGGGCGGTGTTACCTGCCTTTCCGACTGTGGCGCAAACGTGGACTGCCGTCCTGAGCAGCTGCTTCGATTTGCCCGCTTTGCAACCGAGCATATGCAGAGCGTTTACGGAATTGAGAGCCCGAGAGTAGCGCTTCTCTCGGTGGGCACAGAGGACGAAAAGGGCAACCATCAGTCCAAGGAAGCCTTCGTAAAGCTTCGTGAAAGCGAGCTTAATTTCGTTGGAAATATGGAAAGCAAGACCGCGCTGTCGGGCGACGTTGACGTAATCGTGGCAGACGGATTTTCAGGAAACGTGCTTCTCAAAAGCATTGAGGGTACGGCAAAGGCTATCGTCGGAAGAATGATAGGTCTTATAAAGAAGCACGCGCCAAAGGATGCCGACCTCTCTTACCTTAAGGGTGCGGTGGGCGAGCTTATGACAACGCTCGACTTCAACTCTATGGGCGGCGCAGTTATACTCGGCGCGAAAAAGCCCGTAATCAAGGCGCACGGAAGCGCAAACTCGACAACCGTTGTTAACACGGTAAAGCAGGCTATCAGAATTTCGCAAAAGGAAAAGACGGTATAATCCCCTGTTTTTGTAAATCATTATAGTCATATAATACAATATTATATATAAACGAAAGGAATATCAGAATATGAATAAGTTTGTTATTCTCACAGACTCTTGCTCGGATTTAAGTGGCGAGCTTCGCGAAAGATACGGCATCGAATACGTGCCTATGCATTTCAGCTGCGACGATAAGGAATACGTTGCAGACCTTGATTACAAGGAAATTTCTCAAAAGGATTTCTACAACCTTATGCGCGACGGAAAGCGCGTTATCACGGCGCAGGCTAATATGGAAGACTACCGCAAGGTATTCGAGTCCTATGCAAAGGAAGGCGTGGCAGTTCTCTCGGTTTCCTGCTCGTCGGCGCTCAGCGCATCGGTTAAGGCGAGCTACGTTGCAAGGGATGAGGTTCTCAGGGACTATCCCGAGGCAAAAATCATATGTATTGATACTCTTATGAGCTGTGCAGGACTTGGCCTTATTGCAATGAAGGCTTCTATGATGAGAGAGGCAGGTGCTGAGGTTGACGAGGTTGCCGCTTGGATTGAGGAAAACAAGCTTTGCTTCCACCAGGAAGCGTGCGTTGACAGCCTTACCTATCTTAAACGCGCAGGCAGAGTTTCCGCAGCAAGCGCATTCTTTGGCGGCATTCTTTCGGTAAAGCCCATCATCATCAGCGATGCGAAGGGCAGGAACGTTGCAGTAGAAAAGGTAAAGGGCAGACGCGCGTCGATTAAGAGAGCCGCCGAGCGCTTTGCAGAGGGATACGTGAAGAGCGACCTTCCTATCATCGTTGCACACGCAGACTGCGCGGACGACGCAGAGCTTTTCAAATCCGAGATAGCCGCAAGGCTTTGCGAGCTTGGTGACGCTGATGCTACGATTCTTACCGAGGTAATCGGTCCTATCGTAGGCGCGTCGGTAGGTCCCGGAACTATGGGCGTGTACTTCCTCGGAAACGAAGTCACTCTCGGCAAGGATGACTGATATGAAGGGGAAATATAAGGTACCCTCGCGCCGTCAGCCGATTTTCAAAATCGTCGGGGGTATTTTCAAAATATTTCTCGGCTCAAAAATTGTAAACACGACGGACGAGCCGCTACCAAAGCAGGCAATAATCATTTCCAACCACTCGGCAAAGAGCGGCCCTATGGCAATAGAGATAAGCTTCCCTATGTTCAATGTAAAATGGGGCGCAGGCGAGATGCTCGGTAATTTCAAGTCGAGGTATAACTATCTTCGCAACGTTCTTTACATACAAAAGCTGAAAAGAAGCAAATTTGCCGCAACCGTCAAGGCATTCTTTGAGGCTATCTTCTCAAAGATGCTCTATCGCGGAATGAAGTTCATACCGACCTTTACCGACGTTCGCTTTATCAACACCATCAAGATGAGCGAGCAGGTGCTTGAAGCAGGCGAGTCGGTGCTTATCTTCCCCGAGGACTCGACGGACGGATACTTTGACGAAATAACGGCCGCGCTTCCGGGCTTCGTTATGCTTGCTGAAACACACAACAAGCGTCACGACGAGCCGATGCCGATACTTCCCCTCTACTATCACAAGAAAACGAGGACGATATTCGTCGGTGAGCGCTTCTGCGAGCGCGAGCTGCGCGAGGCGGGCAAGACCCGAGCAGAGATTGCAGAAATCGGCAAAGAGCGCATCAATTCGCTTTACCGCGAGCACTGCGCGAAATAAATATTACTGCATACGCAGGCATCGGTATAAAATCCCTTGCCTGCGTCTTTTTTCACCTATTAAAATTGGGCGTCCGTTATTGACGGCACTAAAAATATGTAGTATAATTGTTTCATAAAGAAATCAAGGGCGATAACGGAAGATTTTACGTTTACATATCGGGCTTTAACGGTGTCAACGCCTTTGTGTCAGACTTCCTTACAGGCGAGCACGAGGGACTTGGGCTTGTATTTTCACTCGACGGAAGGGTTGAATACCGGGCGCCGTCCGTTATATACGAGAGCTGCGAGAATTTGCACTCTCATAGCAGACGGAAAATCGCTTCGTGCTGTGAGAGAAAACAATTTTTTTGTAACAAATAACGCTTGGCTCGCATATCCTGAAAGAAAAACCTGACAGGAGATAAAGTGCCTTGCTTGTCACAAAGCCATATGAAAGAGAGCGCGCGGTGCTATACGCAAAGCGCTACGCATTTTCACAAAATCCCATATTCGGAAACTTCCGCGGTATCGGCGGAAACTGCACCAACTTCGTATCACAATGCGTCTATGCCGCAAGCTGTGTTATGAACTATACCAAAACCTACGGGTGGTATTATATATCGCTTGACGACAGAGCGCCTGCGTGGACGGGGGTTGACTTCTTCTTCCGCTTCATTACCGAAAACGACGGTGTTGGCCCTTACGGCAGAGCCGCCGAAATATCAGAGCTTGAAATAGGTGACGCCATACAGCTCGGACGCGAGGCTGACGGCTATTACCACACGCTTCTCGTGGTCGGCTTTGATGCAGACGGACCGCTCGTCGCGGCGCAGACCGACGATGCGTACAACCGCTCTCTGTCAAGCTATTCCTATGACTTCTCGCGCGGAATCAAGATACTCGGCGTCAGGCTCGATATAGCCGCGCTGACCGATTGCTTTACCTCGGTATATGACGGAATTTCTATAATTCCATCTGTCAGTACAAACGATACAGAAACGCAAGAGCAACAGTCGGATTCGCCGTAGTTTTGCTAATTATTGTTTGCATATACCCGATATTTCAGATTTAATCACCGTCTTTTTACTAAAGACATACTAACAAAAAGAAAGATATTTAAATCAACAACTATGAAAAGATTTTCATCCCTGCTGATACTCTTTTTAGCCGCTATAATCTGGGGTGCTGCCTTCGTTGCACAAAAGGCGGCATCTGCCCTGCCACCGCTCACACTTATTGCGGTAAGAAGCATTTTTGCCGTAGTATTTCTCATCCCGACGATTATGGTGTATGACAGGCTTACAAACAGCGAAAGGCGGCTTTTTTCGACAAAGAACAGACGCATCATCGACCTTCGTAAAAGAGAGCTTATCGGCGGCGCTGTCTGCGGTGTATTTCTGTTTATTGCCTCAACGCTTCAGCAGGCCGGCATTAGCGAAACCGATGCAGGAAAGGCATCCTTCATCACCGCGCTCTACGTCGTTATAGTGCCTCTGCTCTCGCTTGCACTTGGCAAGCGTCCTTCGCTCAAGGTGTGGGTGTCGGTCATCCTTGCGACGGTAGGATTTTATCTGCTTTGCATCAAGGAAAGCTTCTCGCTTATGCCGTCCGACCTCGTTATCCTTATGTGTGCGGTGGTATTCGCCTTCCAGATAATTTCGATAGACAAATCGCTTCCCGGGTCCTGCCCCATCCGTCTTTCACTCGTACAGTTTTTCACCTGCTTTACCCTCTCGGCCTGCCTTGCACCGATATTCGAGGGTCCTGTAAGCTTTTCACTTATCGGCACGTATCTTCCCGAGCTTCTCTTCCTCGGCATCGGTTCAAGCGGTATTGCGTACACCTGTCAGATAGTCGGTCAGCGTGGCACGCCTGCCCCGGTTGCGACGGTAATTCTGTCGCTTGAAAGCGTTTTTGGTGCAATCAGCGCGGCTATTTTCCTCGGCGAGAGAATGACCTCGCGCGAGTATATCGGCTGTGCTATCGTGTTTGTCGCGGTGCTCGTTGCCGAGCTTGGACTTCCCCACTTTGAAAAAAGGGCAAAATCCGACACGTCGGAAAATTAAATTTTTAGTGCCGTTAATTGACAAACGGCTGACACATTCGCTATAATATTCTCAATAGGAAATCTCAAACGAAAGGATACCTGATATGATAAGCTTTAAGGACTGTGAATTCCGCGTACTCGGTATAGGCGAGGTAATGTTAAGACTTTCCCCTGTAGGAAAGGAACGCATCTCGCACAGCGAAACCTTTGAAAAGAAGGCAGGCGGCTCTGAGCTCAACGTGGTGTCGGGCATATCCATGCTCGGTATGCGTACGGGAATTATCACGAAGCTTCCGCACAACGAAATCGGTAAATTTGCAAAGAGGAAAATCCGCTACTCCGGCACGAGTGACGATTATATAATTTATGACGAGTCGCCCGATATGCGCCTTGGCATCTACTACTACGAGAGCGGCGCATACCCAAGACTTCCCGTCGTTTCCTACGACAGACAGCGCTCGTCGTTCACCTCTCTTCGCGCAGAAGAGCTTCCGGAGAGAATGTACTCTGACGCGGCGGTGTTCCATACGAGCGGAATAACCCTTGCGCTCGACCCAAATATACGCGAGAACGTTATCTCTATGATGAGAAGATTCCGCGACTGCGGTGCGCTCATTTCCTTTGACGTAAACTACCGCGCCGCTCTTTGGGACGAGGCTACGGCAAAGGCGTGTATGGAAAGCATACTGCCTATAATCGATATTCTGTTCGTATCAGAGGAAACCTCGCGCCGTATGTTCGGAATGACGGGCACGCTTGAAGAAATACACAAGGCGTTTGCAGATAAGTATCCCAACCTTAAAATCATCGCATCCACAAAGAGGAAGGTAATCTCACCGCAAAAGCACACCTTCTCATCACTCGTTTACGACACGAAGGAATGCCGACACTTTGAGGAAGCGCCCTACGAGAATATTGACGTCGTTGACCGCATAGGCTCAGGTGACGCGTACGTTGCAGGCGCGCTGTACGGACTGCTTCGCTTCGGTGATATTGAGAGTGCCGCTAAATACGGTGACGCTATGTGCGCGGTGAAGAACACCATTCTCGGCGATATGACCGTATGCGACCTCACAGACATCGAAAGAGTTATCCGCTCGCACGGTGACAGCGGTCCGAAAAGCGAAATGATAAGATAAGCCCTGGAATTTTGTTTTCAATAATTAATTACATAAAAGGAGAAAATTCAATGGCAAAGAAATCAGGCTCACTAACCGAGGCTTACGAAAGCCTTCCCAGACTTCTCAAGGTTATCATCCAGATAGTTCTCGGTGCTATCGTTGGCGGTATTTACAGAATAGTAAGGTTCTTCGAAACGGGCAGCGTCGTCACTCTCGTTGTAGGAATTCTCGTTACCTTTACCGGTATCGGAAACCTTATCGCGTGGATTTGCGACCTCGTTACCGAGATTCTTTACAACAGAATTACTGTACTCGCTGACTGACATATCTAACGAGAAAAAGAGCTACCAGCACATTCCTCACAGGAATTTCTGTGCTGATAGCTCTTTTTTCATCCCCTCGCCCGCTTGCGTGCTCGAAATTCATAATGCGTAAGTTTATCTTTTATATTTTATAAAATATACTTGACAAAACACGCGCGAATGTGATAAAATATACGCGAGGTAAATCTCGTCGCATCACAACTGACGGATAAGTGGTTCACCACGGGGGAGTGATGCGTTATACAATAAGCCGACCGTCTGGGCGCACCTATTCAGCATTTTAATGGATAAGGTGCGCCTTTTTTAACCCCACAAAAGCACAAAAAAACATCTTTTCAGGAGTGATGAAGTATGAAGAAAATCGGTATCGTTATGGGAAGCGCCAGCGACCTTCCCACAGTCAAAAAGGCTATGGATATGCTTGACACGTTTGGTGTTCCCTACGAGGCGCACGTTTACTCGGCGCACAGAACGCCCGTTGAGGCGCGCGACTTTGCCCTCGGCGCAAGAGATGCAGGCTTCGGTGCACTGATTGCCGCGGCAGGCATGGCGGCACACCTTGCAGGCGCTATTGCGGCAAACACCACCCTTCCCGTTATAGGTATTCCCGTCAGCGCGCAAAAGCTTGACGGACTCGACGCGCTTCTCGCCACCGTTCAGATGCCCACGGGCATTCCCGTTGCTACCGTAGCGGTTGACGGCGCGGCAAACGCGGCACTTCTTGCTATACAAATTCTCGCTGTCGAGGATGGGGAGCTTGCTAAAAAGCTCGACGACAAGAGAAAGAGCGACGCCGCCGCAGTGCTTGCGCGCGATGCAGAGCTCACCGCAGAGCTTAAGCGCGGTGCTAACTAATCAGGTTTGAAAAATAAAATATAAATAAAACAAAGAGGTAAAACAAAATGGAAAAGAATCTCGTATATCGCGGCAAAACCAAGGACGTATTTGCACTTGACAACGGCAACTATCTTCTTCTCTTCAAGGACGACTGCACCGGTAAGGACGGAGTGTTTGATCCCGGCGAAAACTCGGTCGGTCTTACCATCGAGGGCGTGGGCGACGTAAACCTTCGTATGTCCATCTACTTCTTCGAAAAGATCAATGCAGCAGGAATTGCAACCCACTATGTCAGCGCAAATCTCAACGACACCACGATGGAAGTTCTTCCCGCAAAGCCCTTTGGTAAGGGACTTGAGGTTATCTGCCGTCACAAGGCAGTAGGTAGCTTCTACCGCCGTTACAGCGATTATATCGAAGAGGGTGCTGACCTTCCCGCATACGTTGAGACCACCTTCAAGAACGATGCAAAGGGCGATCCGCTCGTAACCAAGGACGGACTCGTTGATCTCGGCGTTATGACCGCAGAGCAGTACGACGATATCAAGCTTATGACTCAGAAGATCACCAAGATCGTTGCTGACGACCTTCTTGAAAAGGGACTTGTGCTTTACGACATCAAGTTCGAGTTCGGCTACGACAAGGACGGCAAGGTTATTCTTATCGACGAGATTGCTTCCGGAAATATGAGGGTTTACAAGAACGGCGAGTACGTTGATCCTATGACTCTCTCGAAGCTCTTCTTCGCTTAATTTTCACATCGCGGGGGCTCTGCCCCCCAAGAAAAACGAACTAACAGAAACGGAATTACTATGGGCGGTTTTTTTGGAATTGCATCAAAGCGCGACTGCGTCCTTGACGTATTCTTCGGCACGGACTACCATTCCCACCTCGGAACAAGACGCGCGGGCATGGCTGCGTTTTCCGACGAGGTCGGTCTGCAGAGAACTATTCATAATATTGAGAACTCGCCGTTCAGGACGAAGTTCGACCACGTGCTTGAGGAAATGCACGGCACAAGCGCGATAGGAAGCATTAGTGACAGCGAGCCGCAGCCTCTGCTTATTCGCTCTCACCTCGGCACATACGCCATTACGACAGTCGGCAGAATAAACAACGCAGACGAGATTATGGACTCTATCTTCGCCACCTTCGGCAGTCACTTTGACGCTATGACCGGCGGCGCGGTAAACTCAAACGAGCTCGTTGCGGCACTCATAAATCAGAAGAGCAGCTTTGCCGAGGGCATAGCCTACGCGCAAGAGCGCATAGACGGCACGGCAAACATACTGCTTCTCACCGACAGCGGCACTCTCATTGCCGCGCGTGACAGACTCGGCAGAATCCCCGTTCAGCTCGGTCAGGGCGACGACGGCTTCTGCGTTACCTTTGAGTCCTTTGCGGCAACGAAGCTTGATTACGAGATAATAAAAGAGCTTGGCCCCGGCGAGATAGTCGAGGTAACGAGTGATGGCTATAACGTGCTTAAGGAAGCCTCTGAAAATATGAAGATATGCTCGTTCTTATGGGCATATTACGGCTATCCTACCTCAACCTACGAGGGCATCAACGTCGAAACCATGCGTTACAGAAACGGTGAGATTATGGCGGCGGCTGACGAGATACGCCACCCCGACGATGAAATCGACTACGTCAGCGGTGTTCCCGATTCGGGCACGCCCCACGCAATAGGCTATGCAAACCGCAGTCACAGTCCGTTTGCGCGCCCGTTCATAAAGTACACACCCACCTGGCCGAGAAGCTTTACCTCGGCAAAGCAGGCTGACCGAAGCCGTGTGGCAAAGATGAAGCAGGTGCCTATTCACGACCTTATCGAGGGCAAGAACCTTCTGTTCGTTGACGACTCGATAGTAAGAGGCACACAGCTAAAGGAAACCGTTGATTTCCTTTATGACAACGGCGCAAAATCGGTTCACATGCGCTCTGCCTGCCCACCCATTATGTACGGCTGTAAGTATCTCAACTTCACTCGCTCACGCGATGAGATGGAGCTTATCGCAAGACGCGTTATAATGAAGCTTGAGGGCTGTGAGGGCTTTAATCACCTTGAAGAGTATTCCGACGGCGCAACTGAGCGCGGAAAACGTCTGCGCGACAGCATCTGCACGGAATTCTCATTTGACTCGCTTGAATTTCAGTCGCTCGAAGGAATAGTAAAGGCTATCGGCCTTGACAGATGCAAGCTCTGTACCTACTGCTTCGACGGCAAGGAATAAATCACAACACATAAACGACACAAATAAACTAACAAAGGAATTTTTGATATGAGCAACAAATCTATGTCCGAAAGCTACGCAAAGGCGGGCGTTGACATCACCGCGGGCTATCGCGCGGTAGAGCTTATGAAGAGCCATATTGCAAGAACGAAGAACGAGGGCTGCCTTGACGACATCGGCGGCTTCGGCGGATGCTTCGGTCTTAACGTTGCAGGAATGGAGGAGCCCGTTCTCGTTTCGGGTACTGACGGATGCGGAACGAAGGTCAAGCTCGCAATTCTTGCAGACAAGCACGACACCATCGGCATTGACGCCGTTGCTATGTGCGTAAACGATATTATCTGCTGCGGCGCAAAGCCCCTTTTCTTCCTCGACTACATCGCTTGCGGCAAGAACATTCCCGAGAAGATTGCTTCTATCGTAGGTGGCGTTGCAGAGGGCTGCTATCAGTCAGGCGCGGCTCTTATCGGCGGCGAAACCGCAGAGCATCCCGGTATGATGCCCGTAGAGGACTATGACCTTGCAGGCTTTGCCGTAGGTATCGTTGATAAAAAGAAGATGCTTGATTCAAGCACCATCGGCGAGGGCGACGTTATCATCGCACTTGCATCGAGCGGCGTTCACTCAAACGGCTTCTCTCTCGTCCGTAAGATTTTCGACATCGACGAGAACCCCGCATATCTCTACGCCCCGAACGAGGCGCTGGGCAACAAGTCCATTATGGAAACGCTTCTCACCCCCACCAAGATATATGTAAAGAGCGTTCTTAAGCTTCTTGATGCAGTTAAGGTCAAGAGCATCAGCCATATCACGGGCGGCGGCTTCTACGAGAATATTCCAAGAGCACTTCCTGACGGTATGAGCGCTAAAATCACCAAGGACGCAGTTAAAATCCACCCCATCTTCAAAATTCTTCAGAAGGTCGGTGAGATTCCCGAAAGAGATATGTTCAACACCTTCAATATGGGTGTAGGTATGGCAATCACCGTTGCAAAAGAGGACGTAGAGAAATCTCTTGAAATCCTTAATGCCTGCGGCGAGGACGCATACGTTATCGGTGAGATAATCAAGGGCGACGACGGCGTGGTATTCTGCTGATGAAGGATATTGCTAAAATTGCCGTGCTCGTTTCGGGCGGCGGCACAAATCTTCAGGCACTCATCGACGCTGAAGCAAAGGGCATCATCCACTCGGGCGAGATTGCTCTCGTTATCTCTAACGTGAGAGATGCCTTTGCGCTTGAACGCGCGAAGCGCGCCGGAATAGAGAGCGCGGTTGTAGTCAAGCGCGAGTGCGTTGACCAGGCTGACTTTGAGGACAAGCTTATAGCCCTGCTCGACTCGCACGGCATCGACATTATCGTTCTTGCGGGCTTTATGTCGATACTGTCCGAGAGATTTACATCAAAATACAAAAGAAGAATTATCAACGTGCACCCCTCGCTCATTCCGTCCTTCTGCGGAAAGGGCTTCTACGGACTTCGCGTGCACGAGGCGGCGCTTGAATACGGTGTTAAGGTAACGGGCGCTACCGTTCATTTCGTAAACGAGATTCCCGACGGCGGTGAAATAATTATGCAAAAGGCCGTCGCAATAAGAAAGGGCGACACGCCCGAGGTCCTTCAGGCACGCGTCATGAAGCAGGCAGAGTGGAAGATACTTCCCCTCTCGTGTGAGCGCGTATGCCGCGAGATATCGAAGGCAAAATCAAAGGCGTAATGCCATGGGGGCTATGCCCCTATTAAATATCCGCCCTTTATGCGGCGAGAGGAGATAATTTAAATGAATATTTACGAGATTAAGAATATAGACGACGCAGTTCGCGGAAATTCCTATGTCGGACGCGGAATCGTAGTTGGTAAGACTGCCGACGCTACCCGTCTTGCAGTTGCTTACTTCATTATGGGAAGAAGCCAGAACAGCCGCAACCGCGTATTCACCAAGAGAGACGGCGCTATCTTCACCGAGCCCTTTGACGCGAGCAAGGTTGAGGACCCCAGCCTTATTATCTACGCGGCGCTTCGCACCTACGAGAACAAGCTTATCGTCACCAACGGCGACCAGACCGACACCGTTTACGAGGGACTTCGCCAGGGTCTTTGCTTCTCAGACTCTCTCAAAAGCCGTGAGTTTGAGCCTGATGCGCCCAACCTCACCCCCAGAATTTCTGCAATGGCAACGCTTGACGGCGGCGACTTCACCTACGAGATGAGCATTCTCAAGAGCGCTGACGCACTCGGTACTGCGTGCAACAGATACACCTTCTCGTATCCGTCTCTTGCAGGACTCGGTCACTTCATCCACACCTACGTGTGCGACGGAAATCCCATTCCTACCTTCCAGGGCGAGCCCGAGAGAGTAAGAATTCCCGACTCTATCGACGAGCTTACCGACAGCCTCTGGGATGCGCTTGATGCTGACAACAAGATTTCACTTTACGTAAGATACGTAAGCCTCGCTGACGGAAGCTGCGAGGAAAGACTTATCAATAAGAACGCATAAAGGAGTAGATGCTATGAAGGAATTTGAATTAAAGTACGGCTGTAACCCTAATCAGAAGCCCTCAAAGATATTTATGGAAGACGGAAGCGAGCTTCCTATTGAAATCCTCTGCGGCCGCCCGGGCTACATAAACTTTCTCGATGCGTTCAATTCGTGGCAGCTTGTAAAGGAGCTTAAGGCGGCTCTCGGTATGCCTGCCGTTACCTCATTCAAGCACGTAAGCCCCACCTCTGCGGCAGTAGGACTTCCCCTCTCGGACACTCTCAAGCGCGCTTGCTTCGTTGACGACGTCGAGGGACTTGACGACTCACCCCTTGCCTGTGCATACGCACGCGCGAGAGGCACGGACAGAATGTGCTCGTTCGGTGACTGGGTAGCGCTTTCCGACGTTTGCGACGTTACCACCGCAAATCTTATCAAGCGCGAGGTTTCCGCCGGCGTTATCGCCCCCGGCTATGCGCCCGAGGCACTTGAAATTCTCAAGTCGAAGAGAAAGGGTAACTACAACATCGTTAAAATCGACGAGAGCTTCGTGCCTAACCCTATCGAGAGAAAGCAGGTTTTTGGCATCACCTTCGAGCAGGGCAGAAACAATTTTGAAATTAACAGAGAGCTTCTCTCAAACATCGTTACCAAGTGCAAGGACCTTCCTGAAAGCGCGGCACGCGACCTTATCGTTGCACTTATCACACTTAAGTACACACAGTCTAACTCGGTTTGCTACGCTGTTGACGGTCAGGCTATCGGCGTAGGCGCAGGACAGCAGTCGAGAATTCACTGCACACGTCTTGCAGGCGAGAAGGCTGATACCTGGTTCCTTCGCCAGCACGAGAAGGTGCTTTCGCTTCCCTTCAAGGCAGAGCTTGGCAGACCTGACAGAGATAACGTCATCGACGGCTACATCAACAAGAACGAAGAGGATGTATGCGCTGAGGGCAACTGGCAGAAGTACTTTACCGAAAGACCCGAGCCCCTCACCGACGACGAGGCAAAGGAATTTCTTGCTTCACGCGACGGCGTAGCACTCGGCTCTGACGCGTTCTTCCCCTTCAGCGACAACATTGAGCGCGCAAAGAAGAGCGGCGTGCGCTATATTGCAGAGCCCGGCGGCTCTATCCGCGATGACGCGGTTATTGAGTGCGCTGACAAGTACGGCATGACCGTAGCCTTTACGGGAATGCGTCTTTTCCACCACTAATACACACCACATAGCAAGCGCGTTTTAAGCCTTAAAAATACATCAGCATCGGGGTAAATGATTAAGCTGCTTGACAAAAACGATTTTGTTTATATGACGTGGGACGAATATCAGTCCCACGTCGTACCGCAAGCGTAAAGATTTATCAATGCTACCCCCGCACCTCGAGCACCCCGCCGGCCTTCTCAAAATTTTGCGCGGTCTTCAAACGTAAAGCTTGAAAAGGTCGGACCTGATACGAGCCGGACGAGCTACGGTGAAAGGTGCGCGCTGTTTGAAATCTATTTCGGTTACATCCCCACCGCGCTTGAAAGGACTATGGAAAGATATCCGTCCCTTCCCAAGCCAAAGCAGGATTACGAATGGTTTGCATCTATCCGTGACAACGCCTTCGAGGCATTTCAGGACAACAGATTTTTGTTCTCTCTCGGATATACGGTTTTCACCGCAAAACAAACCCTTCGTGTATTTAAATGAGAAAACTAATAATTAATGACATAAAAATAAAAACTTACAGGAGCTATTTATGAGGATACTTGTTGTAGGCGGCGGCGGCCGTGAGCACGCCATTATCAAGAAGCTTAAGGAAAACAAGACCGTCACCGAAATATTCGCCCTTCCCGGCAACGGCGGTATGCGTGACGATGCAACGCTCGTTGACATCGGGGCAAAGGACATCCCCGCTATCGTTGCCTTCGCAAAGGAAAACGCCGTTGATTACGCGGTTGTAGCACCCGACGATCCGCTCGTGCTGGGCTGCGTTGACGCGCTTGAGGCTGTGGGCATCCCCTGCTTCGGTCCGAGAGCGAATGCCGCTATCATTGAGGGAAGTAAGGTTTTCTCAAAGAACCTTATGAAGAAATATTCTATCCCCACAGCAGCCTACGAGGTGTTTAACGATGCAAATGATGCGCTTCGCTACCTTGAGGACGCGCCTATTCCCACCGTAATCAAGGCTGACGGACTTGCGCTTGGCAAGGGCGTTATAATCGCGATGACCAGAGATGAGGCACGCGAGGCGGTTAAGAGCATTATGCAGGACAAGGTGTTCGGCAAAAGCGGTGAGAACATCGTTATCGAGGAATTTCTCGAGGGTCCCGAGGTATCCGTGCTTTCGTTCACCGACGGCGAGTGCGTAGTTCCTATGATTTCCTCACAGGACCACAAGCGTGCAGGTGACGGCGATACGGGACTTAATACGGGCGGAATGGGCACGGTTGCCCCCAACCCCTACTACACCGAGGATATTGCAAGGGAATGTATGCAGACCATCTTCCTTCCCACCATACGCGCGATGAAGGCAGAGGGACGCACCTTCCGCGGCTGTCTGTACTTCGGACTTATGCTCACAAAGGACGGCCCGAAGGTAATCGAGTACAACTGCCGCTTCGGTGACCCTGAAACGCAGGTAGTGCTTCCTCTTCTCAAATCCGACCTTCTCACGGTTATGCAGGCTACCACTAACGGCACGCTGTCGCAGACACCCGTTGAATTCTCGGATGCTAACGCCTGCTGTGTAATAATGGCTTCGGCAGGCTACCCCTCATCCTATGAAAAGGGCTTCCCGCTCACCATTCCCGACGAAATCAAGGACAGCGTATTCGTCGCAGGCGCGTCTGTCAAGGACGGCGTGCTCGTAACGAACGGCGGAAGAGTGCTTGGCGCAACCTACGTCAGCGATACTCTTGAAAACGCTATTGCAGGTGCTTACGGCATGGTGAATACTATAAAATTTGAAAACGCATATTACAGACACGACATCGGAGCGCGAGCTCTTAAGGCAAAGGAGAATAACTAATGGTTTACAGATTATTCGTTGAAAAGAAAAAGGAGCTTGCCAACGAGGCAAAGGCGCTTCTGTCAGAGCTTCGCACGCTTCTCGGCATAAAGTCGCTTGAGGACGTGCGCGTATTCAACCGCTACGACGTTGAAAATATCACCGAAGAGCTTTTCTTAAAGTCGGTCAGCACCGTCTTTTCCGAGCCTCAGCTTGATATTGCAACCTACGAAATCGACACCGAGGGATACTCGGTATTTGCCACCGAGTATCTTCCGGGTCAGTTTGACCAGAGAGCAGACTCTGCGGCACAGTGCATACAGATTATTTCCTGCGAAGAGCGCCCCACTATAAGAACGGCAAGAGTTTATCTTCTTAGGGGTAATATTTCAGACAGCGAGCTTGCTGAAATCAAGAAGTTCGTAATCAACCCCGTCGAGGCAAGAGAGGCGTCGCTTGACAAGCCCGAAACCCTCGCGGCAAACTATGAAATCCCCACCGAGGTCGCAACCCTCGACGGCTTTATCTCACTCGACAAGGCAGGTCTTGCAGACTTCGTCGCAAAATACGGTCTTGCTATGGACCTCGACGATATCACCTTCTGCCAGAGCTACTTCAAGTCCGAGGGCAGAGAGCCTACTATCACCGAAATCCGTATGATAGACACCTATTGGTCGGACCATTGCCGTCACACGACCTTCCTCACCACGATAGACTCGGTTTCCTTTGAGGACAAGCTTCTTGAGGACACCTACAAGTCGTATGTTGCCGCAAGAGCAGAGCTTGGCAGAACGAAGCCCATAAACCTTATGGACATCGCAACCCTTGCGACGAGATACCTTAAAGTAAACGGCAAGCTTCCCAAGCTCGACGAGAGCGAGGAAATCAACGCCTGCACAGTAAAAATCAACGTAAATGTAGACGGAAAGGACGAGCCTTGGCTTCTTCTTTTCAAGAACGAAACTCACAACCACCCCACCGAGATTGAGCCCTTCGGCGGTGCTGCAACCTGTATCGGCGGCGCAATCCGTGACCCGCTTTCAGGACGCTCTTACGTTTACGCGGCAATGCGCGTAACGGGCGCGGCAGACCCCACCCGTCCCGTATCTGAAACTCTTGCAGGTAAGCTTCCTCAGAGAAAGATAGTTCAGACCGCGGCGGCAGGCTATTCCTCTTACGGTAACCAGATAGGTCTTGCTACCGGTATGGTTGACGAGCTTTATCACGACGGCTACGCGGCAAAGCGTATGGAAATCGGTGCGGTTATCGCAGCAGCACCCGAAGAAAACGTAAGACGCGAGCGTCCTGATGACGGCGACGTTGTAATCCTTCTCGGCGGAAGAACGGGAAGAGACGGCTGCGGCGGTGCAACCGGCTCGTCGAAGAAGCATACTCTCTCGTCGCTTGAAACCTGCGGCGCAGAGGTACAGAAGGGTAACGCACCCGAGGAAAGAAAGCTTCAGCGTCTGTTCAGAAATCCCGAAGCAACGAGAATGATAAAGCGCTGCAACGACTTCGGTGCAGGCGGTGTATCGGTTGCGGTAGGCGAGCTTGCAGACGGACTTGATATTAACCTTAACGCAGTTCCCAAGAAGTACGAGGGACTTGACGGCACCGAGCTTGCTATCAGCGAATCTCAGGAAAGAATGGCGGTAGTTATCGAGCCTCACAACGTCGAGGCGTTTATGAAGCTTGCCGAGAGCGAAAACCTCGAGGCAACCGTTGTTGCTACCGTTACCGAAGAGCCAAGACTTCGTATGAGATGGAACGGCAAGACGATAGTTGACATCTCTCGCGAGTTCCTTAACTCAAACGGTGCTGAAAAGCATATCAATATAAGCCCCGCAGCCTGCAAGGTCAATGCCCCCGAAGCACCCAAGAGCTTCACCGAGGGCTATCTGGCGCTCGTCAGCGACCTTAACGTTTGCTCAAAGCGCGGCTTATCCGAGCGCTTCGACTCTACCATCGGCGCAGGAACGGTGCTTATGCCCTTCGGCGGAAAGCATCAGAAAACCCCCATTCAGGCAATGGTACACAAGATTTCCGTTGAAAAGAAGCACACCGACACCTGCTCGTTTATGGCGTGGGGCTACAACCCCTATATTGCTGAGGGAAGCCCATATCATTCGGCTTACCTTGCAGTAGTTGAGAGCGTATCGAAGCTTATCGCAACGGGCGCGGATTTCAACGATGTATATCTCACCTTCCAGGAATATTTTGAAAAGCCCACCAAGGATGCCAAGAGATGGGGCAAGCCCCTCGCGGCACTTCTCGGTGCGTTCAGAGCGCAGATGGAGCTCGGTATCGCATCCATTGGCGGTAAGGACTCTATGTCGGGCTCGTTTGAGGACCTCGACGTACCGCCCACGCTCGTTTCCTTTGCAGTAACCACCGACTCGGTTGCAAACGTAATCACCCCCGAGCTCAAAAAGGCCGGCTCAAAGCTCGTGCTTCTCACGCCCGAATACGGCGAGGATTCGCTTCCCACGGCAGAGTCGCTCAAGGCTCTCTTTGACAAGGTAACCTCGCTTATGAGAGCAGGCAAGGTGCTTTCCGCATACACGCCCACCTACGGCGGTATTGCAGAGGCTGTTTACAAGTGCGCTATCGGTAACGGCTTCGGCTTTGAGTACGACAAGGCACTCTCGCTTAACGAAATCTTCGGTCAGTATTACGGTGCATTCTTGGTTGAAACCGAATGCGATATTGACGGTAAGGTTATCGGTTATGTAAACAATAGTGGAAAAATCACTTACAATAACGATGAAATTTCCTTCTGCGAGCTGAACTCGCTTTACGAGGGCAAGCTTGAGAGCGTATTCCCCACTCTTGAAGGCGGCGCTGCAAAGCAGTACGAGAGCTTCTCGTTCAGCGAATCCAGCCGTCCTGCACCCGCAGTTAAGGTTGCAAAGCCTAAGATTCTTATCCCCGTATTCCCCGGCACTAACTGCGAGTACGATTCGGCAAAGGTTATGCGCGATGCCGGCGCAGAGCCTGAAATCTTCGTTATAAACAACCTCACCAAGGACGGCATCGCAAGAAGCGCTGAGGACTTCGCAAGAAAGCTTCGCGAGTCGCAGATGATATTCGTTCCCGGTGGCTTCTCAGGCGGTGACGAGCCCGACGGATCGGGTAAATTCATTATGGCGTTCTTCAGAAACGAAACCATCAAGGAAGAGGTTCACAGCCTTCTTGACAACCGCGACGGTCTTATTGCAGGTATCTGCAACGGCTTCCAGGCGCTCGTCAAAATAGGTCTTGTTCCCTACGGAAGAATTATCGACACCGACGAGAATTCCCCCACCCTTACCTTCAACACCATCGCGCGTCACCAGTCCAAGCTCGTACGCACGAGAATTGCCTCAAACAAGTCGCCTTGGCTTGCGGCTACCAACGTAGGTGACGTTTACACCGTTCCGATCTCGCACGGTGAGGGACGCTTCCTTGCGCCCGATGCTCTTATTGCAGAGCTTGCCAAGAACGGTCAGATCGCAACCCAGTACGTTGACCTTGACGGCAATCCCACCGACGACGTGCGCTACAACCCCAACAACTCTGCATTTGCTATCGAGGGAATCACCTCGCCTGACGGCAGAGTTATCGGTAAGATGGGCCACAGCGAGCGCATCGGTAATGGACTTTACAGAAACGTTCTCGGCGAGTTCGATATGAAGATGTTCGAGTCGGCTGTAAAATACTTTAAATAAAATACAAGGCGGGGGACGCCTTCGTCCCCTGCGTTAAGAAAAGAGGATATAAAAGTGGCATATCTTTCTGATATTGAGATAGCGCAGAGCGCAAAGCTTCGTCACATAACCGAGATTGCAAAGGTCGCGGGCGTTGACAAAAAATACCTTGAGCTTTACGGCAATAACAAGGCTAAGGTCAACTACTCTCTCTTAAACGAAAGCGCGCGCCCCGAGGGCAAGCTTGTTCTCGTGACCGCGATAACCCCTACCCCTGCGGGTGAGGGCAAGACCACCACGACGATTGGACTTGCAGACGGAATGCGTCGCATCGGCAAGAACGTATGCGTAGCGCTTCGTGAGCCCTCTCTTGGCCCTGTATTCGGCATTAAGGGCGGCGCGGCAGGCGGCGGATACGCACAGGTCGTACCTATGGAAGATATAAATCTTCATTTCACGGGCGACTTTCACGCCATAGGCGCGGCAAACAATCTGCTTGCGGCGATGCTCGACAATCACATCTATCAGGGCAACGAGCTTGGCATTGATCCGCGTCGCATTACGTGGAAGAGATGCGTTGATATGAACGACAGACAGCTTCGCTTCGTGACCGACGGTCTTGGCGGCAGAGTTAACGGCACGCCGAGAGAGGATGGCTTTGACATCACCGTTGCATCGGAAATTATGGCGGTGTTCTGTCTTGCGTCCTCGATACAGGACCTTAAGGAAAGGCTCTCGCGTATCGTGGTTGCATACACCTATGACGAGCGTCCCGTAACTGCGGGCGACCTCGGTGCTGTGGGTGCTATGGCGGCGCTTCTCAAGGACGCGCTCAAGCCCAACCTCGTGCAGACGCTTGAGGGCACACCCGCATTCGTTCACGGCGGTCCGTTTGCCAATATCGCGCACGGCTGTAATTCCGTAATCGCTACGAAGATGGCTATGAAGCTGTCCGACTATGCTATAACCGAAGCAGGCTTTGGCGCAGACCTCGGTGCTGAAAAGTTCCTTGATATTAAGTGCCGTATGGCAGGTCTTACCCCCTCTGCTGTCGTTATAGTTGCGACGGTAAGAGCGCTTAAAATGCACGGCGGTCTTGCAAAGACCGAGCTCGGCACGGAAAACCTTGATGCGCTTAAGGCAGGCATCCCCAACCTTCTTCGCCACGTGAAGAATATAAAGAATGTTTATAAGCTTCCCTCGGTGGTTGCGGTAAACCGCTTCCCCACCGATACAGACGCAGAGATAGCCCTCATCATCGACGAGTGCAAGAAGCTCGGCGTAAACGTTGTGCTCTCTACAGTATGGGCTGACGGCGGTCGTGGCGGCGAGGCACTCGCGCGCGAGGTTGTAAGACTTTGCGAAGAGGAAAAGGGTGACTTCACCTTCTCGTATGACCTTGACGGCACTATTGACGAGCGCATTGAGGCTGTCGTTAAAAAGGTTTACGGCGGCGACGGCATTAACGTTGTGCCCGCGGCAAGAAAGCAGATTGCAACGCTTGAAAAATACGGCTACGGCAACCTTCCCGTATGTATCGCAAAGACACAGTATTCCTTCTCTGACGATATGGCGAAGCTTGGCGCGCCCGAGGGCTTTACCGTCACCGTTAAAGCTGTAAAGGTAAGCGCAGGCGCTGGATTTATAGTGGTTCTTACCGGCGACATTATGACTATGCCCGGACTTCCCAAGTCCCCTGCCGCGCTCAGGATTGACGTTGACGACAGCGGAAAGATTACGGGGCTTTTCTAATAAGCATCGGCAGACACGTCGCATACGCGTGTCTGCCGTATTACTAACTATATTAAAACAATTATTTACATTATAGCGTATATTATCAAATCACACCGATAGGATACTTATGTTACCATCCGATTTCTATCTTGAAAAACGCTTTTACTACAACCGTCTTAATAAGAGTGAAAAGGAACTGTACAAATTCTGGCTTGAGGCAATTCTTGACGGTCACAGATCAATAATCTACCGTCTTTACCGCGATTTTAATGCCTTTGCCGACGGAACCGAGTTTGACGCGCCCGGCTTTTTCCTTGAAGAGCATAATGACGAGGATATTAATTTTCCAAAAGTCTTTGACTCAATGCTCTGGGACTGTCCCGAGCTTTATTTCGTTTATCATTACACACCGCGCTTTGAGATGAACGGATACATACATCTCGGCGGTGACAAGCCCGATTATCCGCCCGAGGAAATTGCCGAGCTTAATGCAAAGCTTGACGAGCTTCTTCACCGATTTGATGATATAACCGACCCGTTTGAGCTTGAACTCGCAGTTCACGATTACATAACGAAAAACTACGATTACGATAAAAAGGGCGCTGAGAAAAAGGAAGCACCGAGCAACTTTGAGGACCGCGCCTTTCACGAAAAATTCACCGTCGTGGGACTTCTGAAGCGTGGCGTTGCGGTTTGCGGGGGGCTTATAAAGCTTATACAGTTCGTACTGCAAAGACGTGGGCTTGAGGTTGCGAATATTATTGCAGACGCCGGCGACGATGATGACAGAGAGCTTCATTCCTGGCTTGCCGTAAAGCTCGGTGACAGCTACTACCACCTCGACCTTACCTTTAACGAGAGCAGCACTACCGATCCTGACGAGCCGCAATATATGTATTTTAACATAACCGATGATGAAATTTCAGTCGATCACTATTTTACACACGAGGACTACCCCGAGATAATCTGCAACTCGACCGAGTATAATTACTATCATAAAAAGGGGCTGTTTTTTGAAAAGGCATACGACATTATGATAGGGTACGAAAAATTCCTTGACTCGATAAGGGGCAACGAGGTTCCCTCACACTATTACTTCCGCACCTCACTTCTCGACGAAAAGAAGGTAACAGGTGCAATCTGGCACGCAGTAAAGCATCACGGCGGAATTAATCACAGTCACGTTTCATACTGGAATTCTGTCGACGGCTACTACGCAATTGAAATAAACGGAGATGATTACGAATGAATATGAAGAAGATTTATATCGTTATCGGTATCATCCTTTGTGTTTTGTTTTGTATACTGACGATAAAAGGGTGTGAAACCGCTAACAAAACAAGCAACGACAGTGACGATAATGAAAGCAAGGATGAGCCTAAAAGCTATTATGTAGATAACACATACTTTTCAGAAGCAACATTCGAAAAAAATGTTACATTATCTTTTGCCGGTGGCGGTGGCTCAACCCAATACAATTATCAGTTTGATATCACATCATCGTGTGCCGTTGCATTATATGAATATTCGGCAAATGTAAAGGTGTATTCAGCCGACTATACCTTGCTTCATGCAGAGGATATTCGTAAGGAAAAGGAAATACCTGCAAACTCGGATTTCAAATTCAGCGTTTATGTTACAAAGGATATCCAATCTCGCGCAGCATATGTAAAGGTGAGCTTAAGCGGAAGAACTTATACTAACCTGTACTCATCTGATACTCCTACCGTTACAACTCCCCAAATTACAAAAAAATACACAGTTACATTCGTTTACAATAATGGCACACAAAACAAAAGTGAGTCTGTAATATCCGGTAAAACTTTAGAAACACCGTCCGACCCTACCAAGGCAAATTATACCTTTAAGGGCTGGTTTACTGACAAGGCATTAAAGTCCAAATACGATTTTTCCAAAGCCGTAACAAAAGATCTTACGCTTTATGCGAAATACGAGCTTGATGCTGTAACCATCACAAATACGATAAGCAAGGATACGATAAGGAGTATTGTTAAGGTTTATAATAAGTGCTACAATACATTCCTTGGAATTCCTACATCCTCTGTCGGCGGGCAAGGCTCAGGCTTTTGTTTTCAAATCCAGAATGGATATTATTATATTTTAACAAATTGTCACGTAGCAGTAAAGAATCCAGATTTTGAGAAGCAAGAATTTGTCATCGAGGATTATCAGGGCAACACATATACGGGATATCTTTATGAAAATCCAAGCACTAATATCTCTGCAATTTCAGCCTCATACGATCTCGCTTGCTTATATTTCAAAGCGACATCGTCAAATGTAAAGAAGCTGCCGATACTTAACACAAATCCCACTATAAATGACGATGTGATATCTCTTGGCGCTCCAAAGTCACAGTCAAATGCAATTACATATGGACAAGTCAACAGTTATAGTAAAGTTACGCTCTCGTGCGAAGCCTATGAAAGTAATGTAAAATTTGACGTTATTAGACACGATGCATTTATCGACCACGGTTCAAGCGGAGGACCGCTTTTGAATTCTGATTTAAAGGTTGTTGGTGTTAATTTTGCCGGAGCAACAGACGGCAGCAGTTGTGCTGCAATCCCTGCAAAAAAGGTAATTGAATTTTTACAGAAATACATTTATAATTAATTTTTTGAGCCGTACCACATATTGAATAATACCATAAAAATCTGACTAACGAGGATTGATTATGAAAGAAACCGATTTTAAAGAAAGAAACGAGCGCACCCTCTACGCGCCACCTGCGTGTGAATTTCATACCGTGGGTGATATTGTTTCAACCTCTTACGCCCTTCCCGTTATGCCCCTTCCTCGCGAGCAGGACCATCAGATAGAGGTTGACGGGGATTAGTTTTAGAACAAATCAAAAGAGACGAGGACAAATCGGAAAAACCGAAATGTCCTCTATTTTTTGTTGGTTTTCAGTTTAGAGTTATAAGGCTCGCTTTGCTCACCGTTATGAAAATCGCCTTTTATATTTACACTAAAAACGCCCCCGTCGGTTTCCCGACGGGGGCGTGTGCGTTTTATAACTTAGTCAACGTTGTAGAACTCAACGAGCTTCTTAAGTCTTTCGTACTTAGCCTTAGCAGTAGCTTCAGCCTTAGCGAAGAGCTCCTGTGCTCTCTCAGGGAATGCCTGAGCAAGACGGGTGTAACGAGCCTCGCCGCTGATGAAGTCCTGATAGGAAGCCGTGGGCTCCTTAGAGTCAAGCGTGAAGGGATTCTTGCCCTCTGCCTTAAGCGCGGGGTTGAATCTGAACATCTGCCAGTAGCCTGCCTCAACAGCCTTCTTCATCTCAGCCTGGCAGTTAGCCATACCGCCCTTGATGGAGTGCATCACACAAGGAGCGTAGCCGATAATGATAGAGGGACCGTTGTAAGCCTCAGCCTCTGCGATAGCCTTGAGAGTCTGATTCATATCAGCGCCCATAGCTACCTGTGCAACGTAAA
>JAZKYE010000049.1:0-61477 GCA_045611965.1 Eubacteriales bacterium
GGCGGAAATGTTGCTATGGACGCGGCAAGAACTGCGCTTCGACTTGGCGCAGAAAAGGTTTATATCGTTTACAGAAGATCCGAGAAAGAGCTTCCTGCAAGACGCGAGGAAATTGAGCACGCAAAGGAAGAGGGCATTTGCTTTGAGCTTCTCTGTAATCCCTGCGAGATACTTGGCTACTTCAACGAAAACGATAAGCGCGACGCGCGCAATGGCACGGTTATCGGTATGCGTTGCATCAGAATGGAGCTTGGCGAGTCCGATGAGCGCGGACGCCGCTCACCCATTCCCGTTTCGGGAAGTGAGTTTACCATTGATGTCGATACCGTAATAATGTCGATAGGAACAACCCCAAATCCGCTTATTAAATCAACGACCAAGGATCTTCCAACCAATTCAAGAGGCGGTATTATCGTCGAAGAGCATACGGGTAAAACCGGCAAGGTCGGCGTTTTCGCAGGCGGTGATGCCGTTACCGGTGCGGCAACCGTTATTTCGGCTATGGGGCAGGGCAAGGAAGCTGCCGCAGCAATAGACGAGTATATCAAGGGTAAATAAACGCATAAAGCATACGCGATAAATCAAGCACCGTGTAAGATTTGCAGGTATATCGCAAAATAGAAAATGAGAGGACATTTTCGGCATTTTAACCGATGTGTCCTCTCATGTTTTTTAAATTGTCTTTGTCGCGTTTTTATGTAGTGCCGTTGCTCTTCTCAAATACCGATTTAAGCTGATAAAGAAGAATTGTACCAACCCCGCCTGCCGTAACTGCCTCGCCGACGAAAACGGTTAGCGTCAGAAACCAATAGGCATCCGTGCTTCCGTAAAACATAACGAGTATCGGCGGAATTATAAGGCTGTTCGATATGATAGCGGGAACTGCCGTCAGCCATAAAAGCGGTGATGGAAGCTTCCTTAGCCAATAAGCGCCGAGCGCACCGAGAAGCGTTGCTACCGAGCCGAACAGTATATCGAAGAATACCGCGCCGGTTACGAGGTTTGATACGATGCACCCGACAAACAGCCCTGCAATAGCCTCGGGGAAAAAGACGGGCAACACCGTCAGAGCCTCGGACAGTCTGAACTGAAAGCCCGAGAAGGTAAGGGGGGATGATATGTAAGCCAGAACCGTGTAGAGTGCGGCAACCAGCCCTGCCCTTGCGACTAAAATGCCTTTTTTGCTTGTATTCATTTTTCTCTCCTTTAGTTTTGTTTTTTGACACGCAAATGCGTGCTGGGTGAGGAAGGTCTCGAACTCACCAAGGGATATCATAGCACAAAAAAATACAAAAAGCAATAGCAAAATAAAAGAGTTAATATTTTGTTATAACGGGTTTTTATGTTAAGGGTAGCGAGAATATTCTAAATCCTTTCAGAATTTCAAGAATCTAACAGTAGCACGCGAGTGTGAAAAGTGCTATTATATAATAAAAGAGAGAGGAGACATTATGGAAGTAATCAAAATCAGCGACTCAAAGCTCAAGCTTATTTTGACCGAGGCGGATATGAAGAGCTTCGGTCTTGATTCTGCGCGCGTCGATTATAACGATACGGCGACGAGACGCACCTTTTTCGATATACTTGATGCAGTTAACGAAAGCCACGGATTTGACGCAGGCGGCGATAAGCTTCTTATACAGTATTATCCGTCAAAGGACGGTGGATGTGAGCTTTTCATTACAAAGCTCGGCATTTTGCCACTTGCAACCGAGCGGGCAATTTCACGCTCAAACCGAGTAACCTTGCTTCGTTCAAGACGCGCAATTTATCGTTTTGATACGCTTGACGAGCTTGTTTCGGCTCTTGGGCTTATAAGAGATTTGTCGGTAAAGTCAAGCGATATTTATATGTCGGATTCGGGTGAATACTATCTCGATTTGGTTGAGCGCGGCGCGGGTAAGGGAAGCGCGGTATCAGAATATGTGAAGCTTCTTGAATTTTCAAAAAGCATACCGCAAACGCTTTATCCCTACATAACCGAGCACTGTAAAAAGCTCACCGATGGGGATGCTGTAATTCGTCTTTCGTCGCTTACGGTATAATAAGAGGCATTAAAATAGGCAATAGCGCAAACGGGTGATGATATTTGCGGATAAGTTTTACTTTTAACAAAGTGCAAGCATCGTATTCGTAAAGATAAACGCAAATCAAGCGAATCCCATCCCCGTATAACAAAAAGGCTGCAGCAAATGCAAAAAACGCGTTTGCTGCAGCACTTTTATTTGGTTTTAAATTAATTTTTATTAATACGGTCAAGACGCTCGCGCTCTGCCTGCGGCAGTCTTAAATAGGTCGGTGAAAGCTCTGTATCAGTGACGCATAAGCCTGCCTTGTACATAACCTCGCCAACAGCACCGACGGATGCCGCCGACTGAAGCTTCAGCAGAGGTGGCGTTTGACAAATGCTGACACCGAGAGAGGTGAGGGCGGCATATGCCTTGTCATATCCGTCGCCGACAAGATAAATAGGCATTCCCTCGTAGTCCTTGAGCATAGAATTAAGCTCACCGAGCGATACAGCACAGTCCTCGCAAAGACGCTCTATACTGCCGTCTGCCTGCCTGAATATTGCCGAATATACCTGATCTCGTCTTGCGTCCATAACGGCAACGGTAATACCGGACAGTCCTTTAAGATTATAAGCAAGCGCTTCGAGCGTTGATACGGGCGCTATCGGAAGGCTTCTTCCGAATGCAAGCCCCTTTACCGTCGATACGCCAATTCTGACACCCGTAAACGAGCCTGGTCCGACAGCGCACGCAATAAGGTCTATATCGTCAAACGAAAGTTTCAGCCTGCGAAGCGATTCCTCTGCCATAGGAAGCAGAAGCTCACTCTGCGTAAGACCGTTATCAATGCTGAAATCGGATAGCACGCGCCCGTCCTTGATTACTGAGCAGGATGCAATCCTTGCCGTGCTGTCAAAGGCTAATGTAAGCATTTTTTCTCCTGACTTAATATTATCGGTTATTTGTTAAAGCGTAGGTATGTCGATGCTGATTTCTCTCTCGTCCTCGCGTCCTGCGTCGAGAGCGCATCGTTTGATTTCCACGGTGATTTTGCCTTGCGGAAGCAAATCGTCTACATTCTCACTCCACTCACCGATAAGGAAGCCGCGCCTTTGCAGTATATCCTCAAAGCCTATGGAATATAAATCGTCCTCGTCGGCTATGCGGTAAAAGTCGAAGTGGAAAACGTTGACTCTTCCTGAGTATTCGTTAAGCACCGTGTACGTAGGGCTCTTGACACCCTTAATTCCGAAGTATGAGCAGAAGCCGCGCGTAAAGGCGGTCTTGCCGACACCCATCTCGCCGCGCATGGCAATAAAGGCTGTGTCGATGCCGTTTTCATCCAGTTTTTTTGCAAGAAAATAGCCAAGCGCTTCTGTATCGCTCGCGCAAGAGGTCTTTTGTGTTATGTGCATATAATGTAAGCCTCAATTTTCAAAAGGAAGATATTTATCCCGATTTTTACCTAAAACGAAGTCAAGAAGCCTTTGGTAATCAGCATACTTGCTTTCAGAAAAATCACCTGCAAGATACGCGCGAAGCAGAGTGTTCTTCGGTGTATCGTCAGGGTCGGTAAGCTCGGTAGCACTTACCTCGTAGCCGTGTGCATCGAGATATTCAAGACGAAGCGCATCGGTAATCGCCTCGCAAAGCTTACCCTTAAGCTTCGGGTATTTGGTAACGAAGCAAAGCGTGCTCTGGTCTATATGCTCTGAAAGCTCTCTGTGACAGCAGGGTGTCGAGAGAATTACCTTCGCGCGAAGCCTTGCCGCGTGATAAAGCACAACGTCGGTTGCCACATCGCACGCGTGAAGTGATATAACCATATCAGGCGGTGTGTCTGACGGTGCGTTTGCAATATCATCTACGATAAACTGCATACCGAAAAATCCAAGCTCTCGCGCACTCTTCTGGCAATAATCTATAACGTCGCGCTTTAAGTCAATGCCAAGCATCCTGACTTGTCTTTTCTTAATTTCGGTAAGGTAATAATAAACGGCAAAGCTGAGGTAGCTTTTGCCACAGCAAAGGTCAAGCACGAAAAGCTCACCGTCAGGGCGTAGCCTTCCGTAGCACTCGCTTAAATATTCAAGAAAGCGGTTTATCTGACGGAACTTGCCCTGCCTCTTATCGTGAACTCTGCCGCCCTTATCGCTGATGCCGAGCCGGATGAGAAATTCCTCGCTTCCGGATAGAATATAGCTCTTTTTTCTGTCAAGCGATTGAAGCGCGCTAAAGGCTGAGCTGTTACCCTCAAGCCGTCTTTTCAGCTTGTCTGCGCCAAGCAGCACGGGCGCGCCGCTCTTGTTTAGCTTGTACTCTGCGTCACCGCACTCGGTGATAAGATTAATCTGACGGTAGCGAGAGATTTCTGCTGTGAGATAGTCGCAAAGCTCACCCTCGCGAACGTTTTTCTGCGAAACTGTATCCCCCTCGAGCGAATATTCAACCGCAAGAATTCTTTGACCGCGGTGCGCGCAAAGCCTCGCCGAGGCCTTCTTTGGCGCTGTGTTAATGGGACGGGAAAACACTACCTTGCGTATTGCCTCGCGCCTGAAGGCGATGGCAATAAGGTCAGCAAAAGCAGATATCTCGCTTTTGGTGTTATTCATTTTCGTCATTTGCCTTGTCGCTGTCGGCATCAGGGCGCTTGCCTATGGAAAGCTTTCTTTCCGTTCCCTCTGAAATCCTTTTAAGGTTTTCTCTGTGACAGTAAACGATAAGAATTGCAAGCAGGATAGTAACGAGCGCAACTATGCCGTGCATTGAGCCCTGACCGAATATCATAGTAAAGTGCGAGTGAACTGCGACGGGGTAGAGAATTGCCGCGGAAACAGAGCCGAGCGACACATACTTCGATGCGAAAACCACACCCACGAATAGAAGCAGAAGAATTACAAATTCAATAGGTGTGAGAATAAGTGCCATAACCGCGGTGCAAAGAACACCCTTTCCGCCCTTGAAGCGGTAGAATATAGGCCATATATGACCGATAACCGAGAAGAAGCCTGCGAGATATACAAGTGGGAACGGATTGCCGTTTCCAAATCCCGTTGCGATGCCGCCCATATAACCGAAGCCGCCTATAATGCCTGCAATAAGAATTGAAAGAGCAGTTTTAAGAAAATCACCGAGAAGCGTAAGTCCTGCCGCCGCCTTTCCGTAGGTGCGAAGCATATTCGTAAGTCCTGCGTTTCCGCTTCCGTGCCTTCTGATATCGTCACCGAAAAGCACGCGTGAAACGATTATAGCCGAGTTTACGCTTCCGAGAAGGTATCCGATAAGCATAGCGCCGATAACGGAAGCCACCGTAATGGCTATCGTCTGCCATACCTCAAGCGAGCCGTCTGGGATTAAAGAGAGAAGTCCCTGATTTAAATCAAACATTTTTTATACCTCGTTTACTTTTTTCTTTTTGCAAAGAGCACCGCGAGTCTGTCTGCGTTTTTCTTTAAACGCGACTCACGCTCTTCTGGCTTTGACGAAACGGATATTATTTTATCCCCGTCATATTCAACCTCAAGTATGTCGTTTACCGAGCAAGGGAAGTCTGCAACCGATATTTTAAGTGTTTTTTTGCCCTCATCGGGTACAAGCACCGCAATTCCCTCGGTAATTCGATCTACCGAATAAATACCTTTCATAAAGCACCTCGCGCGTTTAATTAAAATAATTATACACAACCGCACGCGTAAAGTCAAGAAATATCTTGCAATTTAGGCCATAATGCGTTACAATATTCCATAGGAGATGATACATATGGACTTAAAACACGCGCTTTGCGATGCCTTTGCCGACCTCGGTATTGAGAAATTTCGCGTTCTCGATTATAAAAATTTAAAAGAAATCAATTCGCGCCTCGTGACAAGGTGCGCCCTTTCGCCTCGCTCTGCGATAATATTTCTCGTGCCATACTACGCAGGCAAAACGGAAAACATTTCGGTTTACGCAGGCGGCCTTGATTATCACGCCGTAATCAAACGCATAAGCGACGCTGTGATTTCAGTTATCAACGAATTTTACCCTGAGGCAAATGCAGTTGGCTTCGGTGACCACTCGCCGATTGACGAGCGCCACGCCGCGCTTATCGCAGGGCTTGGTGTGCTTGGCAAAAACGGTCTTATTATTGATGAAAAATACGGCTCGTACGTCTTTATCGGAGATATCATAACCGATATCCCACCGTCAGTGCTTGGCTGTGACGAGCCCCGCAAAATAACCGCGTGCGTGGGCTGCGGAAGATGCCTTGCCGCCTGTCCTACGGGAATTTTACGCGGTGAGAGTAATGAGTGTCTTTCGGCAATAACGCAAAAAAAAGGTACGCTCACCGATGAGGAAATAGCCCTTATGCGAAGATACAATACCTGCTGGGGCTGCGACCTCTGCTCGTCGGTCTGCCCGTATAACGAGAGCCCAAGGCTCACCCCTATTCGCGATTTTCACGAGGGAAGAATAACGAGGCTTGATAAGGAAACCGTGCTTGGTATGACGGATGAAGAATTTAAGGCACGCGCCTTTTCTTGGCGAGGGCGTCAGGTAGTGCTTCGAAATCTTGAATATGTTTACGGAGAGTGTGATGGGGAAGATAAGTCTTAACGAGGATAAAACGGTCGTCGAGATGATTAAGGCAGGGCTCAAAATGCGAGGCGGATATTGCCCCTGTAAAATAGATAAGACCGAGGAAAATATATGTATCTGCAAGGAATTCAGAGAGCAGATAAACGACCCCGACTTCGAGGGATATTGCCATTGTCAGCTGTATTATAAGGAAAAGAACTGAATAAAAAAACGCACGGAAATCCCATACGGATTGCCGTGCGTTTTTGTATATTCAAAGCAAAATGTTAAGTATTGTTAGAAATACTATCAGTTATCCCAGTTTGTATAAACTGCGTTAACATCATCATCCTCGTTGAATTTGTCGAGCATCTTTTCCATGTTCTCAATATCGTCGGGGTTGGTAAGCTCAACGTAGGTCGAGGGTACTCTTGCAAGGTCAGCGGTGTCTATCTTGTAGCCGAGTGCGATTATAGCATCGCGTACAGTATCAAGGTCGTCAGCCGAGGTGTAAACGGTGTACTCGCCGTCGTCGCTTCTTATATCGTCAGCACCGCACTCAAGCGCGTCTTCCATAAACTTATCCTCGTCGATTTCATCATCCTCATCAACGATGGTGATAACGCCCTTCTGCTCAAAGAGATAGCCGACGCATCCGTTCTGACCGAGGTTTCCGCCGTACTTGTTAAATGCTGCTCTTACGTTTCCTGCGGTGCGGTTTCTGTTATCGGTCGAGGTTTCAACAATGATAGCAACGCCCGAAGGGCCGTAGCCCTCGTAGATGATTTCCTCGTAGTTGATATCGTTGCTGTCGGTGAACTTCTTTATAGTACGCTGAATATTATCGTTGGGAACGTTGTTTGCCTTCGCCTTTGCAATAAGGTCGCGAAGCTTCGAGTTGTTGTTAGGATCGGGTCCGCCTGCCTTTATCGCAACTGCCATTTCCTTGCCGATTTTGGTGAAAATTTTAGCCTTTGCTGCGTCGGATTTTTCCTTCTTGTGCTTGATATTATTCCATTTTGAATGTCCTGACATATTTCTTTTTTCCTCTTTTTATATTTTTTCGGGGCTGTCTATGCAAATAAGGTGGAGTGCCGTTCCAAGCACCTGCTTGGTTGCCGCGCAAAGCGACAGACGCACGCGCTTGATTTTCTCATCCTCTGCGGTGAGAATTTTGCACTCGTGATAGAAGCGGTTGAACGCCGCGCAAAGCTCGAGAATGTATCTCGTTATAACGCTCGGCTCGTACTCTGCGATAGCGGCGCTGACGCGCTCGGGGAACTGTGCTAAGCATTTAGCAAGCTCAAATTCAAGCTCGCCAAGCTCACAGCCCTCAAAGTCTGCCTTGCCGAAATCACCAGCGCGCTCAAGCACCGAACAAGCTCTTGCGTAGGTGTACTGCGCGTAAGGACCTGTATTGCCGTCGAAAGAGAGCGCATCTTCCATTATGAAGTTTATGTCGCGTATTCTGTTGTTTGACAGATAGTAGAAGATAACCGCGCCAACGCCGACGCGCTCGGAAATGTATCTGCACTCATCCTCGTCAGGGTGCTTTTCCTTGGTAATCTCATAAACGCGCTTAATAGCCTCGTCGATAAGGTCGCGAAGAAGAATTACGTTGCCCGTTCTCGTCGCAAGCTTAGCGCCGTTTATGCTGACCGTTCCGTAAGGAACGTGTACAAGCTGGTCGTGCCATTCGTAGCCCATAAGCTCAAGCACCTTGAACCACTGTGCAAAATGAAGAGACTGACCTGCGCTCGTTACGTAAATTGCCTTGTCGAAGCTATACTCGCCCTTTCTGTAAACCGCGGCGGCAATATCTCTTGTAGGATAAAGAGTAGTACCGTCGCGCTTAAGTATAAGGCAAGGGGGCATATTCCATTTTTCAAGATCTACGATAGAAGCGCCGTCGTCGATTTCAAGAAGTCCCATATCGCGAAGCTTCTGAACCTGCGCTGGCATCTTGTCTGTGTAGAAGCTCTCGCCCTTGTAGCTGTCAAAGGTAATTCCGAGAAGCTTGTAGGTCTTTTCATATTCCGTAAGGCTTACCGATACAAACCAGCGCCATATAGCGAGGTTTTCCTCGTTTCCGTCCTCAAGAGCGCGGAACTCTGCACGCGCCTTGTCTGCAAGCGGCGAGGTAGGCTTCGTGCCCTCGGGCGCGCCCACAAGGCTCGCGTCCTCTTCAGCCTTGATTTCGTTGTTGATTCTGACGTAGAGCTTTACAAGCTCGTCGATGCCGCCCGCTTCAATCTCTTCCTTTTTGCCCCAGAGCTTGTACGCAATGATAAGCTTACCAAATTGCGTGCCCCAGTCACCGAGATAGTTGATGCCTACGCACTTGTAGCCTGCAAACTCGTGAAGAAGCTTAAGCGAGTGACCTATGACGGTAGTGCCAAGGTGTCCTATGTGGAAGGGCTTTGCAACGTTGGGTGAGGAATAGTCGAGAATAACGGTCTTGCCCTCGCCCGTCATAGGTGAGCCGTATTTGTCACCGCCTGCGGCGATGTCCTCGGTAACTCTCTTTACAAATGCGCTCTTGCTTACCTTGAAGTTAAGATAGCCGCCAAGCGCCTCTGCTGAATCAAAAATTTGCGAGTTAATTCTTCCTGCCAGCGCAGATGCTATCATCGGGGGCGCTTTTTTAAGCGACCTTGACAGACGGAAGCAGGGAAGCGCAATATCACCCATAGACTTGTCGGGCGGATATTCGAGCATCGCAAATATATCGTCGCAGGATAAAAGTCCCTCGCCGAATTCCTCGCTAACTGCCGCGCAAATGATTTGTGCTGCGGTCTTTTTCATTTTAAGCATTTTTTATCACCTCATAAACTTAAAGCGAATCGGTCATTCTGACATATTCGCCCGATTTTTTACCCTTGATGAGCCTTGCGGGAATAAGAGTATAGTCGAAAAGCGAATATACCTGACAGGCTTCGATTCCATCGGAAAGATAGAACTCGCCATCATCCTCGAAGAGCGTGGGTGCAGGAAGCTCGCCGCCGCCCTCAAGCGTGCTGACATAGCTTGAAATCAGAGCGGTATCAGGCTCTGCGTCGGGGTAGAATATTCTCATTGGGGATATGTAGAGCTGTCGGTATTCTCTATCCGAAAGCCATCTTTCGAAGCCGCATTTTATGCACTCGGCGATTTCGTTTGGCGTCGCATAGGTGGTGTCTACTATAAGAGAGTAGTTGGAAAGATCCTTGATGTTTACACCGTATTGCTCAAAATATCGCTTTTTCTCGCTCTCGCGGCGCGCCCTCGTGTCCTTAAGCGTGTCCTCAAGCGTGGCGTTATGCTCGCCGCGTCTGTTTGCGTTCATTATGCGAAGAGCGCTCATCTCGGCGTCGGTAGAAAGATAGACCTTGAAGGTGTCGGCGGTGAAGTGCCACGCCATTCTCGAATCTATAATAAGCCTTTTTTCCACCGAGGAAAGCGCTTTGAGACCGTCATCGATTTCGTGGTCGATTTCAGGGTGCGTTTCCATATATTTGTTAAGCTCAACAACCGTAAGACCTCTTTTGTCGGCGATGTCGCGTACGATAGCGCCCGTCGAATAATATTCCGCGTCAAGAAGCTTAACGAGGATATCGGATACGGTGCTTTTGCCGCTTCCTAAATCACCTGCAAGAGATATTTTTTCAAACATTATCCAACCCCCATAATTATTTAACTTTAATATTATATACTATTATTTAGGGCTTGTCAACCTTAAAAAAGAAAAAATGCTTCTGTGCTATGCACTTTGGCATCTGCATATAAATCTTTTTATGCGTGCTTCGATTTATTTCCTTTTTCGCGTATCCTTTATTGACTTTTTGTCCAAAAAATATTATAATAATATGAAATGCGCGTGTAAGCAAACGGAAAGGAAATCGGTATGGGAAGGCAAAGAACGCTCAGTATAACCTATTTTGTCAGAATATCTTTGTGCGTTGCCCTGACCGTAGTGCTCTCTTGGATAGCAATACCCTTTACGCCACCGCTTACGCTTCAGCTTCTCGCAATATCGCTCACACTTTTCCTGCTTGGTGGACTCGCAGGAATAATCACCGTCACAGTATATCTTCTGATGGGTGCTATCGGACTGCCCGTTTTCTCGGGCTTCGTCGGCGGCATCGGGCATATAGCCTCTGCGACGGGCGGATATCTCTTTGGCTTTTTGCTTTACTGCGTAACCTATGCCGCACTCAGCCGCATCTTCGGTGGCGAGGGGCGCAGAAGGCTGATATATTCGGCGCTCGGGCTTCTGATTTTATATCTAACCGGCTCGGTGTGGTATAATGCCGTCTATATTAGCGCAGGTATCTCGGGATACCTTACCTCGCTGATTACCACCGTCGTGCCGTTCATTTTACCGGATATACTTAAAATTGCCGTGGCATACACGGTATCCGGCAGACTTTCGGCGGCACTCGGGCTTCGCTCAAAAACAAATAAAAGGGGATTTGAAAATGGAAAAGGAAAAGATTGACAGAATTAACGAGCTCGCGCTTGAAGCAAAGAAAAGGACGCTTACCGAGGATGAGCTTCGTGAGCAGGCAAAGCTTCGTCAGGAATACATAAAGGAATTCAGAGCCAAGCTGCGCGGTGAGCAGTAATTCAAATCATGGGGGAAGAAAAATGGAAAGATGTATGTGTTCTCTTTGTAAAAGAGAGTTTGAAAACGAAAACGCGGCGCTGCTTACCGTCAGCGGCGTAGGCAATAAAAGATACCTCTGCGACGGGTGCGAAGCGATGCTTAACACCGTGCTTAAATCTCGCGACCTTGACGAAATCGCAAGTACCGTTGAGAAAATCGGTAATACTATGGAAATGAGCGATGTTGAGGACGGTGTTGTTATCAGAGAGATGGACAACATTCTCACCGCTGCGCGTGAGCGTGCAGAGCAGATAAGGCTCGGTGAATACGATTTTTCTCTTGATGAGGATGAGGTGCCCGAAGAGCTTCCTGAGCTTCTTGAAGCAACCGAGGACGAGCCCGAGCTTTCCGATGAGGAAAAGGAAAGGCTTGCGAAAAAGCAGCGCATTGCCAAAATCCTTGATAAGGTAAGCAACTGGGTGAGCATCGGTCTTATCGCAGGCGTCTTGATTTACTTTATAATCACAATGATTTTCTGATAATTATAAGAACAGGATAACTAATGACGAGAGGGGGAATAGGTGTATGGAGCGCGCAAATTTCAAGCTGGTAAGCGAATATCAGCCCACGGGTGACCAGCCCGCGGCAATCGACGCACTCGTAAGAGGTCTTGATGCAGGCGAGCGCGCGCAAACGCTCATCGGTGTTACGGGCTCGGGTAAGACATTTACTATGGCTAATGTAATAGCAAGGTCGGGAAGACCTGCGCTTGTGCTCGCGCATAACAAAACGCTTGCGGCTCAGCTATGCACCGAGCTTCGCTCATTTTTCCCTGAAAATGCCGTAGAGTACTTCGTTTCCTACTACGATTACTATCAGCCCGAGGCGTATATCCCCGGCAAGGATGTCTATATCGAAAAGGACGCTATGGTAAACGAGGAAATAGATATGCTGCGCCACAGCGCCACATCCGCGCTTTTTGAGCGCCGCGACGTTATAATCGTTGCCTCGGTTTCCTGCATATACTCGCTCGGTGACCCCGAGGAATATGAAAAGCTTCTCGTGTCGGTGCGCCCCGGAATGCAGATGGAGCGCGACGAGCTTATCCGCAGACTTGTCTCTATAAACTACGAGCGCAACGATATTAATTTTATAAGAAATAAATTCCGTGTGCGCGGTGATGTGGTAGAGATTTATCCTGCCTCGGCAAAGGAATATGCTATACGCGTAGAATTTTTCGGTGACGAGATAGACAGAATACAGAAAATAAATGTGCTTACGGGCGACGTTCTCGAAACCCTCTCTTACGCACCGATTTTCCCCGCAACCCACTACGCGGTAAGCGACGAGCGACGCGAGGCGGCTCTTGCGGAAATAATGCGAGAGATGACCGAGCGCGTTGACTTCTTCAAATCCGAGGGTAAGCTTATAGAGGCGCAGAGGATAGAAGAGAGAACGAGATACGATGTCGAGATGCTTCGCGAGGTCGGCTTCTGCTCGGGTGTCGAGAATTATTCTCGCGTCCTCTCAGGCAGACCTGCCGGCTCAACGCCTTATACGCTTCTTGATTATTTGCCTCGCGATACTGTTATCTTCATCGACGAGTCGCACGTAACTCTTCCGCAGGTCAGAGGAATGAGTGGCGGTGACTTTGCAAGAAAGAAAAATCTCATCGACTTCGGATACCGACTTCCGTCTGCGTACGATAACCGGCCGCTTTTCTTTGACGAGTTTATGTCGAAAATAGGTCAGACTGTATTCGTCAGCGCAACCCCAAGCGCCTTTGAGCGTGAGGAAAGCTCGTCGGTGGTCGAGCAGCTTATCCGTCCGACCGGACTTGTTGACCCTATGGTCGAGGTGCGCCCCGTCGCAGGTCAGATAGATGACCTGATAGGTGAGATAAGAAGCACGGCAGAGCGCGGTGAGAAGGTACTCGTCACAACGCTCACCACCAAGATGGCAGAGCATCTTACCGAATACCTGCAAACCAATTCCATCAAGGTGAAGTATATCCACCACGAGGTCAAAACCATTGAGCGTATGCAGATAATACGCGACCTTCGTATGGGCGAGTTTGACGTGCTCGTCGGAATAAATCTTCTTCGTGAGGGACTTGATATCCCCGAGGTGTCGCTTGTGGCAATACTTGATGCCGACAAAGAGGGCTTCCTGCGTAGCGAAACCTCGCTTATACAGACCATCGGACGAGCCGCAAGAAACGCAAGCGGCAGAGTAATAATGTATGCGGATACAATGACGCGCTCTATGAGCGGTGCTATCAGCGAAACCAACCGCAGACGTAAAATCCAGACCGAATATAATGAGAAGCACGGAATAACCCCCGCTTCAATCAAGAAAAAGATAATGGATATTATCGAGATAGGCAAGCGTGAGGATTCTGTGGCACAGCTTGAAAGGAAGAAGCTCTCACGCCTTGAGCGTCAGGCGCTCATAGATAAGCTGACCGAGGAAATGAAGGAAGCCTCTCGCACTCTCGAATTTGAAAAGGCTATCTATCTTCGCGATAGAATACGCGACTTGAAAACAACCAAATAATTTTAGGAAAATATATAGAATATGTCAAGAAAAATTGTCATAAAAGGTGCAAAGGTTCATAATCTTAAAAATATAGATTTAACGATACCGAGAGATAAGCTCGTTGTTCTTACGGGACTTTCGGGTAGCGGTAAATCTTCTCTTGCCTTCGATACGCTATATGCAGAGGGACACAGAAGATTTGTCGAGAGCCTCTCGTCCTACGCAAGAATGTTTATAGGACAGATGGACAAGCCCGAGGTCGATCTTATAGAGGGACTGTCCCCGTCTATCTCTATTGACCAGAAAACAACCTCTAAAAACCCTCGCTCAACCGTCGGCACGGTCACCGAGATTTACGACTATCTCAGGCTTCTTTACGCGAGAGTCGGAACACCCCATTGTCCCGTATGCGGTAAGGAAATCAATCAGCAGAGCCACGACCAGATAGTCGATAAGATACTCTCTCTTCCCGAGGGCGAGCGAATAATGGTGCTGTCCCCCTGTATTAGAGCACAGAAGGGTATGCACGAAAAGGTGTTTGCCGACGCAAGAAGGCAGGGCTATGCAAGGGTAAGAGTCGATGGCAATATGTACGACCTTACCGAGGAAATCGTGCTTGATAAAAACAAGAAGCACGACATTGATATCGTGCTTGACCGACTTGTTATAAAAAGCGATATAAGACCAAGGCTTTCGGATTCGGTCGAGAGTGCCCTTCGCGCCTCGGACGGCAGAGTGACCGTCGTAACCGTGCCGAGAGAGGGCGAGCCCTACGAGCTTGAATTTTCGTTGAAGTACGCGTGCGAGGAGCACGGAATAAGCTTTCCTGAGCTTGAGCCGAGAATGTTTTCCTTCAATAATCCCATAGGCGCGTGCCCCGAGTGTGCAGGCATCGGAAATATGCAGCGAATTTCGGTGAGAAAGCTTCTTCCTCACAAGCATCTTTCCTTGCGTGAGGGCGCTATCGCGGCTAACGGCTTTAAAACAATGACCGAGGACTCGTGGACGGGACCTCTTATTGCCGCTGTCGGAAAGGACTTCGGCTTCACGCTTGACACACCCATTTCCGAGTTTTCCGAGGAAGCGCTCGACGTTCTTATGTACGGTGTCAAGGACGGAAGAAAATATGAGGTAATGCGCTACTTTGGCGGTGAGGGCAGATGGCAGAGCGCAAGCTTTGACGGTGTCGTTCATATTATCGAAAAGCGTATGCGTATGGCGGGCGGTGCTTACTATCAGGAATTTGTTGAGGATGTTGCATGCCCGACTTGCCGCGGCAGAAGGCTTTCAGACATCGTTCTTTCCGTCACGGTAGGTGGGCTTAATATTCACGAGCTTTGCTCACTTTCGGTTGAGCGCGCGCTTGAATTTATAAACAACCTCACATTTTCTGACAGCAAGGCAAAGATTGCCCATGAGGTTATAAAGGAAATTAAAGCAAGACTCGGCTTTTTGTCAAGAGTAGGTCTTGAATATCTTAATCTCTCACGCAATGCAGGAACGCTCTCGGGCGGTGAAGCCCAGCGAATTCGCCTTGCAACGCAGATAGGCTCAGCGCTCACGGGCGTGCTTTACATTCTTGATGAGCCGAGCATAGGACTTCATCAGCGTGATAACGGAAAGCTTATCGGTACGCTGAAAAATCTTCGCGACCTCGGCAACAGCGTGCTTGTGGTTGAGCACGACGAGGATACGATGCGCGAGGCTGACTACATCGTGGATATCGGTCCCGGTGCAGGTATTCACGGCGGTGAGGTCGTTGCCGTCGGTACACCCGACGAGGTTGCCTCGTGTGAGAAGTCGATTACGGGCGACTATCTTTCAGGCAGACGCAAAATAGTGGTGCCTGCCGTAAGGCGACCCGGAAACGGAAGCTTCATATCTATAAGAGGTGCCGCTGAAAACAATCTCAAATCGGTTGATGTGGATATTCCTCTCGGTTGCTTTGTATGCGTTACGGGCGTGTCGGGTAGCGGAAAATCCTCGCTTATAAATTCGGTTCTTTACAACACCCTTGCAAGGGATTTGAACCACGCGGTAACCTATCCCGGCAGGGTTGACTCGGTCACAGGACTTGAGGCGCTTGATAAGGTAATTGCAACCGACCAGAGCCCCATAGGCAGAACACCGAGGTCAAACCCCGCAACCTATACGGGACTTTTCACCGATATAAGAAATCTCTTTGCCAAAACGAGAGAGGCAAAGGCAAAGGGCTATGACGCAGGCCGATTTTCCTTTAATGTCAGGGGCGGAAGATGCGAGGCGTGCGAGGGTGACGGTGTTAAGTGCATTGAGATGAACTTCCTTCCTGACGTTTATGTAAAATGCGACGTCTGCGGCGGCAAGAGATACAATCGCGATACTCTTGAAATCAAATATAAGGATAAGAGCATTTACGACGTGCTTGAAATGTCAGTAGAAGAGGGGCTTCACTTTTTCGACGGACTTCCACAGCTTCAGCGAAAGCTTCAGACACTCTACGACGTAGGACTTGGCTATGTGAAGATAGGTCAGTCCTCAACCACTCTTTCCGGCGGTGAAGCGCAGAGAGTTAAGCTTGCAACCGAGCTTGCAAAGCGCTCTACGGGAAAGACCGTATATATCCTTGACGAGCCGACTACCGGGCTTCACACCGAGGATGTCGCAAAGCTTATCACCATTCTTCAGCGGCTTTGCGATGCAGGCAACACCGTCATTACTATTGAGCACAATCTTGACTTTATAAAAACGGCTGACTATATAATAGATCTCGGACCCGAGGGCGGTGACGGTGGCGGCACGGTGGTATGCACGGGCACACCCGAGGCGGTAGCCGCGTGTGATAAATCATATACCGGTGCGTTTCTTAAGGATAAGCTGGGGGTGAAATAAATGTACTTTGGCGCAATTAAATATAACGATATAGCAAACGGCGAGGGCATCAGAACTACACTCTTCGTCAGCGGATGCCGCAACAGATGCAAGAATTGCTTTCAACAGCAGACGTGGGCGTTCGATTACGGTGAGCCGTTTACCGACGAGGTTGCCGAGAAAATTCTCGAATCCGTAAGCGAATCCCATGTTTCGGGGCTGACGCTTCTCGGCGGTGAGCCTATGGAGCCTGAAAATCAGCTTGCACTTCTGCCCCTCGTGCGTGAGTTCAAGCGTCGCTTCAGAAACAAAACGCTCTGGCTCTTTACGGGAAATCTTTACGAAGAGCTGACGGCAGGTGTCGGAAACCACAACAAATGCCTGCCCGAAACAGCCGAGCTTCTCTCATATGTCGATATACTCGTTGACGGCAGATTTATCGAGGAAAAGAAGCAGCTCGGGCTTCGCTTTCGTGGCTCGTCAAATCAGAGAATTATTGATATGAACAAAACGCGTGCAAGCGGCGAAATAGTAATATGGGACGGCTGCCGCCTGGATAAAAACTATGCAACACAAAATTAATGGGGGATAATATTATGTTAAATTCAAAATTAAAGGTTAAAAAGCTCTCACCCGAAGCAAAGCTTCCTACCTACGGCACCGATTTTGCCGCAGGCGCAGATCTCTATGCTCTTTGCGATGAGCCTATTGCCATCGCGCCTCATTCCACCGTTATGATACATACGGGACTTTCTATGGAAATTCCCGAGGGCTATTGCGGACTTATATTCGCAAGAAGCGGACTTGCATCAAAGCGCGGTCTTGCGCCTGCTAATAAGGTTGGCGTGATAGACTCGGATTACAGAGGCGAATTTATGGTTGCTCTTCACAACCATACGGGCGAGGAAAAGGTGATAGAGTGCGGTGAGCGTATTGCTCAGCTTGCTATCGTTCCTTATCTCAAGGCCGATTTTGTTGAGTGTGACGAGCTTACCGACACCGTGCGCGGTGAGGGTGGCTTCGGCTCGACAGGAACAAAATAAGAGGAAGCAAAATGGAAAAAGCTTCAAGAACGACGCGCGGCACTATCGTTGCGGTTCTCTCGCTCGTCTATTTTGTCAGCTACTTTGCGAGAAAGGATTTTGCCGCAGTAATGGCGGTAATGCTTTCGGAAAATATAATTAATAAGTCCGTGGGTGGACTTATTGGCATGGCGCTCTTCGTCTGCTACGGCATAGGACAGCTCGTCAGCGGTTACCTCGGTGATAGGCTCAAGCCCTCTGTGCTTCTTATGTCAGGCCTTGTTACAACTGCGCTTTGCAATTTTATTATGCCGTTTGCCTCACCCCCGACCTTGATGATACCCATCTGGGCGCTCAACGGCTTTGCTCAGGCTATGCTGTGGCCGCCTATTGTAAGAATTCTTGCTGACAATTTGTCAGATCAGGCGTTTATCAGAGCAAACCTTCTCGTCACCTCTGCGGCGCACCTTTCGACTATAATACTTTACATATTCGTGCCGATTTGCGTACAATACTATGATTGGCAGACGGTGTTTACCGTAGCGGCTGTCATAAGCGTTGTGGTGATTATCATTTATGCTGTCGCGATGTCGCTTGTGCTTAAATCAGGTGATAAACCGTCGGTTCAAAGAATAGTGCCTGTCCAGCAAAGCACATCCTTCCTTTCGCTCTTTTCCGACTCAGGACTCTTTCGGATTTTCTTCGCGATAGTTATGATGGGCTTCCTTCGCGACGGTATTGAATCATGGCTGCCCACGCTATATGCCGAGGCATTTTCAAGGGATGCATCAGAGGCCGTGCTCGTGTCAGCATTATTGCCGGTTTTCTCAATTTTGAGTATAGTTGGCATAAATCTTCTGCATAAAACCAATACGTTCAGCAACGAGTCGCGCGGAGCCGCCATTCTATTTTTATCTGCGGCGATCGCCTGCGTGCCTATGGCAATTATGATAAACTTTGAGGTCAATATTTTAAGACTTTTTTGTCTTATCCTCGCGGCACTTGTCTGCGCGTTTATGCACGCAATAAACTTTCTGTTTATATCCTGCACCCCAGGTCGCTTTGCACCCTATGGCAGAGCGGCAAGCGCAAGCGGATTTTCCAACGCCTGCACCTATGTGGGCGCGGCAATCTCAATGTACGGCATCGGTGCCTTGTCAGAGCTTATAGGCTGGAGCTTTACGGTAGTTTCGTGGATAGTAATTGCGATCCTCGGCGCACTCTTCTCAATTTCAGCATTCAGAAAATATACAGCATTTATAAACAGATAACGAAGGGGCTGTCTCAAATTCGAATTTGAGACAGCCCCTAAAAACTTTACTTAGGGGATAGGCAGATTAAGGGAAGAAGCGTTGCTTTCCGCCCCGAAGCAAATACGCCACGCGTATTTGTCTTTATGTTTTCGTATATACATACGTCGAGAGGAAGGAAACGGCGGTAGAAAAAGACCAACGAAGAAATCCGCAGGATTTCTTCGCTTTATCATTTCATTTGCATTTTTTTGGGTATATTTGAGAAATACATTGTTTTCTTTCGGTCTTTTTCGGCCTTACCAAATGTGGCAACCCCTATTTGAAAAACTCTTTCGTGAAATATATCTTGTCCCTCGGTATTTTAACCTCAACACCGTCAAGATAATCAAGCGCCGTTTGCTTTGATTTGTCAAACGAGAAGCGAAGCTTGTAGGAATACAACGCCTGATGCTTATATCCGCGCCGTCTGTCGTCCTTGTTTACACCGTACTTTCCGTCACCGATAAGCGGATGCCCGATATGCGCCATATGCGCTCTTATCTGATGCGTTCTTCCCGTCAGAAGTTCGACCTCGATTAGTGCTGTGTCGCCTCTTTTTGCAATAATAGTATATTTCGTTATAATCTCTTTTGCACCGCGAGGTGGATTTTTATCAAAGACCTTTACCGCCTTCGTCTTTTCGTCCTTAAGAAGATATCCGTAAAGGGTGTCCTTTTCTTTTTTGGGTACACCGTGCACAGCGGCAAGATAAAATTTATCTATCTCGCGCGCCTTGATTTTTTCGTTCATAACGCGAAGCGCCTCTGCGTTCTTCGCGGCTATAACGATACCGCCCGTATTCTTGTCTATTCTGTTGCACAGCGCTGGCGCAAAGGACTGCTCGCGATCAGGGTTGTACTCGCCCTTGGTAAATAAATAACTCTGTATATATCCAATAAGCGTGTTTGCACGCGTGTCCTCATCCTCGTGAACCGAAAGCCCCTGCGGCTTGTCAACGAGCAAAATGTTTTCATCCTCGTAGAGAATGTTAAGCTCACCGCCAAGTGACGAAAGCTCACGACTCGTCAGCTCAAGAGATTCTTGGGTGTTTCTTTTTCCACCCTCAAAAAGCTCTTCGCGAAGAAAGCATTGCACCGTATCACCCTCGCTCAGTATAAGACCTGCCTCTGCGCGCTTGCGGTTAACCTTGATTTTCTTTAATCTTATCGACTTGTAAAGAAGGCTCATAGGTAGCTTCAGTGCTTTGGTTATAAATTTATCAAGACGCTGACCTGCGTCATTCTTTGAAATTATCAGCTCACGCACTTATAGCACCCCCTTTTTGTCAATATAAATATTATAGCTCTAAATTTTTTAAATTTCAAGTCGATTTTCTTCTTTTGTATTAAAATCAGCGTTAGCACTTGATTTTAACAATTTAATATGATAAAATAAATAATATAATAAAAACTTTACGAAAGGACTTTTTTATAATGAAAAATCCAGAGCTTGTTATTATGGCGGCAGGAATGGGTAGCCGTTACGGTGGACTTAAACAGATTGATACTGTTGATGATCAGGGGCATATCATTATCGACTATTCGATATTCGACGCTATGCGCGCAGGCTTCCGTGACTTTACCTTTATAATTAAAAAGGAAATCGAGCAGGATTTCCGTGAGGTTATGGATCCGCACCTTGTAGGAAAGAATATAAATGTTAAATATGTTTTTCAGGAGCTTGATAAGCTTCCCGAGGGATATTCCGTACCCGAAGGAAGATGCAAGCCGTGGGGAACTGCACACGCGCTTGCGTGCTGCCTCGGTACGGTAAACGGCCCGTTTGCGGTAATCAATGCAGACGATTATTACGGCGCTAACGCATTTATGAAGATTTACGACTTTTTAAAGAATGCCGAGTATGACGGCAAGAGTCATTTCGCTATGGTCGGCTACAGAATTAAAAATACCGTTACCGAGCAGGGAACTGTATCGCGCGGTGTATGCGTTGCAGATGATGCGGGACTTCTTACCGAGATAGTAGAGCGCACCAAAATCGGTATTAAGGACGGAAAAATATTCTTCACCGAGGATGACGTTGACACCGAGCTTGATCCCGAAACTCTCGTTTCAATGAACCTTTGGGGCTTTACTGCCCAGTATCTTGAGGAAGCAAACGCGCGTTTTGCAAAATTCCTTGATGAAAATATTGATAAGAATCCGCTTAAATGCGAGTTCTTCCTTCCCACCGTCGTGTCCGAGCTCATCAGCGAGGGCAAGGCTGATGTCCGTGTTCTTGACAACGCAGACAAGTGGTACGGCGTTACCTATAAGGAAGATAAAAAGACGGTCGTCGAGGCCTTTGCGAAACTTCGTGAGGAAGGCGTATATCCCGAGAAATTTTAAATAGGGGAGCTTAAAAATGGAGCTTAAAAAAATATCTACCGAAAATGCCCCTGCAGCAATCGGACCGTATTCGCAGGCAATAAAGGTCGGAAATATACTCTACACCTCAGGTCAGATCCCGATTAATCCTAAGACGGGCGCAGTTGAGGCTCAGGGAATTTGTGAACAGACCGAGCAGGTTATGAAGAACCTCGGCGCTGTGCTTGATGCCGCAGGCTCATCCTTTGAGAAGGCGATAAAGACCACCTGCTTCCTTGCTGATATTGCGGATTTTGCCGCATTTAATGAGGTTTATGCAAAATACTTCACCTCAAAGCCCGCAAGAAGCTGTGTTGCCGTCAAGGACCTGCCCAAGGGCGTGCTTTGCGAGGTTGAGGTTATAGCTCTCGCAGACTAAATTAATATAAAAACACCGCAAGCGCACCAATGTATATGGGGCTTGCGGTGTTTTTTTGTTTTCAGTTATTTATTATCCTCTGGAAGTCTTGGTGCCTTTTCCTTTTTGAATATAGATTTTAAGCCCCCGAGAATTTTACCGTTTGCTATCATTACAAGACCGTTTGCTACATTGTATGAGAGCAAACCTGAGGATGACGTGCAAAGCGTGCTTATTGAATTTGAAAGCATTATACAGCGCATAAATTTAGCACCCTTCAGCGCGTTGTCGCGGTCTTTTCCTTCGGGCATCCTCTTTGCCTTCTTTTCAAGTCGGTCACACATAAAATACATAACTGCCTTGTATATCAGCCTTCCGAAGGTTGTATTCTGAAGGTCAGAAAAGCGCGACTGCATAGTAAGAGGAAGAACGGGTGTCTCTTCAGGAATTTCAATGCCTGCCATATCGCAGAATATTTCATCCGAAACAAGGCTGGGGGTAAATTCATTATAGGCGTTTTTTGCATTTTCACCGTAAGGGGAAGGCAGGTCCTCACCCTCAACCGTAACGCTTGCTTTAAGTCTTATATCATCCGAGCTTGCCGCAAGCATAAAGGTGTATTCACCACTTTCAAGGACAGTGCGTTTTTCCCTTGCGTTGAAGTACGCAAGCGAGCACTTGTCAACGATCATCGTGACCTCTTGCATCTCACCTGCCCTTAGGTGCACCTTTGTAAATGCGCGAAGCTCGTATTCGGGCTTGAACACCTCGCTTTTCGGTGCGCCGACATAAAGCTGGACTGCTTCGGCGGCATCAATGCTTGACACATTCTTTATTTTAGCACTTATAAGGAAGCTATCACCCATATCCCTGATGTCAAGCTCGCTGTATTCAAATGCCGCGTAAGACAACCCAAAGCCAAAGGGAAATCTGACCTTGTCCTTGTTGCTGATATAATATCTGTAACCGACAAAAACACTTTCTTTGTAAAGCTCGGTTGTCACTTTCGAGTATTTATCATAGAAAGGAACGCAGTCGTAGTTAATAGGCCAGCTTTCCGCGAGCTTACCCGACGGTGATACCTCGCCGTATATCAGACGCCGTACCGCCGCGCCGCCGCTCTGACCCGGCAGATACATATGTAAGAGCGCACTCAGCGAATCTATAAACGGCACCTCAAAGGCAGAGCCGCCAAAGCTTACTGCGGCTATTGGCTTGCCAAGTGTGATGATTTTGTTTATAAGACGAAGCTGATTTTCGGGAAGGCGCATATTCTCGCGGTCAATAGCCTCACTCTCGGTGTAATCGGTAAGACCTATAAAAAGAAGAATTTTATCGGATTTTTCTGCAAGTCTTATTGCTTCATCAATAAGCGCGTCATCATCATCGGTTTCATCCTCGTCATATCCACGGGCGAAGTCGTAGCTTATACCACTTGTGTCAAACGCATCCCTTGGCGAAATTACCCTCGTTGAATTTATCATTGAGCTACCCGAGCCCTGATAACGCATTTCACAGAATAAATCACCTATTACGGCAAGTCGCTCATTCTTATTTAAAGGAAGAATACCGTCGTTTTTAAGCAGTACGGCACTGTCCTGCGCGATTTGCTCAGCAAGTCGGGCATCGGCATCAAAATCGGCATCTGTCGCTGACTTATCAAGGTGCTTCTCTATTAGAGAAAGTATGCGGCGCACGCTCTCGTCAAGCGCTGACGTCACCTCGGGGCGATCAAGTGCCGCCATAAGCTGCGCTCTGCAATATGTAGTATCACCGGGCATCTCAAGGTCGGTTGTAGCAAGTATAGCCTCAACGCGGTCGTGAATACCGCCCCAGTCGGTCATACATACACCGTCAAAGTTAAACTCATCGCGAAGAATATCGCGAAGAAGCATATGATTTTCAGAGCAATAGCGGCCGAGAATCTTATTGTACGCAGACATAACGCAGTCGGGGGATGAGTCCCTTATTGCAAGCTCAAAGGGCTTAAGATATATCTCACGCATTGCGCGCTCGTCGCAGACGCTGTTTCCCATAAAACGGAAATTCTCGTTGTTGTTCAGCGCAAAATGCTTTATGCAGGCGCTGACACCCTCGCTCTGAATACCTTTTATAAGCGCGGCACCCATCTTGCCTGCAAGGTACGGGTCCTCTGAAAAATACTCAAAATTTCTTCCGCAAAGAGGGTTTCGCTTTATATTAAGACCGGGTCCTAAAAGCACGTCAACCCCATAGTGTCGAGCCTCTTTCGCCATAGCCGCGCCCATTTTATAAAGCATGTCAGTATTCCAGCTGCTTGCGGTTGTAGCAGCGGTAGGGAAGCATACCGCAGGCTCGCTCGTAGCGCATCCGTTATCCGATGCGCCAAGCTGCTTCCTGACACCGTGAGGACCGTCAGAAAGTGAAAGCCTCGGTATAGAAAGCCTTGGTATAGAATTTGTATAAAAGAATTCACGCCCCGAAACGAGAGCTATCTTTTCTTCGTCTGTCAGCTCGCAAATAAGCTTGTCGATATTCATACGTCCCCCTTGATTATTGATTTTTTCATAAGACGGTACAGTCTCATTTTCTATACTGAAGCCGTCGAGGCTTATCCGGTTTGATTTCAAATCCTTACGGTTTGCCAGCAATATGCAAATGACCGTAAGCAAACCGAGTGCAATAGATACGGGAATTGTAAATGCTCGTGAAAGATTAGCGAAAAACGTATATCGGATAATAGCGAATACTGTTCCGATTAATATAGCGAGTACGCTATATTTAGCAACCGAGCAGAAGGGAAATATTTTCGAAAAGGGCACCTTGATAATCTTTGATGTGGCAAAAAGCTGTGCCATATTCATAATTAACGCTACCAATAGAGTTGACAGCGCTGGACCGATAAATCCAAGCCAATGATAGAAGATAATATTTCCAACCGCATTTGCACAAAGTGAGATTACTGCACATATTAAAATATGATTCGTCTTGCCCTTTGAATTAAGTATAATACCGAAATAAGTCGTTTTAAACAGAAGTGTTAGAGTATATATTCTGAATACCGCAACCGAGGCATCCGTCACGTATTTTTCGGAATATAGAAAGGACATTGCGTCAGGTGCAAAGACGATAAGACCTGCAACGATAGCCGCCATAAAAATATATGACACCCGAATAGAATATCCCCATAGCATTACTGCGTCAGAGTTCTTGTCCTTCTTTAAGAGCACTACGAGCTTTGGCAAAAGCACGGATGTCAGCGCGGTGGCAAGCATCGTAACGGGTAATACACGGGAAGCATTCGTATAGAGTGCGTATTCTTCCGTTGAAAACAGATTTCCGATGAACAGCTTGTCAAGCTGGATGTTAATGCTTCCGACCGATGCGGCAATTCCAAGCGGAAGTGCAAAGGCAAAAACCTCGCGAAGCAGTCCGCCATACCCGGATAGCTTAAAGCCGCCAACCCTTTTTATACACCACGCGTAAGCAAAGACGGCAAACGCGGCTGTGGTGATAATATATGCCAAAACATAGCTCTCAAAATCAATCGAAAGCACCGTTGCAAGAATTACGGTAAGCAGAGCTACGAGTGCATGAACCAGAGTATAAAGCGACAGCTTTCCGGCTTTATCATACACAACAAGCACCGAGCTTAAAGTGTTTATCATTATGCTCGACCATGGGTAAAGCGCGAAAACATATGCAAAGGTGCTGATATACGGATTGTTAAAATAGCTTACTATGAGCGGCGTTGAGAGATAAAGACACACACCGACGACGGCAGATATTGCCGCCGTGAGAAATGAGTACAGAGTAAAAAAGCGTCGCTTATCATCCTCATCCTCTGCGCGTGACAAAAAATAGTTTACCGATTGCGGAAGTCCCATCAGAAGTACCGTCGAAACAAGCTCGGTGACCATTATTACCTCTGAATAAGTGCCGTATTCCGTGAGCGTCCTGTAACGGGAAAGAAGCATAGACGATACGAGCCCTATGAGCGAAACTATTAAGTTTGATATGGCAAGCGCTGTCGCCTGCGAAGAGAGTTTACTCTTTATTCCTGATGAATTCATACTGTTAGCCCCGCATAGGTGTATCGCAGTAGCGATTTAGGATAGAAGATTTAAATATTTTTTTGCAACCTCTGAGTAGCTGTATTCCCTGGCGGATGCCGAAGGAATGCTGTCACCCTTAATGATTTTTATAATTTCAGCCTTGGCATATTCCTTTTCAAATCTGGCTTCCTCGATAGCATAACCGTATCCGCCTGATTCAATTATGCCTGCAACATCACTATTAGGTGTGTCACCGCACACAAGCGCAAGCGTAGGTGTGCCCGATGAAATATATTCGTAAAGCTTACCCGGAATAACCCCAAGTGAGTCCTTTGAATTCCATGTCATAAGTATCAGCGCATCGGCACCCATTTGCATAGAGAGTGAGGTGTCTCTTGGTACAGAGCCGTGATTTTTTGCCAGATGCGAAAGCGAATGCAAAGCGAGCTGAGATGAAAAGACATCAAATTCATTTCCGCAGTAGTTAAAGCATATATCAGAGTCCGAAAGCTTACCCTCGTCAATAAGCTCACGCATAAGAGAGGTAAGCATACCAAGCGAGCGCTTTCCGCCGTACATGCTTCCCGTATAGAGAAAATTGAATTTTCCGTTTCCGAAGCTATAGGGAGAAATATTTTCTATATCCTCGTTATCAAAGCCGTTTGTTATAACCCCGCAGCCTACGCCGAATTTCTCGGCATATGCGCGTATTTCATCCGAAAGACCGCGAGAAACGCATACGGCAAGGTCGGCATAGCGAAGTGCCTTTTTCTGGCAGCGTATATCGTATCTGATTTCAGCTCTCTTTGTTCTTACCTCGCGATTTACTATCGGGTCGCGCAGGTCAAGGACGAGCTTTTTCGTATATCCGTGTCTTTTGAGCCATATTCCGAAAAGCACCGCGCCAAACGAGGGGTATGTCGCGATAGCGGTATCAAAGCGTGGCTTACCCTGCCTTTTGTATTCGCCAACAAGCCCCCTGAAAAGGCACTTGTCCTCGGTTTTATTGAGCTTGAAATAAAACAGCCAGCTAAGGTATGCCCGAATCCGTTTTATTAAGGACGGCTTTTTTGCGCCTTCACCTGCGCTCGGTTTTTGCGAGCTGTCTGCGAGCCTTGCTCTTCCGCGCTGACCTCTTTTGTCAAGATAACGGCGAACTTGTCCCCATAGCCTTGATTCCTTGGCATATACCTCGTTTATTTTGTCGCTTGCCTCGGGGGTTGTATAGTGCTTTGTCCAGGTATCTCTTTGCATAGAGGTTAAAACGGTAACCTGCTCGCCTGCCTCGGACATATATTTTGCGAGCTTCTCGGCTCTTACCGACGCCATAGCGCATTTATGCTTGTAATAGTAGGATATAATCAGTATTTTCATAAATGCACAGCCCCCGCTTTTATTCTTTGAATAGCCTGTCTCTGATTTTATTTTTAAAGCGCGTCCATCGCTTGCCGAAAATTAGTGTGAAAAGCTTTGATATAAACGAAAGCGGAAGGCGTACGATTCTGAATATAATAGATTTTTCTCTTTTCAGAGCCCTCGCGCTCTTCCACGAGCCGCAGCAGTAATGAGCCGCATAAGCGTCCTGCATATATTTTGCATTATTAATACGCTTAATTGTTGGGTAGAACACACGGCTTGGATAAAGGTTAATACCAGCTACCGTTTGAGCCTTTCCGTTACCCTTAAGACCGAGCGGTATCAGCATATCCGTCAGTATTTCAACGTTGGTGGTTATATCAAGCCCACCCTCATCAAGCCTGAAATGCTTGCTGTTATAAATCGCCATCATCTTTTCTACCGTAGGGTGACTTGGCATAGCACCTATGATGGCAGTTCCGATTTTATTCCGTAGCTCAAAGCCTGCAAATGCCTCGCACGAAAGAAACTCATCAATCGGGCGAAGAAGCTCAACGTCGGTATCCATATAGATACCGCCCGTTGCGTGAAGGGCATAAAGACGAACGTAATCGGTAACGAAGGCATATTTTTTTGCTTCGTAGGCTTCCCTTACATAGTCGTTTTGATTTATGTCAAAATTGTCCTCGTCCCAACGTACGATTTGGTAGTCCGGGCAAAATTTTTGCCAGCTTTCAATACATTTTTCCGCAAGCGAGGGCAGGGGATTTTTTCCAAACCAGCAGTAGTGTATTATCTTTGGAATCATTATTTAAGTCCCTTTTTTCTCATATAAATAGGGCGCAGAGCATTAGCTAAAAGGCGGTAAAACGCACGAATGCTAACGTCATATTCTTTTTTTCTTTTCGATAGCTTAAGATAGCTTTGAGATATTATCGCGTATCTGAGTTTTAATTTGAATCTGCGCGCGGCATTTGATTTGATACAGTATGAGTAAGCCGTGCCCATAGGATTTTTGCGAAGCAGCGTACGATAGTTCGCGCTAAGACCGTCAGGCTGATACTCACATATATATATCCCACGGCTTAAAATCAGCATTTTTCCAAGTCTGTCAAGAGAAATGTACAAGGCATCCTCAGGAATAAAATCCTCACCCGTAAAGAGGGGGAATAGATTTTCACGAAGCACCTCGGTTCTGAAAAACAGAGCCGTATCACCCGTGAGTGAATATTTATCTGTAAGCGTAGAAAAATCACATCGCTTGATTTTGGGCATGGGGGTGCAAAGCATCCTGCCTTCGGAAAAATCAATGCGCGGCGCAATAATTCCTATATCACTCGCATCGGCGACCTCAAGCATAGACCTTACCGCGCTTATAGCATCGGTAGTGAGAGCATCGTCAGAATCCACGCAAACCGTAAGCACACCCTGCGCGAGCATAACCCCCTCGTTATGTGCGGTAGGCTTTCCTGCGTGAGTGATTTTCTTGTATTTTATAGGAATTATCCCCTCGTTTATCATAGAGAGAACTGTTTTCTCGGTTTCATCAGACGAGCCGTCATCAATAACTATCCATTCAAGGTCGCGGTCGGTCTGTGCAACAAGAGAAGCATACAGCCGCCATAGCAGCTGAGCTCTGTTATAGGTTGGTGTAATAACTGACAGAAGCATTTAAGAGAGTTCCTTAATTTTTTTCTTGCCGAGCATCATCCATCGCAGAGGACGGAAAAATCCCGCCTTGCGAAACAGCGTAAAGCGCTTTGACAGAAGAAATGCTATGGCAAATGGCAAAAAGAGCGCGCCGTATATTCTGAAAAAGCAACCGCCCTTTTTAGTGAAATAGTCCTCGTCAAAGCCGTCGCGCCACTTTACCTTGTCGGGTGTGTCAGGAAGAAGATAGCATAGCGTCATAGGAATGTAAAGTATTTTAAGTCCCGCCCTCAGCGCGTCCGCAAGAAATGCGTTTTCCTCTGCGCTTCCAAAGGGCGCGCCAAGCCCGAGCCTCGTATCAAAGCGGATGCCCGCCCGTCTTACCGACTCTATCTTAAAGGATATTTCAACCGAGGCAATTTTACTTATGCCTGTAAGTCCTATTTTTCTTTGGCGGGAATACTGCCGCCTCGTGATTTCGTTTTCGCTTTGTGTGAAGGAAAAGGCGATAATATCTGCATCGGGATGCTTTTCGTAAGCATCCTTTATTTTTTCATCGTAGCCGTCAAGGTAAATAAGGTCGTCGTCGCCTATTATTGCAATATCGCACTCTGCATTGTCAAGAAGCATATTGCGTGAATTTGAAAGACCTCTTTCGGTTGTTGAGAGCATTCTGTGTGTATGCCCTGCGATATTTACGGTTTCATCACCGCACGCGTCGCATTGGTTTACTATGAGCGAATCAAAACGACAGCCCATATCAGCGATAAAATCCGCGTTTTTTTTATTCATAGTAGATATGAGGTGTACGATACGCATAAGTCAGAGTCCTATCAAAGAATACTTGAATATAGCTTGTCTATGATTGAATTTTCGCGGATAGGGGCGAGCGTTTGCTCGTAATACTCTTTTCCGTTTTTGGCAAGTGCCCCCTGAAGATTCTTGTCTGAAAGAAGCCTGATTATAGTGTCAGCCCATTCCTTTTCGTTTGCAGGCTGCACAAGCAGGCCGTTGTAGCCGTCCTTTATATATTCGGGAATTCCACCCGTCAGGCTGGCTATAAGAGGCTTGCCGTAATACAGCGCCTCGTAGGTTACGTAGCCGAGCGCCTCAAAGTAGGTAGGAAAGACTACCGCGTCAAATGCAGCGTATGCATTCGCAACGTTATTCTGCCAGCCCGTAAAAATCACCGCGTCACCTATACCAAGCTCGCGAGAAAGCTGCTCAAGACGGGCTCTGTCATCACCGTCGCCCACGAGCGCGAGCTTGGCATTCGGAAAGCTTTTCCGAACATTGACAAGCGCCCTGACGACCGTTTCATTTCCCTTCATTTTTGCAATTCTTCCGACCGAGCCTATCAGAATATCACCTTCGGAAATCCCAAAGCTTCCTCGCCATTCGGAAGGACTTGCAGAGCTTTCCTGAGGTGCTCTTGCCTGCGAATAAACCACAATTTTACTGTAATCGAAGCCCTCTTCTATCATTCTGTTTCTGATAAAATTGCTTACGGCTAAAATTAAGTCAAGAGTGCCCTCGCAGTGCTTTTTCATAATAGCATAGGTTTTTGAGCCGATGCCGACATTAGACCATACTATTTTGGGTCTATTCTTAAATTTTTTCAAAGCCATACAGCAAAGCATTGCTGAATAGGCATCGGTTGCGTGTATTATGTCAAAGCTGTTTTTCTTTACGAGCCTTCTTAATTTTCTGATGGTAAGATATGCGTGAAGTGGTGTCCTTTTGTCAATAGGAAGTTGAAAGAACTCTATCCCTTCGTCCACACTTATTTTTGAAAAGTCGCCGGCACCTGCGGTTGCCCACGATACCGAATGCCCAAGCTTTAGCATTTTTTCTGCGTAGTCGAGGGTGTAAAATTCAGTACCGCCCAGACCAAAGCAGCTGGTCATATATAATATCCTCATAAACGGGCCCCCTCTGAAATCTGCTCTTGCTTTTTGACAGGACTAAATCCCATCAGTAGCTTGTTAATAAACGGAATGTAGGAAATCATCACCGAGCACGCATAGGATACGATGTATGCTATAAGTATCTTCAGTAGTGTCAGCGAAAGGCTTGCCGAATTGAAAATGGGAATAAGCTCAAGGGCTGCCATTACGAGCATATGAATATAGAAAACACCTACCGTGCATTCAGAGAGCTTTTTCGTAACCGAAAGAAGTGATGCGCCCTTGTAGTGCAGATTTGAAAGCAGCGTGAATATTCCACCTGCCCCGATAGCGAGAGCTGGACAGTAATAGCTTCTGAAGGCAACGCCATGAAATTCGGTACCGCTCGCCTCACAGATATACCACTCGGCAAGGGAAATCAAAAGAGTTATCGCAAGGGATATGGAAATAATAACGAGCGATTTGCTTGCGCTTACTTCACTTTTATATTTCTTCAGATAGTAACCGAAAACGAAATACCCGGGATATGTGAAAAATGAAAGAAAATTAAGATGCGCGCTGATGCTTAGAGCGCCGAGCGAAAGGTTGTCGGTAAATCTTAAGCCGAGCGAGAAAATCAACCACAAAACCAGAAAATATTCAAGCACCCTCTTGTCAGCCTTGCTCACAAGAGCATTTAGCAGAGGAAGAATAAGATAAATTCCAAGAAGCACATACATGAACCAGAACTGACTGTGTGCAGGGGTATTTATCAGCGATATAAAGGGCTTTATGCCAAGCTCTGCCTTGCCCATAACTATTTTTGCAAATATATAAATGACCGACCAAAGCAAAAAGGGAATAAGCTGCTTGGGAATTCTTTTGGAAAACAGCTCTTTAACAGATATCACCTTGGTGTCATCAAGCAGAAGTGCGCCCGAAACCATAAGGAAAAGAGGTGCGCCAACTAAAAACAGAGTGCTGAGCGCCATAGCGCCGGCAAATTGCGCTGGGTGAGATTGCTTTGACAGAAAGGCTACAAGCCCGTGTATGGCAATTACGCAGAATATGGCTATAATTCTGATTATATCGTATCCTGCATTTCGCTTTTCCATCATATTTTCACCACCCTTAAGAATGTTTCCTGAACTGTACCCGATAATAAAGATAAAGCACTCGGGCGAGCTTAAATTTTATTGCTGTGTATAAGCATTTTTTCTTTACCGAGCCGACCTTGAAGCTTGAAAAGGCATTCTTCACGCGCTCGTCCAAGAGAATTTGCCTGATTTCCGAAAGCATATCCGCTTTTGTCCTGTCCTGCGAGGGGCGCACGGCATTTCCGACACACTCGTGATAATAACAGCGCTCGGTAACCTTGAGCCTGTCCTTAATACCGTGCGTGTCCTTAATATCCTCTGTCAGCCCCTCAAGATATCCGACGAGCCTAAGGCGCGCCGAAAGCATCTGCCTTTTGTAGCCGTAAAAGGAATTCATAATCGAAGCCTTGTTGTCGGTGTAAAAATACAAAGCCTCGTCTATTACCTTCACAGCGCTCGTATGCCTGAGGTATTCTACGGTAAAAATCAAATCCTCAGCAAATGATACGTCGTCCTTGAAGCGTATTTTGTTATCCTCAATGATTTTGCGCTTGTACACAGCGCGGCAGACACTGCCCCACACGGGCGAGGATGTGTCGTCATCACTTGCGCTTCCTATCATAGAAGCAATGAAATAGGAAATTTCGTCATTACCCGAAAAGCATCTGTCCCCATTCCATGGGAAGCCAAGCCGCGCCTGATTTCTTTCGCTGAAAATATCGCAAAAAGCCGCGTCGAGCGAGCCCTTCTCGATTTCACCAATAAGTCTTTCGTAAATAAATGGCTCGACAAGGTCATCGCTGTCGCAAAAGGCAATATACTCGCCCGTGGCTAAATCAAGCCCTGCGTTGCGAGCCGACGAAGGTCCGCCGTTTTCCTTGGCGATATACAGTATTCTCTCGTTTTTCACCGATAAGTCGGCGCATATATCGGCAGAGTTATCCACCGAGCCATCGTTTACGAGAATAATTTCAAAATCTTCGTATGTATTTCCAAGCAGCGACGCTACGGTAGCCTCAAGAGTGCCCTCGGCATTATATACCGGCACTATTATACTGATTTTACCACTCATTTCATATCCTCCAGCGGATAATCAAAGCAGTGCCCTGCGTCAATTGCGTGATATCCCTTAAGGGACAGTCTGAGGACGAGCGCCTTGGCGCACGGTCCTGCCGAGATGATTACGGATACCTCGTCCTGCTTCCACGCGCTTGATGCTATCATATCAAGAATTGCCATCTCAATTTCCCGAGCCGATGAGTGTGCGTTTCGCTTGGGGCAGGGAATAAAATGAACGCTTGCACCGTATTGCCTTGCAAATGTGCTTGCGTATATCTCGTCGTTATGCACGAAAATCACATTTCTTTGGCAAAGGGATGTGAAAATTCTTTCGTACTCACCTCGGTTTTCTACCGAGAAAACGAAAGCATCACCATAGGTGAAGGATTTAGGAAATTTGCGCTTGAAGTAAAGTCTTGCCTCTGCCCACGAGGACGCATACTTGCGCTTTTTGAGAAGAGAGAGCGAGGATGCGCTCATAAACCTCTTTGGTACACACAGAAGATACGGACACCCATCACCGAGACACTCTGCGGTATCGCGGATGGCACAGAATTCCGAAAACAGCTCGTCCGTATAATCCTGATAGCCTATCGACAGCCCGCGCATAATACGCATCTCACCGTCACCGAGACGTATCAGGGATTTTCCTGATATAACGGCATCGGCAGTTTGATTAGCGTCAAGTATTTTTGCCTTGGTTTTTGTGGGGCAGGCAGCGAGGGCAAAAAGCACGCGAAGCTTCACCGCGGTTCTTTCAAAAAAATTCATTCATCAATCCCCACTAATGTACGGGATTCATTATCGGATACGGGGATTTCCGGAAGTGCCTGTGAAGCGAACGCGGTTCTGTATCGGTAAAGTATCATACCCATAATTGCCTGTGAAATAACGGAATAGGTTTCCGAGCCGAACAAAAATACATCTGCACCGTTAAGCATGAGTATGCACATAAGCGAAATAGCAAGTCCTAATACTATATTGTCCCTTTTCTCTCTGATAAGCCTGCCCGCCATCTCAAATATGCGGATAAGCAGAAGATAGAGGAATATAGCACCTACAAGACCGTAGGTAAGGACAGCCTGATAGAAAAGGTTATGGCTGTGTCCTGCAAGTATTCCGAGTCCGAACATAAGATGATACGGCGAGAGGGCTGAAATCTTGGCTTCGATAATATAGAAAAACTCGGCTCTCGTAATCAGCGACCAAGCCTTGCTTGAGAAGGTAGAGGTGTAGCCCTCAATTACCGAATAAAAGCCCTCATTCTGAAAAGCGCCAAGTATAATTGCAGGGGCAAACACAGTATATATCAGAACGAGCGCGTAAAGAGCTCTGTATGCACCGCGGCTTGCATAAAACATTCTCGGAAGGAAGAGAAGTATAAGTGCGAAAATAAGCATAACCGCAACGTTTCTTGAGCCTGAGAACAAAGCAAGAAGCACGCAAGGCGCAAGAGATGCTACTGCTAAAATCTTATGGCGCGTCGCGCGCACCCAGATAAATCCGAGCATAAGAACGGTAAAGTATAAGAAGCCGAGAGTGTTTGGGTTGAAATCATAAAAAACGTCGAACACCTTGGCTAAAAGTGAGAGCGCAACACCGCCGAAGTATGCCCACATAAAGTCAAGTCCACCGTCATTTACTCGCATGGAGATAACGGAAACGGAAAGTATCATTACGAGCGATACGCTTATAAGCAGCACGCTTTTTAAATCGCCCGATATCGCGCCGTTTATGAGCGACATACAGCAAATTATAAGAATAAGCCTTGACGAGATATTGTCAAGCCTGTGCAGATTGTAAAAGATTACGATATAGCACACCGCCGCTATCGCAAGCTCTATCGCACCGTAAAGCAGCGTTATAGACTTTCCGTAGGTGTAGGTTATTGTCATCGCGAGTATTACGCTTATAAAAAATAACCAACCTGCCCTTATTCCTTTCATTCACTATCTCCTTTCTGCACCGCCATCTATGGCAGAGACTAAAAGCAACTGAATATCTTTTCGTATGATGAGCGTCTGTCGAAGCACTCGTGTGCAAGCCTTCTGCTTGCTAAAGACATTTTTTCTATTGTTTCTTTATCCGAAGCAAGCTCGCGTATGGCATTGGCAAGTGCCTCGTCGTCATCCTGCGCCACGGTGATTCCCGCCCCGTAAGCGTCAAGAAGCTGTGAGTATTCAGCACAGCGCTGTGTGCTTATTACGGGAAGCCCTGCCGCCGCGTAGTCTGCGTGCTTGTTTATAATGCTCTGCATAGCACCCCTCTTGATAGGATTTATGGCGATGTCGCAGGACTTGAGCGCACCGCACATTTCGGGGTAGGGAAGCTTGCCGCAGAGCTTGATTTTTACGTCGAGCCTTTTCGCGAGCGCCAGAATGCGCTCAAGGCTCGGTCCGTCACCGAGAATTACAAGAGTTGGCGCGCCCTCTTTAAGAAGCGCGAGCGAGCGCACGACGCGTTCAAGGTCATAGCTTGCGCCTACCGTACCGCAATAGGCGAGCAGTACCTCGCCACCGTCCCTTATTTTACTTGGGTGAAGCGCGGCAAAGCTATCAAACCTATCAAGGTCGGTTCCCAAATACACCGTGCGAGAGGGGGCATCCGAAACAGCCTGCACACGCTTGGCATAGGTGTCGGACACCGAGAAAATACGCGATGCACATCGGTATATGAAATCCGCCTTTTTCTTCATAGGGAAAAGAAGAACCCTTGATAAAATGGGATTTTTTATAGACAGCGAAAATGCCTCTGGCCACAAATCCTGAACATCTATATAAAACGGAATATTTGTGCGCCTTGCAAATTTTGCCGATACGGCGGCTACGTCAAGTGAGGGTGTGGCGCAGTAAACTATATCGGGTGTGTCAATTTTGTCAAGATAACGGCGAAGCGCTCTCGCCATGCTCTTATGACTGATAAAAAGACGCTTAAGAGAAATGTTCTTTTTGTATGGCGGCTCGTTTATGAGCGTTATGCGGTAGCTTAAATCGCCACAAGGCGCGCTTCGCACCGCCTTATCTCTGTGAGAAAAGCCTGAGGTAATAAGCTCAACATCGTGCTTTTTTGCAAGCTGCTCTGCTATGTAGTTAAAGCGATTGTTTGTGTTTTCAGGCGGACAGTCGCAGAAATGCGCTATTATAACTATCCTCTTTCTTTGTATGCTTGTCGTCATAAAGGATTAGCTTATCCTCGTTCCGTCAGGCCTTCTCATGAGCCTTGCAGGCACACCGACATACGTGCCCGACTCGGTCAGGTCACGAATGACGACAGCACCTGCACCGATAAGGCAGCCCTCGCAAACATCAACATTGTTTATAAGCGTTGCGCCGGCGCCTATCCATACGTGGCGGTCAAGAGTAACGCATCCACCGAGCGAAGCGCCTACGGAAACGTGAGAAAAATCGCTTATAGAGCAGTCGTGGTCAACCGCGCTGTTCGTGTTGATTATAACACCGTTTCCTATCGTGCTTCCCGTGCCTATAACAGCACCTGCCATAACGACTGTGCCAACACCTATTTTTGCGTCGCACGACACCGTGGCGTTCGGATGAACGAGGGTGATGAGCGTGCAGCCTGATGCTATGAGACTTTCGGTTATTTTTTCCCTCGTGGCGCTATCACCAATGGCAACGAAAAAGCAAGCCGAGCTCTTGTATTTTTCATAATCCTTGATAGGTCCAAGCGTTTCCACGGTGTCCTTCCGCTCATCGTCGAGAAAGTAAGTGCGTCGATAACCCACACTTCTTGCTATATCCCTAACAACTCTTCCGTGACCGCCTGCACCGATTATTATCAACTTCCTCTTCATAAATCCCATCCTCAAAAGTAAGGTGTACGCGCACCGATATCATGCGTAGCATACCGCGCGCGTATATAAAATATTATTTTTTAGTATATCATGCTCGCGCGAGGTTTTCAACGAGTGCGAGCGTTAATTTAAAATATTTTCGTCATTTGTTCGTCGTATTTCATAAAAAGACCTCTGCATTTTTGTTAATGAAGAAAAAATTCCCTTTTTCAGAAGCCAAAAAGTTACGTGATAGGTGAAAAAATATTACTAAAAATCACTTGACGCGTGACTTTTTGAATGGTATAATAGTTTTTGTAAGAGTAAAAACTCATAAGAGCGACAATGTGTAAAGCGAAAAAAGAGAGAGGGGGACTGCCTGTGAAAAAGAGAATATACGCGGCGGTGGACCTCAAATCCTTCTACGCCTCGGTCGAATGTGTAGAGCGTGGGCTTGACCCTCTTAACACCAACCTTGTCGTTGCCGATGAGTCACGCACCGATAAGACGATATGCCTCGCCGTAAGCCCCAGCCTGAAATCGCACGGTGTAGCCTCGCGCCCAAGACTGTTTGAGGTCGTGAGTCAGGTTTTGCGCGCAAATTCCATACGCAGATGGGCGGCAAAGGACAGAAGCTTCGTTGGTGCAAGCTATGACGAAAGACTGCTTCGCGACAACCCCTCGCTTGCGATAGACTACATCGTCGCACCGCCGAGGATGGCGCTTTATATCGAATATAGCCGACGCATTTTCGCGGTGTATTTGCGCTATTTTGCCCCGGAGGATATTCATGTGTATTCTATCGACGAGGTGTTTATCGACGTCAGCGCATATACCGCTATGTACAAATGCTCGCCAAGAGAGCTGATGATGACTGTGGTGAAGGCGGTGCTTAAGGAAACGGGAATTACGGCTACTGTCGGAATAGGAACTAATCTTTACCTTGCCAAGGTGGCTATGGACATCGTTGCAAAGCGCATTGCCGCGGACAAAAACGGCGTGCGTATAGCAGAGCTTGATGTTGCATCGTACAGAAGGCTTTTGTGGACGCATACGCCTATTACCGATTTTTGGCGTGTCGGGCGAGGTTATGAGAAAAGACTATCCTCTCACGGAATGCGTACTATGGGCGATATAGCCCTTATGTCCGACCGAAATGAGGATATGCTCTATAAGCTCTTCGGTGTTAACGCAGAACTTCTTATCGACCACGCATGGGGGTATGAAAGCTGTACGATGGCGGACATCAAGGCGTATAGACCTCTGTCCACAAGCCTTAATTCAGGGCAGGTTTTGAGCCGCCCCTATGCAAATGGCGAGGCTACTGTTATAGTGCGTGAAATGTGTGAGGCTCTCGCTCTTGACCTCGTGTGCAAGGGACTTCTTACAAACCACCTGACGCTCACCGTCGGCTACGACCGCTCGGGGGTAAGAGTAGCGCCTGATATAGAGGTGGCAGAGGACTTTTACGGAAGAAGTGTTCCAAGGCACGCGCACGGCTCGGCTACACTTGAGAGCTTCACACAAGCGGCATCCGCAATCACCGATGCCGTTCTTTCTGTGTTTAAAAGAGAGGTAAGCCCCACTCTGCCGATAAGAAGAGTAAATATCTGCGCGTGCAATCTTAAGCAGGCGGGGGAAGAGGCATGCGCTAAAACCCAGCTTTCCTTTTTTGATGCCCCGCAAAATGGGGCGGTGAGCGATGAGCGCGAGAGAAAAATTTTAAAGGCAGAGGCAAGCATCAAGGGTCGCTTCGGTAACAATGCTATAATCAGGGGTGTAAGCCTTACAGAAGGCGCAACAATGATTGAAAGAAATATGCAGATAGGTGGACACAAGGCTTGATGATGTCAGGCTAAATAGTGCAAATATGTAACGGTAAATAGTCAATTATGGTAAGTTTTAATGGAATTTGAAAAATATAAAAGCATACTGTATAAAGAAAAAACGAAAGCGACGTCGCGCCGTAAAATGACACAGTCAGAGCGTGCCTGCCAGTTTGCGCCCTTTGCAGCACTCAACGGATTTGACGAGGTAATTTCCGAGCAATCACGCCTGACGGATAGAAAAATCGAGCTTTCGGAATATGAAATCGAAAGAATTAACGACGCGATAACCTACGCGATAAATAACACACCGCCGCCTCTCGTCTTGCTCGTTTATTTTGTTAAGGATAAGAAGAAATCAGGCGGTAGATATAACAGTATAAAATGCAGAATAAAGAGTGTTGACGAGGTGTTTGGAAATATCGTTACCGATACCGGAATCAGTATATCCCTCGGTGATATAGTGTCGGTAGAAATCGCCTCATCTGACTAATGCGAAAAAATGACGAGAAAATTTAAAAAACGACTTGACAAACCGCCTCTTTTACAGTATAATAATACGGTACACAGGGGTATAGCTCAGTTGGTAGAGTACTGGTCTCCAAAACCATGGGTCGTGGGTTCGAGTCCTTCTGCCCCTGCCAAAAAAAGAACGAAGCGATTGCTTCGTTCTTTTTTTATCCAAGCCGCAGGCTTGGTATGGAATCACGCTTTAGCGTGTATGTAATCGCCAAAGGCGTATGGCATCACCGAAGGTGCATTTCCCGCGGCTTGATTCCATGCGCTTGCTTCGCAAGCAATTCCATACCGCAAGCAAGTTGCGGATTCCATCCACAGCAATGCTGTGATTTGGCGCGTGAGTTCAAATCTGTAGGAAAAGTCTTGAAACATCTTTTTATAGTATTTTCACAAAAAAAGAACGAAGCAATAGAGCGTTACTCTAAAGGACGGTTTTTCAAAATACGGCATACCAATATATTCGGCAAATTAGAATTTGATGTTTTGGTTATAACTTAATAACTGTATCAAGACAGAGCGTCAGCGCATATTCGTATGCGTTGCCACCCCAATTTCGCTTGTCGTATTTATCCACGTCGGCAAGGCTATCTGCGGTGTATAGTATCATTCCCCAAGTGGCACCTCTGAAAGCAGAAATAGCTGCGAGAGCCGAACATTCCATTTCAACGACGGAGCAACCTTCGCTCTTTCGGTATGCGACCTTTTCTTTGGTTTCACGGAAGAATCCGTCGGTTGACCAAGTGATGACCTCTTGGTATTTCATCCTGTGTTCAAGTACGGTTTCTTCGATCGCTTTTCTCGCTCTTTCACTGATCTCTATAAAGCGTGAAGGCGGTGCATAGTGATATGATGTACCTTCGTCACGCAGAGCCTTGTTCGGTACAAGGAACGTGCTTTCGGGGAGCTTTTCAAGCGCACCGCAAGAACCGGCAGAGATAATTTCACGCACACCGTATCCAATAAGCCAATCAAGTATCTGTGCCGCAGGGGCAGCACCTACGGGAGCTTGGCAGAGTGCGATTTCTTCACCCTTATATTTCGTTATGTAGATCGGGTAAAGCTTCGTTGCGCTGACGAACTCAGATACCTTCCGTGTTTCCGTCTTGCTTGCGTATTTGTCGATATACTCACCGAGGAAAGCGAACACGCACTTTTTCGGGAGCTTCAAATCTAATTTTTCGTGAGTTGGGTTGATAACCGCCGTTTGCTCGGCATCAAACTCAAGTATCGGTATTTCATTTTTAACAATAGCCATACTTTATTTCCCCACAAATTCTTATTTATCATTCATATACTTATTTTTTTATTATAGCACAAAAACCGCAGAAAATCAATCTGCGGTTTTTGTTTTTATGTCGGTAGGTAATTTGCTCTTAAAACTGTCCTTAAGGGTGACGCTCTATCGCCTCGTTCTTTTTATCCAAGCCGCAGGCCTGGCATATCATCGCGCGAAGCGTGCATTCCCTTTGGCTTGATGATATACAATGCTTCGCATTGATGATATACACGGCTCTGCCGTAAGTCAGTATGCTTACTCATCCTTACAATTCGGTGCTTACTTTTCACAGAAAAAAGTCTGTCACGCGTTTGCAGACAGACCTTTTTCTGCTTATGCTGGCGTTTTCTTTGACTACAGCGATGCAATATTTGCGTTTTGACAGAGAAAGCGGTGAGCCGAAGCCCACCGCAAAAAGCATAAAAATTTATTATTTTATTATTTATTAAGCATTTTTACTATATCCATCACTGTTTCATCTGCAAATGGTGAATAATCATAGAGTTCGCTCTTTTTCTTAAGTCTTGAGAATTCAAAAAGCTTTATCGCAATCCCTTCTATCACAGGTTCTGTTTCAGGATACATTCGAATATCAATTTTAAAAATCAAATAAGCAATTATTTTTGTTGGATCTGGCACTCTGTGATTTATTGGTCTTTTTTTGAAACTTAAATCTACAATGTATATCCATAACAAATTAGAAAAATTTATTATTTCTTCCACTGCTTCGCATTTTTGAAGTAAATACTCGTACCAAGAATTAAATACCATATCCCAAGAATTTTGAGCTAAAGTATGTCTTGCTAAATCACTATATTCTTCAAGCAATTCATCTGTTGTTTCATCGTTGAAATAGTTAATGGAAAACAATTTTTCCGTAATTTCATCAATCATTTTATTTCGCTTCATAATTAGTTCTCCATTAACTATTCATAAATTTACTTGTTATATTGTTTTACCGTGAAATTTTTTGCAAATATCTCTGGATTCGTCAATTTCAGAGAATCAAAATACTTTTCAACAATTTTTAGCGATTTTGCACTGGGTTTATAATGACCGCTGGCATTATTAACCATTACAATCTTTCCCTTGCGAATCTCTATCATTCCAGCACACTGAACCTTTGGATCAGTTCCTCCAATCAAGGTTGGATGAGGCATTTTTCCGCCGTTTCGCGTACCAATTAGCAAATTGCCGTTTTCATCTATTACATACATAAAACTACCATTTGCATTTTTGCCGTCAACATCGATTTTGATGCCTTGGGAAGTTATTGTATCATCTAAATTCTTTACCGTTGGATTCTTCTTGTATCCGGTTTCGTTATCGTAGATATCTGTATTGGATTGATCTTTTTTTAATTCGTCGCCTACAACGCTATATTCATCTGAAATTTGTCTTTTTGCTTGCGCCGACTGAACTGTGTTAACAATCTTTCCGCCGATAAATGTTAAAGCACCAGTAGCTGCACCCATGGCCATTGACAAAAGCATATCCTGTACAGAAAACTCTTGTCCTGTTATCGAACATGCTACGCTTCTATGTTAAATATCAGAAAGGTATAACGTCCATGCTCAAAGTTATTATACTATTATTGAATTTGCTTGTCAACCGATTAAGAATTATATTTTATATTATAAATATAAAAAGCAGCTTTCAAAAGGGCTTATTCTGACTACAGCGATGTAATTTTTGCGTTTTGACAGAGAAAGCGGTGGACATATTTCAGTCCACCGCCCTATGAACGTTTTATAACATTCGAATCTTCAGTACATAAGTACATTTTTGCCTGTTTTCATGGCATCTCTCACACTAGAATTCACACTCAGTTTTTCAAATTCCTTTATCACAAGTGAGCTTTCCTTAGTGGTCAAAACGCAGCAAGAACCTAAATATTTTTTCAGAATATCTGACTTCGTATATAGTTCAAACAAAAGATTCTCGTCTTCTTCAGAAAGCTCACAAAATAAAGTAGAAGATTTAATAATTAAGAGTATTTGCTCTTCGCAATATTCCTGAACAGTATCAGATGATTTGCTTACTTTGGTCGGAAGCTTCGATATTCCCTTTAGCCATTTCAAACGCTCACATTCACCTTTTATCCTCAAAAGATGACGATAAAGGGTAGCTTTCTCTATGCTATCAGTTAGATAAAGTTTCATTGAGTATTTCCTCCGGTATAGTTTTTTATCACATCTTCAATGTCTTCTACACTAATATCCATTGCAACTAAAGTTGTCTTTGAATCATTTAAGGTCTTTATTACAAGGCATTCATCAACTTGATTTATGTTAGATGTAGTAAGAAGAAAACTTCGACCGCTTCCATGTCCGGATAATTGATTGGGAAGATGTGTCTTTAGCTGATTTGTAAGGTAACTATTTTGTCCGCATTTACATTCAACAAAAACTGTTTCCCCGGGTGCAATTGTTGTACCGAATATATCAATAGCCTTATTGGTTTTATTGTAAGCTATAACATCAGGCCTGGTAATTCCAGTTTGTCCGCTTATATTCATCTGATGAGTTTCAACGGTTAGTCCTGCGTTTTCCAAAGCATCCTTAGTTGCAAATTCTAGAATATCTCCCTTTAGTTTGCTCATCTTGTTTGTTGCGGATCTTAATGAATGCACAGGCTGGTCGGGATCGCTGTCATTCATTATCCTTTGTATTTCGTCAAGTTGTTCTTTCCAAACATCAGCTTTTTCCGGATATTTATCCATCAATTCATAGATACCGTCTCCCGAGCTCAGCTTATTTTCAATCTGCTTTATTGTATCGTCACTATTGTCTAAATATTGATAATCTGTAGCCGATTTCTTATCCAATCTTTTTGATTGTGCCGACTGAACCGTCTTAACAATCTTTCCGCCGATAAATGTTAAAGCACCAGTGGCTGCACCCATGGCCATGGACAAAAGCATATCCTGTACAGAAAACTCTTGTCCTGTTATCGAATATGCTACGCTTCTATGTTAAATATCAGAAAGGTATACCGTCCATGCTCAAAGTTATTATACTATTATTGAATTTGCTTGTCAACCGATTAAGAATTATATTTTATATTATAAATATAAAAAGCATCTTTCAAAAGGGCTTATTCTGTCTACAGCGATGTAATTTTTGCGTTTTGACAGAGAAAGCGGTGAGCCGAAGCCCACCGCTTTCTTACAAATATTATTCACTGAATTTTTATTACCATAATATTAAGTTTTTCCCTGTTTCCAAAGCTTTTTGAAGATCGCGCAACATATCATATTTTTTTAATTCTGATAGCACAATGGTTGCTTCTTCCCCGGCAATGACGCAGCAAGATCCTAAAGCATTTTGAAGGACCGGAGATTGATCACACAAAGAATTCATTTTATCTACGTCCGCCTCTTTCATAGAAGCAAAACTTTTACATTTTTTTAGTTCTGCTGAAATGCTTTTGTTGCAGTATTTATATACAATATCCGCAGATGCTCTTATATCTTTTTCCACATTGGGTAGCCTATAATCGTTTTTCACCAACATGCAAGATGTTTGTATTCTCATTAGTTTTCTTAACAATTTAGCTTGTTTTTCGTCATCGCATAAATAAATTTTTATCATCATTTATCTCCCATATACAAGGCTTTACCGCTATTTACAAACTACTGCCTTTTCATCTGGCGAAGGAAAAGTGCTACCGCAATACAAAGCGAGATTATTGCATAGCCCATCACCCATAAAAGGTGGGGAAGCACATTCGCGAAATTGCCGACGATAACAGCGCGCTCAAGCTCTACTGCGTGAACGAAAGGTAGCATATATGCGATTGCTTTAAACGCGCCACCGACAAGCTCGAGGTCGAACCATATTCCCGAGAGAAACGCGCAAAGGTTAGTGAGAAGCGCACCGCATATTCCACCTACCTGCTTGTCTGTCAGAATGCTTCCGAAAAGCAATCCCAGAGCAATAAAAAGCACGGATATAGGAATTGTGAAAAGAGTGGCAAGAATAATATTTACCGTAATTTCAAGCCCTAAAAATATTGCAACGATATAGCATACAATGCTCTGCGCTACCGCAAACGGTATTAGTGGCATCGTGTAGCCGAGAATGAAATCAAGCGCTGTCAGCGGTGTCGTGTATAGCCTTTGAAGCAGAGAGCTTCCTCTGTCCTTTGCTATAAGCATTGCCGAGAAAAGCGTCATAAACGAAAGACCGAATATAGTCATACCGGGCGTTAGGTGCGCTATCTCAAAGAGTGAGACGGGTATGTTTGCCTGAATTGCACTAAGCAACAAGAGAAGGACTATCGGAAATCCAAGTCCAAATATCACCGTCAGCGGATCGCGGATGATTTCCATAGTATTTCTCTTTGCAAAGGTGAGCATTCTCATCACTTCACCCCCTTTACAGTACGGATAAAGGCTTCCTCGAAGCTTTCCGTATTCGCCTGCTTTTTTATGTTTTCTGCCGTGTCACATATGAGAAGCTTTCCGTCCTTCATTATTGCAATGCGGTCAGAGAGCGCCTCTGCCTCTTCCATATAGTGCGTAGTTAAAATAACCGTGATTTTCCCCTTGAGTGCGCGTATCATATCCCAAAGCTCGCTTCGCGCTATAACATCAAGACCGAGCGTCGGCTCGTCGAGAAAGAGTATTCTCGGCTCGCTGATAAGCGCCATTGCTATGCTTAATCTTCTTTGCCAGCCGCCCGAAAGCTTTCCTGCCTTGCGCGAGGTAAGCCCGTCAAGCCCGAGAAGGGCGGTAAGCTCTTTTATTTTCTCTGCGCGCTTTTCTTTGGAAAAGCCGTGAACACCGCATATAAGCTCAAGATTTTCCTTCACCGTAAGCCCTGCAGCTACTGCGGTTTCCTGCGGTGACACCGCAATCAGTGACTTCACTGCTTTGCTATCGGTGATAATGCTTTTGCCAAGCAGATACGCATTACCCTCACTCGGTGCTGTAAGACAGCAGAGCATTTTTATAGTTGTAGTCTTTCCTGCGCCGTTTATACCGAGCACAGAGAAAAGCTCACCCTCGCCAACTGTTAGCGTCAGCCCGTCAACTGCTACAATATCGCCGTAGCGCTTCGTAAGTCCTTCTGTTTTTATAGCATCCATATTAATTTTTACCCTCTGAATGTATTTTGAGTATTCCCTGATACACATCACTTATCATATTACTTATAGTATCCTCGTCAAGCGACAAAAACGAGGTTGCAAGCATAGTTCCTATTCCGTGCACGCAGGTCCACATCTCAAAGTGTATGAGTGACGCAAGCTCTCTTGTAATTCCGTTTTTCTGCATAATCATATCAACAGATGCATCAAAATCCTGCGTAGATTTAAGGGGCGCGTTATCTCTGCTGCTCATAAACAGAAGCTTGAAAAGCTCTCGTTCCTCTCTCGCAAAGCGTACATATGCCATACCGTAGGCCTTGTAGGGGTGATATTTTCCGCTTTTTACTTCTTTTTCTAAAAAACCGAGGTAAATGTCGTAAGCGCAGCTTGCTGTTTGCGCCTGAAGCTCGTCCATTGAGGCAAAGTTTGAGAATATAGGCTGTGTCGAACATCCAAGCTCGGCTGCAATAGCTCTCGCGTTAAGCGCGTCAGCGCCGCGCTCTCTTGTGAGTGCAAGCGTCGTTTTTAAAATGTCGTCTTTGCTTATCTTAATTTTTGGTGGCATATTTATCCTCTTTAAAAAAACAACTGATATATAACACTTGATATTTTATCACAAAAGCTCTGCTTTGTCAATACCTGCGTGTCATTTTGGAAATAATTTTAACTTGGAGTCGGTATAGGCTATTGAAATAAAGCATTTTGTGTGATAAAATATACTAAATTGCCGTGGGGGATTTTATTATGGATAGAAAAACACAGCTTTTGAATATAGCGTCACATATCACCGAGGACCCGAATGCAATAGCGGTGTATGCAGAGCATCTTGATGAGCTTTTTGAAATTATTATCCCCGATAAGATAGGGAATGACTTTGCCGAAGCCGTCAGGCAAGGGGATTATACCTCTGCCGTAGCGCTTCTCGCCGCGCATTTTAGAAGCAAGCCGGCAAATCCTGTCCCCGAGCTTTCCTGTCACGGTGAATATAGCATTGAGCAAGCCGACAGCTATGTCAGCGGCTCAGTTTGTACAGTTAATATTCCGTGGAGCTTTGATGGGGGTAAAATTAACTACCTTTTCAACCCCACCGAGATATCTGGACCTGTAAATCACGAGTGGCTTTGGCAGTTTAACCGCCATAACGAGTGGCGCAATATGGCAAGAGCCTATACCGCGGAGGGTGACGAGCGCTACGCACGCAGCTTCAGCGAGTGCCTGCTTAATTGGATTGCCACTGCATATATTCCACAGTATTGGAATGACTCAGGAAGCGCTTGGCGCACCATCGAGTGTGGCATACGCCTTCTCGGAAGCTGGCAGGTCGCCTTTGACGGATTCAGAAAATCACCCGAGCTTTGCGATACCACGCTTCTTCTTATGATATCATCTATGCACCGTCAGGCGGTACACCTTCGCGAGCACCCTACCAAGAGAAACTGGCTTATGATGGAGTCAAACGGTCTTTATACCTTCTCAGCACTCTTTACCGAGCTTTCTGACTCTGAGGAAAACCGAAGAATAGCTACTGAACGCTTGTGCACCGAGCTTTCAGAGCAGATACTTCCTGACGGAATGCACAACGAGCTTTCCCCGGATTATCAGGCCGTCGTGCTTGACTGTGCCTGCGCGTTTTATTCGATTGCAATGGCGCTCGGACTTCAAAATGAGATTCCGGAATGCTTTACCGAGCTGATAGGTCGCACCGTAAATGCCGCGATGCTTCTTTCAACCCCCGCATTTACACAGCCGAGAACCAACGACTGCTATACTATTTTCACGGACAGATTTATTGATAAAGCAATTTCCATTTTTGGCGAGAGTGAGGAATATAAATTTTTCCGCACGAAAAGAGCAGAGGGTAAAGCCCCATCAGGACAAACCGCCTCGGCTTATCTTCCCTACGCAGGCTTTGCCGTTATGCGCTCAGGATGGGATGCTGACGCATCTTATCTCTGCTTTGATACGGGCACACTCGGCATGGCGCACGCCCATCAGGATAAGCTTAATATAAACATCTATAAGGGCTCACACGAGCTTATCTTCGATGACGGTGGCGGACAGTACGATATATCAGCGGCGCGCGACTACGCAATCTCAGGCTACGGCCACAATACCGTTCTTGTTGACGGACTTGCACAACTTAGAAAAGAGCCTAAGCAGACCGATACGCCTATTGATATAGGATGGGTAAGCAACGAGTTGTTTGATTACGCATCAGCAACCTATGATGATACATTTGGTACGCAAATGGTAAAGCCTGCTTTACATAAACGCGAAATACGCTTCTGTAAGCCCGATGTTTTCGTTGTAAGAGATACGCTCTCGTCACGCGATGGCGCACCGCACAATTACGAGCTTCTGCTTCATCTTGACACTACCGAGGTGAATGTGGTCGAGGGCTGTAAAAACGCGGCAATATCAAACCTTGACGGCGAGTATGAGATTGCTATAATACCGCTTGATGATGATACCGCCCCCGTCAAGCTTAATGTAGCATCGGGTGTAACCGAGCCTCGTATGCAGGGCTGGTTTAACGGAAGAAACGCAGAGAATCTTCACCCTGCCACTACCGTATCAAGATGCGTAGAGGCGGCTCACGATTTTACCTTCACAACGCTTCTTATCCCGATAAGGGCGCAAGACGGCATCCCGGACGTGGTTAAAAACGGTAATGGTAGCTTCACGGTAAATGTAAACGGAAGGGAATATACCGTTAACCCGGCAGAGCTTAATAAATAATACCCCATTTAAAAAGAGGAAGTATGGCATAGCGCCACGCTTCCTCTTATTTTTTTATACTCACTTGGCACCCTCACTTGTTTACACTAAATTAACAAAGAGAGATGTGAAAATGACGTCTTAATTCTTGACATTAAAATATTTAAATGGTATAATCTTACAGTTAAAACAAACAATAAGAAGTAAAGTAAGGAGTGTAAGATGTATAAACGATTGTTCGGTTGCGTCAGAGAATACAAAAGATTAAGCATAATCACGCTTATTCTTATGGTTCTTGAAGCAGCTATTGAAACCTCAATACCGTTTATCACGGCAGACCTCGTCAACAAAATTAAGGATGGCACACAGATACAAGAGGTCGTCAAAACCGGTATAATCCTTGCCGTGCTTGCGATAATATCGCTTGCTTGCGGTGGCTTTGCAGGCTTTACGAGCGCTAAGGCGAGCGCAGGCTTTGCGAAGAATATGCGTATAGACCTGTTTTCTAAAATTCAAACCTTCTCGTTTGAAAATATAGACAGGTTCTCATCAACCTCGCTCGTGACGAGACTTACCACCGACGTCGGAAATGCCCAGATGTCATTTATGATGATTATAAGAACGGCGGTGCGCGCACCCCTTATGCTTCTTTTCTCGGTAGTAATGGCGTATGTTATGGGCGGTGCGCTTGCGGCGACCTTCGTCGTGGTTATCCCCGTGCTTGCATTCGGTCTTATTATGATTGCAAAGCGCGCTATGCCTGCCTTCCGCAGAGTTTTCAAGAAGTACGACAGACTTAACGAGTCGATTGAGGAAAACGTAAGAGGCGCAAGAGTAGTAAAGGGCTTTTCGAGAGAAGAATACGAAAAGGAAAAGTTCAAGGTAGCCTCAGAGGATATCCGCGGTGATTTCACCAAGGCAGAGCGAATTGTAGCGCTCAACACCCCTCTTATGCAGATTTGTATGTACTTCAATATGGTTTTCGTGCTTTTTGTCGGCTCTAAAATGGCAATTGAGGGCACGAGCGGTGTTGACGTAGGACAAATATCCGCAATGCTGACCTACGGCATGCAGATTCTTATGTCGCTTATGATGCTCTCGATGATTTACGTTATGATAACGATGTCCTCTGAATCCTTCAAGCGTATTTACGAGGTGCTTTCCGAGGAAAGCGCGCTTAAAAATCCCGAATCGCCCATCTATGAGGTAAAGGACGGCTCGGTAGATTTTGATTCAGTCAGCTTCAAGTACAAAAAAGAGGCAAAGAAATTTGCCCTTTCGGATGTATCGCTTCATATTCCGTCGGGTAGCGTAGTTGGAATTATTGGCGGCACGGGCTCGAGCAAATCAACGCTCGTCAGCCTCATATCCCGTCTTTACGATGTAACCGAGGGCTCGGTCCGCGTCGGCGGTGTCGATGTACGCGATTACGATATTGATACGCTTCGTAATGCCGTTTCGGTAGTTCTTCAGAAGAATTTGCTGTTTTCAGGCACGATAAGCGAGAATCTTCGCTGGGGTAATGAGAATGCCACGGACGAAGAGGTTCGCAAGGCGGCTGAGCTTGCACAGGCAGACGGCTTTATCAGAGAGTTCCCTGACGGCTACGATACTAAAATAGAGCAGGGCGGTACTAACGTATCGGGCGGTCAGCGGCAAAGACTCTGTATTGCAAGAGCGCTTCTTAAACGCCCGAAGATTCTCATTCTCGACGACTCAACGAGCGCGGTTGATACCAAGACCGACGCGCTTATCAGACGCGGACTTCGCGATTATATTCCCGATACTACGAAAATCATTATAGCGCAGAGAATTTCATCCGTTATGGAATCGGATATAATTCTCGTGCTTGACGGTGGCTGCCTTGCCGCTGTCGGAACTCACACCGAGCTGCTACAAACGAGTGATATATACCGTGAGGTATATGAGCAGCAGACCGAGAGCAAGGAGGGTGGCGAAAATGAATAAGCCTATGCATAGAATGCCCCCCAAGCGTGGCGTGCTTCTTCGCGTCATGAAGATGCTCTTCAAATCCTATCCTGTGCTCATCCCGATAACTGTATTTTCTATCGTATTCGGCGCGGTCGTATCAGCAATTCCGTCCATCTTTATGGAACAGATAATCAGCATTATCGAAAAGTACGCAAAGGCGGGTGATTTCACCGCTGCGTCTGGCGAGATTGTGCCGAGAATACTGATTCTTGCAGGAATTTACGTCGTTTCGATTATCATAATCACGATAGAAACTCAGCTTTCTGCGTATATCACCCAAGGCTTCCTTTGCAAAATGCGTATTGGAATGTTTGAGGAGATGCAAACGCTTCCCATCCGTTACTTTGACACCAGAAAGCACGGCGATATAATGAGCTACTATACAAACGACGTAGATACTCTTCGTCAGCTCATATCGCAGTCGCTTCCGACGCTTCTTCGCGCAGGCGTTATCGTTCTTTCGGTGCTCTTTATAATGCTCTATTACAGCCTTTGGCTGACGCTCATTCTTCTCGTCGGCGTTGTGGTTATGCTTCTCGTGTCGAGAAAGCTTGGCGGCGGCGCGTCAAAATACTTCATCGGACTTCAGCGCTCGGTTGCAGGGCTTGAGGGCTACGCGCAGGAAATGATGAACGGTCAGCGCGTAATCAAGGTGTTTGGCAGAGAGGATAAGTGCAGCGAGGAATTCAAGGCGCACGCAGAGCAGCTTTGTCAGGATGCAGGCCGTGCAAATGCCTATGCAAATATGTTAGGACCGATTATTATGAATATCGGTAACATAATGTATGTCATTATCGCAACGGTAGGCGGTCTGTTTATGCTTATTGAAGGGTTCAATAACGTAAGCATATCGGGTATCGCATACGGCATCAGCATTATCGTTCCTTTCCTTAACATGACCAAGCAGTTTACCGGAAATATAAATCAGGTTTCCCAGCAGATAAACTCAATAGTTATGGCAAGCGCGGGCGCCGGACGTATCTTTGAGCTTATAGATGAGCGTTCCGAGGAGGACGAGGGCTACGTTACTCTTGTAAACGCAAGACTTAACGACGACGGAACTCTTACCGAATGCGATGAGCGCACGGGCATCTGGGCGTGGAAGCATCCTCACTCTGACGGAACCGTAACCTACACAAGACTTCGCGGAGATGTTCGCCTGCTCGACGTTGACTTCGGATATGAAGAGGGCAAGCAGGTCCTTCACAACATCGACGTTTACGCAGAGCCCGGTCAGAAGGTTGCCTTCGTTGGCGCAACGGGTGCAGGTAAAACCACCATAACCAACCTTATCAACCGCTTCTACGACATTGCAGACGGTAAAATAAGATATGACGGCATCAACATCAACAAGATAAAGAAATCCGATTTAAGACGCTCTCTCGGTATCGTTCTTCAGGAAACCAACCTCTTTACGGGTACGGTAATGGAGAATATCAGGTACGGAAAGCTTGAGGCTACCGACGAGGAGTGTATAGCTGCGGCAAAGCTTGCGGGTGCTGACGACTTTATAACGAGGCTTCCTAACGGCTACGATACACAGCTTAAAAACAACGGTGCAAACCTTTCTCAGGGACAAAGACAGCTTCTTGCAATTGCAAGAGCCGCAGTTGCAGATCCGCCCGTAATGATTCTCGACGAGGCAACCTCGTCAATAGATACGAGAACCGAGGCAATAGTTCAGCGCGGAATGGATAAGCTTATGGAGGGCAGAACGGTATTCGTTATCGCCCACAGGCTTTCCACCGTAAGAAATTCCGACGTCATTATGGTTCTTGACAAGGGAAGAATTATTGAGCGCGGTCCTCACGATAAGCTTATCGCAGAGCAGGGCACGTACTATCAGCTTTATACCGGTGCCTTTGAGCTTGAATAAGAGGGCATATAAATGAATACCTGCTCTTTTACAGGTCACAGAGATATTCCGAGAGAGCTTCACAGTACGCTTGACGGCTTGCTTACAAGAGCCGTAGAATATCTTTACGCACAGGGCGTACGAAGCTTCTGCATCGGCGGTGCGGTCGGCTTTGACACCCTCGCGGCAAAGGCGGTTATCCGCCTTAAGCTGAAGCACCGTGACGCAAGGCTCATTATGGTGCTTCCGTGTCAGGATCAGGACGGCTCGTGGCAGACGCGCGACAAGGAAATATACTCTTATATTCTTGCTAATGCAGACGAAATAGAATATGTATGCGATTCCTACAGTCGCGGCTGTATGAAGAAGAGAAACCAAAGGCTTGTCGATATGTGCGATGTTCTCGTTGCCTATTCTTATAAGGAAAGAAGCGGAAGCGCGCAGACTGTGAGAATGGCATTATCCGAAGGAAAGACCGTCTATAATCTATACGGTAAAAAATAGAAAAATTAGGCGTATATGTAAATGGTAATTTGCATATGCGCCTGATTTACTTGTGGAATCATTGAAAATGGTGCGGAATAAAATTTAAAAATGTCGGGAAATCAAATTAACAAAATTTCCGAAATATGATAAAGTGAACAAAAGTCGGCTGAAAATTATTTAATTTTTTTTAACAAATGCTTGATTTTTTGATAATCATATGCTATAATTACATTAACTATTTGTTTGTCTTGTGCGTAGTGCACTCGCGCTACCTGCCTGGCAAACCTTAATACTGCGTGCCGCCCGACGCTTGTGGAGGTGCGTTTTATGAAGAAAGGAAGGCTTTTGACCTATGATTGAGAGAATCGGTAGAATCTTAAGCAGAATAGCTGGCGCAAAGTACGATTTCAAAACGCTTGGCGACATCTTTAATCGCATCTTCGGCAATATGGCGGCTAACGATACTGTGGAAAAAATATGGGGGGCTATCCTCTCGGCGGTAGCGTCGTTTGCGGCGCTTATTCCGATTGCACTTATTGTTCTTGCGCTTATTGAAACCTTCTTTGGTAAGAAGCTTATCAATATCCAGAAGTTCCTCGCTTGTGCTATCGTAGGCTTCTGCTTCGGTGTTCAGTACGTTTCACCGCTAATCAATAACATCTTCGCGCTTCCGCCTTACATATCCGGTGCGGTTATCGCTCTCGTTGCGGCGGTGCTCTCAAAGTTCATCTACGTTTCGGGCTACATATTTGCGGCAGGCTATGTCGGATATCACATCGCATACAGCGGCGCGTATATCGCATTCCTCGCATCGGTAACGAAGGATAATCTCATTATCTCTCTTGCAGTAGCACTTGCATTCGTTGCAGTGGCGCTTATCTTCCGTAAGTATATCGAGATGCTTGGCACCTCGCTTCTCGGCGGTTACTTCATCTCTAAAATCATAATCGCAAACTTCGTTGATTACAGAGCGCTTTCCTTTATGGGAAATGCAGGCTGGGTTGCAGAGCTCGCGCTTATACTCGTTGTAGGTATCGTAGGCTTCATCGTTCAGTACAAGACCAGAACGAGATATTAATTAATACACACAGGACAGAGATTTTTGCTTCTCTGTCCTTTTAATTATCATACGCATTTGCACGGGTAAAATAAAAGTCATATAAACACGATTTTTGTAGTTGACTTTTAAACTAATATATAGTAAAATATATTGAGATTAATTTTAGAGGAGACCTTTTATGGACAAGTCCAGAAAGCTGACGCTTGCAAAAATTGCAAACGACGTCCGTATCGGAATTATTGAGGCTGTTTATTCGGCTGGCTGCGGTCACCCGGGCGGCTCTTTATCCATCGCGGATATTATGACCTACCTTTATTTTGAGGAAATGCGCGTTGATGTGGAAAATCCTGCTTGGGATGACCGCGACAGATTCGTTTTGTCAAAGGGACATACGGCCCCTGCGCTTTATTCTGTTTTGGCTCACAAGGGATTTTTCCCCGTGGATGAGCTTAAAACCTTGAGAAGAATTGACTCAAGACTTCAGGGACACCCTGATATGAAGGGCGTTCCAGGTGTGGATATGTCAACGGGCTCTCTCGGACTTGGAATATCTGCTGCCTGCGGTATGGCGCTCAGCGGTAAGGTTTACGGCAAGGATTACAGAGTTTATACCGTAGTCGGTGACGGTGAAAGCGAGGAGGGACAGGTATGGGAGGCAGCTATGTTTGCTTCTCACTACAAGCTTGACAACCTCGTTTGCGTGCTTGACCTCAACGGACTTCAGATTGACGGACCTATAACCGAGGTTATGAATCCCACCCCCCACGACGAGAAGTTCCGCGCATTCGGTTGGAATGTTATAGTTATTGACGCGCACGACTTTGATCAGATCGAGTCGGCGTTCATGCAGGCAAAGCTGCATAAGGGTAGACCTACCGTTATTATAGCAAAATCGCTTAAGGGCAAGGGAGTTTCTTATATGGAGGATGCGTGCGAGTGGCACGGACAGGCCCCCAAAGAGGACCTTTACAAGGTTGCTATTGACGATCTTACCAAAATCGCAGAGAGCTTGAAGTGAGAGGAGAGAGAAATGGCAGATAAAAAGGCTACCAGAGAAAGCTACGGCGCGGCGCTTGCCACTCTTGGAGAGAAGTACGACTTTTTGGTGCTCGATGCTGATCTTGCAGCGGCTACCAAGACGGGAATGTTCAAAAAGAAGTTTCCTGAAAGATTTTTTGATTGCGGTATTGCCGAGGGCAATATGATGGGCGTTGCGGCAGGTATTGCCGCTACGGGTAAAACCGTTTTCGCATCAAGCTTTGCTATGTTTGCGGCTGGCCGTGCGTTTGAGCAGGTCAGAAATTCAATAGGCTATCCTCATCTTAATGTAAAAATCGGAGCGACTCACGCAGGAATCACCGTAGGTGAGGACGGCGCTACGCACCAATGCAACGAGGATATTGCGCTTATGCGTACCATTCCCGGAATGACCGTTATTTCCCCTGCGGATGCCAACGAGGCATACCTTGCAGTAGAGGCTGCAATCAACACCAAGGGACCTATGTATCTTCGCTTCGGCAGATATGCAGTACCCGACGTTACGTCAGAGCTTGCCGGCTACAGGTTTGAGATTGGCAAGGGTGTAAAGATGTGCGAGGGAAGCGACGTTACCCTCGTTGCTACGGGATTTATGGTTCACCTCTGCCTTGAAGCAAAGGAGCTTCTTCTTGCAGAGGGCATCAGCGCTGAGGTTATTAATATTCATACTGTTAAGCCCCTTGATACCGAGCTTATTCTTGCTTCTGCAAGAAAGACGGGTGCTGTTGTTACCGCTGAGGAGCACAGCGTTATCGGCGGTCTTGGCTCTGCTGTATGCGACGCTCTTTGCGAGGGCTGTCCTACCCCTGCCGTAAAGGTTGGCGTTAATGATACCTTTGGCAGAAGCGGTACCGTTCCTGCACTTCTCGAATATTACGGACTTACTGCACAGAATATCGTATGTGCGGCAAAGCGCGCTGTTTCGATGAAAAAATAATATAAAGGCGGCTGCCGTGGACTGATGACGGCAGCCGCCTTTGCACGCGCGAGAACGTATTATGCGTGTGTGTGTAAAATATTTAAAATTTTTTAGGGAAAAGTGTTTACAAAAGACAAAGTTTGCGTTAAAATATATAAAGATAAATATGGGGGTAATTATACTATGGAGAATTCGGCAAATAAAAGAATTCTACTTAAGCTTTCGGGCGAGGCTCTTGCGGCAGGAAAAAAGGATGCTATCTATGATACCGACTTTGTCGACGGTGTAGCAAGGGCGTTTGTTAAGTGTGCTAATGCGGGATACGAAATCGCCGCAGTAGTTGGCGCAGGAAACATATGGCGCGGACGCGAGGGTGCAGATATGGATAGAACCGCCGCTGACCGTATGGGTATGCTTGCGACGGTTATCAATGCAATCTGTGTTAAGGACGCAGTTGAGCGCGCAGGCGGCAAGGCCCACGTAATGACCGCAGTTCCTATGTCACCCTTGGCAGAGGAGTATTCGTCAGACAAGGCAAAGGAATATCTTTCGCAAGGACACATCGTTATTCTTGGCGCAGGTCTTGGAATTCCGTTCCTCTCGACCGATACCACAGGTGCTGTTAGAGCGGCAGAGCTTGACGCATCCTGTATGCTTATGGCAAAGAACATTGATTACATATACACCGCCGATCCGAGAAAGGATAGCAGCGCTGTAAAGCTCACCCGTGTTAAGGCGTCTGAGGTTCTCGCTATGAATCTTAAGGCTATCGACGCAACCGCTACTGCGTTCTGTCTTTCAGGCGGAATGCCGATATATGTTTTCGGAATGAAAACACCCGAGGATATCGTCAGCGCTATCGTTGACGGAAAATACGGCACGGTCGTTATCCCCGAATAAATTTAGTTAATATAATACAAGGAGATATACTATGAAACTCGACACCAAAGAATACGAATCCAGAATGATAAAGAGCCTCAGCTCATACCGTGAGAATCTTTCCACTATCCGCGCAGGCAGAGCAACCCCTGATGTTCTTAAAAAGATTGAGGTTGACTACTACGGTGCGCCTACCGCAATTTCCGTAATTGCAGAAATAAAGGTTGCTGATGCAAGAACTCTTACCATCACGCCTTGGGATAAGACCTCTCTTCGCGCTATCGAGAAGGGAATCCTTACCTCTGACCTCGGTATCAATCCCCAGAACGACGGCTCGTGCATAAGACTTATATTCCCCCCCACGACCGAGGAAAGAAGAAAAGAGCTTTCCAAGCAGATTTCCAAGCTTGGCGAGGATGCAAAGGTTGCTATCCGCAACATCCGCCGCGATGCTAACGATAAGACCAAGGATATGAAGAAGAAGTCGGAGATGACCGAGGATGAGGCAAAGGGCAGCGATAAGGCTATTCAGGACCTCACCGATAAGTACATCAAGGTAATAGACAGCGTAACCGCAGCAAAGACCAAGGAGATAATGGAGATTTAATCTTCTACGCTCTTCACTAAAAGGAGAATGTTTTGAAAAAGCAGAGTGCTCTTAATAAAGAGGGAAAACTTAATTCCGTCGCAATTATAATGGACGGCAATGGCAGATGGGCAAAAAAGCGCCTTATGCCAAGAACCTACGGACACAAGGCAGGCGCTATGATTATAGAGCGCGTTCTTGAAATATTCCGTGAATATGGCGTTCATTACGTGACCCTTTACGCCTTTTCAACCGAAAATTGGAAGCGACCCAAGGAAGAGGTCGATACCATAATGGACCTCATTTATAAGTATATAGACGAGGTTGCAATTCCTAAAATTATTAAGGATGGCAGTTTCGCTATGCGCTTTATCGGCGATAAGAGCGTGCTTTCCGAAAAGCTTCGTAACAAGTGTATCGAGGCTGAAAATCTCGCTACTGACAGAGAATATGTATGTAATGTCGCCCTCAACTACGGCGGACGCGACGAGATTGTTCACGCTATGAGGTCTATCGTTGATAACGGACAGCCGGTAACAGAGCAGAGCGTAGCGAATGCGCTTTATACGGCCGGTACGCCTGACCCCGACCTTCTTATCAGAACGGGCGGTGATCTTCGCATATCAAACTTTCTTCTCTGGCAGTGCGCTTATTCCGAGCTTATATTTATTGATACTCTCTGGCCCGATTTCGGCAGGGAGGAAATCGAGTATTGCATAACGGAATTTTATAAAAGACAACGCCGCTTTGGCGGACTGAACAAGGAGGATGATAAATGAAAACGAGAATTATTACAGCAGGAATAATTCTTATCTTCCTTGCGCCCTTCGTTCTGCTTTCACATACGGTGGTATATCCGATTATGGTCGCTCTCATCTCGCTTATTGCGGCATTTGAGATTTTGCGTACCTTCGATATGCACAAAAAGATATTAGCATCTATTCCCACATACGCGTTAAGCGCAGTTATGCCGCCTCTTGCATACTATATTGGAGTTGATTTTGAGGGAACCAAGCGCTTTTTGCTGATATTATGCCTGTCGATATTCTGTACTATGATTTATTGCTTTGCAATAACGGTATTCAGACACGGACATTACGGATACACGCGCCTTGCGGGTATGCTCGTTATGCTTATTTATTCCGTGGTATCGTTTTCGGCACTTTCACTTCTTCGCGTTATTGAAACTGTTGGATTTGCAATGTTTATCTATGTTTTCGTCGTTGCGTGGTTCACCGATATATTTGCATACTTCACGGGATACTTCCTCGGCAGGCACAAGCTTTGCCCTGAAATCAGCCCTAAAAAGACGGTAGAGGGTGCTGTCGGAGGAGTTGTATTCAGTACGGGCGCAAGCTTCCTCTTCGTATTTATTATGTCGCTTATTGACACGGCGCTCGTTCCTAATTATTTGGCAGTTGCAATATGTGCACCCATTCTGTCCATAACGTCTCAGGTGGGTGACTTGTTTGCTTCTGCGGTAAAAAGAGAGTACGGAATAAAGGATTTCGGCTCGCTTCTTCCGGGGCACGGCGGTATATTCGATAGATTTGATTCAATTCTGGCCGTCGCAATGCCGCTTCTTGCGCTGACTATCGTGTTCCCGATATTTGGTCAGAGCATGATTTTTTAGTAAGGCGTGCTATTTATAGTTTTTTAACCGACAGGGGCTGTCTCAAATTGTATTGAGGCAGCCTCATTTGAACAACTTGATTATGAGGATAATATGAGTAAAACTATTGCTATTCTCGGTGCAACGGGCTCTGTTGGTATGCAGGCGCTCGACGTTGCAAGAGCCGCCGGACACACCGTCGATTTTATTTCATTAGGCTCAAATATTTCTCTCGGTGAGCAGATTGCAAGAGAGTTTATGCCTCGCGCCGTAGCCGTCGCGGACGAAGCGCGTGCTCGCGAGCTTAAAACCTCGCTTGCAGACACCTCGGTAAGGGTGCTATCCGGTGATGAGGGCATATGCGAGGGAATAAGAAAAACCAACGCAGAAACGGTAGTTAATTCCATACTCGGTAAGGCAGGACTTATCCCGACGCTTACCGTAATTGAAACGGGCAAAAGGCTTGCCCTTGCCAATAAGGAATCTCTTGTTATTGCAGGTGAGATAGTAATGAGTCGCGCCAGAGCGTGCGGTGTTGAAATTCTTCCCGTTGACAGCGAGCATTGTGCGGTATTTCAGTCGTTGAAGTCAGGAAGACAGAGTGAAATCAAGAAAATAATTCTGACTGCATCAGGCGGTCCGTTTTACGGAAAGAGCATAGATGAGCTTAAAGCAGTAACGCTTGAAGAAACACTTGCACATCCCACTTGGAAAATGGGCAGAAAAATAACCGTCGATTCTGCAACCCTTATGAATAAAGGCTTTGAGGTTATTGAGGCGGCGCATCTTTTCTCTGTGAGCGCCGATAAAATCAAGGTGGTAATTCATAGGCAGAGCATACTTCATTCTGCGGTTGAATATATAGATAATAGCATTATAGGCGAGATGTCCGTGCCCGATATGCGTATGTGCGTACAGTATGCCGTTGACTATCCTGCAAGGCTTCCTTCGCCTGCCTTGGCTCTTGATCTTGAAACGGTTGGCACACTCACCTTTGCCGCGCCCGACCTTGCGGCATTTCCGCTTCTCGGACTCGCCAAGCACGCACTGTCGTGTGGCGGTGCTACCTGCGCCGCGCTCAATGCGGCTGACGAGGTGGCGGTTGATGCCTTCCTTAACAAGGGACTACGTTATTTCGATATTGCCGAGGTTGTAGCGCAAACGATAGAGAGAATGCCTTATGCGAAGGAAGAGCACACCCTTGAGGGTATTCTTGCCGTGGACAAGGATGCGCGAATGATTTGTCAGAAGATTATTAAGGAGAAAATACTTTGAGCATAGCCTTAACTGTAATCAGTGCAGTGCTCGTGTTTGGATTTCTTATCTTTATACACGAGTTCGGACACTATATCACCGCGAGAATTTTCAAGGTTACGATAGACGAGTTTTCTATCGGCATGGGACCAAGACTTGCGTGGTATGAGTCAAAGAAAACCAAAATAAAATATTCTCTCGCAATGCTACCGATAGGTGGCTTCGTTGCAATGCCCGGTGAGGACGGCGAGAGCGAAGAATATAGAGATGACCCGAATACCTTTGATAAAAAGCCTGCATACGCAAGACTTATTATCGTCGCGGCCGGCGCGTTGGTCAATATCGTTATCGGCTTTATCTTTATGCTTATACTCACCTCAATTATCAATATCGGTACTACCACCGTGCACAGCTTTGCCACCGATACGGGCTATGAGATTTCATCGCAGACCTCTGGGCTTATGGTGGGGGACGAAATAATTGCCATTGACGGCAAGCGCGTTGATATTCTTGACGAGCTTTCCTATGAGATAATGCGAAGAGGAAACGAGCCCGTTGACGTCACCGTCATAAGAGATAACGAGCAAATCACTCTGCTTGACGTAAGATTTCCCACCTCTGAATCGGGCGGTCAGACCTTCGGTGTAATGGACTTTACCGTATATAAGCAGGAAAAGAAGTTCGGAAGCGTTATGAGCTTTTCGTGGCAAAAGTCGGTGCTTATCGTGAGAATGTGCTTCGAATCGCTCTTTGATCTTATTACCGGTCGCTACACCTTTGAGGCGGTATCAGGACCCGTCGGCATATCCTCTGCCATAGGCGAGGCGGCTAACGCAGGAATAAGCTCGCTTTTGTATATCGTCGCGCTTATCAGTATAAACCTTGGCGTAATGAATCTTCTTCCGCTTCCTGCGCTTGACGGTGGCAGAATTATTATGCTATTGATAGAAATTATCACAAGGAAAAAGCTTCCTGCAAAGGTAGAGGGAATAATAAACGCGACAGGTCTTGTGCTTCTGCTGGGACTGTCTGCCGTTGTTATGGTTAAGGATATATTCACTCTTGTTGGCTGATGCCATAGATGGAGGGGTTATGAATTATAACGAAATTAGAAGAAAAACGCGAAAAATTTCGGTTGGCAGTATTGAACTTGGTGGGGCATCACCCATAGCAGTTCAATCAATGACCAACACAGATACGCTTGATAAAAAGGCAACCTACGAGCAGGTAGTGCGCCTTGTGGATGCTGGGTGTGATATTATCAGACTCACCGCCCCGACGGTTGAGGCATGTGCAACCTTTGAGTATCTGAAGGAGTGCGGTATTAAAGCGCCCCTTGTTGCAGACATCCACTTTGATTATAAAATAGCCGTCGAGGCAGCACGCCGCGGCGCAGATAAAATCCGCATAAATCCAGGTAATATTGGTGATGACCGTCGAGTAGAGGAGGTTGTCCGCGCCTGCTCTGACGCAAAAATTCCTATAAGAATCGGAGTGAATTCAGGCTCGGTTGAAAAGCATATTCTGAAAAAGCACGGCGAGCCTTCTGCCGAGGCGCTTTTTGAGAGTGCTATGTATCACATAGGACTTCTTGAACGACTTTCGTTTTACGATATCGCGGTGTCGGTAAAGGCATCCGACCCTTACAATATGATAAGAGCCAATAGGATGCTCGCAGACGATACCGAATATCCCATTCACCTCGGTGTAACCGAGGCAGGCTTCGGTAAACGCGGCATTATCAAAAGCTCTATCGGAATAGGCACGCTTCTTGCCGAGGGCATAGGCGATACCGTCAGAGTTTCGCTGACGGACAAGCCCGAGGAAGAGGTTGGCGCTGCGAGAGATATTCTCTCGTCGCTCGGAATAGGAAGGCAGTCGGGTATGGATATCGTATCCTGCCCCACCTGCGGAAGA
>JAZKYE010000050.1:0-22044 GCA_045611965.1 Eubacteriales bacterium
GCGCCGCCCTTCCGCGTCGCAGGGGGGGGAGTGACAGCGAGAAGTGCCGCGAGAGTGTCTGTGCCTTTCTTGGTTATGCTCGCGCCACTCTCTGACTTTGCCGAGGGGTGCGAGAGCGCGGATGACGCAGGGGGCTGTCCCGCCTTTTCCTGCTTGTGAAGATGGGGGGTGGGGTCATTAAGAGCCGCATAGAGCTTCTCACCGACACCCCACTTGGTCACTACCGCGGCAATATATTCATACTTATCTGCCTCACGCGTCAGGAACGCACGGTCGAAGTAGGTATCAACCATCCCTACCATCTGCCGAAGCAGGGCGGAATAGAGTATTGCGTATTCTCTTGCGCCTTTCTTATCATACCTATTGATACATTCAAGCATCCTATGTCGGTAGGACTCGGCATTTGCCTTAAATCCCATTAAACACACCCCTTTTGTAAACTATGCTTTAATTAAATACCTGTTTTAAAAATTCTATGTCGTATTTTTTGCCGAAGGTTTTTTCAATATATCCGTTCTCATAGAACGCACGAAGCCAAGTCATTTCGTACTGCGCGACCTCAACCTCAGCACCTCTGACATACTTGTTGTAAAGCGCGATTATAAGCTCGTTTACCTTGTATCTTACATAATCCGCGTCGTATTCCATATTCCGCTTGTACGCGTCGAACTGCATAAGAGAATCGTCGGTAATAGAGTTGATGTACCTCGAATGAGCATCCTCAAAATCCGCCATAGTAAGGCAGTCGTCAGTATGCTCGCCACGCCCGAAGGAAACTATCTCGCGTTTGAGCGGAAGGCTTATTGCCTGACGCAGCACCGCCTTGATGTCAGCACCCGAATAGCCCTCAAAGCGCGCGGCAAGTGCCTCGACCGTAACGTCGGGTGCACAGGGCACGTCAACTCTGTCCTCTACCCTCTCGTCCTTTCCGAGAGCAAGCCTTACGAGCTGACACCTCGCCTCAAAATCGGGCAAGGGAATGTATATCTGAGTATCAAATCTGCCACCGCGCTTTACCGCGCTGTCAAGCGCCCAGGGGCGGTTGGTTGCGGCAATAACTATTCTTATCTGCCCATCCTTTACTCCCGAGGTGAAGCCGTCCATTCTCGTCAGAAGCGTGGTGAGCTGTTCCTTCGTGTGTCTTGAATCCTCATCCTCACGCGAGGATGCGATAGAGTCTATCTCGTCAAAGAAGATAATGCACTTGTCGTACTTCGCCGCCTGTTCAAAGACGGTTTCGATAACCTTTGCGCCCTCACCGACATACTTCTGATTAGTGTCGGCAACCTTGACAACCGCTATCTTACAGCCAAGCTCGCCTGCAAGACATCTTACCGCGTGAGTTTTACCCGTGCCGGGGGGGCCGTAAAGCAGAACCTGAAGTCCGCGCTCGCCGCCTCTGTACTTGCGGTATATATCCGAGTAGCCCGGAAGCGTGGGGGCAAAAACGTTTACGATAAACTCGTCCTTGACGTTTTTAAGCCCTGCTATGTCCTTAAGCCGAACCTTCGGCACGGGGGCGGCAAACCAGTCGGTAGTGCTTATCTTATCGTCACCGTCAGGCTCACCGCGCTCATGCGTCTTTTGCTTTCTTTGATACTGCTCGGGATTTTTAAGATATTCGCTAACCGAGCTTACCACGTTTTCGTAATATGATTTGTGGACGGGGTTGAGGTCGGGCTTTTTAAGCTCGTCCGAGGCAAGCCTTACGGCGCGCCCACCCATATCCACGGCGCGGCTGGCGTTGCCGCCCTGCCTTGCCTTGTTGTATTCGGTTACATAGCTCGATACGATATCTATTATTGCTGTCATTTTTTACGCTTCTCCTCGTCAAGCATAGCTGAAATTGCATCTACTCTCGCCGCCGCCTCGGTGGTTGCCGACACGCTGGGGGTAGCTACGGGGGTGGGTGCGACGCTCTCGCAGGCAAGCCTTGCCTCAAGTGCCTTGCTCTCTTCGTCGAAGAACTTCTTCGCCTTAGAGTTGATTGCGGATGCCGCGGTATCACCGAAGAGCTCTCTGTGCGCTCTCTCGGAATCCGAGCTTATCGCGTTTCTTATTTCGCCAAACTGCGCTCTTGCGCCCGAAAGGGTTTCTCGAAGATCTCTGATATTCTCGCCTATCTTGCCGACCTTGATGCCCTTTGAGAATACCGCCCTTACTGATTTAAGCGCCGCAGGAAGCTGCTTCAACGACTTGAAGGTCTTTGCGGTGATAGCCGCAGTCTTTATCTCAAGCTCGATGAAGGTAAGGTCCTCGACGAAGTGTCTGGTTTCCGCGACGGACTCAAGAAGCTCTCTTACATAGTCGTCGTGCCCCATCTTCGCTGCCTCGTAGGCACTCTGACGGTAGGTTTCGACGAGCCTTTCGAGATTAACTCTCTGCGCGCTGATGTCGTAAATCAGCTCGGCTAATTTCTTTTCCTGCTCAAATTCCTTGTCTGCTCTTTTCATTGTTTGGTTTATCTCCTTTTAAATTTTAATCAAAAAACTCTTTACGCTCTGTTGACCGAGCGCTTTGCCTGAGCGTCTGCCGTCTGATTTTCCATAGGCATCGCAGGCACTGCCGAGGCGGGTGCGTACTCGCTGACGAATGCGCTGATTTCTGCATCGACCTCATTCTCAGATGCGCGGTAGCCCTCTGTCATAATGCCAAACACCTCACCTGCCTTGGCATTTTCCTCGCGGAATGCCTTGGCGCTTTTCACAACCTTGAAGTTTGCGTCGTTTATCTCGTTGATAAGCGAGAGGATTATTGCGCGAAGCGATTCCATACCCTCGCTCGTTATCCTTTTAAGATACCTTGGTATCTTCTTTTCGGGAATAGTACGGATTACGAACAGATACTCGCCCGCATCTATCAGACGCTCAATATCGCTGCAAAGCTCTGAAAACATTTCGAGAAGATTTGCATATCTTTCATTCAGGCTCTCTTCCTTTTCAAGCTCGGATTTGTAGCATCTCGCCTTGACGAGCGACCTCGTTACCGTTGCGTGGCTTGCGCCTGCCGACCTTAACGATGCAAGCTCCTGCGATACGGTGACGAGCTTCTGCTTTATAACCTCGCAGTTTCTGTCGGCTCTGTCGCTTTGAGCTTCAATCCTCGCAAGACATCCGTTGATAATAGCGAGCTCTGCACACGCCTTTTTTCTGAGCCGTCTTTCGCGGCGGCTCTCTGCTGTTGAATTTGCCATTGTATTTACTCCTTTAATTCATTTTTACCGTAACCTATAACCGAGCGCACCGAGAGTGACACGATGCTCATCTCGTGCTCGTCAAAAAGCCTGATAAGCCGCCCGTCCCTTGCGAGCCTGTCGCCTGCCTGCTCGGCAAACGCGCAAAATCCTAAGCTCGCCGCATACTCTCTTATGATAGGAAGCATACGCGGTTCAAGATATTTCGTGAAGCCGTCAAGACCGCCGTCGGTGATATGATTTATAAACGCGTAGTGAATATCGTCCACCCTCGTAAAGGGTATTCCCATCGTGCGAAGGCTGTCGGCGCCCACGTTTCTTCGCCTCACTATCACCGTGCCGTTTGCACCGAAGCCAAGCGCCGGGTCACCGAAGCCCCATGGGATTTCAATTTCACCAACCCTGACGCAAAAGTAAAGGCCGCCGCTTTTCTCAAAGGCGTAATCGGGATACAGTGCGCCTACCGTGTCCTCGTAAAAGGGATGCTCTGAATACGCCGCCACAAACGGCTCGCCACGCATTACCCTCACCTTGAATTTTCTTCGTTTTCCGAAAAGCATTTCATCTCTCCTTAATCAAGTGAGGTCATTATATCACGGGATTTTTTTCCAAGTCAACGAAAGCGGCTCGGATGTATCATTTTTTGATACACCGTTTTTTTTAAAAGCCGCCGTCCGTAGCTTTGCTACGGAATAAGCAACGCGCCCACCGGTGCACGGCTTCGTTTTAATGCCGTTTTTTAATTTTTCCGCTGCCTGAAAATAAAAATTATCTTCATAAGCTATGGATTTTTTATTATCTTTGTGATACAATATCTTTTAGTGTGCATTTAGAATACGAACGCGCGTCATTACCTGCGCGCAAGGAAGAATTGGAGTGAAAGATGAAGGCATCAAATGAGGAGCTTTTTGAGAGAGCGCCGATAAGCCGCGCTGTTATATCTCTCGTAATTCCCACGATAATAAGCCAGATTATCACAGTCATATACAATATGGCAGACACCTTTTTCATAGGTCAGCTCGGTGACCCGAATCAGGTTGCCGCGGCAACGCTTGCTATGCCGCCGTTTGTTATGCTGACGGGCTTTGCAAACCTGTTCGGCATAGGTGGCGCAAGCCTCATATCCCGCAGCCTCGGTGTCGGTGACCGCGAGCGCGCGAAAAGATGCGCTACATTTGCGATTGCAGGCGCGAGCGTAAGCGCGCTGATTTACGGACTGCTTCTCTTTGCATTTGCGCCGACGCTTCTGCCCATTCTCGGCACGGACGAGAGCACCTACGGCTATTGCCTTGAATATATCGTGTGGACTATAACCGTCGGTGCGGTTCCCACCGTGCTTAACGCCGCCCTCGCACACCTCGTGCGCTCTGAGGGACACGCAACGCAGGCGAGCATCGGTATGGCGCTTGGCGGTGTGCTGAATATCGCGCTCGACCCGCTGTTCATTTTCACCTTTAACCTCGGTGTAAAGGGTGCGGCAATCGCGACTATGCTCTCAAACGTCGCGGCGCTCGTGTACTTCGCAGTTCTTATTTACAGAAATCGCAAAAGCACCGTTATCATTCCGTCGGCAAAGCACATCAACCCCAAGGGCGTGTGGTCGGAAATCATCACCGTAGGCTTCCCGAGCTTCGTGCTTCTTCTTATGGGAACTGCCTCGAATATCGTACTGAACAAGCTCGTTTCGGGCTACTCAAACGAGTGTGTCGCAGGTATGGGAATTGCAAAGAAGATAGACACCCTCGCCTTTGCGATAGCAAACGGTATGTCGCAGGGCGTGCTTCCACTGATAGGCTACAACTACGCGGCAAAGAACTACGACAGAATGAACAAGGCGATACGCACCTCGTTTATATACAATATCGCGGTTGCCGTCGTCGGCTCTGTGCTTCTGTTCGCGCTGGCGGTGCCCGTGCTTCGCTTCTTTATTGACGATGCCGCCACGGTTGAATACGGTCAGCACTTCCTGCGCGTCATCTGCGTAACCTGCCCTGCGATTTCGATAACTATGATGATTATCGCAATTTTTCAGGCGACGGGCAGGCGCACAAGACCTATGATACTTTCCTTTATCCGCAAGGGTGGACTTGATATTCCACTTGTCTTTTTGGTCAACCATTACTTCGGGGTATGGGGAATCCCCTTCACCACCCCGATATGCGACCTTATCGCAATGGCGGTTGCGATAGCACTGTTCATCCCCTACGCAAGGCGCATCGGAAAGACTGATACACAACTATATCTAAAAGGTGACTGACGGTGCTATGCACCGCCCGTCGCCTTTTGTTTTTTGGTGCGAGGGCGGTTTAGCTAAATTATATAAATATCGGGGCGCAATTTTATAAAGTTACTATATTGAAAGCGCGCGAGCGTGTGTGCTATAATATAAGTGTGTACTATAAATATAAGTGAATACGAAAATGTTTTAGAGGTGTAAGCTATGACAAAAACAATATGGTATACGGATTATTTATTCTGCATTTCTTCTTGCGGCTTTAATACTTATCCTTGTAATTCCTGCATCCGCAGCGGTTTCACCGCAAAACAATTACGGAAGCATTCCCTCGCAATATTCAAGCGCCAAAAGCTACCCCTTCGTGCTGTTTGAAAAAACGGCATCGGGCGGTGTAAACGCGCAGTATGTAAGACTTGGCATCCGTCAGGGCATTACCGCAAGCGGTAACGACTATCTTGGCGGTATAAACACCCTTGAGCTTTGCGTTTACGGCAAAAAGAACTGATAATTTTCGGTAGGCGCTTCGTTATATTTGTTATACTCTCGCCTATCACCAGCTTAAGTAAAGGATTTTAAAATGGAAAGATATTTGATTAGCACAAGAAGAAGCCTTCATAAGATACCCGAGGTCGGCTTTGACCTTGGAAGAACCCTCGCCTTCGTCAAGGGCGAGCTTGACTCGATGGGCATCCGATACACCGAGAAATACGGCAAAAGCTCTATCGTCGCATATATAGGAAGCGAAGCTTCTGCTCGCACCCTCGCTATACGCGCAGATATGGATGCCCTTCCCATAACCGAGGAAAACGACCTACCCTACAAATCGGCAAGAGATGGCTTTATGCACGCGTGCGGACACGATGCACACGTAGCTATCGCGCTCGATGCGGCAAGACGCTTGAAGGAAATTGAAAGCACTCTTACCTGCTCTGTCAGAATAATATTTCAGGCGGCAGAGGAACACACCACCTCGGGCGCTAAGCTGATGGCTGATGACGGTGTTATGGACGGTGTTGATATGATAGTCGCGCTTCACGTTGACCCGACTTACGACGCAGGCTGTGTTGGAATTTCGGCAGGACGGCAGAATGCGATAAGCTACGGCTTCTATCTCGACTTCTTCGGCAAGAGCGTGCACGTCGCAAAGCAACCCGAGGGCATCGACGCGATAAGGATGGCGGCTGACGCATATACGAGGATAAACGCGCTTGCCGACAAGTACAAGTCGCAGGGAAAGCAATTTATATTCAGCATAGGCAAAATTGAGGGCGGTACAACTAACAATATCGTCTGCGACAAATGCCGACTTTTCGGAACGTTAAGGTCTATTAACGATGACGAGTGTGCCGAGTTTGACGGAAAAATGCGCGATATACTTCGCAAGGTCGCTTTAAGCTATGGCGGTAAGGCAGAGCTTGTCCCCGTCAAATTCTACCCCCTCGTTATAAACGATGAGGTCGCAACAGAGCGCGCGCATAAAACGCTTTGTGATATATTAGCCCCCGCCAATATCATTGAAAAGAAGCCTGATATGATAGGTGAGGACTTTGCCTACTTTTTGAAAAAAGCCCCCGGGTGTATGATAAGGCTCGGTGTCAGAAACGAGAGCCTTGGACTGACGCATCAGCTTCACACACCGAAATTCAACATAGACGAGTCGGCGCTTCAAATAGGCTCTGATTTCTTTGTTAATTTCGTGCTGAACAATATGAAGGGCTAATAATTATTTACATTTTTACACAAAACAGAGCAGATGATTGGCGTTTTGCTTTAGGTAATCTACGCTAACCATCTGCTCTTTGCTTTTTATATTTGCCCGTCAGCCCTCGTCACACTCGCACCCATCGGCACCGCAGTCGCAGGACTTTTTATCCTTGCCCTTTTTCATCTTCGACATAAGACAGGACACCTTATCGACCGTCATATTTTTAAGCCTTTGCACAGCGCTGTACGCACCGTAAACTGCAAGCGCACCGACGGATATAGCAAGGGCGGGGCCCTTTTTCTTCTTTTCACCCTTTGAGAACATAAGCATCACTCCTTTTATTGCTCATTGGTTTAATTATGCCCCTCATATCCTTTTATTATTACGGTTGACAAAAGTCAAATGTTGGTATAAAATAATATATGTTAATTTTAGTCCCTTCACATCAGCGCCCTCGGCTTGCACCTTCTTTTTGCGCTATGTGGATTTCAGTTAGAAATTTTTGCACTTTTTCATAAAAGCGAGTCAGCGTCTTATGCGAAGCGCGAAAATTCGTCAAGCGTTTGTGATGTCGCCAAAGGCGACGGAATGGAGATTACTATGGTAAACTGTACGGTATGCCGCCACGAGGTTGACTTTAACGGCGGAATATGTCCGATTTGCGGCGCGGCTCTCACACCCACCGAGGCGGAAATCGCGGCGGCGAGAGAAGCGCTTGCCGTTGCAATATACAAGAAAAATCAGCCCAAGGCTATCGCTATGCGCGAGCTTCTTGCCTTCTCGGGTGATACGGAAAGCGAGCGCGAGTACGCGCGTTTTCTTGAAACTACCGACTCGGCAAGGCGCAACCTCGACCTTGCTATGCGCTTTTATTTCTCTGCCGCAAGAAAGAACGACCCACTCTCTGCCTACCGCTACTCGCGTCTGGTCGCAAGAACGAGCGAGGCGGGCGCTATCTTCTGGCTGAAGTTTTCAGGCGTGCTTGGCTGTGTCAACGCATACCCCGAGCTTTACGAGCATTTTGACGAGGCAGGCAGGTACGAAATCTCTGCGTACTACTGTCAGAAGGCAGCCGAGGCAGACGACGTTCCCTCTATCGTTTCTATGGCAAAGCGATATGCAGACGGTCTTGGTGTAGAACAGAGCGAGCCCTGTGCAAAGCACTATATTGACAAATTCAAAATTCCGCCGCTCTCGGCAATAAAGCTTGCTCACAGACTTCGCGCCGTAACACCCGAAATTCCCGACACGGTTGAGTTTCCGAATCTTCCCGACTATCTTCGCTCGCTTATCGTTGAGGCGCAGGCGTACGGCTACGACACAGCCCACCACAAGCTGACCTCGCTGCTTGCCGACACGGGTGACGTAAAGGCACAGCTTGCGCTCGGCATCCTCACCGCAGAGGGCGTCGGCACGAGGGCTGACGCAGATGCGGCACTCGCATCTCTTATGACCGCGGTTATGAACGGTAGCGCCGACGCGGCTATGTATCTTGCCGACGAGTACCGCGAGCGCGAGGGCAAATTCGGTTATAGCATAGAGAAAGCGCTTTACTACTACGAGCTTGCCGCAAAGGCAGGCGCCGCCGACGCATACGTGCGCGTGGCGGATATATACTTTTCGGGCGCGCACGACCCTGACGGAATTCCCGACACGAGACTTGCCATCGCAATTCTCGAAGAGGGCGCGAGGGTTGGCGGCGAGAGTGCCGCTCAACGCCTTGAGGGTCTTGTCAAGCACCGCAACGAGTGCTATGAAAAAGGAATCAAAATCCTCGCAAGCACCGAGCCCGTATCGGTTGCCGAGTCAAAACAGGCATTCAAATATCTCACCCTTGCCGCAGTTTACGGTCACGCAAAAGCGCCGCGCGCCCTTGCAAAGTGCTATGCCTACGGCTTCGGCTGTGATAGAAGCCCCAAGGATGCGTATCTTCTTTACGAAGAGGCATATCAGCTCGGTGACACAGAGGCTGAATTTTCGCTCGGTCTTTGCTATGCAAAGGGCTTCGGCACGCAGTTCTCTTACAAGAATGCCGTTAAATTCTTGAAGCTTGCAGCAAGCCGTGGTAACGCTGACGCAGACGCGCTTGCAAAAGAGCTTGCCCGCCGCAGAAGAGAAAAGGCTGTGCGCGCACTTTACGCAACCGTATGTGAGCTTATTTATATGAAGAAGTTTACCGAGGCTCACCGCATACTCGTGCAAACCCTGCCCCTCGGCTATCCCAAGGCAATCTACACACTCGGTCTTATGTACGAGTTTGGCGCAGGATGCGAATGCTCGCGCAAAATAGCAAACGAGTATTACGAAAAGGCAAGAATAGGCTCTGCCGCCTACGGCTCATTCGTTGACGACGGCGCAAAATTCAAGTCAAAATTCTTAAAGATTATAAAGAGAGTTTGATATTAAGAGTAAATAAAAGCCTCGCTGTACGGATTTGTACAGCGAGGCTTTTGTCAATATTTGTTTGCTTTATTTGCTATTTTAGGCCGATTTATTGATTACGTTGGCAAAGCCAAGCATCTTTTCGCTTGCGTAGTTATAGTAGACCGATTCCTTATAGAAATCAGCGCCGTAATACTCTATGATTTGCGTTTCGTAATCCTTTAGTGCTTTGAGGTATTCTTCCTCGGTGGCAAAATCGTAGGGTGTCTTTCCGTAATACTCAAAGTCGCGTCTGAGCTCGCGGTCATAGATTTCCTTATAATGTTCTTCGCTCGGCACGAGGTTTTCCTTGCGAAGTATTGAGTAGAAGATAAGCTTCTCTAAAATCTCGCCCTCTACCTGCTCGCGAAGCTTTGCTTCCCAATCGCCGCCCTCTTCAAGTCCGTAGTAGGCTCTGATATACTCATCTACGCTCTCGTAGTAGTTGGCGTAATTCTGAGCGAAGTCCATCTGATAGGTGTAGTAGTAGTCGTTGAACACGCGCTGAAGCTCGCGCTCGGGGTATTTTTTAAGCTCGCATTCCTTTTTAAGGCGCGTCCACATTTCCTCTTCTGCCGCGTAGCGGATTTCGGTTTCTCTGTTGCTGACAAGCTGTGCACGCTTGTATGCTCGATACTTCTCAACCATGGTTGCACCCTCGTACTCGGCAAGCCTTTCGGGGGTGTATTTCATCTTTTCGGTAACGAATGCGTCGTTTAACGCCTGAGTTTCATAATGCACCGCGTATGCGATATATACATCAAAGTTAACGCGCTTTCCTCGAAGCGATGGATCGCTGTAATCGTGGGGGAAGGTTGCGGTAAGGGTGATAGGGTTTGACTCATTCTTTGAAATATACTCGATTCTTGTCGAGGCAAATGTTATTCTCTGACCCGTCTTAAGAATCGTGAAGGTGATAGGATCGCTGTCGGTGAGCCCTACGCTAAGCTCTTTGACGTAATCGCGGATGCCGACACCCCATTTATCCTCAAGGGTGGGGTCGTTAAGGTCAATTCTTATAATCTCGTCCTGATGTATAACCGACTCGTTATCCACCACGTAGGTCGCCTTGATATATACTACGTCGGTATCGGTAGGTCTTCCCGCCGTTTTCTTCTCAAATGTAGTGTACTGGTTAGGAACCTTGCCGATAAGCCCCAGCTCAAAGCCCGTAACAAACTGACCCGAACCGATAGTAAGCTCTGTCTCATAGGCTTCCGCAAGGTTGCTTGACCCCTCTATCTCAATCTGTCTGCCAAGCTCATCGACGGTATAGCCTCTGTATTTTATATAAACCGTGTCGCCTGCGTTGATTTTCTCGCTTCTGATATACGAGCCCTCAAAGCGAAGCGCGCCCTTGTGCGCGGCGAGGTCCTTAAGCACCTCGTTCTCAACGTCCTCATCCGAAACGTCGGGAATATCTATTTTAATATCGTAGCCCTTGTAGTCCTCATCATCTATATCAATATACCTCGCGAGGTCGTCATTAAGATAGTCAAGACGCTTGGACGCGTCCTCACAGCCTGCAAAACAGATAAGAAGAAGCGAGAGAAGCAGCGCTACTGAAATCAACCTTTTCATTCTTTAATCCTCATTTTTAATACATACTAATCAGAAAACGAATCGGCATACTCACACGCAAGCGCGTCGCACCGCTCGTTATATTCATGCCCGTTGTGTCCCTTAACCCACACGAAGCTGACCTTATGCTTACCGACCAAATCCCACATAATCTGCCAGAGGTCGGGGTTTTTCACCTTTGCGAAGCCCTTTTTCTGCCAGCCGTATATCCAACCCTCGCCAAATGCGTCGATAAGATACTTTGAGTCGGAATAAAGAGTTACCTCGCAGGGCTCTTTAAGAGCGCGAAGCCCCTCTATCGCCGCGGTAAGCTCCATTCTGTTGTTGGTGGTCTCGCGCTCGCCGCCCGACATTACCTTTTCAAATCTGCCATAGACGAGAATCGCGCCCCAGCCACCGCGTCCAGGGTTTCCTCTGCACGCGCCGTCGGTGTATAGCTGCACCTTTTTCATAAGCGGTCCATTTCCTTATATTATAATAAAGCGGGGCATCGCAAATTACCGTCAGCCCCGCTTTTTACCGCCCGTTAATACTTGCGGTCAGAAATTAAATTAGTCCTCTTTGATAGTGTAGGAAAGCTTCTTGTAGTCGAATGCGCCCGTGGTCTCGTTTTCCTCGTATTCAAGGATAGAGTCCATAAGCTTATCGAACTGAATAGCAATCTCTACGTTCTCTTCGCCATTGTAGAACTCGTAGTAGGAATAGTTCTTGGTGGTGTCTTCCATAGCAGCCTTAATCTCGTCCTTGGTAACGGTAAGCTCGTATGCTGCTGCAGCGGCGTAAACCTTAACTACGGGAAGAACATAATCCTTTGCGTCTGCCCAGAGCTCGTGCTTTGCATTCTCAAACGAATCAGCACCAAGCTTGTCAGCAAGGAAGGAGCGGAACTCGCCCTTGTATGCGGCGTAGTTGGACTGGCTGGTCTCTGAGTTGTAGGTACCCTCGTAGAAGGTGTACTCATACTGCTCCATCATTCTGTCGTACGCATTCTGGATTGCACCCTTGGGAAGGTTGTCAAGAGTTGCCGCGCAGAACTGCTGAATCTTTTCCCAAACAGCCTTTGCAAGGCTCATCTTAATCTCGCTGTTGTAAGACTCAAGAAGAGTGTCATAAACATCTTCCTTATACTCGGTAACAATCTTGTCCTCGCCAACAGCGGCAACAAGCTCTGCTATCTTTGCATCGAAGTTCGCCTGAGCGGTCTTTTCTGCCTCTTGCTTTTCAACAAGAGTAGGAATAGCACCCTTTATATTCTTCTCGGCATTTCCGTTAAGAGCATCCTTTGCAGCATCAATGGTCTGCTGCTGTGCCTCTGTGGGGGTCTCACCCTCTTTAACTGCGCCCTCTGCGGTGGAAAGAGCCTTTTGTGCCTCATCCCTTGCCTTCTCTGCATCAGTTACAGCCTTAGTAGCCTCGTCAAGCGCCTTGCGAAGGTCGTCAACAGCCTTTGCAAGCTCTGCGTTTGCCTCGATAGAGGGAAGCGCGTATTCCTTCTTTGCGTCGCCATTCTCATCGGTGGTCTCGGTGATGAGCGCGGTGAGAAGAGTCTTTACGATAGAGGTTGCGTTGAGCTCGTCAACCTCGAGGAAATATACGGGATATACGTGATAGGTAAGCTCAACGTCCTTAAGCTCGTGCTCAGTACCATTTGCATCCTTGAGCTTCTTGCTCTCGGTGTAGGTGGTATCCTTGATGATAGTTTCCTTACCTGCGTCAACAACCCAGTTTACCTTTGCACCGGTGTACTTCTTGCCGTCAACGGTGAACTCGTCGATGCTCGATGCTACGTTCGAATCAACAAGCTTTTCTGCAACGGGGTGAGTCTTATCACCGAGAGTTACAAGCTCGTTGTCGTAGCTGAACTTCTGAACCTTCTCGGTTCCGTCAATGGTCTCGGTGTACTCAACGGTGTAGGAAATAAACGCCTTTTTGCCGGTAGCAGCCTTGCCCGTAGTCGAGGTCTTGTAAACTATATCCTTGAGGTCAACGCCCGTGAACGCAGTCTCAACGAGCTTGGAAAGACCCTCGGTGTCGGTAAGTCCGAACTGTACGGAAAGCGCAGATGCTTCCTTCATATTAGCGGTAACGAGAGTAACCTCGCTATCACCAACGGTAGCGGTGATGTAGTAGCAGTAGTAGAACTTATCGTTTCCGCCGACCTTACCCTCGGTAACCTTTGCCTCGGTGTCAACGCCCTTAACGAGAAGCTCCTGAATGTAGTCAATTACCTTCTGTGCTCTGGTATCCTCATTATCGGTAAAATCGCCGTCCTCGATTTCAAGCTTGCTAAGCGACGCCTCAAAAGCAGCCTTGTCGAAGGTCGCATACTGTGCCATATCGTCCTTCGAGTAGCTGTATCCGCAGCCTACGAGAGAAAGGGCAAGCATAACGACGACGAGAATCAATGCTAAAATTCTTCTTTTCATCTTTCTTTTCTCTTTCTTAAAATAATTATTTATCTAAATCTAAATAGCAACGATTATTATAACATAAAGTTATGAAAAATGCAAATGTTTTTTTAAAAAATTTTACCGTCACGTATTTTCGGCATATTTTCCTCGCCAAAGCACGCCTTATTATGGCTATTTAGTGTTTTGGCGAGGTTTTTGCCCTTTATTTTGCATTTTCGGGATAGCTCATCTCGTTATTTACATTTTCACCTGCAAGCATATCCGTATAGCAGTTGACTATCTTCTTGAACGCATAGGTTGAGATGTAAAAATCGGAAACCGCCTGAAGCACATTGCCCGTGCTTCTGTCCTCTCTGAAAATACGCACCATAATGCGTCGGTCAGACGCTCTGTAAAATTCGTACGCGTAGTCGTAGGATGAAGTAGTCTTATAGATGCCCGCCTTGTATTTCTCAGCGTGCTCGCTCTCGTCCTCGCCGTACTGCTCGCCGAGCGTTATAGTCATTTTCATAAGAAGCTTGTCGGGGGTGTAAGCCGCCGCCTGCTCTTGCTCGGTCAGCGTGTCAACATACTGTGTGTAGAAGATACATTCAAGCACCTCTTTGAAGTTAGAGGTCGCAAGCGTATCAAGCTCGATATACTGCTTATCGTAGAAGCCGTGCAGCGAGGTGCCGTAGTCAACACCGTCAATGGTGAGCGAGTGCGTCACCGACGGATTTGCTTTAAGCTCGTTATAATAGCGGATAAACTTGCTGTCAGAGCACTCACCCGAGGGCGAAACGTAGAGATATATTCCCTCGTAGGGCGACGCGTACTGGTGTCTGTCCTCGGGAACGTTAGCCTCAAGTCCTGCCTTGTCGTAAATCTTTCCACCGTAGGCGTAAAGCTCTTTGTGAGTAAGCTCGTTTGAGTAGCTTCCGTAAATATCTTCCATAAAGAAGTCGAAGGTGACGTTCTTTATGTTGGTAACGCTGGTAAGAAGCACGCTTCTTCTTGCGTAGAACTCAATGAAATCGTAATCAAGGAACACGAAATCCTCACCGTCAACCTTTGCGATAATATCGTAAAGCTCTGATGCGATATATCTCGTTCCGTCGGGCTGTTCCTCGCTTACGTAGAGTGTAAAGCCGAGGGTGCTGTAATAGTCGTAATCGTCGAGCGTGTCAAGGTAGTTTCCTACCGAGCCGTGTTCCTGCTCGTCGTATTCCATTCCGGTAATTCCTCTGGGTATCTCGAAGTAGAGCGTGTAAGCATAAAGACCGTACTTATCAAGCTTGTCGGGGGTAATTCCGATGTCCACCGTTTCAAGACCGATAAGACCTAATGTCGTCGACGTCGACTCTCCCGAGCCGCCAAGAACCTGCGCGACGAGTCCGCAGACCGTCGAGTTAAGCGCGTAGATGTGATACTTGTTGTCAAGGGTATTCTTGTAGAGCGAATCACCGTAGAAGGGGTCTCTCTCGGATGCCTGCTCAAACTCAAAGGATACGATAGGCGTGGGTCTTACGAAGTACTTGATGCCCTCTACCGTATAGGTGATAAAGTCGCAGAATGCCTCGAAGTATCCCGTGAAGCTGCCTATCTCAAGGTTGAGATTTTTCTCTCTGCCCTTGCCGCGAAGAAGATTTGCAATATTCTTCGCCTCGCCCTGCATTTCTGCATCGGGCTTTATCTGAATAGCATCGGAAAGGTCCTCTGCTATAACCTTGCCGTTAAGCACGAGGTTGTAGCGATATACCACCTGAGTGCCATCGACTATCTTGTCAACGCTCTTGCTTGCCGCATCAACGATATCTACGATATCGGTAAGGACCATCTTGATTTCCTTTGAAATCGCGTTTGCCGCGGTGTAGCTTACGGTAAAGCTGACTCCACTGCCCGAGCCGACCTCACCTACTGCGGCGAGCTTGCTCTTTACGTCAGCGGGAATTACAGAGGTGCTCATATCGACCACCGCGTGCATAGGATAGATGCTGACGGGTGTGCCGTCAACCGAAAGATTGTACTTAACCACGATGCGGTCGGTGGGTGAAACGGCTGTGCCATCGGCGGTGCTGTCGGCACCGTCGGTAAGGATAGCCTCAACGGCAAGAATGGTGTAGGTATAGGGCTTGCTCGTGCCGCCGGTCATCTCAATGCGCTTTGTTACCGCAGAGTCTGTGACGAGGGTTACGCGAAGCGCCTCGGCAAAATCACCGACACCCTTACCCGTGATAATCTTTACGAGCGATTTGTAGGTAGGATCGTTCGTTATTTTTGCAAGGTCAACCGCCGTGCTTTTAAGTGCGCCGTGGCTGTATCCGTCGGAAATCTTATCGTTCTTTTCCTTGCTGTCGGCAGGTGTCGTGAGGCTCGCGTCGAGAATTACTCGGTCGGTTGACTCAACCGTCGCCACGCATCCGTTCTCACAGCCCTTAACCTTGCAGTTGTCACCCTTGTGTACGGTGTTCACATACTGCTTGAAGTCGGTGGTGAGAAGCGGCTCGAAAAGTCCGTCAATCTCAAGACCTGCCGCGGTAAGGACGGGCTTGATGAAGGACACGAGCTTCTCAAAAGCATACGAAAGCATATCTACATTCGTGGTGTAAATATACGGACGGCCGTCTATCATAAGATAGTAGCCTGCACCCGTGACGAGCTTATCACCGATTATAACCGTGTGATATGCGATGCTTCCGTTTTCGTCAATGTACTTGAATCTGACTCTGACAGCGTCGCCGCCTTCCTCAAAGCCGTATCTCTTGTACTGTGCCGCAAGCTCTGCCTCTGCCGCCGCTCTTTCCTCTGCCGTCATAGTATCGGAAACGGTGGGAAGCTCTATTCTCTGGTCAAAGTACACGGTGCCGAGCGCCGTGGTAAGATAGGTAATCTTGTCAAGCGTGAAGCCGAATTCATTCTTCTCGGTCGCATAAAGGTCGGTGTAGTCAAATGTGGGGTCTGCCTCGTTTATAGAGGGGTAGTACGCCTGAAGCTCGCCCGCGTCATCCGTGTAATAGAAGTTAAACGCATCGTAGCTTACCTTCTCGGTAATCTTCGTGCCGTCGGGGCGGTAGGTAGGATTTCCGTCCTTGTCAAGCACGTCAACCTCTTTAATTCCGCTCTCGGGACGCATGAGCGTATATGCGTTGTCCTTGCCCTGAATATCTATAAGAAGGAACTTGCTCTCGCCAATCTGCGCGTAGGTTGCGGCAGAGTCGCCGATATACGCCTCGCCCGGCAGAATTGCAACGGGTTCCTTGGGCGGTTCTTCCGTCGGCTTATTAAGAAACACCGACAAAAGAATTGCCGCGGTAATAAGAAGCGCTAAAATGAGCGCCATAATACCTAAAATCAGGGGCCGTTTGTTTTTTCTGATAACCTTCATAGTCCCCTCCTTACAGGTATTTTCTCTTAATTTTGATAACGATGCCAACGACCGCTACTGCAATCGGAAGCAGGGCTACTATAATGCTGAAGGTAATGATAATGGGCGTGGTGAGCGCGTGGTTCACACGAAGAAGCTCGTAGTGACCCGTTTCATCGTAGCCGCTTATCTCTACCTCTTTGTCACTCATATCGGTGTTGAGAAGCACCTTACCGCCAAAGCCGGTATAGTTGTTAAGCGAGGTACCGCCAAGCTCCATTGAGGCGTGAGTGTCAAGTCTTGCTATATTCTGAACGAGAGAAGAAATTACATCGTAGTTTGCAAAGGACGTGTTTCCAAGCCTTTCGGTTGAGAAGAAGTCTGCGCTCGCCGCACAGAAGAGATAGGAATACTCGCGCTCTGCCGTATAGTCGTTGAGCGACTGTCTGCCGCAAACGGCCGCAAGCGCGCGTCTGCCGCTCTCGCCTGCGAGGTCAACGTATGCGCCTGCGTCCTCGTTATACGCGTAATCCTTCGCGTTTTCAGAGGTGTAAAGGAAGGGCGCGTAAATTCTCGATACGTTAAGCGTTCCTGCCTCACCGACATCGGGTGAATCGTCAAAGGCACACTTGATAAAGCCGCTGTCGCTTACAACCGCTCTCGGCGCAGAATCAAGCCTTGCGTACTCACCGTAGATGCTGTATCCGTAGCTCGCCTCGTCCTTGTTGTACTCTGCGACGATGGTAGTGCCGTTTTCAGTACCGTTCTCAATAAACTGCGTGTCATCCTTGACCTGCGTGTTGGTAAATTCCATTCCCCACTCGGCAAGGAAGTCCTCAAGGACGGGAAGCGAATTCTTGTAATCCTTCGCTACCATAACCGAGCCTCTGTTAGAGGTCAGGAAGCGGTCGATAATCTCTGCCTCTGACACGTACCAGAAGCATTTTCCGAGCGTCTCGTCATACACGAAATCGCTCTTGGGGTTGTTGACTATCAGCAGGGCGCAATCCTCGGGAAGGGCGGGCACCTTAATATCAGAGGGGTTGCTCTTGTTGTGCTCAACCGCCTCGTTTACAAGCTGAGTAAGGCTGATATTCTTAACCTTAAGACCGCGCTCTTTAAGCAAATCAACGAGCACGCCCGTGCTCTTGCTCATCTCGCTCTCGGGCTCTTCGGCATTGTAATAATCGGTGCCGTGGTCGGTGACGAAATAAGCCGCAGGCTGATTTATAAGCGTCAGCGAGAGGAATATCGTCGCAAGCTTGTACTCGCCGTCAAACGAATAGTACTTATCGTCGTTCATACGCCAGAAGCTGTGAGCGGACGCTACTCTGTAACGCATCTCGCCGGACTGCGCGTCGGGCTTGTAGGACACGATAACGTCGTTTGCCGTAATCTCGGTAAGCGAGGTCGTCTTGTAATCGGCAATAGCGGTCGGGTTATAGGTGATATTGACCGTCTCGACCTTGAGGTTGGGGTAAATATCCGCAAGCGCAACTGCCATATAGTAAATCGGACGGGTTGCGTAGTTGGATATTATCGTATCGGGGTCTGCACAGAAGGTGATGGTAAGACCGGGGGTGCGAAGCGAGCCGTCCTCAAGGTAAAACACCTCGCGGCAGGCTTCTATCATCTCATCCCTGACCGTGTAGAGTCCCTCTGACGTCAGATCAAGATATACGGTGTCGTAAACGCCGAGGGCGAATGCCGCAAGGTTAAGACCGAGCAGAAGCACTACTGCCACGAGCGTAATTACCGTAAATATTTTAGTGCGGGCACTCTTTCCCGCAAACGGATTTTTTATCATTTTGATACCTTTTAAGATTTATTTTATCTGTTCTTTCTCTTAATAATAACCACAGCGCCCAGAATAGCGATGGCTACGGGAACAAGCATAATCAGCGTAGTGTAGATTCGCGCTGACTGCATAGTCAGATTCTCAAGAGTTTCGGTAGTGTAGAACACGGTATTACAGCCGTACGGAACACCGTGCGAATCAAAGAGTGTGTCAAGCACCGCGTAGATAAAATCGCGGTTTGCGTATCCGCCCGATACGAGCGAGTCGCTTGCGGTAAGATAGATGCTGGGCACGACCATAATTCTGCCCGCCTCGTTTCCGTTTTCGTCAAGAGCAGAGCTTACTGCGCTCAGGCAGAAGCGTCCCTTGTCCGAGGTGACCTCACCGCCCGCGTAGGTGGATGAGGATGCACTTGAAAGAAGCAGGGGCTGTGCGCGTCCCGATACCTCAAGGGCAGCGCAGCTGCTGACGAGAACGCCGGAATCGGTGTACTTGCGAAGCTCATCCGAAACAGCCTTCGAATAGTCGCTCTCGGCAAGGTCTGCAACGAGAGTGAAGTAGTCAGAGGTTATCGCGTTGTCGGTGTCGCGCACCATATTGCGATACTGTCTGCCCTCTCGCTCGTATGTGGATATCTTAATTCCGTGCTCGGAAAGAAAGCCCTCAAGCACGGGAAGTCGGTTTCCGTAGGGGTCGAGTGCAACGTAGAGATTTCCGCCGCGCCCAAGATAGGTGCGAAGCCTTTCAATCTCGGTTCTTATATTAGAACCCTCTGCCGCACGCTCAAAGTCGTTCTTGGGATTAGAGATAACAACGACGTCCGCATCGTCGGGAACTTCCTTTTCCTTAAGGTTTACCGTCTGCACGTTATAGCCGGAGCAGATAAGCATAGTACGAAGCGAGATGTCTGCAACCTCACCGTGGTAGGTGGTGTAGTAGGCGCTCTTGTGCTCGGACTCAAGCACCCAGCTTATCATAGAGGCAAGAACCTCTTCGCCGTTGTACGCCATAATGTTTCCGGATGCGTCAAGCGTGAAGAAGTCAGAGTAGCCCTCTGCCGTGTATGCGTCTGTGAGAACCTTTACCTCGTTTCCGCACTCAAAGAGCACCGAGCTTTTGAGTATGGGGAAGGAATTTCCATTTTCGTCGGTCTGCTTGTATCTGTCGAGGTCAACGTACTCGGTGCTGACCGAGCCGTCGGCGCTGACCGACTGCTGTGTGATTATGTTAAGAAAGCGAAGCTTTATGAAACTGTAACGCTCTGCGAGCTGCTCTGCCGTGGTGAGAACGTATCTTGCCTTTCTCGCCGTTTCGCTCGCGCTGTTTACAATATTGTCGCGCGAATCGCAGAAGGTCACTGTAACGGTCTTTTCCCCGACGCGCTCTTCGGTAAAGATGCGGTCGGTATTACCCGAAATCTGAAGGTCGTCGCTGACGTCAGGAACGTAGAGTATTACGCCCAGAGCAAAGAACACCACGTTAAGTGCAACGACTATCGCAATAACGATTGCCGTTATAGTGCCCGAGGTAACGCGCTCACCGCCGAGGACAGCACCGAGCTTTTCCTTGAATTTACCCATCTTTCATCTCCTGTCAGTTGTAGCGTCTGCGGTCGTACACTCTTACGGTGAGGTAAACGAACAGAGCTCCGACGGAAAGATAGTAAATAATTCCCGCAAGGTCGAAAATTCCCATAATAAAGGTCTGGAATCGCGAGAAGAAGGATATGCAGTTTATCACGTAGCGAAGCCAATATTCCGACGGAAGCAAGCTGTTAATAACACCGATGATGAGAAGCACGAGAATAACCGCCATAGTGCCTATCGCGGCGGTAAGCTGGTTTTCGGTGAGCGAGGAAATGAAAAGTCCTATCGCGATAAACACCGTTCCGACAAGAAGAAGTGCTATAAACGAGCCGATTATCGACGCAAACTGAAGCTGTGCGTAAGGAAGAAGCATAAGGAAGCACAGCGAGTTTATGAGAAGCGCGCCTGCGTACATCGTAACTGCGGCAAGGAATTTTCCAAGCACCATTCCCGTAATCGACACGGGGGCGGTGAGCAGAAGCTGCTCGGTCTTGGTCTTACGCTCGTCAGAGAACGACTTCATCGTAAGAAGCGGAAGCACAACCGCGCAGAAAACAAGCATATATATAAAGTAATTTGAAGCGTTTGCCGTCATTGCATAGAGCGTGGAAAGACAGAAGATTCCACCCCCGATAGCAAGAAACAGCACGAGAAAAACGTATCCGATGACACCCGTAAAGTACGAGCGCATTTCCTTTTTGTAAATTGCAAGCATATCAGTTTATCCTTTCCTTTTCTACCGTCAGTGCGCGCGGCGCTTTCTGTCCGCGGGCTTGTCCTCTACACCGTTTGACTTGTCAACGAGTCTTATGAATATCGACTCAAGGTCGGTGCCCGTGGGCATAAGGCCGAGAATAGGCCAATTCTTCGTCACGCAGAGTGAGAATACCGCCTTTCTTACGTCAGCGCCCTTGATGGTTTCAATAACGTACGCGTACGAGTCTGCATCGCGCTCACCCGTAGCAACAACGTCCTTTACACCGTGAAGCTTCGAGAGGGCGGCTGCAACGTCGCGTTGAGGACCGCATATCTTTACCTGATAGTGATATCCCTCTTCAATAGTCTTTGTGAGGTCCTGCGTTTTTTCGTCAGCGATAATCTTACCCTGATTTATGATTATAACCCTCTCGCAAACCGCCTGCACCTCGGCAAGAATGTGCGTCGAAAGCACGACCGTGTGGTTTTTAGCAAGCGTTCTTATAAGGTTTCTGACCTCAAGAATCTGCTTGGGGTCAAGTCCTACGGTAGGCTCGTCGAACACGATGAGCTTCGGGTCGCCAACGAGAGCCTGCGCGATACCCACTCTCTGACGGTAGCCCTTTGAGAGGTTGGATATGAGCCTTTTCTTGACGTCGCCAAGCTTTACCGAGGAAATAATCTCGTCAAGATGGCGTTCTCTGTCAAGCGTACAGCCCTTAAGGTCGAATACGAAGTTGAGATATTCCTCAACCGTCATATCGCCGTAAACGGGCGGCTGCTCGGGCAGGAAGCCTATCAGGCGCTTTGCCTCAATGGGATTTTCAAGTATGTCGATGCCGCCTATCGAGGCGCGTCCCGAGGTGGACGAGAGGTAGCCCGTAAGTATGTTCATAGTCGTACTCTTGCCCGCGCCGTTAGGACCGAGCAGGCCGACGATCTCACCTTCCCCGATTTCAAAGGATACGTCGTTCAGAGCGTAATTCTGTCCGTATCTTTTTACAAGATTTTCAACCTTTACCATTTCAAAAATACTCGGCAATGCCGATTCCCTTCTTTTGTATTCCTGCACCC
>JAZKYE010000051.1:0-62934 GCA_045611965.1 Eubacteriales bacterium
CATAGGAAACAAGGACGATTGAAAAATCACTATGCCTAAAACAATGATATAAGGCTGAGCGTGGCAAAAATTTAGTCAGCCTTAAACAAAGAATAAGGGGTACGGAAGAATGAAGAAAAACGGTGAACTCTCACTTGAACAGTTAAGACAAAAGCTACATATCAGCAAACGCAAAGCAGCTTGGATGCTCAACAACGGTGTTATTCCCTGCAGAATAGTGAATACACCTACGCATCTGAGGTATTACGTGAGCGAGGAGGATTTGAAAAAGTATTTATCCAAACCTCAAGCCGAGCGTTCAAGAGAAATTCCCGTTGGTGTCTTCTCCTCCCGTAAAGAAAATTCTCTGCCACTCGAAAAGGGTGGCAGAGACCATAATAACGTCAATATTGTGCTGACGAGCAACGAAAGAGCTATGTTCATTCACATGCTCGAAAAGCGAATGGAAATATACCCCGATGCTATGGACATAAACCGAGTTGCAAAGATAACTGGTTATTCGAGGACTACCATACTGCGACGAGTACAAAACGGTGATATGTTTGCCGTAATGATGAATGACGAATACGTGCTCTCAAAATCGGGCGTGATAGAGTTCTTCGCAAGTGATAAAGCGTTTAGGATATATAATAAGTCAAAGTGGCATGAGAAAGCGATAGAGTATTTGTGGAAGAGGTTGGTATAGCTATAAATTAGTTGCTTGGTGTCACAGAAATATCTGCTATTGCTTGTTTGATTTCAGATAATTGCTGTTTTATATCCTCGAGCTGAGATATATTTGTCTTATCGTCGATATCAGCAACTTGCTGTTGTAATTCTTCTATTGCACTCCGAATACTGCTTAATTCTTCCTCGATTTGCTCTTCGTTATCATTTAAAGTTGATTGTATACTAATCAACTCTTGATTTATCGTTTCTAAATAATCTTCTGTGGTTTGGGTTTGAAACAAGGGGATTATGTTACCCAGTATAACCGAAATAACAGATACCGCTAATGCAAAAATTGCTATCAATCTGTTAATATCATTTGATATAGTCTCCTTTGTCTTGAATTTTTTCTTGGCATATGTCCGCAGAGCTGTGGTAGGAACAAATTTTTTAGTTAGAAATTCTTTGCACATCAACAAGCGTTCCTCGTTGATTATCCAAGTTGTATCTGAATAATCATTCAGAAAACGCTTTGGCTCTGAAAGAAACATATCATTTAGTACTGATTCTACTGGAGAGTATGTTTCTCCATCTTTTTTGATAACGATTTTAGCTTTTGGCGTGGACTCGTCTATTTCTTTGGGTTCAAAAAAGAATCCTACGTCTTGCGTTTCAAGTTTTTTATCCAATTCAAGAATTAACGACTCTTCCTTTAAGTAATGCCAAAGAGTTAAAAAATCTATCAACAATTCATAATCATTAACTACCTTTACACCTTTAACAAAATCTAAGTCGTATTTTACGCCCTCAAACTCGTAATGAATTGCCGGAGCATTATCAACTAACACGGGCTCTTTTATTATATAATCGTCTTCGGTGATTTTATCTTCGGGCTTAAACATCGGAAGGCCATAAGTACCTTTAATAAAAATAGAGTCTTTTGCTACTTTATACTTTTTGTCGCCTTCGACATCCATAAACCTCTTTTTTATCGCATCAATATCGTATTTTTCAACACGAAAATTATTAGTAGATTCCAAATAAGAAGCTATATCATAAATTTGTCCGTTTATGATTTTGCCAACGATATCTTTCTGGTGTTTAGTTAACTTCATATAGTCTCCTCAAGGTGTAAGAATTAATGATAATATTTTACCATAAACAACCATGTTTGTCAATTTACAGATCGAGTCTTGCGAAGGAAAAAGAGGGGTATTCGTCTTTGACGAAGATACCCACACCCTGCGCCTGAAGAGCGAGCTCTTCGATCTTCGGGTGGGGTATGCGAACCCCATTCTGCGACTCAGAGAGTCACAGAGGGGAGTTAGAATCCTCTCATTCCAAGCAAAAATCAAAGCACCAACCACAAGGATTGGTGCTTCATTTTTGGCGCAGGAAGAGGGATTCGAACCCCCGTGCCTTTTGGGCAAACGGTTTTCAAGACCGCCTCGTTGTGACCGCTTCGATATTCCTGCGTATTAAGTTGTTTTTTGGAAAGTGTTAGATATTGCGTTAGATGTTGGTAGTTTTGCGATTTTTGCAAGTGCGAAATAGTCAATGTTTTCAAGGCTTCTCGGGGTTTTATCGTCCGATTGACCGACAAATTTTCAAGACCGCCTCGTTGTGACCGCTTCGCATACCCCACGAAGTCATCGGGGAGCTCGCTCACCAGTGACGAGGAGGGTCTTCTCGTTTTTAACGAGATATCCCGTTACAGCCTTTTGGATTGTAATTTATTATTAAATTGCTTTTTGAAAAGTGTTAGATCCAGCGATATATCCGTGGCAGTATGTATATCGCGATAGCGCAATACATATAATAGCAATGGATAAGCGCCCTTATATAATATCACATCTGTGAGCGATTGTCAACCGTCAAAAAAATATTTTTTAAAAAGTATTGACTTTTACCGTGTGTGATGATATAATTGTATAGCATCTGGAAGACAGAGGTTTGTATGCCGGAATGGCGGAATTGGCAGACGCCCGGGACTTAAAATCCCGTGAGATTTACTTCTCGTACCGGTTCGACCCCGGCTTCCGGCACCATTAATATCGCGGAGTGGAGCAGTTGGTAGCTCGCCGGGCTCATAACCCGGAGGTCATGAGGTTCAAGTCCCATCTCCGCAACCAAAAGAACTCGGAACACCATTTGGTATACCGAGTTTTTTCTTTCGCTTTGCGAGGTTGCGAGAGTGGGATTTGAACCTCACGGCCTTCGTCCCTTTGAGCGCGCTCCGCGTCTCACTAAGTAGCGCTAACGTACCTTGAATACTCAAAGTAATATTATCTCGCCTAAGCCATAAAAGCGAAGCGGGATCCATTCCGCCTATACGATGGCGGAATATTGCGTTATTCGTCGTGTCGTCCGACGAATAGCAAATAACCCATTTTTTCTCTTATTAAAAATAGCAGAGGTCACACTCTGCTATTTTTATATTCTGTGCTCTTTTATAAATGCTTTTGCGTCTTTTAGGAGCTTCATATCCTCCTCTGTAATTGACGTATAGTCACCAAGATTTAAAAGGTAGCGAGGGTCGAGGTTAAGAATTTGGCAAATACGGCGAAGCTGCTCTAAATTAGGCTCTTGAACGTCGCGCTCAATTTTAGAATAATTAGATTGATTCATAGGAATAAGATTTGCCATATCTCTTTGAGATAAGTCCATATCTTCTCTTGCATTTCGTATCTTTTCACCTATATTCATTCTTTACCCCTCCTTTTTTACTAATTATAACATTTTTAACTAAAACTATTGACAAATAGTTAAAAACAAATTATAATTACATTATTGAGTTAAAACAAAACTCAAAACTTGCTTTTTAGTTATTTCGAGTTGTGAAAGGAGAGAGACATTATGGCTGATATGGGAACAAAAGAAGCAGCTAAAAAATTTGGAGTAACACAAAAAACTGTTGAAAGATGGTGCAGAGAAGGAAAAAATGAAGGAGCTACGCAAGACAAAAAAGGTAGTCCTTGGCACATACCTAAAAACGCAAAAGCACCCAATGGGAAAGGGGTAATATATTGATGTATGCTTTAATTGTAACAATTATTTGCTTTGTTGCATGTATGATCTTATCAATTTCATTTTTCGGAGAAACAATAGGCATAATACCATACGTATTAGGATTATTAATTACTATTATTTTGTGGTTCGTTTTAATCCTAAAAAAAGGCGGAAGGGTATTAGCAGATAAGCAGTCTGACATATGGGATACAATAGACTCCCATTTAGCATCACAGGCATTCAACGCTACTTCAAAAATTGAAGTTACCGGAACGGTAGAAAGTAGTAAAAAAGATTTCAAATTACCTTCACTTGTAATCTCGGTTGATATGTCAAATAAACGTTTTGCTTTTACACGTTTTGTTACAGATCATCTTTACACGGAATTTCTTGATTTCAGCAACATTAAAAGTGGCGAAATACTTGTTGGAGGAAAATCAATTTCCACTATAAGTTCAGGTGTGGGCACTGCGGCATATGGAATTGGCGTTGGGCTTGGCACATCGAGTTCTTCGACAATTGTCCATTCTATGGAGTACCGTTTTACTACTAACGATGTTTTAAATCCATTCTATACGATAACAATTTTTGAACGCCAAGTGTATGAAAGCGCACCAATATATAGACATTATTTCGAATGTGCTTCCAAACTTGATATGTTAGTAAAATCCATAATAGAAAAGGCAGATGTTTAATATTAGATCTGTGCGTTAAGTTCAAATCCCGTAAGCACTCCCCCGAAAATATCTTTTTTATAGCCCACTGACAAAAGAACTCAAATCACCTTTTTGGTGGGTTGAGTTCTTTCTTTTTGGCTGTGGTGGCGATGGGATTTGAACCTCGCGAGCTTCGCTCTATGACCCTGACACGCGAATTCCTTATGTCAAGCAATGATATACCACCTTGTATATCGATTTACCTCATAGATTCTTATTCTGCGTGTTGACGGGACCCATTCCGCCTTGACGGAATCCTGCGTTATTTTGCGTGTCCGACCGCAAAATAGCAGATAACCCGATTAAAGAGAAAAATTAAAAGTCCCACTCCCGCAACCAAAAAACGACAGGTTTAGACCTGTCGTTTTTTTATTGAGGTCGCAGGCTTGGCATCACCCAAGCGTGCATCTTTTGCGGTTTCTTTATCAGATAAGCTTTATGAACAACTCATTAAGCTCTTTCCAACCACGAGTGGTGGTATCGGGAAGCTCTGCGAGGGTTTTTTCGACCTCTTCTATTGTGTTTTTGAGGTATTCGGTGAGCTTGGTGATGTGTTTTCCTTCGGCGATTTCGGGCATAGACGTTTTTATTTTAAGTAGCTCTTCCACCTCCGGTTTAACGCTCGGGTCAAGGTATTTATCCATGAGAGTTTTGAAGAGCATGGGTGGGGGATTGTCCTCTGCAAGTATCCATTTGCACGCAAGAAGCGGTCTTAACACGTAGAAGTATTTTTTAAATTTGACAACATCACCCACGAGATATGTACGGTAGTTGCTTTTTGCTATGTTTAGGTAATGATATAATTCGAATTTCTTGACGAAGTATTTTTCTATTGTCGAGGATACCTCTTTCCACTCATCGGTGGTTTTATAGACTATGGGGGAAGCATTCCACTCAAACAAGGTAGGATTTGATTTATGTAGCAGTCTTAGTGCTTTTTGCAAATCCCAGCCATTGATATCAAGGGTATCATCCAGCTGCCATTCAATGACATCTCTCGTCTTGTCGAGCCTGAGATAGTATTCCCTCGGGCGAACATAAATAAATCTGACGTCATAATCGCTATCGGGGGAAGCAAATCCCCAAGCTCTGCTTCCTGACTCTACACAGTGAAGAATTTTTACGTTCTCGCGCTCTTCTATTTCTTTTAGCTTTTCTTTAATTAACTCTACCATATTATCACCTCTTTTCGGGTTGTATCGGTATGTCATAAGGTTTTTATGTTATCTTCTATTCTCTTTATGATTTTTATAAATTCTGCGTCGTTTTTTCCTGTGGGGTCAGGCAGTCCCCAATCGTTGTCGAAGGCTCTGCCGATGAAGGGGCATCCGACGTCACAGCCCATTGAAATTGCGATGTCTGGTGTGGGGATGCTGTCAATTTTCTTGCTGTACTGTGTCAGCTCCATGTCGATGCCGTAGAGCAGCTTCATCAGGCGCACCGCATCCTGATTGATCCGCGGCTTTGTTTCGGTGCCTGCCGAGTAAAAATCGAACTCATCTGCGCGCAGATGCCTGCCGAGTGCCTCGGCAATCTGGCTACGGCAGGAATTATGTACACAAATAAATGCTATCTTCTTTTTCATTTGAACGGACACCTCGCACCTATACATTGGTTGTTCGTTGCCGAGTGCGTGCACTTGACGTCGGTGAGCGACATTTCAATCCCGAGGTTTTCCTTTACAAATTCGACGGCCTTGATGATGGCGAGATAGGAATCGCGCTTACAGCAACGGGGGCCGCCAACCTCACCGATAGCACCGAGGGCGGATGAGGTCATTTTGTTAGACAATCCCCACGCTTCATTTGCAAGAGGTGTCGAGCCTGTTATAATAGATACGAACATTCCTGCGCTCACGCCTGCGCCACAAGCGCCCCAAAATCCGCACGCACCGCCAGGGACCTTTCTTCCGCGCGCCTGCATTTCGGATAACGCTCTGGGAAGGTCGATGTCGCCGCCTGCATTTTTGTATGCCGTAAGCAACGCCGCGCCAACCATTACGTGATGCTCTGGGCCGTGCATATGGCAGAGGGGCAGGGCAAACATTCTTTGAATTATCTCGATAGGGTTTGTTGATGCTTCGCAAAGGCACACGCCGATGATGCTATCTATTCCTTGCGTATGACACTCGTTGCATACGTAGTGGCCGTTAGTGCAAGCGGTTTTGCTGTTTTCTTTTTTGTGGCAGATGGCACATTCCATCATTTCGTCGTTTTCCGAATATTTAAGCAGCGCTGGGCAAATCAAGCATTCTTCCTTCATAATAAACCTCTGAAGCGTCAATGTTCTCACGGCAAAATCAAGGATTTTGTAAGGCTCTGCCTTGCTGTTCGCTCTTTGCAAGAGCGAACCCGTGAGGTTATTATACATAATCACAGTAACACAAGCCGAGGGGCTTGTGTAAAGGCACAGCCTTTTTGGTCGTGTCGCAACACGACCTGTGTTATGTCAATGTTCTCACGGCAAAATCAAGGATTTTGTAAGGCTCTGCCTTACTGTACGTTCCCTATTAGAACGAACCCGTGAGGTTATTATACATAATCACAGTAACACAAGCCGAGGGGGCTTGTGTAAAGGCACAGCCTTTTTGGTCGTGTCGCAACACGACCTGTGTTATGTCAATGTTCTCACGGCAAAATCAAAGATTTTGTAAGGCTCTGCCTTGCTGTTCGCTCTTTGCAAGAACGAACCCGTGAGGTTATTATACCACAAATTCCGTTCTTTTTCAAGCATAGTTTGTAGGGCGTTACTCATCCCAAAATCTTCTGTCTTTTTGTTATACTTTCTTGAAAACCTTGCTCGGTTATGTTATAATGTAGATAATCTTTAACTCTTGGGGGATTTGTTATGAGTGGTGCGCTTTATGGGCAGGCGAGGCTTGCCGCGATTGAAATAATTGAAAAGGCAGGGCTTGTCAGCGGGGCGATACTCGTTATCGGATGCTCGACGAGTGAAATCGTTGGGGAAAGGATAGGTACGTCGTCAACACCTGAGGTAGCAAAAGAGGTATTCGAGGGGCTTTACGACGCGGCTCGCGATAGGGGAATTTATCTTGCCGTGCAGTGCTGTGAGCATCTTAACCGCGCTATCGTAACCGAGAGGGCAGCCGCGCAGGGGCTTGAGACTGTGAACGCAGTACCTCAACCGAAGGCTGGCGGCTCTATGGCTACCTGTGCATACTCGGCATTTGAAAATCCTGTGGTTGTTGAAGAAATACGGGCTGATGCAGGTCTTGATATAGGCTTTACTCTTATCGGTATGCACCTGAAGCGCGTTGCTGTGCCCGTGCGTCTTGTAAATAACACAATAGGTGAGGCAACCGTAATTGCGGCTCGCACCCGTCCGAGATTTATCGGCGGTGCAAGGGCGGTGTATGACGAGAAGCTACTCTGACGGAAAAATAGTCAGCGTTTATCACAGGCAAACCCACCGTTAAAGAAAAGATGCGGGGACTAAATGATATAAACAAGAAATAGCAGGAATAGAAGGCTTCAATCCTTTTATTCCTGCTATTTGTATAGGGTGATATGTAAATTAATATTTACTTATCGTCTGCTTTTTCCGAGATTTTTAAGGGCTTCATTAAATTCGGTATCACTCATTTCGTCGGCGCGCTCGATAATAGTTACGTCCATATCCTCGGCTCTTGCTCGGATGAAGTCTGCTTTAGTGCCAAGCTTATCAAGCTCGGTTGTGACAAGCGCTCTTTTTGCCATACGCGAGCCAAAATGACTTGATACGGCACGAAGCTTATAAAGCTCTTCCTGTGCAAAGCTTCCGTTCTTGCAGGAAATGAATACGGGCACCGAGTCCTTCATAGCGAGAACGTCTATTTCGTTTATAACGCGTCCCTCGCCCCGTCCTGACCAGTCGATTACAGCGCCAACGCGAATGTCGGAATATATGCGCTCACCCTTCTCGTTTCTTAAAAAGGCGAGTCTTGTCGCAACGGTAAGCTCGAGTATCTGCCCGGCGACGGTCAGGCACTTCTTTATCCTATCGCTCTTGTATGTGAATGACAGCTCGTCACCGAAGATGAATTGCCTTATCAGTCCTGCCTTGCAAAGACTGTTCATTTTTGAGATAAAGTCAGGCGACTTTATGCCCCAGCGCTTTAGCGCATCCTGCGCCTTTTTTGCAGGGATAGTTATATTCTGACGCTCGGCAGAGTCGCTGATTGCCGCGAGCACGCCCGTGAGGGAATTCCAGAGGCTCGGCTCGCTTCGGCAGATATTCCACATAAGAGCGACGTCGTTTATAAATTCATCGTCCTCATCTGCGGTTATAGAAGCGCCACACGAAACGAGCTCACCTGCGTGAAGGATAATATTTTCCTCGGCACTAATACTTACGGAAGCCTTACTGCACACGCTTCCGTCGTGGCGGTATTCGCAAAGATTTCCACCTTCGAGGTTGAATCGGTGCAGAATATGTCTTCTTCCCGTGCGCTCAAAAATTGTACCGAGTGCAACGAGGTAAAGCTCGTCACCGCCCGTAATGTCAAATATACAGTCCTCGTCCTCTTTTGCTATTTCGCAAAGCACATCTATCACCGCCTCAAGATTTTGGCGGTTTACCCGTCTTATGTCAAGACGCGTGTCGATTTTTCTGCACGAAAGCACGCGTCGGTAAAGAGCCGTAGCCGCTCTCGCCTCATCCTCGTCGTCGCATACAAATACGACGCGCTCGGGGCGCAAGAGAAGTGCGCTGGCTATGTTTTGAATTGGGGATTTGTCAAAAAATTCTACTACTGTCATTTATGATTTCCTTGTATTTGTTTTTGTGAGCAGGGTGATTTCTTCTTACAAAGCATTATAGTACAAGTATGGCCCTTTGTCAATAATCGGCACGCCTTGGCGTCTTGTTACGTGATTTTTCGACAAGGCACTTGCGCTATGCGCGAAAATATGATAGTATATATTTATACGCTAACGAAAAGAGGGGCATATGATGCTTGACAGGTTGTGGAATTCGCTTGGCGCGCTCGGCGCGTTTCTTGGCGAGGGAATATTTACGGTTTTATCAATAGCGTGCGTAATTATTTCGGCTGTGATAATGATAGACAGAATAAATCACTACAAGGGCGATATGATATTCACACCCTTCAGATGTATCTTTATCGGCGCTTTTGTAAGCTTGTTTATCTGGTGGCTTCCGATAAATCTTCTTGATGCTCATTTCAAGGAAGGCTTTATGCACGTCCTTGAGGCTGTGCTTGAATCGGTGCACGGCGCGCTGTCACTCTTTTTGCTTGAAGGCGGTGTTGACGCGCAGGTGCGTGAGGGAATAGAGGCGGCGGTTTCGTCTGACGTGTGGTGCGACGTGCATTATGTGTTCGGAAAGACTATGTCCGTGCTTGCCCCACTGCTTACGTTTGGATTTATACTGACCTTCTTCAGAAATCTTCTGAACCATCTCGCGTACCGCACCAAGGTGTTTATGCTTCGCCCGAGGGTGCACGTGTTTTCCGAGCTTAACGAGCGCTCGCTCGCGCTTGCAGAAAGCATCAAGGACGGCAAAATGAAGAGTGGCAATGGTAGCGCTCGCGGCGAGAAAAAGCATCACCGTCTGCCGTCGCTATTTGGCCGCGATATGATAGTTTTCACGGATGTTTTTGAGAAGAATGAGGAAGAGCATTCCGACCTTTACGACAGGGCACACGAGCTTGGCGCTATCGTTTTTAGGAAGGACGTTGCGGCGATAAGATTTTTCAAAAAGCGCCATCACTTCTATCTGATAAGCGAGGACGAGAGCGAGGAAATCCGTCACGCAGAGGCGATAATTGACCGCTACGCACAGTACAAATATCCTGCTAAATCCGATAAGCTTGCGGCCATTCGCGGCGAGGTTATCTCAATGAGATGCAAGCGCGCGGCGCTTCGGCTTAAAATGGCGCTTGCCCGTCGCAGGAAGGAAAGCGCTGACACCATTGCAAGCCTTCAGCGCGAGCACGCGCAGCTTGGCGAGAGGATAGAAAAATTTATTGATGCGAGAAGAGCAGGGCGCTATAACAGCCTTGACGCAAAGGTGTATCTCTTTTCTAACGGTAGCAGAGGAAAGAGCTTTCTCGACTCGTACGATCAGACCACCGTTAATGAAATGGCGCTTGAGGTAGTGCGGATTAACGACATAAGGTCGCTTATCTATAACGACCTCGACGAGAGCGGAATTGAGCTGTTCCGCGAGGCAAGACAGATAGGCAACACGCGCGTTATAAACGCGGTGATAGTCGGCCTTGGTATGTACGGTCTTGAAATGCTGAAGGGACTTCTCTGGTATTGCCAGATGCCCGGCTACAAGGTCAATATAAAGGCGTTTGACGATAACGATGACGTGGTGTCGCGCTTTAGGGTTATGTGCCCTGACATAGTGCTTTCGCAGGATGTCAGCGACGGGTGCGATATGAAATACTCGGTTAATATATCCCAAATGAATGTTGACACACAGCAGTTCAAGGAAGCGATATGCGCGTGCAAGGATGCGACCTTCGTGTTCGTTTGCTTGGGTGATGACGGCGCGAACATTGCGACCTCTATCAATATCAGAAGCTGGCTTAAGCAGGTCGGAAAAAACCCTAAAATAAAAACAGTTATTTACAATTCGGGTCTTAAAAACCGTATGACACCCGTTATCAATCCTGATGATGACGAAAAAACTGTAAAGAAGAAAAAGGGCTACGATATAAAGATTATGGGTGATATCGACAGCTTCTATTCTTACGAAACGGTAATCAACTCGTCACTTATCGACGACGGCTTCAAGGTTCATAAGCGCTGGGAAGGCGAGAACTGTAATCCCAACGGCTTCTATATGTTTGACTACGGATATTTTTCATCGCTTGCAAACGCGCTTCACAGACGTCTTAAGGGTAGAATATATGCTCTTGAGGGGCAGGACAGAGAAGCGTTTTCGGCACTTCTGTCGGGCGATGCCGACGTGGCAGAGGTGACGGGACTTGTTAACGAGCACGAAACGCTCTGGGCTCTGGCAGGCGTTCTGTCCGACCTTTACGACAAGCGACTTGACGCGGCGTTTTCTGCGGTAGGGCTGTGCCGTAGCAGGTGTGATTTCCCCGAGCTTCGTGATGCTGATAAGGCGCGTGTGTTTGAGGCGCTGGATAAGACGGGGCTTCCTAAAATCAAGCTTTCGAGGTGCTACATAGACGCGCTGTCCGTCACGGGCGGTGAGGCGGTAGAGAGTGCTTCGGATATAGAGTACGCATACCGCGTGGCAAGAGCCTTTGCCGCTGTCGAGCACGTGAGATGGAACGCCTATATGCGTACTGAGGGCTTTGTTTTCAGCGAGAACAAGTCTGCATCCTGCAAGATGCACTCGGACCTCGTTACAACCGACAAGCTCAGCTTCTCAAAGTGCGTAAACGATTTGTAATATTTTATATACCAAAAATTTGGCATAATATAAAACGCATAATATGGGCGGTAGTGTGAGAGTGCTTATTATCCTCTGTCGCTTGTAGTATTAAGGGCTGTCTTAAATGCGAATTTAAGACAGCCCTTAAATTTCTTGGGGATTATGAAAATTTGAGGAAGAAGCGTCGTTTTCCGCCCCGAAGCAAATACGCCACGCGTATTTGTCTTTATGTTTTCGTATATACATACGCCCCGTGGAAGGAAACGGCGGTAGAAAAAGACCAGCGAAGAAATCCACAGGATTTCTTCGCTTTAATATGTTATATACGCTATTTACTATATATTTGAGAAATTCTTTGTTTTCTTTCTGCCTTTTTCGGTCTTACCAAATGTGACAGACCCTGATTATAGTGATTTGAGCGTCTGCATTACGTAGTCGCCGAATTCCGAGCAGGTAGCGCCCGTGTCGCGGCCTGTGATGGTGAGCTTCTTTTCCTCGAACATACAAATGTCGAGTGCGCGTTCAAGCTTTGCACCTCTGTCGGTGTAGCCGATGTGGTTGAGAAGCATTACGCAGGCTCTGAGCATCGAGCAGGGGTCTGCGTACTTTGCTCTGCCCTCGTTGACCATACGGGGTGCTGAGCCGTGAATTGCCTCAAACATTGCGTATTTCTTACCGATGTTTGCACAGCCTGCCGTGCCTACGCCGCCCTGAAATTCTGCCGCCTCGTCAGAGATAATATCACCGTAGAGGTTGGGAAGAAGAAGGACCTGGAAGTCGCGTCTGCGCTTCTTGTCAACGAGCTTTGCGGTCATGATGTCTGCATACCACTCGTCGGTGGTGATTTCGGGGTACATATCTGCATCCTTGTGGCAGTCCTCAAGGAAGTTACCGTCGGTGGTCTTGATTACGTTTGCCTTGGTTACGAGCGAAACTCTGTTCATTCCGTTCTTTCTTGCAAAATCGTATGCAAGTCTTGCGATTCTGTCAGAGCCCTGCTTGGTGGTGATGGTGAAGTCAACTGCGAGGTCCTCGGTTACGTTGAAGCCCGACGAGCCTACTGCATAGCCACCCTCGGTATTCTCACCGAAGATAACCCAATTGATGCCTTCCTCGGGAACCTTTACAGGACGGATGTTTGCGAAAAGGTCAAGAGCCTTTCTCATAGCAACGTTAGCCGACTCGATGTTGGGCATACCGCTTCCCTTCTGGGGGGTGGTGGTGGGACCCTTAAGAATTACGTCGCAAGCCTTAAGCTCTGCCATAACGTCATCGGGAATTGCCTTGTTCTTTGCAATTCTGTTTTCGATAGTAAGTCCGTCGATAGTAGTGAAAGATACCTTGCCGCTCTCTTCAAGGTCAGAGAGAATGAACTTAAGCACGCGCTCTGCTTCAGCAGAAATAGTAGGGCCGATGCCGTCGCCGCCGCAGATGCCTATCTTTATGGTTTCAAGAGCATCGTAATCGGTGAAATCACCCTGCGCCTTCATATCCTCAACGCGTACGAGCTGCTTTTCAAGAATGGCGCGGAATTTAGCGCACGCTTCTTCAAGATTCTGGTTATATACTGACATATCCATTTTTATATTTACTCCTTAATTTGATGAAAAATGCAAATAACGATTTACGAATTTGCTCTTGTATAGTTAAGCATACCGCCTGCAAGAAGTATCTCACGCTGGCGCTGTGTGAGGGTAAGAGCAAGCTCGATTTCAGCACCGCTCGTCTTATCCTTAAGAATGACCGTGTCGCTGCATCTTACCGCATCCTTGAAGCCGATGATTTCAAGTGCGTCACCCTCTGAAATTTTATCGTAGTCATCGGGGTTTTTCAGCGTCATAGGAACTATACCGAAGTTAATGAGGTTTGCTACGTGTATTCTCGCAAAGCTCTTTGCAACCACAGCCTTGATTCCGAGGTAGAGAGGAACGAGCGCCGCGTGCTCACGCGATGAGCCCTGACCGTAGTTCTGACCGCCGAGAATAATTCCGCCGCCCTTTGCCGCCGCGCGATCAGGGAAGTCCTTGTCGCATACGGTGAAGCAAAACTCGGAAAGCTTCGGCACGTTTGAGCGGTAGGGAAGAATTTTAGTGCCCGCAGGCATAATGTGGTCGGTGGTGATGTTGTCGCCAACCTTAAGGATAAGCTCGCACGCGAGGTCATCCTTGGGCGCTTCGCCTTTGGGTATAGGCTTGATGTTTGGTCCGCGCTCAACGACTACCGTCTCTGCCTGCTCGGGTGATGCGGGAAGCTCGATGAGGTTATCGTTAATAAGGAATTTTTCGGGAAGGGTGATTTTCGGTGCTTTGCCGAGGGTTGTGGGGTCGGTGAATACGCCTGCTATCGCAGATGCTGCCGCAACCTCGGGGGAAACGAGATATACCTCGGCATCGGCAGTACCGCTACGCGCAAGGAAGTTACGGTTGAAGGTACGAAGGCTGATGCCCTTTGACTTGGGTGAGAAGCCCATACCGATGCAAGGACCGCAGGCACATTCAAGGATTCTTGCGCCGGCGGAAATGAGGTCGGCAAGCGCACCGCACTCAGCGAGCATTGTGTAAACCTGCTTTGAGCCGGGGGAAATCGAAAGCGATACGTCAGGATGCACGGTCTTGCCCTTGAGCATAGCGGCAACTGTAAGCATATCGAGCATTGACGAGTTCGTGCAAGAACCGATGCACACCTGATTTATAGGTGAGCCTGCAAGCTCGCTTACGGGCTTTACGTTGTCAGGGCTGTGGGGGCATGCCGCGAGGGGACGAAGCGAGGAAAGATCTACGTCAACGGTAGCGTCATAGGTCGCGTCATCGTCAGCGAACAGAGGTGTGAAGTCGCACTCTCTGCCCTGAGCGGCAAGGAACTGTCTTGTAATCTCGTCAGAGGGGAAAATTGAGGTGGTAGCGCCAAGCTCTGCGCCCATATTGGTGATAGTAGCGCGCTGGGGAACGGAAAGCGTCTTAACGCCCTCGCCGCCGTACTCGATAACTGCGCCGACACCGCCCTTGACCGAGAGAAGTCTTAATACCTCGAGGATAACGTCCTTTGCGCTGACGTAGTCGGGAAGGCTTCCCTTAAGATTTACGCGGATTATTTTAGGCATAGTAATGTAGTAGGTTCCGCCACCCATTGCAACTGCAACGTCAAGGCCGCCTGCACCCATACCCATCATACCGATACCGCCTGCGGTGGGGGTATGGCTGTCAGAGCCGATAAGCGTCTTTCCGGGTACGGCAAAGCGCTCAAGATGCACCTGATGGCAGATGCCGTTTCCGGGGCGCGAGAATCTTATGCCGTGCTTCTTGGTTACGGTCTGTATGTATCTGTGGTCATCGGCATTCTCAAAGCCTGCCTGAAGTGTGTTGTGGTCGATGTATGCTACTGAAAGCTCGGTCTTGACGCGCTCGGTGCCCATAGCCTCAAATTGAAGATAAGCCATAGTTCCCGTTGCGTCCTGCGTCAGCGTCTGGTCGATTTTAAGTCCGATTTCAGAGCCGACCTTCATCTCGCCACACACAAGATGATTTTTGATAATCTTTTGTACTATCGTGTATGCCATTGTGTTATCCTTTCGGTAAAAACCTAATATTTGTAAATTAAAGATGTCAAACTTTGCTTAATTGTTGCTCTTTTTTATATTTTCTATTGCGCGCTCGATATGAAGAGACGTGAGTCTGTCTGCCTCGCTTACATCACCGTCAAGAATTGCCGTGAGTATTTCTCTGTGCTCGGCTACCGAGCGTCTCACACGCTCCGGGTCTGAAAGCGAGCGCTTTCTGTAAGCCTTGATATTGCGGTGAAGCTCGGATAGAATTTTGCAAAGCAGACGGTTGCCCGATGCCTTGTATATTATGCTGTGAAACTCGGTGTCAAGTTCTTTTAGGTGCTCTGCGTCGTTCTTGTTAAGATAAAATTCAGATAGCTCGACCGAGCCTTCAAGCTCTGCCTTTGCCTCGTCTGAAATGCGTCCTGCCGCCATAGCAGAGGCAAGCCCCTCAAGGCGTATTCTTATACGGTAAATGTCCTCAAGGTCCTCTTCTGAAACGCCGATTACTACGGCACCTCTGTTGGCGGTGATGCTCACAAGTCCCTCGTCGGAAAGACGCTGAAGCGCGCTTCGTATCGGGGTGCGGCTTACACCCAGACGCTTTGAAATATCCTGCTCGACGAGACGCTCACCGGCGGGAATTTCACCCGAGAGAATTTTTTCCTCAAGCTCGGAAAACACTCTCTCTTCAAGCGACTTGGATTCCTTATCTACTATCATACGCCATCCTCTTACCTGTCGTGTATGATGTACTTTCCACCCGAGAGCCTGCACGCGATTTCCTCAAGCTCGCCGTCACTCATTACCGTCGTTCTGCCATCTGCATACGCGCGGTCTATTTCGTGTTTCATATAGAGGATTAAAGCATCCTGCTTGGTGAGCATATCGTCACCCTTAAGCTCGTAGTTCTTGTTCATCCAGTAGGCAATTCCCGCAAGTCCCGAGGTGTTTGAAATCGAAACCTCTGCGGGACGGTTGAGAATTTTCTCTGTGTCGAAGATGTTGTATATTTCAGCATCCTTCATAAGTCCGTCTGCGTGGATGCCTGCGCGCGTCATATTGAAATGAGCGCCGACGAAGGGCGTCATCGGGGGAATATCGTATTCCATCTCGGTCTGGAAGTAACGCGCAAGCTCGGTGATGACCGTCGGGTCCATACCGTCAAACGTTCCGCGAAGCGATGCGTATTCGATAACCATTGCTTCAAGCGGTACGTTACCCGTTCTCTCACCTATACCGAGAAGCGAGCAGTTTACGCCCGACGCACCGTAAAGCCAAGCGGCAGTTGCGTTTGCGACACCCTTGTAGAAGTCGTTGTGTCCGTGCCATTCAAGCATCTCTGACGTTACGTCGGAATAGTGGTGCAGACCGTAAACGATGCCGGGCACGCTTCGGGGAAGTGCTACGCCCGAGTAGGGCACACCGTAGCCCATGGTGTCGCACATTCTTATCCTGACGGGAATGCCCGACTCGTGAGAAAGCTCGGTGAGAGCGTTTACGAAGGGAACTACAAAGCCGTAGAAGTCGGCTCTCGTAATGTCCTCGAGGTGACATCTCGGACGGATGCCTGCGTCAAACGCCTGCTTAACTACGCCGAGGTAATGGTTAAGCGCCTGCGAGCGCGTCATACCAAGCTTTTTGAAGATATGGTAGTCAGAGCAGGATACGAGAATACCCGTTTCCTTTATTCCGAGGTCTCGCACGAGAGTGAAGTCCTCTTTTTTCGCTCTTATCCAGGTGGTTATCTCGGGGAACTTGTAGTCAAGCGCCATACATTTTTCAAGCGCCTCACGGTCCTTTTTTGTATATACGAAGAACTCGCTCTGACGGATAAGTCCCTTTTCACCGCCGAGGCGCGCGAGCATCTTGTAAATCTCGACTATCTGCTCGGGCTTATAGGGCGCGCGCGACTGCTGTCCGTCGCGGAAGGTGGTGTCGGTTATCCATATTTCCTCAGGCATATTGAGGGGCACGCGTCTGTGGTTGAAGGCAACCTTCGGTATCTCGTCGTAGGGATATATCTCGCGGTAGAGGTTAGGCTCATCTACGTCCTGAAGCGAGTATTTGTACTGCGACTGTTCAAGAAGATTACTGCTCGGGTTCTTTGAAATCATATCGTTTTCCTTTCGGTAGGGGATAGAAAGCATCCTTCAAAAAGCGAAAAAATGCTTGTTTTAGCCGTTATAGAAGATTGTATACAAGAATACAATTAAAAAATATACCCTATTATACTACGGCAGAGGCGCGTTGTCAAGACATTTTAGAAAATATGTTAAATATTCTATATGTTAAAATCTAACCATAATAAATTTTGCAAGCAGAACGTTTGAGATGCAGGTATGATATGAGTAAAAAAAGCACTTTAACTATTCTATGCAAAAGCAAGAGAGATGAACGAAAGTCGGACCCTATTATCAGGGTATCTGATGAAATGTATCAAATCCTTAAGGATTTCGCGCACGAAACCGGTTTGACATTAAAAGATTTCACCGAAACGCTCTTGAAATTTGCACTTGAACATATAAAGGTCGAATACAGCGAGGGCTGACGGAAGTTGCCTAAAGCGTATAGTATTACCTTTAGGCAACTTCGTTACAAGTTACAAAATCTCAAAAAACCTTGAATATAAAGCATTTTTGAGTTATTGCAACTTCGTTACAAAAAGTTACAAATTGCAAACTTCGTTACAAAATCCATAGAAAAGGGTTGTTAAAATGGCTGAATCGGTGTCAAAATCTTGGTTTACTGTTTTTAATAATCCTCAAAACTATGGATATGAAGGTAAACCTCACGAAATATGCGAAAGATTAAAAACGGAATGGTGCTGTACTGATACTCGTTCAGGTGCTTGGGCATATTGTATAAAGCATTATGAAGGTCATTACCCGGTTTATGATGACGAGGGTAAATTTGTTCGATATGCACACGCTGAAAGTGAAGAAGAAAAAGCTAAAATTCCTGCCGATCTTCATCATATTCACATGGTATTAGAGGATGCAACGGCTATGCGGTTTTCTGCTATCAAGAAAACTTATGCAATAGGAATGCACTTTGAAGCCACAAAGGGCAATAAGAAGGAAGCACTCGATTATATATCAAAGTCGGGGCAATACGACGAGAAGCCGAATAAAGACGCAGGCTTACCTTGGGGAGAGATTATTTATTCCTGCCAAAAGGGCGAAATACAAGGTGTTCAAGGCCGTCGTAGTGACCTTGAAAATATAGAAAATATGTTAAAAGAAGGACTAAAGCCGAATGATATAGTTCGGCAAAAGCTTTCATACCGTACGCATGAAACCTTGATACGTAAAGCATATTACGATATGCGCGACCAACAAACCCCGGATGTCCGAGAAGTGAAGGTTGTTTGGCATTATGGTGAAAGCGGTAGCGGTAAATCCTATTCACGCATGGCGTTAAATGCCGAGGTAGGCAAAGATAATGTTTATTATCTAACAGACTACCAAAACGGTGCCTTTGATAAATATAACGGTGAGCCTTATCTATGGATGGAAGATTATAAAGGCGAGTTCCGTTTTGGTGATTTGCTTCGCTACCTTGACGTTTATAAGGCTGATTTACATTGCAGATATTCAAATGCTAAAGCCTTGTGGACTGAAGTACATATAACTTCAATATATCATCCTCGGCAGGCTTATTGCAAAATGGTAAGAGAATGGGATAGAAAATTCGATACCGAGGACCAGTTCCTACGAAGAATATCTTATATTCAATACCATTATCGTGACGGTCCTACTTTCAAGCATCAGGATTTTCCCGTTACTACGACGCTTGAGGAAATGAGAAGAGCCACAAAGTATAATCCGTGTTCGTCATATAAATTTAATTTCGACGATATCGACGGCGACGGTGAGCTTAATTAATTTGTATTTTTATAGGTCTTTGTAAGTGCACGTACAAAAACCTTTAAGAATAAATATACCCTATTCGAAATCGAAAACGAAAAACGAAAATTTAAAATGAAAGTGAGAACGAAAAATGAAAATCAAAATTTTGGGTGTAACTAAGGAAATCAAGTCGGGTATCTCTAAGAAAACAGGTAAGCCTTATAAGGGCTATTTCGTATCATACGGATATAAGCGTGACGATATGGATGGCATTAAGGCCGAGGATACTTTTGTGAGTGAGGAAATGGTTGTAGCTTCTAACTATGTTCCTAAGCCCGGTGACCTCTGCGACCTTGTTTATACAAGGGGCGGTTACATTGAAGCAATAAAATACATAAGTAAAGGGGAATTAACTTAATGTCAATTATTAAAGGTGTCTTGAAAGTTATAACAGGAAAGCACCCTAAAACAGGAAAGCGCGAAAAACACTATTATATCGAGCGCGAGGATGGTTCGCAGATACATCTTCTTAATCCCGACCAACGTGGTCGTAAATATTCCAGCGAGCTTAAAACCAAAAAGGAAACATTTTCTCAGAAGGATCTTTCTAATACACAGCTCGCCTACCGAAGCGGATATCTGCGTTCGCGTTCCGATAACGCGAAGGCACATAAGAAGAATAAGGAAAAGAGGGCTGCGGCACGAGCAGCCAAGAAAGGGGGTAACTAACAATGAGAATGACTCTTGGTAAAACAATCGCGGTTGTGCTTGTGTGCATACTTTGTTGCGGTTTTGTTATGTGGATGTTCGGCGGTTTCAATGAAATGTCTATTGATAATGCGAAGGATGTCTTTGAGAGAGAGCTTAACGAGAACAACCTTTATACATCTGAGTGCATAACTATCACCGATAGGAACGACGGCAACGGAATTAAGCTTACAGTTAACGAGAACGGCTCTATTTCTATTAAGGGCAAGGCGGATTCTGCTATCGAGTATGATATTGCAGAAGTAACTCTTAAGGCAGGCAAGTACACCTTCACTGCGCTTGACGATGCATCGCTCAAGACTGCGTATGTATCTCTTGACCTTGAGGGTGTAGATTTTAACGCTGATTTTACGGGCAATACCTTTACCGTTGTAGAGGATACTACTGTAACTCTTACTATTCATATTGCCGAAGGTACTGAGATTAACGCAACTGTTTATCCTGTAATCGTTGAGGGCGACGAGGCAGGCTCATATTTCGCGAAGTAAGCGACCATAGCCCTATATCCAAGAGCTTTCGCACATCGTGTGAAAGCTCTTTTTTAAAAAAAGAGAGGAATTAAATTAATGAAAAGAATAATTATAACTATTCTTGCGTTATTGCTTCTCGTTGGTGTAATTTTATCTATGGCAAATATAACGGATAATATAGTAAACGATATTAATAAGCCTTCAAAGGATAATGTTACAACACCGGATGATGATAACGCTGGCGATGACATTGAAATAGACGAAAGTCTTACAGTTATTGATTTTGATAACGTTGAGTTCAAGAACGTCGAAGGAACACTAGATTACATTTCTGATATCGGCAACGTGTATCTTAAGGCGGGCGTATTCGGAGTTGAGAGTGGTCGTTTGTATATGGGTACTACACCCGATACATATGAAAGCTTTATTAACCAAGGCTTGACCTCGATAGACCCTTATGCTTTTATAGGACCTACTATCGGTGTCAAGGATAATCTTGCAATAGTCTATGATATCGATGTAATCGTTGACGAGGGTTATACTAATGCATTTAGTATTCGTCCGAATTATAGAGCTCCTGACTATACCATCGCAGAAGCAAAAAATAATCTTATTTTTTATCAGGGTGGCGAGATTTATCTTTATCAGTCAAGCAATAATCTCATGACAGGTGTTCCAAACGGCTATCATTATACATGTGTGCTTTGGTATGACGGTACGTATGATGTGTATGTCAACGGACAGCATATTTATCGTAATGACTTAGCTTATTCGGAGCAGTGTGTAAATGTATCGGGACTTCGTATTCATTTCAAATATACGACAGATACCGATAAGGAAGTTGGTGTTCATTTTGATAACCTCAAGATAAAAACCTTTGCTCTTGATTATACAGGCGATATTCTTTCGCTCTATGATAATCCTGCAGCAGACCTTCATAATAATGCAGATACTGTGTTAGGCGGTGGTTATTAATGAAAAATAAGGTTTTAGCAATACTGCTCTGCGTATGTATGCTCTTGCCGTGCTTTGCAATTTTTGCTTTAGCAGAAGAAGGCATGAGCGCAAATGCAAATGAGGATGTCTATGTTCCTGAGGACCTTTATCAAATGATAGACGTTCAAGCCTACATTGATAATGCAGGTAAGGAAGGCTACAATCAAATGAAGGTCCTTGGCTTTTCAGATGTAAGTATAAACGTAGAGACTGAGAGTGACAGTGGTGTTTTTGAAGAGCCAATTTACAGTATTAGTTTAAGAGCATATATATATAATCCGAATTTAATACCTATTGTTAACTCGACTGATTATTGTTTGTTTCATGCTGAACATTCTGGATATGATTGTTATGAGCATCATCCTGTGAGTTATGCACAAATTATAGGTTCGGATGGTTTGCCTATTAATTATGTTTCTTCGGGAACGATTCTTCCCGAACATGATGTTCTGCATGAGGATTTAAATATTAGTGATAATGACCATTATCATTGGTATGATGCAATGTTTTTTGAGATAGGCATGGGTTTTATAGTACGTGAATCTGACTATATTGCTTCGGGTATGTATGAAGGTAAATTTCTTATTGATACTATGTCCTTTTATACATATTCCGGTGAGCGTATTATACATGATGATACCTATGAATGGAAACAACACAAGTGGATAGAGCATCCCGAACTATATCACGAAGTGGTTGTTAATATAGGTGCCGAAATAAACTATAAGAATATTGCTGAAATGCTCAATTACACGACTGCCTATACAGATATGTCATCATTCCTTGATATCGATATAGCGACTCTCAACAATGAGTATCCTAAGAAGCCTGATTATAGCGAGATTACACCTGCATTTCTCTATGAGGATTTAGAAAATAAAAGGCTGTTTTTGTATGTGTATGATTCTTTAGCAAGAGGTGTATTATCTTCATCTTTTCTAAATAGAATTGACATATCTTTGGATAATATCAATTATAAAGATTATACTTTACGTTTAGTTAATTTTGAAAATACACTTTCAAAATTTGAAATTATCGTAGGTGATGAATTTTTCGAGAATATAAATTCAACTCAAAGCAGAACTTATTATATAAATCATTTAGAATATAGGTCGGACCTGAATACTTGGTGCACGAGTGATGATTTTGTTAAATATACTTATACTACCGATAAAGAAGGTGAGCTTAATGTAGATGTCGAAGCAGATTTTATACGTCTAAAAGAAGTTGGCGATACGTTTTATAGGCTTAATTCTTCCGCAAATGGTGATAATTTATATCAAACCTTATCGAGTGTATATTTTAGTATTCCTGAGTCTTATTTTGAGCTTGACGATAACGACTATCTTAATGACCGTTGGCTCGAAAATATTAAAGGAAAATATGATTGGGCTTATACGAATCCCGGAATTGTTACTTCTAACAAAGAGTTAAAAGATAAAATATATAAGGATTATTTAAGCGGAAAAGGCATTAATACTTCTTATATGGTTGACCCTTATATAGATAATCATAATCTTTTACAAAGAACTATATATGCAGATTTGTTTCTTGGTGGCGATGTGAATGATTTTGAAATAATAACTTGGTTGGAAGCGGCAGGGCTTGCTCTTCGTGAGGAATTTCCGTATAAAGGTTTTTACAAAAATTATTCCGTTTTATTTTATGTTGACGAGATAGGTGCGCCTAATTCTTTGGCAATTGATGGTTTAACACTTGAAACTGCTTTGCTTAATAGCGACTATGCATTTTCTGAATATCATAAGGATGAACCTTTTGAACTTAGCAGAAACGAAGTGAAAAATTTGCTTTCCGTAAAAGAATTATCCGTTGATGATTTTTATAAAGACCATAGTTTGTGGGATACTCTTATGTTAAAATGGTTTGATTATTCGGAATCTATTCAAGATAGTGTGAAGAATATTAAAGTTTTCCAAACCTTTGAAGGTGCTCAAATAAGGAATGCTTTAGCGATGTCAAAAGAAGATTTTGTTTCGCAGTATTATGTTTCCGCTTCTGATTATTCTGATATCTGCAAAAGAATGCAATATGCTCTTGATAATGATGAAGTATTTTTATTAATTAGGTTTGATACTTATGATTATTTTGCCGCGCATCCAAATGATGTAAGTAAATATGGTGCATATCAAGGTTCGGCAGGCGAGTATGAGAAGGATGTCGTTTTATTTATTGATAAATATTATAGTGATTTTGAAGTTTTGGAAATGGAACTGAAAAACAGCTATGATTCTAAGGTTTATAATATTAAAATGACGCCGATATCATTTATTGCAGGTGTAACTGTTCCGGATGTATTCAATCCTTGGGAAGATACTAATGTTCCTGACCTGCCTGACTTGCCTGATATGCCTGATATTTCGGACATTTTTAAACCTAAAAATAAAGATAATCCTATTATGATGATTGTAGGTATGATTTTAATAATTACTCTTGCTATTGTGATTGTTAAATTTGTATTAGTGCCTATTGTTCGTGCAATAAGGAAGCAATAAAAAAGAGGGGCTTAGCCCCTCTTGATATGTTAAATATCGGCATTTTGATTAATATAGATAATTTCTTCGAGCTTGTCTATATTTTTCTTTTTGCAGTTTCTGCAAAAATATTTTGTTTCGGCTTTTGGTAGATTATACAATATAATAAAAGTTGTTAAACTCATTATAAAAATTATTAGAGGTATTGTTATATTTATTATCCAAAAATTAGCCGTATTAATTTTTGAATAATCGTATGGACTGTTTGCAAATTTTGGTGGGATCAATGTCAATATGAAATTAAATGCAAGATAAAACCCTGATAACATAAATGTTATGAAAAAGAATATGTTAAATTTATATTCTTTTTTAATTGTCGTATATATTTGCAAATCTTCAGAATGGCACTCCGGACACACCAACTTTTTACTCTCTCTATCCATACTACACCTCGCAAAATTAATTTACCTCATTATAAAACAAAAATTACAAAAAATCAATAGAAAATTGAAAATACACTTTCAAAGGAAGAAAAATGCTATTCAACGTATTACATTACGATAATGACCTATCAGACGAGGACCTTTTTAATTTCTTTGTAGATGCATCATCACCTGATGAGGCAATAAATATCTTCAATGAACGAAGCAAAGGTATCGAAGATAGAACGATATATGCCGTGGGTATAGTAGAATGAATGAAAATACCTGCGTGTGCTGTGGCGAAATAATACCCGAGGGCCGACAGGTCTGCCCTTGCTGTGAAAATAAATATAAGGAAAATTGAATATGGAAAGAAAAGGATTGTCTAAACTGCATTACATACTCGGTATAATTTGTATGCTCATTATAATATACCTTGTAGGTTATGTTGTTTACTGCTGGAATCTATAATGAAAACGAAAAACGTAAACAAAACGAAAACAAAACGAAGTGCGAAAACGAAAAAGAAAACGAAAAAGCAATACGAAATAAGATATAGCGGTGCTAAGGAACGACTAAAGATATACAATAAAGAGAAAAAGCGTCAGAAAATAGACGATACCTTTTCAAAAGCACGGCTTATATCATTTCGCGTGATATGGGCTTTTCTTTTTATCATTACTATAATCTATGCTATATTTAAATGCACGCATTCATATACACGTTTAGTTAGCGCGACTTGGGATGTGTGTACTTCGCTTGCATATTACCTTACGTGGTTTATACCATTCTCGGTGCATCCGACAGTTTCAGATATGCCCGAGGGCTCTATTGATTCTATACTTCCCGACAGCTTTGAGGGGTTCGGCGAACGGCTCGCACGACTTTGGGAAAATTTATGGAATGCAGATAACTTTTTAAATTATTTAAGTCAGGGCTCGACGTATGCCGAAACGTTCTCAAAGGTGCTTGTATTAGTCTTGCCCTTGATTTTGATGTTTCGACTTATTGTCGATATGATAGTTAATTCGCGTAACGTAGAATGGAATATCAAAACAAATTCATATAAAGTGTATGAACGTATCTTAGATAAGGTCTATTATCCTACGAAGCGCTATATAATAGATTTTATTGATTATACCGCAGGGCATTATTATAAAGAATTGTTTATTACCTTGTGGTGCTGTAATCTCAATATAGCAACAGTCATTGTTGCTTTTATTGCGTGGTACATATATTTCGCTCGTGCATTTACTTTCTTGGACTTGTACGTTCAGGTCTATAAATTTAGTATAGATTTAGCGATATTTTTTAAATCTTCATTTACAGCACTTACTATCTTTCTTGGCTTGTATTGGTTTAATACGTGGCGCGAAAAGACCGCTATGCGTGGTCTTGACCGACAGGAAGAAAAGCTCGGTAAAATAGTGCAGGATTTACCTATTGCTATATACGTTACGGGTGCACCGGGAACGCAAAAAACGTCAAGCCTTGTAAATATAGCGCTTACTAAAACTATACAATTTAGGAATGCCGCGCTTGAACGCTTGTTTAAGTATTTTACCTATTTTCCTGACTTCCCGTGGCTTCGTTTTGAAAATCAAATACAGTTGTATATGGCTCAACATAAAGTATATAACCTCGCATCAATAGAAGCTGTATATGATTTTAAAAAATCGGACTTTTTATCAGGGAATAATACATACGGATATGACGTACGGAAATATCGTACAGTATATAATGACGGCATAAATGATATAGGTATTTGGGATGCTCTTACTACCTATGCCAAGCTTTATTTTATTTATATTATACAAAGCTCGCTATTAGTTTCTAATTTCTCAATACGTGAAGATTATATAGTAGATAATTGTGGCAATTTTATACTTTACGATAATAACTTATATACGCATCCCGTTGATGAGAAAAATTCGCATTTTGCACATATTCTTAACTATGATACATTAAGGGTTGGTAAAATTCTTTCGGGTAACGAAAAAATCCGTAATTCGTTTGAATTCGGTGTTCTTTGCTGCACCGAGTTCGGCAAAGAACGTGGCTCCCACCTTGAAAACCTCGTAGTAAAAAAGAATGATGATAATTGCAACGTAAAGAATGACCTCTTGAATTATAAATTCAAATTTTCTCGTCACGGCTCAGTTGTAGATAATTATGTTTTTTGTATATGGTTTCTTGATGAGCAAAAGGTTACTTCGCTGGACCCCGATATTCGCGACTGTTGTGATGTTATTCGACTTAATAAAACAAGCAAACCTATTATTACAATTCCGTTTTATTATATTGAATGCGCTCTCTATGATATTCTTCGATTTATATTTAAATCGTTGTGGGAAAAATATCGTCATAGTCACGGCAATAGAACGCTTCAAGCATATCTTGTTAAGCACCCGATTATATTTATCTTGCTATACATAGAGCGACGGCTTAATAAATACTCGTTCAGAAGAATAACCTTTACTCGTTGGAACGTATCAACCGAGGATGAAAAGAAGGAAGAAACGATGCCCCTCGTTCCCCTGAAAGTGTATAAAAAGCGATATGCTACCGATACGCATAAAAGATTTTTCAGGAAACGTTCGTTAGATAGTGAACTCGGATTAATGGATATACCCTGCTATAATGATGTTACAGCAACAGAAGAGGAATTATCTATGCAAAATTCATTTATGATTACAACTATGGAAAATCTAAGTAAATCAAATAATGATAATGAATAAATAAAAACAGCGCAAGGCGATATTTATTTCGCCTTGCGCTGTTTTTATTCGCTTATTACCTCGCCTGATGATATGTCGATTATATAAACATTGTCATTTCTATCGGTTTGACTAATATAACTTCTTTTTGGTGCGCTTGCTATTCTTTTTTCGTGTTCGTTTATTAGTTGGTTAAATATCCACCTTGAACGCATATCGAGTGTGTGTAGCAAATCATCAAGCACGTGGGGTGATGTTACCTTTGGGTGTTCGCGAAGCCACCTCTGCGCGATGCTTATTTTTTTCAGAGTGTCGGCTCTATAAATAAATTCATATAAATCTTTATCGGTTAGTTTAGCCATTTTTCACCTCTTGAAAGTGCATTTTCAAAATATGCTTCATTTAAAAGGTTGAAAATTTTGTTAAGATAACCGCTTACGCGATTATATTCGGTCATTTGTTTCATTGTTAAAACCTCACAAATAATAGATTAATCAGATATCTTGATTTTTGTTTATTTTGACGATTTTTCGTTTTGGGTATTGCATTGTATATTTGCCTATGATAAAATAGTCAGCACCAAAGGAAAGCGGTGCTTTCGCTTTCCTTTGGCTCTTGAAATTAATTCAAGATAAAAGTGTTTGCCGATTACGATTTATCGTGGTCGGCACTTTCTTTTAGCAAATCGCGTAATAATTTAAGGTTTTCTGCATCCCGGAGTATTTCGCGCATTGCTTCGGCAAGAAGCCTGTGCGACTCGCAGAATTTTTCCCAAGACGATAAAACCTTTTTTATGTATTCGATATGCTCTTGAGCCATTTTGTGCTACCCCCTTTCTTTTAGATTTGGAATAATAACCCCACGAGTATTCAGACGCTCGTGGTCACTGTTGGGGGACTCTACGCGACCTCAACCTCGCGATGCTTGTCTTTTACGCCTTCAAGTTAAGGCGAGTTTAACAGTAAAGGACTTTGCTAAAAAATCAGATTTACAACCCAAGCAACCCTTGCGCCCCGTGGGCGCATCCATATCATCTTATCAAGATCCCCCGACGGAGTCGTTTTTTGTTTTTCTTGCGGTTGTATTGAGTTGTAAAAGAGCAGTAAGAAAATCCATATCACCTCACCTTAGTCCCGCTCCCTCTTAGCAGGGCTTGGGCAGAAAGTCAACGAGGGGCGAAAAAATTTTTCAAAACTTTTTCTATCCAAATTTAAAAAACTACTCATTAAAGTAAAAGTTTTTAAAAAATTTTTCGACCATGAGCCTTTACGGCTCATGGCTTCGAGCGAAGCGAAGAACCCCGAAGATTGACTTTCAGAACGGGCCCTGCTATCGTAAAACGGGACTTTGGTGCGGTGGTATGGATTCAGCCTTTTGCAACTCAATACAAAAGAGCAAGTTATATGCCATATTGTTTTATATATAACCCCGTTCGCGCGTGCGAACCCAAATGTTACAAACGCAAAAGCAAAGACTTGCAAAAAGATAAAACAACGAGTGCTAAATTCAAATATAAAACCAAACGAGCGCAGAAGTGCGCCGTTTGGCTCTAATTTTAAAGTTTAGCACTCGTTGCATTTTGCGTGGCTTGCCTCGCAAAAGGTTGAATTTACGAAAAGGAAGAAGCGAAATTATGAGAAAATACAAACGTCTGACTTGGGAAAATAGGGTACAAATAGAAACCTTGTTGAATGCAGGAATAAAGGTTACGGAAATAGCAAAAAGGCTCGGTTTTACATTTTCTTCGATATATAACGAATTAAAGCACGGTTATTATATGCATAAAAATACTGATTGGACATATACACGAAAATATTCTGCATATAAAGCCCATGAGTATATGCTCTTTGAACGTACCACTAAAGGTGCACAACTTAAAATTGGTAACGATTATGAGCTGCTTAATTTCATAGAAGAAAAAATACTCAAAGATAAATTATCACCTGAAGCAGTCCTCGGTCTTATTAAAAGGGATAACCTTAAATTTAAAACCTCAATATGCAGAGTAACCCTTTATAGTTATATAGATAAAGGGCTATTTATGCATTTATCAAATAAGGATTTACCTATAAAATCCAAAAAGAAAAAGAATAAAAAAATAAGGGTAGCTAAAAAGGCCACCCTTGGTAAATCTATTGAGCAAAGAGATAAATCAATACTGTCGCGAAACGAATTTGGTCATTGGGAATTGGATACTGTTATCGGTAAGCGTTCAAGAGATGCCGTTCTCTATGTATTTACCGAAAGAAAAACAAGACAAGAATTAATAGTAAAAGGCAAAGATAAAAGCTCGGTCACTTGCGTGAATATATTGAATAAGCTCGAAAAGCAGTTCGGCAAAAAATTTAAAACAATATTTAAAAGCATAACTTGCGATAACGGTTGCGAGTTCGCAAATTTTGTTGGTATGGAAACTTCTATATATAGAACACGGCAACCGAGAACGCAAGTATATTATTGCCACCCTTATTGCAGCAGTGAGCGAGGCTCAAATGAAAATCAAAATAGAATGATACGAAGGTTTATTCCAAAAAGCACCGCCATAGGCGAATACAGCCCCGACTTTATCCAAACGGTGCAAGACTATATCAATAACTACCCCCGAAAAATGTTCGGCTTTAAGACCTCTCAAATGCTCTATGACGAGGAATTAGAAAAAATAATTTAATTTTTTTCGATTAGCACTTGACATTTACAAAATATGTTAAATATATTTGTAAGATACAATAAAGAGCACTTGCAGACACGGTGATATAATCCCCTTGGTGTAGTCTTGAAAACTTTTTGTTTTTTCAAGTGTCTGCTCTACGGGGATTATATCAGTTAGATAATAAGAAAACTGTGTGAAAATAAAGGAGTGGAAATACACGCAGCAGTATTGAAAAGCTTTGCAAACCAACGAAAAAAGGAAGAATTGGCTTATATTTGTTCGCCCTGAACGCCTCTTAAACCAATTCTCTGCGGAATTATATAACTCTCAAAAACGAGGATTTAATCAATTCTCTTTTAGTCATACTGATTTTTGCCTCAAAACGAGGCTTTTTTCTTTAACTTTTACAAAACTTGTAAAATTGTATAGAAAAAGGCTGAGCCATTAGCTTAATTAAAAGCTTTTGACTTAGCCTTTTTTATGTTACTTTAAATTAAACTGATTCAACAAGCATAGATTCAGCGTCAACCATATGAGTGTGCTTTACAACCCACTTCTTGGTCTTGATGCCGATCCAAAGTGCAAAGATGCCAACAGTAACGATGGTGAGTAAGAACCAGAGAACATACTTACCGAAAAGCTGTCCACCGGTGCCGTCGAAGTAAAGCTGCTTGCCGTCAACCACGGTGTGCTTTGCTACCCATCTTTCCTTCATGCAGACTGCCCAAGCAGTGCCTATGGTAAGGGTAAATACTATCAGAAGAAACTGAAGAATAGTTATACCGATAAGGCCAAGGAGTCCGCCATCGAATTTAGAATCCATTACATAATCCCCCTTTTGATTTGAAAATAATACACTTGGTATTTTAACAAAATAAAAGTTTTTTGTCAAGAGGTAGTTTTTTCGTTTTATTGACTTTTTTGTTTTCGTGGTTTATAATTAAGGAAAGGAGTGATATAACTATGGATATCAGAAAAATTTTTGCACCTAAAAACTCTGCTGGCGATCCGATAGAATCTGCGCTTGGCGAGTACATATTTTTCAAGGTAACGTACAACTCACACAGAGAGGTAAGTGGCAGTATAGAAAATAAGATTATAGATAAATATCTGCCCGAAGAGTGTGAGTGCGTGCTTCGTTTGCCCGTCGGATATACCGACGATGGGGAAGAAACGCCCCTTGTGCTCTTCTGCCACGGCGCAGGCGGCAGAGTGAGTGCCGAGGAAGAGAAGATAGGCGGTCTTATGGATTCTCACGAGCTTGTGAATCACGGCTTTGCCCTGCTTGATGTAAACGGCTCGACACCCTCGGGACTTTCACTTGGATGCCCTGAGCATATTCTCGCGCTTTACAAGGCGTACAGATATGCGATAAAGCACTATAATCTCACCGAAAAGGTGCTTATCGGTGGTGCGTCTATGGGCGGCACAACGGCTATGAACTTCCTTAACACATATCCCTCGGTGGTTATGGCAGCAGGACTTTTTTATCCGAGAATAAATACAGACGGCGTATGGGTGGGCGACCACTACTGCATCGGCACTTGGGATAAAACAAAGAAGCGTCCCGACGGAAAATCTACGCACGACAGAATTATAGAGATCTACCGCTTTCCCACCGACGAGTGGTGCGAGGAAAATACGATAGGCTTTAACCCCTATCGCACGCGCTCGTTTATAAATTCTGACGGTGAGCGTGTGGTCATCCCACCTTGCCCTATCAAAATCTGGCAGGGTAATGCGGATACTATCGTTGACCCCGTTATGATAAAGGAATTTGTAAGCTCAGTGCGTCGCGGCGGCTGCTATATTGAGCTTCATATGCTTGATGGCGTGACTCACGTGGCAGTACCCACAATGCGAGCCGAGCTCGCGCTTTGGTTTGAGAGATTTGTATAAACAACGAGCTTTTTCAGATAATATGTAATAATTTTCTCAAACGGTGGAAAAAAATAAATAAAAGCTATTGACAAACCAAAAATCTTGTGCTAAAATATAGTCCGTTCAGCAAATATTGGGGAATTGTGTAACGGCAGCACGACAGACTCTGACTCTGTTTGTTGGGGTTCGAATCCCTATTCCCCAGCCAAAGAAAAGCGACCACCATTCGGTGGTCGTTTTTCTTTCTTTTGGCGGGGAATAGGGATTCGAACAAGGAGGGAGCAAGGCGAAGCCTTGCGGAAGAAAACAGTCCAGTGGACTGTTTTTGCCGACGAGGGCAACGAGCAAAGCGAGGCGATAGAGTGCGGTAGCACTCGGAAAAATCCCTATTCCAAGACCACCGCAAAAGCGGAGCTTTTTTCGTTCTGGCTGGGGAATAGAGGATTCTGCTCACAGCGCCGAGCACAATGAGGCGCGGGGTTCGTTTTCCCCGACCGAAGTTCGACAAACTCGTTTGTCAGTCGAAGGGCGAGGGAATCCTCGCCATAGGCGAGTACCCCTATTCCCCAGCCAAAAATCGACAAGTTTCGACTTGTCGATTTTTTTATCCAAGCCGCAGGCTTGGCATGGAATCACGCGTCAGCATGTACGGAATTGCCGAAGGCGCATGGCATCACCGCAGGTGCATTTTCTGCGGCTTGATTCCATACGCCACTACGTGTCGATTCCATACCATCTAACGTCGGATGCCATACAATGCTTCGCATTGATTTTATACATGGCTTCGCCTTGATTTTAGTTAGAGTTTCTGATATAATAAACTCACAGAAAATCCAGAATTTGTCGGGAAGAACACTACACAAGAGGGCTGACGGAAAACAATCGTCAGTCCTCAAAATTTGCGGTGCAGTAAGCAAAGATAAGGCAAAACGATTGAATTATTCATAAAATTATGATATAATTATAAAATATACTCTTAATATTTGAGGAAAACGGAATGAGTTTTTTAGCAGATAAACGCAAACGAAAAATATTTATCATCACAACGTCCGTCGTTCTTGCTCTTGCAATTATCGTAGGAGCTTGCGCCATCTATCTTGGCAACTATTACCGCGCGGATAATGAAGCAATAGGCGAGTTTTTACCGCAAGGCTCAACGTGGAAAGAAGAACCCGACGGTAGGATAGTGTTTGAACCTGAAGGAGCAACAAAGGGCTTCATCTTCTATCCCGGCGGCAAGGTAGAATATACAGCATACGTTCCCTTGATGCAGGCTTGTGCCGAGCAAGGAATTCTGTGCGTGCTTGTAGAGATGCCCTTTAATCTCGCCGTGCTTAATATGAACGCCGCCGATGGCATACAGAAGGAACGCCCCGAAATAGAGGATTGGTACATAGGCGGTCATTCGCTCGGCGGTTCGATGGCGGCATCCTATCTTGAGAAGAACGCCGAGGAATATGAAGGCCTCATTTTGCTTGGCTCGTATTCCACGGCTGATCTCTCCGGTACCGACCTTGCCGTGCTTTCGGTCTTTGGCAACGAGGATAAGGTAATGAACCGTGAGAAATACGACGAGAACAAGTCCAATTTGCCGACCGATTTTACAGAGATCGTCATTGACGGCGGTTGTCACGCCTACTTTGGTATGTACGGCGCGCAGGATGGCGATGGTACGCCTACTATCACAAACGAGGAACAGATTCACTTAACGGTTGAACATATCGTTAAGGTGATGGAGTGAGAAGTAATTAACTAACCGATAAATAAGAAGTTATTGAATGGAGGTAGTTGCTATGAAAAAAATGATTTCGTTTCTTTTGATAATAGTGTTGATGCTATTTACAGTAGGGTGCAATCTGGAGCAATCGCCCACAAAACTTGTAGAGCTCAAAAAATACTCTGCTATGACCGTAGATGCTACGACATCTATTGAAGTAGTATACGACTATATCAATGAAGAAGAAACCACTTATAATTTTGTCATTGACAATCAAGAAGCAATCGAAAAAATAATGATAGAAGTATTTAATATGGAGTTGAAGGATTATCCCGAAAATCAAGATATCAACTTTTATCAACGGTGGATTACTGTAAATCAAGGCAATAATCAATTTTACATCAGCTTGGCGTACGCTTCCGATGAAAATGGTAATAGATATTTATGCCAATCTCAAAAAGTGTGTGAAATCATAGAAAAATACATCAAAGATAATTTGATACAATAACATCAAATTCCAATTTATCGAGCGGCAAGCCGTGATTCGGAAGAATGCGTGGGGGAACAAATAAATTTTCAAAAACCTAACTAACAACCGTGTATTTATGCTATAATATACACAAAGTATAATTTGCAAGTGTAGGACAAGGGGGAATATTATGGCATCAACTGTTTACTTCACAAAGGACATCAGCCCTGATGGCGTGCTTAAGCTTTACCGTATGCTTGGCGTGACGCTCTCGGGCAGGGTAGCGGTTAAGCTTCATTCGGGCGAGAAGGGAAATCAGAATTTCCTCGGCCCTGATTTCTGGCGGCCTGTGATAGATTTTGTCGGCGGCACCGTCGTTGAGTGCAACACCGCCTATGAGGGCGAGCGTGACACCACCGAGCGTCACCGCAAGCTTATGACCTATCACGGCTGGGACAGGTATTTTAAGGTTGATATACTTGATGCTGAGGGGGATATGCGACTTGAAATACCCTCTGGCAGAGTTATAAAGGAAAATTTCGTCGGTAAAAATCTTGCGAGCTATGATTCGATGCTTGTCCTCTCGCATTTCAAGGGACACCCGATGGGTGGCTGTGGCGGTGCGCTGAAGCAGCTTTCGATAGGTGTTGCATCCTCTATGGGAAAGAAGTATATACACGGCGCGGGAAGCCTTGAAAACTTCTGGGAAACCGAAAGGGATCTTTTCCTTGGCTCTATGGCAGATGCGGCGCTCAGCGTCGTTGATTATATTGGCAGGGACAAGCTTGCATACGTCAATGTAATGAAGAATATGTCGGTTGACTGTGACTGCTGTGCGATAGCAGAGGATCCGTGTATTGCAGACATTGGCATACTCGCATCTACCGATCCCGTTGCGCTTGATCAGGCGTGCGTTGACCTCGTTTACGCGTGTGAGGACAAGGGCAGACCGCATCTTATCGAGCGCATTGAGAGCCGCAACGGAATATACACCGTCGAGGCGGCGGCAGAGCTTGGCATAGGCTCGCGCGAGTATGACCTCATTGAAGTTTAAGGCATCGCGAGGATAAATATTTGCTCTTTTAACGTAAGACAAAAAATGAGTTCCGGATATAAAGACAATGATAAAAATAAACCGCAGGCATTTGCATATGTTAGCAAATGCCTGCGGTTTATTTGTAGTATATGAAAGCTTATATTTGCAAATCACTGTGTTTTATGTGCTTCGTTCAATACCAAGTGCTTTGATGAGGTTTGAGTTTTCGTTCATATCCTTGCTGCTCATGCTTGTAAGATAGAGAACCTCGCCTATGCTGTTTTTCAGCCTTCCGCGCTTGAATATGAGGTTTGACCAACGCTTAATCTGGTAGAATGGTGTTTTCCATCTGTGCCCTTCAAGCTGCGGATAAGAGTTGCAAAGCATCTCGTAGGTATAGAAAATGCGTGATAGCAGATACTTAAGCTTGCTACCCGATTTTGCCCCTCTCATTCGGGCAAACGAATGCTTCGTTCCGTAAATAGAGAGGTCGAGCGCCTTTGCCTCAAGACGAAGCGAAAGCTCGGTGTGAGACGCGCCGCCGAACCACGCGTCGCAAAGCGCAAGCGCGGTGTCGCTGAATTTTGTAAGACCGCCTGCTTCAAGAAGCGCGGCCGCTTCGTCAAGGTCAATGAGCCCTGCGTGCTTCATCACAGAAATATCCATAAACGCTCTTATGCCAAGACCGCCGTTGATAAGGTGCTTTGCCATATGCGCGAGATGGTAAAAATAGTACATACCGGGGGAGAGTGCATGGCGGTGCGAGCCATCTGCCACGGGGGTTGCATAGTTCCATACTCTCTGAAGAACCTCTGCGACTGATTTGTTGGTAAAGCTCTCTATAAGCTCATAGTGAAGCTCAAGATGTATTCCGCTTTTTGTAAAATAGGAAACGTCGTGGGCGTTTTTTGCCGTGCGCGTAAGTCCTTGCGAGGTGAGAATTTCGTCGCATTTGTCGAGGTCGCTTTTCTTGACGAGTATATCTATATCACAGCTTAAGCGCACCTTGGGGTCGGGATAATGCTCTCTTATGACCGAACCCTTAAGAGGAATATAATCAACGCCTGCTGAATCAAGGGTGTCGCATAGTGTGTTCAGCTCAACGCCGAGGCGGTGATATCTCGTAATTGCAATAAGAAGCTGCTTGTCAAACGCCGCCTTCAGCTTGTCGAGAGCTTCCCTTGCCGCCGATTTTTCGTCATTGGCAGGGGGGCTGTCAGGCAGGTAGAATGCGCCGAGAGCAGAGAGTGCCTGCGCCGCCACGTGAACGAGGTCCTGACCTGTCGAGAAGCTATATATTGCTGAAAGAAGCCTTGCATATTCCGCGGATAGCCTGTCCATTTTGAGAAGTGCCGAGATCTCTTTGCTTTGGCTTTTTGTTATGTCGGATTTAAAAAGCGAAGAGGTGGCGAAAGCAAGGGTCAGCCGCGCAGCCGTATCCTTCATTTCACACACCCCCTCAAGTGAGTCAGCACACCGTATCAGCGCGCATCATCTAAAAAGATTTTTGAAAAAGCTTTTCTTCTTTTCGGTATTTGAATCTGCTAACGAGTCCGAGAATTGCTGAAGCAGGCGCTTTTGCTCGCTCGAAAGCTTCTTCGGGGTTTCAACGGTTACGGTGATGATAAGATCACCGCGACGCTTCGTGTTTACGTCGCTTATGCCCTTGCCGCGAAGAGTGAACCTTGCGCCCGTTTGAGTGCCCTCGGGTATAGTAAGCTTCTCACTCTTGCCACCGAGAACGGGTACGTCAATCTGTGCACCGAGCGCCGCCTCTGCAAACGAGATAGGCACCTCGCAGTAAAGATTGTTGCCCTCGCGTTCAAAAAGCGAATGAGGACGCACGCGCACGTCAATAACGAGGTCGCCGTTAGAGCCACCGTTTCTGCCTGCAGAGCCCTGACCGCGAAGCACTATGCGCTGTGCGTTGTCAATTCCTGCGGGGATTGATACCTCGAGCTTCTTGTTGATTTTGATAAAGCCCTTGCCGTTACAGTTCTTGCAGGGGGATTTGATAATCTTACCCGTGCCTCGACAGCTTTGGCAGGGACGCTGTGTCTGAATATAGCCGAACATTGACTGCTGCTGAACGGTAACGCTTCCGCGTCCGCCGCACGCCGAGCAGGTTTCGGGCTTCGTGCCCTTTTCAGCGCCGCTTGAGCCACAGTCGGGACATCCCTCAATTCTTGCAAAGCTGATTTCCTTTTTGCATCCGAACGCCGCTTCCTCAAACTCAACGGTCAGGCGCACGAGAATATCGTCACCCTCAACCGCGTTGCTTCTGCTGCTGCGCGAAGAGCCGCCACCGCCGAAGAAGCTTGAGAATATGTCACCGAAGTCAAAGCCCTCGCCAAATCCTGAGAAGCCACCGAAGCCACCGCTACCGCCGCCCTGCTCGAATGCCGCGTGACCGTATTGGTCGTACTGCGCGCGCTTGGTTTCGTCGGACAGTATTCCGTACGCCTCGTTGATTTCCTTGAATTTAGCCTCGGCATCCTTATCACCCGGATTGTGGTCTGGGTGATACTTCATTGCAAGCTTTCTGTATGCCTTTTTTATCTCGTCATCCGAAGCGCCCTTTGCAATGCCGAGCGCCTCGTAATAGTCGCGTTTGTTTTCTGCCATAGCCGATCCTTTAGACTATCATTTGCGATAGTCAAGAGTAGTTTATATTAGATTTGGGCTGTCGCGAAAAAATCGCGACAGTCCATTTTTGTGTTTATATGACAATAATTATTTGCTAAAAGAGTGGGATATCCTGAAATCAGGTCTTATCCTCAAAATCTGCGCCGTAGAAATCACCGCCGCCTGCGTTATCACCGCCGTTGTTGCCGTCTGTGCCGCCACCCTGTGCCGCCTGTTCCTTGTAGATCTTCTCTGCGATAGGATAGAACGCCTTTTGAAGCGCATCGGTGTCTGCCTTGATAGCCTCGGTGTCGCCCGATGCGATAGAAGCCTTAAGCTTTTCAATAGCCTCGTTTACGGGTGCCTTGTCTGCGTCGGTTGCCTTGTCACCGAAGTCTGCGATAGCCTTCTCGGTTTGGAATATCGTGTTCTCTGCCGCATTCTTGACCTCAACTGCTTCCTTAAGCTTCTTGTCCTCTTCAGCAAACTTTTCTGCCTCGCGTACAGCCTTCTCGATATCTTCCTTTGACATATTGGTAGAGGAAGAGATGGTGATGTGCTGTTCCTTGCCCGTGCCCTTGTCAAGCGCGGTTACGTTTACGATACCGTTTGCATCAATATCAAAGGTAACCTCGATCTGAGGTACACCGCGGGGTGCGGGGGGAATACCGTCAAGAGAGAATCTTCCGAGAGTTACGTTTCCTGCCGCCATCTCGCGCTCACCCTGAAGAACGTGAATTTCAACCGAGGTCTGGTTGTCGGATGCGGTAGAATATACCTGACTCTGTCTTACGGGGATAGTAGTGTTTCTCTCAATAATCTTGTTGAATACGCCGCCGAGCGTTTCGATACCGAGAGAGAGGGGGGTTACGTCAAGAAGAAGAACGTCCTTTACGTCGCCGCCAAGAACGCCGCCCTGAATAGCCGCACCGATAGCAACGCACTCGTCGGGGTTGATGCCCTTGAAGGGGTCCTTTCCGATGAACTTCTTAACTGCGTCCTGAACTGCGGGGATTCTGGTAGAGCCACCAACGAGAAGCACCTTCGAAATCTGCGAGGGGTTAAGCTTTGCATCGGCAAGTGCCTTTCTTGTGGGCACCATAGTAGCGTCAACGAGGTCCTGCGTAAGCTCGTCAAACTTTGCACGGGTAAGAGTTGCCTCGAAGTGCTTGGGACCTGTTGCGTCTGCGGTGATGAAGGGAAGGGAAATCTGGGTGCTCATTACGCCGGACAGCTCAATCTTTGCCTTCTCTGCCGCGTCCTTAAGACGCTGAAGTGCCATCTTGTCGCGACGAAGGTCAAGTCCGCCGTTTTCCTGCGCGAAGGTGGATGCCATCCAGTTAACTATCTTCTCATCGAAGTCGTCACCGCCAAGACGGTTGTTGCCTGCGGTAGCGAGAACCTCGAATACACCGTCGGATATGTCAAGAATAGATACGTCGAAGGTACCGCCGCCGAGGTCGAATACCATAATCTTCTGCGAGTCTTCCTTGTCAATACCGTACGCGAGAGCCGCCGCGGTAGGCTCGTTGATAATTCTCTTAACCTCAAGACCTGCAATCTTACCTGCATCCTTGGTAGCCTGACGCTGTGCGTCGGTGAAGTATGCGGGTACGGTGATAACAGCCTCGGTTACGGTTGTTCCGAGATATGCCTCGGCATCCGCCTTAAGCTTCTGAAGTATCATAGCCGAGATTTCCTGAGGGGTGTACTTCTTGCCGTCAATATCAACCTTGGTGTCAAGTCCCATATCGCGCTTGATAGAGCTTACGGTCTTGTCGGGGTTGGTAACCGCCTGACGCTTTGCAACCTGACCTACAAGTCTTTCACCGCTCTTTGCAAATGCAACCACGGAAGGGGTTGTTCTCGCACCCTCGGGGTTGGTTATAACGATGGGCTCGCCGCCCTCGAAAACTGCAACGCAGGAATTTGTAGTACCAAGGTCAATTCCTATAATCTTTCCCATAATTTAATTCTCCTTTGTGAATTGAATATTTATTTGATAATGTTTGTAAACTAATTAATATATGCTCGATTTGTAAATAATTATTTTCAAACCGTTAATTTGCGGTCTTTACCATTGCAAATCTGATAACGCGCTTTGCCGTCTTATAGCCCTTCTGGAAAACCTCGGTTATCTCGCCATCGGAAAGTCCCTCGACCTCTTCGTGAAGCACCGCGTTGTGAAGGTTGGGGTCGAAAATCTCGCCACGCTCACCCATCGTGTCAACACCGAGCTTCTTAAAGGTTGCCTCAACGCTTTTGAGCGTCAGCACAAGCCCTTCCTTTACCTTTTCGCCATCGTCATAGTTTGCCGCGCGCTCAAGGTTGTCTATTATCGGAAGAAGCTCGCCCACCGTGTCGGCAACTGCCGACGAATAAGCCGCCTCGCGCTCTTCCTTGGTGCGGCGTCTGAAATTCTCATACTCTGCCGCCATACGAAGGTGTGCCTCGTCCTTTTCCTTTATAATCGCTTCAAGCTCTTGAATTTTCTTCTCAAGCTCGCCTTCCTTGCCGCACGCGCATTCGCACTCGCACTCGGGTGCGGTGGCTTCGGTATTCTGATTTTCAAGCTTCTGCTCGTTTTCCATCGCTGTTTTCCTCACTTAATACTTTATTCGCCGTCATCCCCGTCAGGCGTGCCTATGAGAGGTACGTCCTGCGAGAACATACGGTCTATTCCCGACGCAAGACGGTTTATAAGTCCGATGACCTTTTCATAATTCATTCGTCTTGGGCCGATTATTCCTATCGCAACCTTGCCGCCGCCTACGTTTACGTTTTTGAAAATCAGCGTCGTGTTGCTCATAACATCCGTGTCGCTTTCAGGTCCGATATAAACCTGAATGCCGTCGTCACCGCCGTCGCGGCTGGTTATAACGTCGATGAGCTTATCCTTTTCTTCAAGAACACCGAGAAGGTTACGAAGCTTTGACACGTCGGAATACTCGGGGTACTTAAGAAGCTTGTTTACACCCTCGACCTTGACGTCTGCGGTGTCAAGCTCGCTCATAGCCTCGTATATCGCCTTGATGGTCGGATGCACGAGCGCGCTCGACGCGCCCATAATGCTCTCAAGTCGCATTATAATGGTTACGTTTATCTCGTCACAGGTAAGGTTTGTAAGATAGAGGTTGAGCGCCTCGGTAAATCTTGCAAGCTCTGAGCGCGTTACGGAAAAGCCGAGCGAGAAGGTCTTTGACTTCACTATATCACCCGCAAAGGAAATCACGAGGTGAAAGCTCTTCGGTGAAATATACACCGTGTCAAAGCGCGAAATTCTCGCCTTGCCGCTACCCGTCTTGAATGCAATACCCGTGTAGTCGGAAAGGTAGGATGCTAAATGTGATGCCTCTGAAAGGATTTTATCCATCTCGGTGAGCTTGTAGCGAAGCTGCTCGTTTATATCGTCAATCTCGCTTCTCGTTTCGCTGTACTGCCTTACGAGCGCGTCAACGTAGTATCGGTATCCGAGCTCGGACGGAACTCTTCCTGCAGAGGTATGCGGCTGCATAAGATAGCCCATTGATTCAAGCTCTGCCATCTCGTTTCTTATCGTCGCGGCAGAGGCACTGATGTGAACGTCCTGCGAGAGGAATTTAGAGCCGACGGGCTCGCCGTGAGTGATGTGTGCATCAACTATGGCGCGCAGTATTTGTTGCTTTCTCGGTGATAGCTTCTTCGAGTCCATCCTTTTACCCCTCTCAATTTTCAGCACCGCTCACGCGAGGATGCCGATGCTCTGACGTTTTTAGCACTTGCAACCGTCGAGTGCTAATCTCGACGACTATAATATAATACATTTTCGAATTACTGTCAAGCCCCGACGAGTAAAAATATATGAATTTTCTGTTAACATTAAGCATACGGGGACGGTGAGTGATATTTTTTGACCAAATGGTGATAAAACCGATATATGCTATGCGTTTTGTGTGCGCGGGTGCGATTTTTACTGCCTCTGACGACCTGAAAGTGCAGAATTCGGCAAAAAATATATATTTTTTTCCTTGACTTTACTTAATTATTATTATATAATATACTCGTACGATTATTCGCATCAATATTTTTCTGCTCGCGCAGAGAACGTACCTTGTGAGTATTGGTATAAATTTCTTAACATATAGGTTACTAAACTGTAATCGAGGAGGTGTAAATGGATCCAATTTGGGTTGCTGTTATTGCTGCCGCGGCTGCGCTTATACAAGGCCTTGCCGGCGGTATGGCGATAAGAAAGCACATAGCGGAAAAGAAGCTTGGCTCTGCTGAAGAGCAGGCGAAGAAAATTCTTGAGGACGCTATAAAGAACGCAGAAACTGCTAAAAAGGAATCGGTTTTTGCGGCAAAGGAAGAGATTTTCAAGCTTCAGAAGGAAGCGGATGCCGACATCAAAGAGCGCAGACGCGAGGTTTCGGTGCTTGAAAAAAGACTTAACCAGAAGGAAGAGGTGCTTGACGCAAAGCTTGACAAGCTTGAGAAGAAGGAAGCTACTCTTAACGAAAAGCATGCAAAGGCTGACAAGCTCTGCGAGGATGCAAACGCGGTGCTTGAAAAGCAGATTTCCGTGCTTGAAAAAATTGCAGGTCTTTCCCGTGAGGAAGCAAAGGTTGAGCTCGTTGCCAGACTTGACAGCGAGATGCAGCATGAAACTGCGATGAAGATTGCCGAGTATGAGGAAAGATTCCGCGACGAGGCAGACGCAAAGGCAAAGGACATTTTATCGCTCGCTATTCAGCGCTGTGCCGCTGACCACGTAAGCGAGATTGCGATTTCGGTAGTTCAGATTCCCGGCGACGAGATGAAGGGAAGAATTATCGGACGCGAGGGTAGAAACATCAGAACCATCGAGAGCCTGACGGGCGTTGAGCTTATCGTTGACGATACGCCTGACGTTATCACCATTTCGGGCTTTGACCCCGTAAGACGCGAGATTGCGAGAATTGCGCTTGAAAAGCTTATCTCGGACGGACGTATCCATCCTGCGAGAATTGAGGAAATGGTTGAGAAGGCTCGCCGCGAGGTTGACAACGTTATTAAGCGCGCAGGTGAGAGCGCGGTGTTTGAAACGGGCGTGCACGGACTTCACCCCGAGGAAATTAAGCTGCTCGGTAAGATGAAATTCCGCACGTCGTTCGGTCAGAACGTGCTTCGTCACTCGGTTGAGGTTTCGATGCTTGCAGGCGTTATTGCAGAAGAGCTTGGCGTTGACGCAACTATGGCAAAGCGCGCAGGACTTCTTCACGACATCGGTAAGGCTATGACGGCAGAGGCAGAGGGCTCGCACATTCAGCTTGGTGTTGAGATTGCCAAGAAGTACCGCGAGAACAAGGATATCGTTCACGCAATTGAGGCTCACCACGGTGACGTAGAGGCTTCGAGCGTGCTTGACTTCATCATTCAGGCGGCAGACGCTATCAGCGCAGCGCGCCCGGGCGCACGCCGTGAGGATGTAGAGAACTACATCAAGCGACTTCAGAAGCTTGAAGAGGTTGCAGGTGATTTCGAGGGAATTGAAAAGACCTTTGCAATTCAGGCCGGCCGTGAGGTTCGTATTATGGTTAAGCCCGAGGTTATCAGCGACGATAAGATGAAAATTCTTGCAAGAGATATTGCAAAGAAGATTGAGGACTCGCTCGACTACCCAGGTCAGATTAAGGTCAGCGTAATACGCGAGAGCAGAACCGTTGACTTCGCAAAATAAGTGAAAATTGGGCTGTCTTTGGCATCGACGCTGAATACAGCCCTCTTTCGTCATAGGGTACGCACGTACGCGTCACCATATAGTAAGGAAGGCGTGTCTTATGCTTTGGCACGGTAGGAATTATGAGGATTTTGGCAATAGGCGATATTACGAGCCCCGGCGGTGTTGAGCACCTTCGCAGAAACCTTTGGGCTGTGCGCGAAAAGCACGGCATCGGTTTTTGCGTTGTAAACGGTGAAAACGCCTCGATAGTAAACGGAATATCAAAGGAAGGCGCAGGGACGCTTCTTATGTCGGGCGCAGATGCGATTACGGGCGGAAACCACACGATGCACAATTATTCTGCCCACGCAATGCTTGACGAGAACACCGCGGTGCTTCGTCCGATAAATTACGGTGATAAGGCACCCGGTCGCGGCTATACGATAATCGACACGGGTGTTTACAGAGTGCTTGTTATAAATGCGATGGGCAACGTGCATATCGAGCCCGTGCTTGACTCACCCTACCCATATATTGACAGGGTGCTTCGTCAGACAGAGGGACAGTACGATATTGCGGTGCTTGATATACACGCAGAGGCTACGGGTGAGAAGCTTGCTATCGCGCACAACTACGACGGACGCATAAACGTTATATTCGGCACTCACACGCACGTGCCAACGGCAGACGATACCGTGCTCCCAAAGGGAAGCGGATACGTGAGCGACCTCGGAATGTGCGGTGAGGGTGGCGGAATTCTCGGCATGGACATAGGCACGGTTATCTACAAGCTTAAGACCCGTATGCCAACGAGGCTTAAGCCGAGCTCGGGCGAGTGCTTTGCTGACGGCGTGATATTCACGCTTGACGATACGGGCAGGGTGTGCAGCACCGAGCGCATTAAATTCTGATTTACGGCTCGCAGAGGTGATATATAATGAACGGTAAAAATCCCGTCGCGGTAATAGGTGCTGGACACGCGGGAATTGAGGCGGCGCTTGCTTGTGCGCGTATGGGCGTGCCAACGCTTCTTTTCACGATGAATCTTGACGCTGTCGGAAATATGCCCTGCAACCCGTCTATCGGCGGCTCGGCAAAGGGGCATTTGGTGTTTGAGCTTGATGCTCTCGGCGGTGAGATGGGCTATGCGGCAGACCTCGTTACGCTTCAGTCGAGGACGCTTAACCTCGGCAAGGGGGCGGCTGTCCACTCAAAGCGTACTCAGGCAGACCGCGATGAGTACAAGCGATATATGAAAAGAACGCTTGAAAAAGAGCCGAGGCTACGGTTAATTCAAGCGGAAATAGTCGATATACTGATAGAGGGTGAGGGAAGCGCACGCCGTGTTACGGGCGTTGTAAGCTCGCTTGGCGAGAGCTTTGCCGCATCAAGGGTTATAATTGCGACGGGCACGTTTCTTGAAAGCCGGATTTTCGTGGGTGACAAGGTGTACTCGGCAGGCCCTGACGGTATGCTTGCCGCAAGAGGACTGTCAGCGGCACTCGCGCGAGAGGGTATTCGGCTTCAGCGCTTCAAGACGGGCACGCCCGCGCGAGTGCATAGACGCTCGGTCAGGCTTGACCTGCTTGAAAGACAAGAGGGCGAGAGGGATATTATGCCCTTTTCTCAAAGAAGCGAGGACATTCCCTACGAGCGCGCAGACACGCCCTGCCATATCGTTTATACGAACGAGAGAACGCATAAAATCATACTTGATAATCTTGACAGATGCGCTATGTATTCGGGCAATATCGTCGGCACGGGACCGAGATACTGTCCGTCAATAGAAACAAAGCTCGTGCGCTTTTCGGACAAGCCGCGTCACCAGCTCTTTGTCGAGCCCTGCGGCAGAGATACCGAAGAGCTTTATATTCAGGGCTTCTCGACCTCAATGCCGACCGACGTACAGTACGAGATGCTTCGCTCGCTCGATGGCTTTGAGGGGGCTGAAATAATGCGCTACGCGTATGCTATTGAGTACGACAGCATCGAGCCGACACAGCTTCTTCCGACGCTTGAGGTGAAGGCTATATCGGGTCTTTACGGCGCAGGACAGTTCAACGGAACGTCGGGCTATGAGGAAGCGGCGGTGCAGGGCCTCGTTGCAGGCATTAATGCCGCCCTTTCGGTAAAGGGGGATGAGCCTATGATTTTGTCTCGCTCGTCGTCCTACATAGGAACGCTTATAGACGACCTCGTTACCAAGGGAACGAATGAGCCCTACCGTATGATGACGTCAAGAAGCGAGTACAGACTTCTTCTGCGTCAGGATAATGCCGATATGAGACTTACCGAAATCGGTCGCAGAGTAGGGCTTATAGACGATGCAAGATACGAGGCATTCCTTGCGAAAAGGAATATGATTGATAGGGAAATTTCGCGACTTGAGGGCACGGTAGTGCCGCCGAGTGACGAGGTAAACGCCCTTCTTCGCTCTTACGGCTCGTCCGAAATAACCACGGGCGCAACGCTTGCCGCGCTGATTAAACGCCCCGAGCTTACCTATGCCGCCCTTGCGCCTATTGACAAGGAAAGAGAGCCGCTCGTAAGAGGGGCTGCGACGACGGTTGAGGTAAATATAAAATACGAGGGATATATAAAGCGCGAGCTTGCCGAGGCGCAAAGACAAAAGCGCCTTGAGGATAAGCTGCTGCCAAAGGATATCGACTATCGTGCGATAGCAGGACTTCGCATCGAGGCTATGGAAAAGCTTGATGCTATCCGTCCGACGAGCATTGGTCAGGCATCTCGCATAAGCGGTGTCAACCCAGCCGATATAAGCGTGCTTATGATACGGCTTGAAGAAATAAACAGAAAGCACACATAAAAACAAGGATATTTGCAAAGCCTGCAAATATCCTTGTTTTTGTAAACAATAATATTAAAATATGCCTATATTAAAGCTTGAATATCTTCTTTAATATAGCGCCAACGAGCCTCGGTGCGCGTACAACTACTATCTTCATATTGCCTGCCTTGCTGCTGTATGTTTTGAGAAAACCTATTCTGTGAATTCCCTGATAGCAGTTTATGCCGAAGCCGCCGTAGCCGTTACGCATCAAGAAGCTTTCTTAAAATCTCTTCGCTTCGCTTGAAGTATTCCTCGTTTTCCGATTTGTCAAAGGACTCTGACATAAGGCTCATGCGTCTTATACATATAACTGTGTCCTCTGACATAATGTTGAAGCCTGCCTTCTCAGCAAGCGGGCTTGATTTGAGATACACGCCATAGCCGCCCTGTGCAACGCGAAGCTCGCTTCCCTCGGGAAGATAGGGCGCTATCGGTGCTATCGGTGTGTTTTCCTTATCCTCGGTCCATTTCATATACAGATGCTCTGAAAGAAAGCATATTTGGTATCTGCCAAAGTACATATGGTTTTTGAACGCTTCGTTATTCTGCGATACGAGAGCGAAGTTTACTTCCCACTCACCGCTTTGCTGAATTTTCTCTATTTCCTCGTCCGACGGCATAAAAAGATTTAAAAAATCAAGCCGTCTTTCACCGTCACCGTTATAGTCCTCGCAGTATTGCATAAGCGCCGAGGTTATCTTCTGCTTGTCGGAAATATCACCTTGCGATGCCGTTTCTCTTATATTCGTGCCCCCTGCGTAAAGTACGTAGGCATCAAATTCGGTTTTCGTGCACATTTGCACCGAGCACATTATTATTGCAAACGCAAGCACGAGCGCAATTACGGTATGCCATTTATAATGGTAGAGGAAGTTTTCAAGCCACTGCCCAAAGGGGGATTTAACGGTTATTTTCGCACCGCTTATTTTATCCTGTTCGTTATTACGGTCCAAGTCTGCGTCCTCTTTTCTTATATCTACTATGATATTTTACCACATACCGAGGCGCAAGTCAATAAATTATAAGTAAACCTTTTCTTGCACGCGATAAAGTAGCGATAAAGCAAAGGAATATCATACGGGAAAACCCATGATGAAGGATACTTTTTCAAAACATATTGACACACAGGCGTGTTTTTGATATAATAAGTTATCTCTTATGAGAAAGGACGACACACTATGCTTGAAAAATTAAAAGCAATTCTTGAGCGAGTTGAGGGCGGCATTGACGTTACCGATGTTAACGAAACGACCAGACTCGTTGACGACCTTGGACTAGATTCGCTTTCCATAATGCTTTTTGCTATGGAAATTGAAAATGAGTTTAATATGCGATTTGACGACCCCGTAAGCTTTGTCACCGTTGGTGACGTATGCGAGTATCTTGAAGCGCACACCTGATTTCGAAAAAATAAAGGCTACCCGACTTGGCGTGATGTCCTTAACGGACAATTATGCTAATGTCGGGTAGTCTTTTGTTTTACTTTGCCTTTGTGCTCGTGTCCTCGGTGGCATCAGAGCCGCAGGGCGTGTCCGTCGGGTCACCATCCTCGCAGAGCCTTACTGCGGCGCACTGAAGAATTATAAAGTAGAACATCGTGTAGATGTAGAATACGTGGTTGTCGAGCATACACATAGCGATAACCGAAAGGAAGGTTATGAGAAGCATACTCTTTTCGTGAGTGCGTTTTTTTGTCAGGGGGTAGAGAAGTCTTACTCTGTACCATATAAAGCACACCGTGCCGAAAATTCCCATAGACGACATAAGAATTAAAAGCGTGTTGTGCGCCATAGTGGGAAGTATCGCAATATAGGTCGAGGTGCCAATATCACCGAAGCCGAAGAAGCCGACACCAAAGACGGGCGCTGTGAGGAATAGCTCAAGTGCGCGTCCCCAAAGACCGAATCTGCCGTTATCGTTAGTACCCATATCAATAATGTTTTTGAGTATTCCCGAAAGCTTGTCAAAAAACAGTATAGAAACGAGCACAGCGCATACTGCGCCAATGGCAAGCGTGATACGGAAGAGTCGGCGGCTGTTGCCCCGAATACATCCGTATATCAGGCAGACGATAAGCGTCAGGGTGGAAAAGAGCATTGCGTTTCTTGACATAGTGAGAAACGCGCCAAGCCACGTGACAACGGTAGCGCAAAGCCACAGCGCAGGACGGCGGCCTGTGATAGCACCGAGCGCTATCATAGGAATGAGCGAGGTTATCACAAAGCCTGCGGGATTTGCAACCGCCCACCCGAAGTTAATTGCTTCCTTGACGATAGAGCCGTCAACGAATAGGTTGTCATAGGTAAGATAAATGAATGCAAGCTCACCGACGAGCACGAGTGAGTTGAGCAGCGCGATATAGGATATATAGGATATAAGCTCGCCCTTCGGTATATCCCGAAGCCCGTAGTAAAGCAGATAGAAAAGGAAGAAATATATAGCTATCTGCACGAGGGCGAAAAACAGATTTGATACGGTGTAGCGACCGCCAAATACACCGTTGAGCAGGAATGAAAGCGACAGAAATGCCACGGGATAAAAGAGCGGCGAGCACCTGCCGATGTTCCTTGCCGAGTATTTTATAAAGCGGTATATAATGGCTGCGAAAACTGCTGTGCCGAGGATAATCAGCACCGCAATAATGACAGGCTGTGAATAGTAATCTCTCTCGGGTACGTAGGGGTACGTGAAGTCTGCGGGGGTGTGTTTAAAGGGGATTTGGTAAAGAAATGTTGTCAGTCCTATCAAAAACGGCTTTATTGTCGGGGATATAAAAAGTCCTATGCTCGCTGAAATTATGATAGGAATATTGAAATAAAATTCAAGCGCCGTAATATGACCGATGAGCACGAATGCAGCGACGAAGAGAGGGTAAAGATTTCCGTTTAGGAATTTTACAGTGCTTTCTCTTGCCGAAATAAAGCGCTCGCTTTTTTTAATTTTGTTTATAAAATCCGTCACTGCATACACCCCTTTATCAAGGAATAGGTTTTCTCAAATGCCTCATCGAAAAGAAACCTCTGTGCAGCCGTCCTTGCCTGCTCGATGGGCAACACCTTATCTCTGCCGCAAAGGATAAGCTTCTCTGCAAGTCCGGTGTCAGCGAGGTCGAAAAGCTCACCGCCGCCGCACTTCATAGCATCGGTGTGTCCCTTGACCGATGAGCAGACTGTATAAGCACCGACGCTCATAGCCTCAATAGTGTTAAAGGGCAAGCCCTCGCTACGCGACGCTGACGCATACACGTCACACGCGGACATGTAGTCCTGCACGTTGCTTTTCCGTCCGAGCAGCTTCACCTTATCCTCTATCGCAAGCTCTCTTGAAAGCGAAATCAGATTATCTCTTTCGTCACCGTCACCGAGCAGCCATAGCTCGGCATTTTTTTCTTTTTCAAGAAGTCTTGGCATAAGCGAAATCAGATAGTGCTGATTTTTTCTTTTTGATAGCTCGCCTGCGAAAAGTATAACGAAGCGCCCCTGCATTCCGAGCCTGTATCTTAACGCATCTCTTTCATCAGAGGGGATTTTGCGGGGTACACCCATACCCTGACAGAGGGAAATTTTACCGCGAGTAAGCTTGTATTTTTTTGCTATTTCAAGGTCCTCTTCGTTCATAACGATTATGCTGTCGGTCTTTTTTGCGACAAGTCGCTCGGCAAAAAGCAGCATAAGCCGCTTTATCCGCGAGAATAATCCGCCCGATGCCTTAAGGGGAAAAAGATAGCCGTGTACGATATTGATAACCCTCGGGCGTGATTTGCCAAGGGCAAGCCGTGTGTGAAAGGCGGCAAGCGAGGTGTTGAGTATAACGGTATCAAAGCCGCCCTCGTTTACTGCCCTCTTTATCATTTTTCTCGCGGTTTTGTTTTGCCATGAAAAAAACTTTTTATGAAAGGGGACGTTTATATCCGCCCCCTCGCCGTTTGCCATAACGCATACCTCGTGCCCCTCGGCGCGAAGCGCGTCTATATATGCTCTGTGGAAGGAGCCTATATGGGACGTAACCGACGCCACGTAGAGTATTTTTTTCATATTGACCCCGTCCTTTCGTTTTTTATTCAGCGGTGCCGTCACCGTCACCCTTGTTCGTATCAGCCGAAGCCTTCTCATTCTTCTGTGCTTCGTCAGGCGCGCTTTCGCCCTTTACCTTATCGGACGCTTCATCGACAGCGTCCTCTTTGGCATTATCCACGGAAGGAAGAAGCTCGACACCGAGATTTTCCTCTGCTACGGGCTTTTCCTCGCTCATTTCGCATTCGTCGGCGTCGCCGTATTCCTCAAGAAGAAGCTCGTGTATCTCCAGCATTTCGGGGTCGGCAGGACCGCCGTAAAGCTCGGGAAGCTCGCGAAGCTCGCTCTCGATATACTTCTCGTTCTTGTTGAACGCCTTGAAGGGGGTGCGAAGAAGAATTGAAATATCAAGAAGCAGTGACCAGTTTTCGATATACTGAATGTCCATCTGTATGCGTTCCTCGACCGAGGTGTCACCGCGAAGTCCCTTTATCTGTGCAAGGCCCGTCATTCCGGGCTTAACGTAGTGCTTTACCATATAGAGGGGGATAATGTCCTTGAACTCGTTTACAAACTTCGGAATTTCAGGGCGAGGACCTACGAGCGACATGCTTCCGAGAAGAACGTTGAACAGCTGCGGAAGCTCGTCTATCGCACAGCGTCTGATAAATGTACCGAACTTGGTTTTGCGCTTGTCGGTGCTTGTTGTCCACGCGGCATCAGACTCGTCGTTTACCTTCATCGAGCGGAATTTGAGCATCGTGAAGGGTTGTCCCATCTTACCTACGCGCTTCTGCTTGAAGAGTATGGGTCCCGGCGAGGTCAGGCGTATAATAAGCGCTACCACCGCCATAATCGGAAGGGTCAGGATTATCAGGATTAAAGAGCCTACGATGTCTATAATACGCTTTATTGCCGCGTTTGCGCGGTTGTCAAGAGGCGTGTTGTGGATGTTGATTATAGGCATTGAGCCTATCTTTTCAAGCTGCTTTTCTGACTTGAAGAAGCCGTAGATTACGGGAAGGAAGTAAATCTTTACGCACTTATCGTCACAAACGTTGACAAGGCGGATGAGATGCTTTTTGTCGTACGCGTCTATCGCAAAGACCACGTCGGTGGGCTTGTAGGTGTCAATAACCGAGGCGAGGTCCTTGAAGGTGCCGAGCTTATCGCACGCAAGCTCGGGGTCGGTGCGGTTTCCGAGATATCCGATAACCATCATTCCGTACTGCGGATTTGAGGTGACCTGATGTATAAAGTCCTTTGCCGAGGCGGTGTTGTCACCGACAACGAGCACCTTTCTCAAGCTGTACTGCTTTTTATGAAGCACCATCATAATAGAGAGTATCACATTACGCTTGAAGGCAAGGAATACCGTGCTTGTCAGCGCGCTGATGAGCACCCAGATGAGAAGAAAGCTTTGCATATCGTCTCTTGTGAACAGAGCCGCGGTAACTGCCAGCGTGCCGAAGAATACAAGGTTGCCCTTGATTATCGCGACGACGGCAAGGTAAGCCTTGACGAAAATGCGGGTTTTATAAATGTTGAACGCGTGATAAATAAACGCACCGCTGATAACGCAGATTAAAATCCACAACACCGTCACAGGGGCGGTTGCGGTAACGGGCGGTGTCTGTCCCCATATTAAGCTTGAGAAAAAGAATGCGACGTATATAGCTATGGCATTTATGAGCATATCAAGATAGTTTTCTATCATTGTAAACACGCTTTTATTCTGCTCGTTCACGGTAATTGCCCCCCAAAATCAAAGTAAAAAATATTTGTACTATATATAATACCACTACGCGCGTATTTTGTCAAGATATGCCTGAATCAAGCTCGCGCACCGCCACTGCCATTGACAAATCCTGACAAAGGTGGTAAAATTCTAACAGTACTGAAAAAGGAGTGCTTTTTGTGGATAATTTTGATTTAAGTATTCCCGAAATAGAAAAAAAGATAAGCTATACCTTTCGTGACAGGTCGCTTCTTCGTCAGGCGTTCACGCGAGAGAGCTTTTGTAACGAGGCTAATATCAGAGCGCGAGTAAAGCATCAGTCAAACGAGGTGCTTGAATTTTTTGGCGACAGCGTGCTCTCGTGCGCGATAGTTACGATGCTGATAAGAGAGCGTTCAGAGCGCTACGAGCACGGAATACGCACCGCGCTGTGCGAGGGCGATTTTTCAAACATACGCTCAGCCCTCTCTGACAAAAAGAACTTGTCCGACAATATCACAAGACTCGGTCTTGAACGGTTTTTAATAATGGGCGAGGGTGATGCAAAGCTTGAAATATACAACGAGCGCTCGGTTAGAGAGGACTTGTTTGAGAGCATTATAGGCGCTATTTATATCGATTCAGGCTTCGACCTTGGATGCGTCGTTTTGTCGGTGTCAAGGATGCTTGATATTTCGGTTTACCTGAAAAAGACGAGGTCTGCGCCTGCACAGAGCCCGAAGAACGCGCTTCAGGAATGGTGCGCCGACAAAAAAAGAAGGCTTCCGCCCCCCGTTTACGAGATTATAGAAGAAAGCGGTCCTGACCACGACAAGCATTATACCGTAAGCTGTACAGTTGACGGAAAGGGCGTCGGGGTAGGCGAGGGAAGAAGCGTTAAGCTCGCGCAGAGCGAGGCGGCAAGGGCGGCGCTTGTTGCCCTTGGTATTATGCAAAAGGATTAACGGATATTATAACTAAAAAAGCCTTGCCTCTTGGCAATAATAGTTTTAGCGAGCTGTTCTTTCAGGACAGCTCGCTAATTTTAAATATTTATTCCTCATCCTCGCCATCCTCGCCCGCGCGCTCTTCTTCCTCGCGTGCGGTGGCGTCAAGCTCATCGTTGAATACAGTCGTGGAATCCGCATCGGTAAAACCGTCGTCGCCTTCAGGGCTTACGAAGCGAAATTCCTCGTCGTCAACGTCGTACAGACTTCCTCTGACCTCAAGGCTCTTCGCGCCGCGGCAGAGAACCTCAAGAAATTCGCCGGTGTTTAGTCTGTCTATCTCGATTCCCATATCGTCGTTGGTGAAGATAAGACGGCTGCATCCACCGTCGTTAATCTCGTCGTAAACAAGATATTCCTCATCAACCTCAAAGAAATCGTCGAAAACACCTGAGAGCGCGTAGCTTTCAAACTTACGCAGAGCCTGCGTGCTGCCCTCAAGGGTGATATCAAAATAAATTTCATCGTGAAGAATCATACAGCCTCCTTAAAATAACGGCTAATTGTTTTTGCGACAGCCCGACTGTCAGTAACAAAGTATACCACGCACGCGGCATCTTGTCAATATCAAAATAATATTTTCTGTCAGCGCTGCCGTAATTCTTTTTTACCAATATATGTTGAACGTGCCGCTGCTGATATCAGGTATTTAAAAAACGCTCTGCATTTTGAAAATATCATAAGCTCACACATTTTGGAATTTTCAAAGCACCACTTCATTTACATACGAAGGCGCTTTCGTCAAAATGACGAGAAATGTCTATAACTGTTTGCAAAATGCCGTTTTATCGGCTTGGTTTATCGTATCTGTAAAAACTCAAGTTAATCTATATCTTTGATATAATTCTCACCGTTTGATAAGAAAAATGACAGAGAACAATGATATGCACCTCCAAAAGTGTCTAACTTTTGGGGTGCATATCACAATTATGTTCTCTGTCATTTTTCTGTTGTTAGGCAACGCAGTCTTTTTTTGCTTTGCAGTCACATTTTGCAGAGTACGCGCCATATGGTATTTTATGAATTACAGATGAAGCACTCTGTCGTTTATCTCTGCGGTTCTTCCCTGATTCCAGTACTGTGTGCCGATATATCCGCAGGTTCTTCTCGCTACGTTCATCTTGGACTGGTCGGGGTTTTTGCAGTTGGGGCATTCCCAAACGAGCTTTCCGTCATCGTCCTTCTGAATATGGATTTCACCGTCGTAGCCACACACCTGACAGTAATCGCTCTTGGTGTTGAGCTCTGCGTACATAATGTGGTCGTAGATAAATCTCATAACCGAAAGCACCGCCTCGATATTGTTCTGCATATCGGGAACCTCGACGTAGCTGATAGCGCCGCCGGGCGAGAGCACCTGGAACTTCGACTCGAGCTTGAGCTTCTCAAACGCATCAATTTCCTCGGTTACGTGAACGTGGTACGAGTTGGTGATATAGTTTCTGTCGGTAACGCCGGGAACTATGCCGTGTCTTTTCTGAAGGCTCTTTGCAAACTTGTAGGTCGTGCTCTCAAGCGGTGTGCCGTAAAGAGAGTAGTCAATGTTCTCTGCCGCCTTCCACTTTGCGGTGTACTCGTTGAGCTTTTTCATTATTTCAAGGCCGAGTGCCTCGCCCTCGGGCTCGGTAAGCTTCTTTCCGATCAGCGAATATACACATTCCCAAAGACCTGCGTAGCCGAGTGAAAGGGTGGAATATCCGCCGTGAAGGTACTTGTCAATAGTTTCGCCCTTGTTAAGTCTTGTGAGCGCGCCGTACTGCCAGAGAATAGGTGCGGCATCCGAAAGCGTTCCCGTAAGACGCTCGTGGCGAGCCTGAAGCGCTCTGTGGCACAGCTCCATACGCTCGTCGAATACCTGCCAGAACTTGTCCATATTGCCTTCAGCGCAAAGACCGATGTCAACGAGATTTACGGTTACGACACCCTGATTGAAGCGTCCGTAATACTTCGCCTTTCCGTCCTCGTCAACGTAGGGGGTAAGGAAGCTGCGGCATCCCATGCAGGTGTAGCAATGTCCGTCACCGTTCTTGTCAACCTTGTTCTGAAGCATAATCTTCTCGGAAATGTAGTCGGGAACCATTCTCTTTGCAGTGCACTGTGCGGCAAGCTTGGTGAGGTAATAGTACTCGGAATCCTCGTGGATATTCTGCTCTTCAAGCACGTAGATAAGCTTGGGGAACGCAGGGGTAATCCAGATGCCCTTTTCGTTCTTAACGCCCTGAATACGCTGAAGAAGCGTTTCCTCGATAATTACGGCAAGGTCGCGCTTGGTCTGCTCGTCCTTCGCCTCGTTAAGATACATAAATATCGTAATGAACGGCGCCTGACCGTTAGTGGTAAGAAGGGTTACTACCTGATACTGAATACACTGCACACCGCGGCGGATTTCGTCGCGAAGGCGTTCCTCGGTAATCTTTCTGATTGCCGCCTCGTCGCTGACACCTATCTCGGAAAGCTCGCGCTTAACCGACGCGTAAAGCTTCTCGCGGCTGATCTGAACGAAGGGCGCAAGGTGCGTCAGGCTTATCGACTGACCGCCGTATTGGTTGGAAGCAACCTGCGCGATAATCTGCGTTGCGATGTTGCACGCGGTGGAAAAGCTGTGAGGCTTTTCTATCATAGTACCGCTAATTACCGTTCCGTTCTGAAGCATATCCTCAAGGTTTACGAGGTCGCAGTTGTGCATATGCTGTGCAAAGTAGTCGGCATCGTGGAAGTGAATGATGCCGTCCTCGTGCGCCTGAACGATGTCGGGTGCAAGAAGAATTCTCTTGGTAAGGTCCTTGGAAATCTCGCCTGCCATATAGTCGCGCTGAACCGAGTTTACGGTGGGGTTCTTGTTCGAGTTTTCCTGCTTTACCTCTTCATTGTTGCACTCGATAAGCGAGAGAATCTGATCGTCGGTGGTGTTGGTGCGTCTGACGAGCGCTCTCTTATATCTATAGGTAATGTAGGCTCTTGCAAGAATGAATGCGCCGGAGCGCATAAGCTCATTCTCAACCATATCCTGAACCTCTTCGACGCTGACAGCGCGGTCAAGACGCTCACAGCGCGTTTCAACGGTTGCGGATATCTGTCTTATCTTACCTACCGTTATTCTTTCATCTTCCTCGATAGCATCGTTTGCCTTGATAATAGCGGCTGCTATCTTCTCACGGTTGAAAATTTCTTCTGAACCGTTTCTCTTAATAAGCTTCATATTTTCCTCCGTTTCTGAAGTCGGTTTGCCCACGACCTCAAGCTTGATATATACTCGCAAAAACCGTCCTAAAACGGTCTTGAAAAAAGGCAAAAAAGTCGAATTTTAACAGGCTTTTTCATTCGGCTCGGACTGCCACCTGACGAAAAGGGCAAAATCCCCCCATCAGGCGAGTTGCGTGAAACTATTATACCACATATTGTGATTTTGTCAATACCCAATTACAAGATATTGTGTTTTTGAAGATTTCTGTTTGCCGAGAAGCTTGGTAAAAAATTCCTTGAATTGCCATATTTCGGGATGAAATCGGCATCAAAAAATCCCGCCGTGAGAAAAAATAGGGCAGAGCGCATTTTTGCTTCGTCAATTTCGACAAAAAATGCAAAATTTTTTCTATATCATTCTAAGCTTTAACAGGGGCGAGGTAAGGTGGCTTTAGTGCCTGAAAATTCTTGGCTTGAGGTGTCTTTTGTGAAGCGAATTTTTCTGCCTAAAAAATAAGCACGGACAAGCCTCGCTCGTGCTTATTTTCGGATTGCTTACCCTGTGAGGTATAGCACAAAGCGGTCGGATTTGCAAGTGCTTTTTCGGACTGTTCGGTGTCCGATTCCGTCACTTTTACCATCAGTTGCGCGCACGCACTTGACAATATAGGAAAATAGTGCTAAAATATATTAAAGTATTATGCCAAGGTGGCGAAGGCGGGGTGTGCTTTTTGCTTGAGAGTGAGCTCTTTGAGAAAACGGTCAGCTCGGAAAAGATCTTTGGCGGTAAGGTGCTTACCGTCTATCGCGATAAGGTCGAGCTTCCCGACGGTGGGATTTCAGAGCGCGAGTATTGCAAGCACATCGGTGCTGTTTGCATAATCCCGATTTTACCTGACGGCAGAGTTATTATGGAGCGTCAGTTCAGATACGCTCACGGACGGGTTTTTTTCGAAATTCCCGCAGGAAAGCTTGATGCCGCGGACGAGGATCCGCTCTCGGCGGCGCTTCGTGAGCTGCGCGAGGAAACGGGCGCTGAGGCAGGCAAGGTAACCTATCTTGGCGGACTTGATACCACGCCTGCTCTCATAGATGAAAAGATACATATGTATATGGCAGAGGACCTTACCTTTACCGACACCGAGCTTGATGAGGACGAGTTCCTCTCGACCGAGCTTTGCCCGCTTGGCGAGCTTTACGGTATGGTTATGGCGGGTAAGATACGCGATGCTAAAACGCAGATTGCCGTGCTTAAAACGGCGGCACTCAGACCTCAGTATATGACGGACACGCGTCAGAGTAACGAATAGAAGAGCAGAAGAAAGGAAATATTTATTATGACTATGCCAGCATTGGTTAATCTTATAATTTACGGTATTGCGCTGTTGCTTGGCGCGATAGGCGCGATTTTCGGATTTATCCGCGGACTTAACCGTCAGACCGTCAGATTCGGCACGGTCATACTTTCTGCGGTTGCGTCTTTCCTGGTTTGCCTTGGAATATACCCTGCGCTTCTCGCTTACTTTGAGGGAATGGACCACGCGGGCTTTGCGGGCTTCCTCGGCACCTTCGGCGTTGCCGTTGAGGGCGCGTGGGCAAACCTGCTCAGCTGCTTTGACGCGTCTATGATAGCCTATGTTATGTCGCTTCCGCTGGGGCTTGTCGTTCTTCCCGTGGTATTCGTGCTCGTGTTCATAATCATAAGTGCGCTCGCGCTCATCCTTCACGTAGTGCTTTGCGGCGCGCTGGCATTCACGAAAAAGAGAAACAACCTTCTCACCCGTCTTTCGGGCCTTGCAGTCGGATTTATTCAGGGCTTCGTTGTCACGGCAATACTTCTTATGCCCGTTAGCGGAATGATGAACACGCTTGATAACTCAATAGATAAGGTAAACGAAAAGCATCCCGAGGCGACAAACGCAGTTGCCCTTCGCGGTATTTACGACGCGTTTTTCGAGGGCACGGACAAGAACCTCGTTATGAATACCTCTGATATAATCAGCGGCTTTGTATATTCGAGCTACTGCGCCGCAGAGGTTGACGGTGACGATATAGACCTTCGCGATACGGTTACCTCGCTTATGGATATGGTAGTAGTCCTCGGCGACCTTGCGAGAAGCGATTTCTATGCGCTGAACAAGGCAGAGCAGGCTTCCTTTGCTGAGCTCACCTCGGACATATATCAGGATAAGTATCTTTCGGTTGTTACCTCAGGCTTCTTACGCTTCTTTGCGACGGCAGTCAAAGAGGGTTATATAATAATCACCTACGAGGACCCCGTAGGCGGCTTCTTTGAGGAATATGTCAGGGTTTTTGCATCAAGCACCAAGGAAAATCTCGGCGGCGATATAGTAACGACGCAGAATATATATTTCCATATGTGCGACGCGAACATTCTCAAAACCTTCCAGGAGTCACCCAAGGAGGTTTACTTCAAGTTCGGTGAGGTCGGTGACGACGGCACTACCATATTCGGAAGAATGTCAAAGGAATTTGAGAAAAATTCGAGAATGGAAGGACTTTCCAATCGACTTACCAAGCTTTCGATGTCACTTCTTCTTGCAGGCCGCGATCAGGATATTGAAAAGGCCGACGAGGCACTTAACGACGTTGCCGAAACGCTTGAATCGATAATCATTGCGGATAAGAATGAATTTGAAACCGAGCAAGAGTATAAGGAATCGGTTAACAATAGTCTCGGCACTACGCTTGAGGAGCACGGTATTTCGCTTCCCGAGGAAAAGCTTGACGAGCTTACCGACCACGTTATCGAGGACTTCGCGGGCAAGGAAAACATTACCGAGTCTGATATTGCAGACTTCATGATTAAGTATTATGATATCAACAATATCAAGCAGTTAATTGGCGACCAGCAGATACCATTACCCTAAACAACGATAAAGGAAGCACCTTATGGATTTGTTCTTGGATTTTTTAGGAAATCATCTATTGCTCGCCCCGCTCTTTGCGTGGCTTACCGCACAGGTTCTTAAGCTTATAATTCATTCCGTGGTCGAGCGGAAATTCACCCTTAGCCGTCTTTTCGGTGACGGCGGAATGCCGAGCGGTCACTCTGCGACGGTCACCTCGCTTGCGGTGCTTTGCGGCTGGGGAACGGGCTTTAACAGCGCGATTTTCGCTGTGGCTCTCGTTCTTGCTATCATAGTAATGCACGATGCGACAGGTGTCAGACTCGAGGCAGGTAAGCAGGCTACCGTTATAAAGCAGCTTACCGAGGCGTTCAACTCAATGTTCTTCGAGAAGGATGAGGAAATCCGTACGGAGAAGCTAAAGGAGTTTGTCGGACACACGCCGACGCAGGTCGTATTCGGCTCTATTGTCGGAATTATCGTCGGAATATGCTGTATAGCTATTACGGGGCTCAAGTACGCAAGCATTTTAGTTTAAGCAAAATAAAAATTATATACAAATTTATAAAGGAAAAAACAAAATGAAAATTCTTGTTATTAACGCAGGTAGCTCATCGCTCAAGTTCCAGGTTATCGATATGGATAACGAAGAGGTAATCGCAAAGGGTATTTGTGAGGAAATCGGCGGCAAGAGCGGCTTTAAATTCAAGGTTCCCGGCAGAGAGGATTACAAGGTATCCGTATCCCTGCCCACTCACGCAGAGGCTCTTAAGCTCGTGCTTGACACTCTCGTTGACGAGAAGCTCGGCGTGCTTAAATCGGTTGACGAGATAGGCGCTGTCGGACACCGCGTGCTTCACGGCGGTGAAAAGCTCTCTGGCTCTGTGCTTGTTACCGACGAGGTTAAGGCGATAGTTGAGGAGTGCATCGACCTCGGTCCTCTTCACAACCCCGCAAATCTTAAGGGTATAATTGAGTGCGAGAAGATTATGAGCGTTCCTCAGGTTGCGGTATTCGATACCGGCTTCCACGGCACGATGCCTGATTTTGCATATATGTACGGTCTGCCCTACGAGTATTATGAGAAGTACAAGATTCGCCGCTACGGCTTCCACGGCACCTCTCACAGATACGTAAGCCAGCGCGCAGGCGAGCTTATGGGCAATCCCGAGCTCAACGTTGTTACCTGCCACCTCGGCAACGGTGCGTCGGTCAGCGCGGTTAAGGACGGAAAGTGCTTCGACACCTCGATGGGTACTACCCCTCTTGAGGGAATTATGATGGGCACCAGATGCGGAAACATTGACGCGGCTATCATTCCTTATCTTATGAAGAAGGGCGAGCTTACCACCGCAGACGACATCGACAGAATGATGAACAAGAAGTCGGGTATGCTCGGTATCTCACAGGGCACGAGCGACAATCAGGAAATCTGCAAAAGAGCAGACGCAGGTGACGAGAGATGTATTCTCATTCAGAATATGTACTGCCACCAGCTCACAAAGCTTGTTGGCGGCTACATAGCGGCAATGGGTGGCACCGATGCAATCGTATTTACGGGCGGTATAGGTGAGAACACCCCCAAGTACAGAAGCTTCGTTTGTGAGAAGCTTGCCTTCCTCGGTGTTAAGATTGACGAAGCGAAGAATGCTATTCGCGGCGAGGAGATGGAGATTTCCACCCCTGACTCGACGGTTAAGGTGTTCGTTATCCCCACCAACGAGGAGCTCGTTATCGCAAGAGATACTCTTGAGATTGTAGAGAAGCTTTAATAACGATAAGATAAAAGACAGGCACAAGCGTCGGCAAAGGCGCTTGTGCCTGATAGGTATAAACAGATGTACGATGAATTAACCAAGGTTGATATTGCCAAAATAGAAGAAGAAATAAGATACAGACGCTGTGAGCTTGCCCCTAAGCTTGGCGCAGAGCTTCAGCGTGCAAGAGAGTTCGGTGATTTGTCCGAGAATGCCGAATATAAAGAGGCAAAGCGTGATAAGCGCAAGAACGACGCGCGCATCCGCTACCTTGAGGCGATGATAAGAACGGCAAGGGTGATTGATATTGAGGGTGATGCGGATACCGTTTCGCTCTTTGATATAGTGACGGTGTTCAACGAGAAGATGAACGCAGAGAAGAAAATACAGATAGTCACCACCTTAAGACAAAACGCGCTTCTCGGCTTCGTCAGCAAGGAGTCACCCCTCGGCTCAGCTCTTATGGGCAGGCGCGTCGGTGACCGTATTTTAGTAAATGTCAGTGAAGCTGTCAGCTACTATGTAAAAATACTGAAAATCGAAAAAGGTGAGGATAACACCGACCTTCCGATAAGTAATTATTGACATAGGCTGTGTCAATGCGCGCGCGATATACTATAATATGTAGTATCAAAATTTATACGCTTGGGAGAAACTATGGCAGAATTATATATAACCGAGCTTCTTGATAGGCTGTCAAGACCGGCCGAGGCAATAGCCGAGGCGGAGGCGGCTTACGAAAAAAGAATAGCTGAGGTAGCAGAGCGCGTCGTGCGCGACAAGGACATACGCATTATACTTCTCGCAGGTCCGTCGGGCTCTGGCAAAACCACTACGGCAAATCTTATCTCGGATAGGATAAAATCGCTTGGCGAGCGCTCAATGGTCGTATCGCTCGATGATTTTTACAGAAACACCTTCGACCCCGATTACCCGAAGCTCAAAAACGGCACTAACGATTTTGAGAGCCCTGACGCGCTTGATACAAAGCTGCTCGTAGGCGCGATAGGCAACATCATCGCGGGTGATAGCTTTAGTATTCCGAAATATGATTTCAAGCGCGGCGGACGCGCGGGCGCTACGGAATACGCATCCTTTTCAGACGGCTGCGTTATAATCGAGGGACTTCACGCGCTGAATCCGAGATTTTCCGACCCGTTCCCGAAGGAATGCGTGCTCAAGGTGTTCGTCAGCGTATCTACTAATATAAATGATAATATAGGAAGAATTTTATCGGGAAAGAAGATGCGCTTCGTAAGACGACTCGTCAGGGATAGCATATACAGGAATTCCGATGCAGAGCGCACGCTCTCAATGTGGGCAAACGTGCTTAAGGGCGAGAATGAGTATCTTTATCCATTCAAGGAAACTGCGGATTTAAGATTTGATACCTTCCATATTTTTGAGCCTGGCGTGATGCGCCCATATCTCGACGACCTGCTTACCGACGAGGTGATCAGTGCTAATCCTTACGCAAGAATAGTTATGGACGCGATGCGCGATATCCCTGCTATTGATGAAAATCTCGTGCCGCAGACCTCGCTTATAAGAGAGTTTATACGCGGCGGAATATACGAGGACCTATACTGATAAGGAGTACGAATATGGATTTTTTAACATTAGCAAAAGAACGCTATTCCTGCCGCTCGTACGATAAGGAAAGGGCGGTTGAGCGTGAAAAGCTCGATGCAATATTAGAGGCGGCAAGACTATCACCGTCAGCCTGCAACGGTCAGCCCTATCACATTACCGTGTGCGAGGGGGAAGCCGCATCGGCAGTTGCTAAGGCGGTCAGCGGCGCGGGAATGAATAAGTTTGCACACGATGCACCCGTCCTTCTGGTTATCAGCGAGCGCCCCTATGTGGCCTCTGCCGCTCTCGGTGCTAAGCTGAAGAAAAACGATTACAGATCAATGGACGTCGGCATTATGGCGTCGCATATAGTTTGCGCCGCGCACGAGCTCTCGCTCGGTACTTGTATTCTGGGCTGGCTCGACGATAAGAAAATCCGTGAGATCTGCGATATTTCGGGCGCGGTGAGGCTCGTTATAACGCTCGGCTACGCAAGGGATGATAAGAAGGCGGGCGAGAAAAAACGCAAAAGCACAGATGAGCTTGTGAAATTTATAAAATAAAATACAAAATCGCAAGGACTATGATATTTAGCAGAAGGATTTTGTGGTAAAATTTGCCATTTATCTTTCTGCTTGATTTTATCTTTCGAAAAACAGAATTAAAAAGTTGAAAAAGTTTAAAAAAGTTTAGAAAAACCTATTGACATTTAAAAATAATTGTTATATAATAATTAAGCGCGTTTGGGACTTGTCCTGATTTGACGCACTTGCTCCTTGAAAATTGAACAACAAAAGAAATTTCTGAACGAGCACTGAAAAGTGCGAATGGAAATCTCGACAATAACTTTGAAACTCAAACAAAGTAAAGAAAGTCAAGAGAAAAAACTCTAAAGATTTTAGTGA
>JAZKYE010000052.1:0-10992 GCA_045611965.1 Eubacteriales bacterium
CGAGTATTCCGATAAAGCCGGCGGTAAGAAGAAAATATTTTTTCCATAATTTATATTTAAGCATAAAAAACCTCCGCATATTAACTTGTAAATAATATGCGGAGGTTATATTTTTAAGAACGTTATTCTTCTGTAACGTCGTCTTTTTTCTTTGATTTCTTTTCAGGCTTTGCAGAATCCTTTTCAGCAGCTTTTCTTTCATTAGCTGTAGTGTTTTCTGAAATTGCCCAGAGCTTTATGCGGAGCTTATTGCGTTCGCCGCCTGTTTCGATAACAACGTTATCATCGCCCTTACGGACAACCATACCAACAATACCGCCGATAGTAACAACTTCGTCACCAACCTGGATATTATCCTGCATTGACTTTGTTTCTTTTTCCTTCTTTTTCTGTGGTCTTATCATAACAAAATACATAAAAAGAATGATAATACCGAATGAAAGAAGCATACCTCCAAGACCTGTACCGCCTGCAGCAGCTGTATTGTTTGCTTCTGCGGCAAAAGCAGTGATTGTTGATAGGCTGAAGAGTGTTGCTGTTGTGCAAGCTGAAAGAGCGAGCTTTACTAATGTTTTGAATTTCATTTAATGACCTCCGTTTATATATATAAGACTTATTTTGTCTTAATGTATGCGTCTATTGATTTTGCGGCTGTTTTTCCCGAACCCATAGCGAGAATTACAGTTGCGGCACCTGTAACAGCGTCGCCGCCTGCATATACACCCTCACGGGAGGTAAGTGCGTCTTCATTTACGATAAGACAGCCACGTTTATTAGCATCAAGACCTGCTGTTGTAGTTCTGATAAGTGGATTAGGTGAAGTTCCGATTGCCATAATTACTGTATCAACCTCAAGCTCGTAATTTGAGCCGTTTATAACAACAGGACTTCTTCTTCCGCTTTCATCAGGAGCACCAAGCTCCATTTTTACACATTCCATAGCCTTTACTCTGCCGTTTTCATCGCCGATAATTCTAACTGGATTGTTAAGAGTAAGGAATTCGATTCCTTCTTCCTTTGCGTGATGAACTTCTTCAAGTCGTGCAGGCATTTCGGCCTCAGAACGTCTGTAAACGATATAAACCTTTTCAGCGCCCATTCGTTTTGCACTTCTTGCGGCGTCCATAGCAACATTTCCGCCGCCAACGACGGCTACTCTGCCACCGCGCTTTATCGGGGTATCCGCATCATCGCGGAATGCGCCCATAAGGTTCGATCTTGTGAGAAATTCGTTTGCGGAATACACACCGCTCAGTGACTCGCCAGGGATATTCATAAACGCAGGAAGTCCTGCACCCGATCCGATAAATACCGCCTCATAGCCCATTTCAAAAAGCTCGTCAACGAAAAGCGTCTTGCCTATTATGACATTAGTCATAAGCTTTACGCCAAGCGCCTCAAGATTTTCAATCTCGCGGTCAACGATGCGCTTTGGCAGACGGAACTCGGGAATACCGTAGGATAGAACGCCGCCAGCCTTGTGAAGCGCCTCAAAAACCGTGACCTCATAGCCAAGCCTTGCGAGGTCGCCCGCGCAGGTAAGTCCTGCAGGACCTGCGCCGACTACGGCAACTCTGTGACCGTTAGGCTCAACCTTGGTTTTTTGGGGGGTGGTATTTAAGTTGTGGTAATCTGCGACGAAGCGCTCAAGGCGTCCTATACCGACAGGCTCACCCTTGATGCCGCGCACGCATTTTGCCTCGCACTGTGTTTCCTGCGGACATACTCTGCCGCAAACGGCAGGAAGCGTGGATGAGGTCGATATAATCTCATACGCCCCCTCAAAATCGCCTTCCTTGATTTTCGAAATAAATTCGGGTATGCGAACATTTACCGGACAGCCCGATACGCAAGGCATATTCTTGCAGTTAAGACAGCGAAGGCTCTCGTTTATCGCGTCAGCCTCACTGTATCCGAGCGAAACCTCGTCAAAGTTTCTGCACCGCACTTCAGACGGCTGCATAGGCATCGGCGTTTTGCTTTGCTGCATATTTATATTCTTCATTTTTTATCTCCGTTATCCGCCTGCCTGAAAAGATTGCAGGTGCTCTCATAGCTGTGTTTTTCAAAGTCGCGGTAGGCTCCGCTTCTCATCATAGCCTCATCAAAATCGACCTCTGCGCCGTCAAATTCAGGTCCGTCAACGCACGCGAAGCGCACGACGCGCTTACCGTCCTTAATGAGTGTCAGGCGGCATCCGCCGCACATTCCCGTACCGTCTATCATAATTGGGTTCATTGAAACGACGCAGGGGATGCCTGCATCCTTTGCTACCTTTGCAACGAACTTCATCATAATGAGAGGACCTATGGCAATGATTTTATCGAAGCGCTTACCCTCGGCTATCATTTTTTCAAGCGGCACGCATACGTTGCCCTTGCTTCCGTAGCTTCCGTCATCGGTCATAACGGAAAGGGACGAGGATGACTTCCTGAACTCATTCTCAAGAATAACGAGCTCACGGCTTCTGAATCCGATAACCGCGCTGACCTCACACCCCTGCGAGTGAAGCTTTCTTGCAATCGGAAGCGCAATAGCGCATCCGACACCGCCGCCCACTATACAAACGCGCTCAAGCCCCTCGGTTTCCGTAGGTCTGCCGAGCGGTCCTGCAAAATCCGATATAAAATCACCGACACCGAGGCGGTTAAGCTTTGCAGTAGTAGCACCGACTATCTGGAATATTATAGTGACAGTACCGTTTTCCCTATCGTATCCCGCTACGGTAAGCGGTATGCGCTCGCCCTCGGAATCCACCCTCAAAATAATGAACTGCCCTGCCTCGGCATGTCTTGCAACGAGGGGGGCTTCTATATCCATCAGCGTTACGGTGCTGTTGAGTTTCTTCTTGTTTACTATCCTGTACATTAAGGAAATCAGCCTTTCTTTTTCACTATAATAAATATTCTAACACAACCCCGTGTAAATTTCAACCGATTTTTACATGAAATTCGCCTTGACATTAAAATATTTTGATGATATAATATAATTGCTAAATTATATGAGTTGTATTTGGGGGTAGCCGATGAGCAAAAGAATAAGAGAGGTTCGTGTGAAGGATTTGCTTCTTTATTTTGTGCTCTCGCTCATCGTCGTCGCCGTTCTCATCACCGCGTGCGCCTTGCTTTGCGTGATGCTCGATACGGTACATGACGCTATTATCATTGGAATATCGCTTCTGCTTCTATACTATCCCTTGAAGTATTTTGCGATAGGGTGCGTTTTAGTCTATAAGGCCTTTGCCCCTATGTCGGTAAGAGAGCGGTGCCGCTTTGAGCCCTGCTGCTCGACCTATATGATAATGGCTATTCAGAAATACGGGCTTATAATTGGCGTTATACGCGGCATCAGACGCATAACCCGATGCAAGCCGCCTAACGGTGGAACCGATCTGCCGTAAACAACCTAATTTGCGTTTTTTAAACAACCATATATTACATATATAAGGAGATCAAAAAATGGAAAACTTGCTCTATCTCACAGGTCTTTGTCCCTATTGCTCGGCAACTCTTGATTACAGAGAGGACAAGGCTGCTGTAAAGTGCCACGCGTGTGGCGCTACTATTCCTACTACAAGACTTGAGCTTTACAAGAGCTCTACCGACGAGCAGGAAAATGCACAGGAAAGACAGATTGCAGAGGGTGTCGTATCGTCAGAGGCGGCTCTCGCATACGTTAGCAATTATCTTGAGGAATTCGACTGGGCTTGCTTCGCAGAGACGGCAAAGCTCACTATTCCCCTGCTCGACGCAATAGCCGAAAACTGCAAGCTCAAGTTCTCCACGGATCCCATAACCTATATTCTCGACTTCAGACGCATTGCCGTTCCCGTTCTTAAAAAGATCGAGTGCCTTGACCTTATTGAGGTTGAGATGATCGACAATTACAAAAGCGACGATATTTCCGACCTTTACGAGTATTTTGACACCTACTCTGCTATCACTCACGCAGTAGTTAACTCACGCGAGGCGCTTTACAATGCGCTTGCACAGGACATCAAGCTCGCAAGCAAGTTCGGTGCAGACAGACTTATCGTAAACGAGCTTGAGCGCTCGCTCGACCTCTTTGACGAGAAGGTACGTAAAATCAAGGCTATAAGCGATCTTGACGATATCGAAATGTACCGTCAGGCAAAGCTTGCCAAGGATGCAAAGCTCGTTGAAAAGCTTCGTGAGGACGGACTTGATGCAGAAAAGACCTACGACAAGGCGCTTGAGCTTCTTGAGGATGGCAACGTTGACGCGGCGCTTCATCTTCTTCACGCGATAGTCGGCTTCAAGGATACTGCTGATCTTATCAAGCGTCACTCACGCACCTACTCGTTCAACAACGAATTCGTTGAGATGGCTGGCAGACGCTACATTCTTGAGCGTCGCGAGACCTTTGAGTTTGACCTTAAAAAGCCCACCGAATACACCCCCAGCGTGCTCTTCACGCTCTATGAGATAGTTGACGGTATTCCCTCGACGGTTCCCTCTATCACCCATATTTCAAAGCTTATCGGCTGCCACGGCACGAGAATATTCTATATTAGAAACGATGAGACCATCTGCTGCTTTGAGGCAACGTCCGAGCTTCTCTATGCAAACGTGCGTGAGCTTGACTCGGCTACGATGCGAGGCGATTATGTTTACGGTGCTGACCGTCCTATCCGCTTCTCATCCGACAGAAGCAAGTTCTTCGTGCTTAAAAAGCTTCGTGACGAGACCAAGCGCGGCTGCTTCGGCAGAAAGAAGAAGGTTAAGAACACGGGCTTCGTAAGACAGAACAACTACTCGGTAGTTCTCGTTGATATGGACACCGTTATTGCAAGGACGGTGCTTCCGTCTATCGTTGACGTTATGCACTACTTCGGTGATAAGATATTCTACACCACCATTGCGGCTGAAACGGGTGAGCAGAGCTTCAGAATCTGCAACATCACCGACGAAACGAACGAGGCGATACTTAATATGGAATGCGTAATCCATAATGTAGTCGGCTCGAAGGTTATCTACTCGCTCTGGGCACCCAGCGCATATAATATGGATCTTTACGTCATTGATATCGAAACGAAGGAAAAGACGCTTATTGATACCAATATTTACTGTTACCGCGAGACGCACCTTGACAAGATTTTCTACACCGTAGGCTCTGAAGATTACAACCGCCTTTACTCTGCTAACTTCGACGGCACCGAAAAGCAGGAAATCATGGAAAATGCAGGTCGCATTCTCTCTATCCGCTCGGGCTGGATCTACTATGTAAGTGGCGAGGGCAGAAACGCGTGCCTTATGAAGGTAAGCGCTGACGGTGAAAATCACACTCTCGTAGCATCGAGATTTGACAGACTTATCAAGCGCGACGACGGTTGCATCTACTATGTAACGACAAACGACGAGCTTCACGTGGTAAGAACCGACGGACGTGGCGACAGACTTATTATGGACTCTGTTGCAAAGGCAAGAGTAATTATTGACGATATTGGCGTTTACTGCCTGCGCTCTGAGTATGTTGGCGAGATCGACGGTGACGAGGACGGAATGGCATACTCGCTCTACTTCACCGACCTTCGCGGCAAGAACCTCAAGAAGCTTGCCTTCGGTGTAGTTTCCATCAGCGAATACGACAAGGATACCATCTACTTCTGCAAGCGTCGCAAGGTTCAGTACACCATCTCTACCCCCGTTGGCAAGGAAGGCTACGATGTCAGCGAGATTACAGCAGACGTAAGAACCTACTGCTCGCTTAAAAAGGCTACTGCTGAAATTGAGACCATTCTCACCCTTGGCGTTCCTACTGCAAGCTCTATCACCGTTAAGAAGGGCTGCTTCGGCACAAGACAGAGAAACGCGATTATCATTGAGCGTCCTCGCGAGATAGCATCGGTAATTCACAAGGGTGCGCTTACGAGCGGGGCTGTGCTTAGCGAAGAGCGCGAGAACGAGCGAATTGAACGCGAGGCTATCGCAAAGAAGAAGCAGGACAAAAAGGACGAGAAGCGCGAAATCAAGGAAGCAAAGCGCAACTACAAGAAGTCCTACGCGCAAAGAGCAAGAGCCGAGGCTATTGAAAGAGCAAGACGCAACTCGAGCGTAGAGTAATTTAAATTTATTCAACCTTGGTATAGGCACGCATTTTCGTCGTGCCTATACTTATTTTAAATAAGAAAATCCCTTTTCGGAAAGGACACGAAAATGGCAAAATTTTATACGGGCATAGAAGAGCTTATCGGAAACACACCCATAGTGCGCCTCGACAGACTTAAAGACAAGTTATCACTAAAATGTGATATATATGCAAAGCTTGAAGGATATAATCCCGGTGGCAGTACAAAGGACCGCGCGGCGCGTGCAATGCTTGACGGCGCTATTGAGGACGGGCTTATAGGCGAAGGCACGGTTATTATCGAGCCTACCTCGGGAAACACGGGAATAGGACTTGCTATGCTTGGCGCTATACGCGGCTACAAGACCGTAATAGTAATGCCCTCGAATATGTCGCGCGAGCGTCAGCTTCTTATGCGTGCGTACGGTGCAGAGGTTGAGCTTACCGACGCATCGCTCGGTATGGCAGGTGCTATCGCAAGGGCAAAAGAACTTGCGAGCAAGTACGAAAGCGCATTTATCCCCTCGCAGTTTACTAACCCTGACAATGCGTTTGCACATTACAATACGACGGGCCCCGAGATTTACGCGGCACTTGGAAGTGGCATTGACATACTCGTCGCAGGCGTTGGCACGGGCGGCACAATCAGCGGCACGGGAAAATATCTTAAAGAAAAGTGCAAGTCGATTACGGTAGTTGGTGTTGAGCCTGCCTCATCACCCGTGCTTTCAGGCGGCAAAGCCGGTGCTCACGGAATACAGGGCATTGGCGCCGGATTTATCCCACAGGTGCTTATTCGCGAGGTGCTTGACGAGGTTATGACCGCAAATGAGGACGAGGCATTCAGCGCGGCAAGGCTATTAGCCACCACCGAGGGCGTGCTTGCAGGTATTTCATCGGGCGCTGCGCTATCATCGGCAATAAGGCTTGCAAGCCTTGATGAAAACGAAGGAAAGAGCATCGTTGTAATTCTTACTGATACGGGCGAAAGATATTTATCTTCGGGCTTATTTGAGTAATATTTTCACATTATTGTTTGTATTCAGAGGTGTTTTATGGGCAAGCCTTTACCATTTGAAAAAGAGAAGCTAATACTTGGCGTGCTATATTTTGATGATGATATTTACAATCAGGCTATGAATATTATGCGTGAGAATTTTGGCGACACCGATTTTGAAACGGATGAGTTTTCATTCTCTGACGAGTTTTCGACCTACTATGACGGCGAGCTTGGCGGCGGGGCAAGGCGCAAGATTTTCAGCTTTGGCAAAACCGTTGACCCATCACGTCAGGCGGAGATAAAAAAGCTCACAAATGCCATTGAGGCAAAGTTTTCCGACGGTGACAGAAGGCTTATCAACCTTGATCCCGGATTTATGAGCCATGGCAGAATTATGCTCGCTACTACAAAGCCGTCAGGCTTCCGCTTTCCACTCGAGGACGGTATTTATACCGAGCTTACGCTCTACTATGCCTCGGGAAAATGGCAAAAGCTTCCGTGGACCTACCGCGATTATCAGTCAACGCGGGTACAAGAGTTCTTGAACAAGGTGCGTAAGAGGTATCTTGAGCAGAGGAAGAGCGAGGGTTAATCGCGGCAGAAAACTACTCATCTACCGCAAGCGGCCCCCGTTCCCTTACAAGGGAATACTTAAGGGGGACTTTTTGAAGCCAAAAAGTCCCCCTTTACCCCGAAAAAGCGTTTATGGGGTGTAATATATAATTGGTATACGCTGCATTATTTTTTGTGCGGCTTTTTCTTTTTTCTTCCATTGTCTTGACAATTCTGCGCGTGCGTGATATAATATGCGTGCGACATAAAACTAAATATTCCATACAGGGGTGTACTATGCCATTTAGTACTTCCCACCTTTTCATATACCTGTATGGATAGTTTTGTGTCGCAGCAAAGCGGGGAGTATTAGTGGAGTGCGCTCGCTTTGCGGGCGCACTTTTTTATTTTAGGTAATATTTTTTCCAAAAAGGAGATACAAATAATGAAAAAGAGGTTTATACTGTATTTTGTGCTAATTTTAGTCGCGTGTTTATCATTCGCCCTTACCTCATGCGTCACTGAAAATAGCAATAAAGAAGTGCAAATAGAACAGCTTGGTATTTCTAACGAGGGTATTCTGTTCGCAAAGCTCAAAGGCAACGAGAGCTATGAAATCGCATCCCTCATATACGGCAACGGTGAGCTTTATCATTCTACCCCCGACGGAACTGTACTCAAGCTTGACGGTTTTCACGGAACAGTCGAAACGGATATTTCAGTTAAAATGATAGTTCCTTACGGCGAATCAAAATTATCGGTTACACTTTCGGATGGAAAAACAATTTATTTTGATAAAATATTAACTGATGGAAAATCCGCATACGATATGTTTAAAAGCAATCATAATTATGATAGCGATGAGAGCAAATGGTTGGCAGAAATCACCGTTGGTGTTATTAACAGTAAGAATTCGCACGTCGTAAGATTTGACACATCTGGGGGTACTTTAATCGCTCCACGCATCGTACCAGACATGCAAAAAACCGAGAAGCCTGATGACCCAACTCTTGCAAACCATAATTTCCTTGGGTGGTATTACAACAACGAGCCATGGATTTTCTCAGGTTGTGTTGTCACGGATGATATGATTATAACCGCAAAATGGGAAAGGACCCACTGTTCCATAAAATTTGACGATGGCAACGGTAAATTATTAGACTTTGAAAAAAAGGTAACTGTTGGCGAGAAGATTGATGTGGAGTTGCCTACTATTACCGCTCCTTACGGATATACATTCTTGGGATGGTATCTCGGTGATACTCTATTCGATGTTAATTCTTTCACCTTTTCAGACGATATCACTCTCGTCGCGAAGCATAAATTAAATGAATATCCGATAATATACAAGAACATATCCGACTTAAACAATCCAAACCCTAAAAGCTATACCGTGCATACCAAACCATTTTCACTCAAGGATCCTACCGGTATAGAAGGCGAATTTTTAGGATGGTATTCAGATGCATCATGCACAAAAAAAATTACTAAAATTGAACCCGATATCAGCAATCTGACGCCCATAATAATTTATGCTAATGTTTATGCTCCGGGCTGGTGGGAAGATATTAGCTATTCCGAAACAAATCTCCGTTTCAAGATGACCAAGAATACTAACGGCCTCGAGCTTCCCTCGGGCTGTGAGAGATATCTTGCGGGCACAACAGATGACAGTTGCACAATCGACAAAATGGTTGACGCAAGAAATCAAGCAGCACTTTCAAGAACCCGAGTTACTCTTACATATTCGTACTTCGAAGAGGGTAAGGACTATAGCTGGTCGAAATGTATCGACAAGATTAACGCAGAGGTTATGTCGGGATCTTCCTCTATTCCTGATATGTACTGCAACTTTCTCACCGACGTGCTTTCTACCTCTCTTCTCGGTTCGTTTGCGAACCTCTATTCCAATCGGCACGGCGAAAACTACATGACCAAGAACCTGGGCTATCAGAGTGCAGGCTACATGTCTGAGCTTATGACCTCTCTTACCCTTAACCTTGACAAGATGTACGTTGTAGCATCCGACTACTTCATCGACCTTATTCGTGCATTCTTCATCGTTCCCGTTAACGTAAAGCTGTACAATCAGGTTGCTTCCACTATTTCCGGTCTTGAGGACTACACCGGTGACGGCGTTAAAGACATTAACGACCTCTTCGGCGAGGTTGAGGCTGGTAAGTGGACCTACGAGAGAGTTGCTAAGTATTCCGCAGCTATCTACAAGAACCTCTCCGGTAAGCCTGTTGCAAACCTTGGTGATACCGTAGGATTTGCTCTTTCCTGCTCTTCGGGTCTTTCTGCTGCAGGAATGGTTTATAGTTCTTCCGTTAACATTATTCATAAGAAGCTTGACCTTGCGGCTGGTACTTATGAGTACTACTATACGCAGGATGGTTCTGAGCTCGTAAGCCTTACCAACGCTCTTACCAAGCTCTTCGAGTCTACCGGTGTTGTAGCCGTATCCGATTCCGACGGTGCTGCTTGGGGTACTTCCTCGCTTCTTGCTATTCGTAGCCAGTTCTCGCGCGGTAAGGTTCTCTTCGGCGGCGTTGTCCTTCTCGGCACTCTTGAGTATCCTGACTACCAGGATATGAAGACCCCTGAGATCGGCGGCTTCGGAATCGTTCCTCCGCCTGTGTTCAGAGAAAAATTGCCCGACGGATCACCTGTAACATATGAAACTCAAATCCACGTTGTTGGTAGAGCGGGCGGTATCTCTTGGTGCACCAAGAAGTTCACTCAGTGTACTGCATTCCTTCACTATCAGTCCACCCACTCCACCGAGATACTTGAGGAATACTGGAAAACCTTAGCAGACTGCGTTTCAGGCAACATCGAAATGCTTAAGTACATCCGTGCTAACGTTCGTACCTGCTTCGACAAGCTCTTTGAGGACTCTATCGGTTTCTTCTTTGATCCGATCGACAATCAGGCAGTTGCTAACAGATGGCACAACCTCATTTCTTCTTCCAGATACACCATGAAGAACATGGCTGAGAAGTATGAGGCACTCTATGCAGTGAAGGAAGAGAGACTCCAGTCGCTTGCACTTGAGTACAACGATCTTCCGGAATAAACGCAAAACAAGCACAGTGGGACTTTTTGATACCAAAAAGTCCCACTATGCCACGAAAAAGCGTTTATGGAGTGTAATATATAATTGGTATAAGCTGCATATCATTTTCAATATCTTTGACAATACAACGCTAATATCTAAAACGTGAAGATAAAAAACTCCCCGAGAGGTCACACCTCTCGGGAAGTTTTTGTTTTGAGAATTTTTTAGCGGCGGGAGCAAGCCCCCGCCCTACGGGGTAAGCTGATGCTTTTCGTACAAGTCGTGAAGTTTT